>CAMFHE010000075.1 GCA_945952045.1 uncultured Rhizobium sp.
CGAACCCACGGTACGGTCTCCCGCACGCCGGTTTTCAAGACCGGTTCCTTAAACCGCTCGGACACCCATCCTAAAAGCGTCGCCTTTTGATGCGTCGCTAATCCGCGGTTACGGATGACGCTGGCTTTACAGCGTTTTGGGCCGAAACGTCAACCGAAACGATGCGCTGATGCTTTCCGATTTGTGTCCACATCTCAAGTCGGGGACTTGCAATCGCAGATGCCGTCATTACGTTTTGAACATGCGGTTTTTCGTTTCGATTCTCATGATGTTTGCCTGGTTCGGATATGGCTTGATGCCGGCCGCGGCTGTGCAGACGCGTGAGGCGATCATGGTTTCCACGATGGAGAAGACCATGCCGCATGGGATGGATGGCGCCGCACATGGCGAGCATCGATCCAAGGAAACGAGAAAGCTGGCTTCATCGGATGGGTGCGCCAATTGCAGCGGCATGACGCATGCGGCATCTTGCCCTGGTTGCATCGTGACCTTGCCGGAGATGCGATATGCCCAGACATTGACGATGTCGGTGCAATATCCGCGGCCATGGCGTGAAGAACGTCTGACAGATAGGGCGCACAGGCCGCCGACTCCGCCTCCACGCTCTTGACGGGCCGTAGCGCCACCTTGTGGGTCGGCGCGCAATGACCTATCAATTTCAAGGAGATAACGATGTTTATCAAGCACGCGGCTGCGGCCGCGCTCGTAACGCTATGCCTGCCTGTCCTTGTTCAGGCGGCCGATATGAAGCACGATCATAAGGCGATGCAAAACCAGATGTCGGGCGACGACAGCGCCTCATCCAAGGCTTACGCGGCGGCAAGCGCCAAGATGCACCGGGACATGACCGTTTCGCTGACCGGCAATTCCGATGTCGATTTCGTGCGCGGCATGATCCCGCACCATCAGGGCGCGATCGACATGGCGAAAGTCGAGCTCGAATACGGCAAGGATCCGGAAATCCGTAAAATGGCAGAAGGCATCATCGCCGCCCAGGAGGCGGAGATTGCCGAAATGAAGCGCTGGCTGGAAAAGCACGGCAAATAAATCTGAAAATAAAAACGCCGGGCCTTGCGGCCCGGCGCCTTGAAGAGGCGAGTGCTCAGTTGGTCGTTTTGATTTCGCCCATTCTATTCCATGCATCGAGGCCGGCGATCTTGTAGGCTTCGGCAAGTGTCGGGTAGTTGAAGGTATTCTCGACGAAATACTCGACGGTGCCCTTCAGGTTCAACACCGCCTGGCCGATATGCACCAGTTCGGTCGCGCCTTCACCGATGACATGCACGCCGAGCAGGCGGCGGGTCTTCAGAGAGAAGATCATCTTCAGCAAACCTGTGTCGAGGCCCATGATATGGCCGCGCGAGGTCTCGCGGAAACGCGCAACGCCGCATTCATAGGGTATGTTGCGCTGCTTGACCTCTTCTTCGGTCAGGCCGCAGGTGGAGATCTCCGGCACGGCATAGATACCATAGGGGAAATATTTCTGCGGCTCCTTGGAGATAGCGCCGGACGCAACGCGGGCGGCGATGCGCCCCTGTTCCATGGAGGTAGAGGCGAGGCTCGGGAAACCGACGACATCGCCGGCGGCGAAGATATTCGGCACGGCGGTCTGAAATGTTTCGGGATTGACCTTCAACCGGCCGCGGCTGTCGGCCTCGAGGCCGGCGGCGGCAAGGTTAAGCGTATCGGTCGCGCCCATGCGGCCGGCGGCGAACAGCACCATTTCGGTGACGATGCGGCGGCCGGTATCGAGCGTCACCTCCACCTTGCCGTCAGGCAGCCGCTCGACCTTGCTGGCCTTGTTGCCAAGGTGCAGCTTCATGTTGCGGTCGCGCAGCTGATAGATGAAGTCCTCGACGATTTCCTTGTCGATGAAATCGAGGATGGTTTCCTTGGGGTCGATGACCGTGACTTGTGTGTCCAGCGCGCTGAAGATCGTTGCATATTCTATGCCGATGACCCCGGCGCCGATGACGACCATCGAGCGCGGCAACGCTTCGATATCGAGCAATTCGTCGCTGTCGATCACCGTCTTGTTGTCGAAGGGCATGTAGTCGGGGCGGAAGGGCTTGGTGCCGACCGCGAGCAGGATGCTGGTTGCCTCTACATGCAGGACTTCGCCATCTTCCTTGTGGATCGCCAGCGTATCCGGCGCCAGGAAGCTCGCCTTGCCGCGAATGAGGTGAACGCGGTTGCGGGCAAACTGATGTTCGAGAACCTCGACCTCATGGTCGAGCGTGATCAGCAGGCGGCGGCGCAGATCATCGGCGCTGATTTCCTGCTTGACGCGATAGGCGCGTCCGTAAAAGCCGCGCTCGCGCCAGCCGGAGAGATTGAGCGCCGTCTCGCGCAGCGTCTTGGAGGGAATGGTGCCGGTGTGCACCGAGACGCCGCCGACGCGCTTGCCTTGCTCGACGACAAGCACCTTCTTGCCGAGCTTGGCGGCCTGAATGGCGGCACGACGCCCGGCCGGACCGCTTCCGACGACGACGAGATCATAATGATTCATGGAAAAACCCGCTCCTGGATCGATTCATGCTGCAGTGCGACAAGCTTCGCGCGCATATGCTTAACAGATCAATATCACCGTTTCGTTAGCGCGCCGTCGCAGCCGCGACATCAGATCATGCGCAGGCCCTTGAGGCTGGAATGGCCCTTTTTGCCGATGATGATATGGTCATGGACCGTTATCCCCAGCGGTTTTGCCGTGGAAATGATCAGATGGGTCATGTCGATATCGGCCCGCGACGGCGTCGGGTCGCCGGAGGGATGGTTGTGGACGAGGATAAGCGCCGTGGCGGACAGCTCGAGCGCCCGCTTGACCACCTCGCGCGGATAGACCGGCGTATGGTCCACCGTTCCCTTGCCCTGCACCTCGTCGGCGATCAGCGTATTGCGCTTGTCGAGAAACAGGATGCGGAATTGTTCGCGCGGCTCGTGCGCCATGGCCGCGTGGCAATAATCGATGACCGACGACCAGGAGGCGAGGATAGGGCGGTCCTTGAGTTCGCTCTTCAGGGTGCGATGGCCAATGGCGGCGATCAGCTTCAGGTCGAGCGCCACTGCTTCGCCGACACCTTTCACCTCCTGCAACAGCGCCGCCGGCGCGCCGAAGACATCGGCCAGCGTTCCGAAACGGTCGATCAGCGCCTTGGCGATCGGTTTCGTGTCACGGCGCGGTATAAGCCGGAACAGCAGCAATTCGAGGATCTCATAATCGGCCAGCGCCGTATCGCCATGGTCGCGAAAACGACTACGAAGCCGCTCGCGATGGCCATGGTAATGCGCATCCTGTTCAGGGGCGGGGCGGCCGATGCTCTTGGCGATCTGGTCCCGCGCGGGAGCCTGTTCGGCGAAAAACGACCATTCATTGCCGGCAGCAGGTTCGTCTGCCGCCGCGAGGGATGGATTGCCCGGCGAGCCGCCCGGTCTTTTCGCCATGAAGCCGCCTTATGCGCGATTGATGCCGGGTGTATCGAGGCCGGCGGGGGACAGGGTGAAGATTTCGCAGCCGGTCGCAGTCACGCCGATTGCATGTTCGTATTGCGCCGAAAGCGAGCGGTCGCGGGTCACCGCCGTCCAGCCGTCTGCCAGAACCTTCACATGCGGCTTGCCGAGATTGATCATCGGCTCGATGGTGAAGATCATGCCCTCGCGCAGCTCAGGGCCTTCATTGGCGCGGCCATAATGCAGGATGTTCGGCGCGTCGTGGAACAGGCGGCCGAGACCATGGCCGCAAAAATCGCGCACCACCGAGCAGCGCTCGGCTTCGGCATAGGTCTGGATCGCCTCGCCGATGGCGCCGGTGCGCACGCCGGGCTTCACCACCGCGATGCCGCGCATCAGGCATTCATAGGTCACTTCCAGCAGCCGTTCGGCGGCACGCTTGATTTCGCCGACCGGATACATGCGGCTCGAATCGCCATGCCAGCCGTCGAGAACGAAGGTCACGTCGATATTGACGACATCGCCCTCGCGCAGCGGCTTATCGTCGGGAATGCCGTGGCAGACGACGTGGTTGATCGAGGTGCATGAGGATTTCGTATAGCCCCGATAGTTCAGCGTTGCCGGCAAGGCGCCGTGATCGAGGCCGAACTGCAGCACGAAGCGGTCGATGGCGTCGGTCGTCACGCCCGGCTTGACGATATCGGCCAGCGCATCCAGGCACCGCGCCGTCAATTGGCTCGCCTTGCGCATGCCATCGAAATCCTGGCTATCGTAAAGGCGGATCGCGCCGGTGTTCCGCAAGGGCGCCGATGCGGCATCGATATAATTCACCATGTCTTCGCTTTCGCCATTCCGGGGCGTTTCGCACAGCTTCGAATCGCGCGCGTGCTCCGGTCCTAGGTTCTCATGTTTCGGCATCTGTCATAATGCAGCCGGTGCGGCTTCGTCCATCGGGATCAGGCCAAGCGGGACGATTTCCGTCGGAGTGACACGGCAATTGACCGCGTAGGCCTCGACGCCGCGCGCCTGCGCCCGCTCGAATGCCGCATAATAAACCGGATCGAGATCGCCGCAGAGCCGGAAACGTTCGCAATCCGCCCGCTGCACGAGATAAAGCATGACGGCGCGATTCCCGGCATCGACCATATCGGCCAGTTCGTCGAGATGCTTCGTGCCGCGCTTGGTCGCCGTATCGGGGAATTCGGCGATACCGGGCCGGCGTGAGAAATGCACGTTCTTGACCTCGATATAGGCCGGTCGTTTCCCGCTTCCGGAGAGCAGCAGATCGATGCGCGAATTACGCCCGTATTTTCGCTCGCGCTCGACTGTGGGGTAGGTGGCGAGATCGCCGACGAGGCCCGTGCGGATTGCCTCTTCTGCCAGCTTGTTGGGCAGGCCGGTATTGACGCCGACCAGCCCGCTTTCCGTCTCGATCATCTCGAACATGTGGCGATATTTGCGCGTCGGGGTATCGTGCTCGGAAAGCCAGATGCGTGAGCCCGGCGTCGTCAGGCCGAGCATCGAGCCGGTATTGGGACACGAGCCGGTGATCGGCTTCCCGGTATCTTCCAGCACGGCATCGAACAGAAAACGCTTGTAGCGCTGCACGAGCCGCGCCGGAACCAGGGGAGATGCAAATCGCATTATTGTGTCTGGCTCAGGATCGCGCCAGCACGAAGGAGCCGGGCGCATCCTCGATCGCATTCAGGGCCGCGCCACCAGGCGTGCGAGCCGGAACCTCGCGGTCGCCATGGGCAACGATCCAGTCATGCCAATGCGGCCACCAGGAGCCAGCCGTTTCATTGGTATTCTTCAACCATTCGTCATACTCGCCCTGCGGCGCTTCGCCGGTCCAGTATTGATACTTCTTCTTGTCCGGCGGATTGACGACGCCGGCGATGTGGCCCGAGCCGGACAGCACATACTCCACCGGCCCGCCGAACAGCTGGCTGCCGAGGAAGACGGAGCGGGGCGGCGCGATATGGTCTTCTCGGGTCGCCAGATTGTAGATCGGGATCTTGACGTCTTTCAGCGACAATTTCTTGCCGTCCAGCTCCATCTTGCCTTGGGCCAGCGTGTTGTTGAGGTAGCAATTGCGCAGATAGAAGGAGTGGTTGGCCGCCGCCATGCGCGTCGAATCCGAATTCCAGTAGAGCAGATCAAAGGGCATCGGCACCTGCCCCTTGAGATAGTTGTTGACCACATAGGGCCAGATCAGCTCCGAGGCGCGCAGCATGTTGAAGGCCGTCGCCATGCGCGATCCCTCGAGATAGCCGCTCTTGTTCATCTGCTCCTCGAGCGCTGCGAGTTGCTCCTCGTCGACGAACACCTTGAGATCGCCGGCATGGGTGAAATCGACCTGCGTGGTGAACAGCGTCGCGGTCTTGATGCGACGGTTCTTTTCCTTGGCATGGAGGGCAAGCGTTGCGGCGAGCAGCGTCCCGCCGACGCAATAGCCGATGGCGTTGACCTCCTTTTCACCGGTCGCTTTCTCGATCGTCTCCAGCGTGAAATCGATGCCCTCGCGGGCATAGGCCGTCCAGTCCTTGTCGCGATGGCGCTCGTCGGGATTGACCCAGGAAATGACAAAGACGGTATGGCCCTGATCCACGCACCATTTGATGAAGGATTTTTGCGGATTGAGGTCGAGGATGTAGAATTTGTTGATCCAGGGCGGGCAGATCATCAAGGGGCGTTTCAGCACCTTGTCGGTCGAGGGCTCATACTGGACGACCTGGCAAACGTCGCTCTGGGCGATCACCTTGCCGGGGGTAAGCGCGATGTTGACGCCGATGGCGAATTTCGAGGCATCTGTCTGCCGCAGCCTGAGTTCGCCGCCGCCGGCACGAATATCTTCCGCCAGCAATTCCATGCCCTTGACCAGATTGGCGCCACTGCTCGCCACCGTCTCGCGATAAAGCTCCGGGTTCGTCGCCACGAAATTGGCCGGCGAAAGCGCCGCCATGATTTGCTTGACGTAGAAAGAGGCCTTGTGGCGGGTATGCGGATCGAGACCTTCCGCCTCCTCGACCATCTTCTCCGCCCAGTCGGAGGTCGTGACATAGACCTGGCGGAGAAAATCGAAGAAGGGATTGCGCTGCCAGTCTTCGTCCGCGAAGCGCTTTTCCTTTTTGATGGTCTCGTCAGGCGCCTGCGCCTCGCCGCTCATGCGGCTGAGCGAGCGGGTCCAGACATTGAAGAAGCTGCCCATAAGCTGGGTTTGCGCTTCCAGCGCCCGTTTCGGGTCCGTCATCCAGTATTCCGTGACCTTCGACATGGTCTTGACGAGGTCTGTGGCGGGATCGCCCGCCGGATCGACCCTTTCGCCACGCTCGCGCGGCGCGAGCCAGGCGGAGGCGGCCTTGCCGAGGTTTTCCAGTGTGCGGGCGAAGTTCATCGCCATCGCTTCCGGGTCCTTGACGATGTAGGGTTGCACGGCATCTGCATCGAAACCTGGGAAGAGCTTGCCGTTCTCGGCGGATTTCTTGTTGTCCTCGCTCATATTCCCTCCGCATGCACTGGTTGCTTTCACCTGTTATCCTGCATGAACTTCATGACAGTTTCCAGCGATTTGCATGCAAGTCTCTTGCATTGGAGGGGCGGGAAATCTACTAAGCTGGAAAGGCGAAAGCCTAGGGAGCGAAACTCAATCGGCGGATCATCCATGCTGATTGATTTTAGCCCTTCGTGGACCAGAAAGACGGAACGACGACATGGCAGCCATCGGGGCAACCACCGCAACGACGAAGACGACGGGTCGAACTCTCCTCGCTCTGGCCGTTTGCGCCGCCGCCATGACCGGTTGCACGGCGATCGACTTTTCCAAGCCGCTGCCGCCGCGTGCCGCATCGCCGGTCGTCACCGTGACGCGCGATCCCGAAACGCTGCCGCGCGAAAACGGTCCGCGCATCACGGGCTCCTATCCGAGCTTTTCCGAGCCGTTGACCGCCGCCAATGCGCAGATGACGGACCAGGATGCCGTCAAGATGCAGCATAATCTGTCCGCGCTTGGCCATGCCCGTCGCAGCGGCAGCATCTCCGAGGCGGAATACAATCGCCGAGTCGAGGAAATGCGCAAGCTCGCCGCCCAGCATGGCGCCGAGACGCAGGCCGAAATCGCCAATTGACGCATGCCGCGCAAAAATGCGCGGGCCGCTTTGCGACAAGGACGGGCGATGCGCTTTAGCTCTTGCGTTTCAGGCATTTTGGACGCAAAGCGTTCGGTGGCTTGAGGGCTTGGTTAAAATCTTTCCGTGAGAGCGGCGGATTGCCTTTCGGGTCAAAGAAATACCGTATCTTCGTGTCTATCAGTGTCATGGTGCCGCCATGTGTTTTCGACAGGCGGCGCTTGATCTGAAACAGGATGAACTTGCGCAAGGGATGGCCCCTTGCGTTTTCCATGGGGTGAAAGATGGAAGAATTTCACAAAGTCCGGCGCTTGCCGCCTTATGTCTTCGAACAGGTCAACCGTTTGAAGGCGAGCGCGCGAGCGGGCGGCGCCGATATCATCGATCTCGGCATGGGAAATCCCGATCTCCCCACCCCGAAGGCGATCGTCGATAAGCTCTGCGAAGTCGTTCAGGATCCGCGCACGCATCGCTATTCGTCCTCCAAGGGTATTCCCGGCCTGCGCCGCGCCCAGGCGGCTTACTACGCCCGTCGTTTCGGCGTGAAGCTCAATCCTGAAACCCAGGTCGTGGCGACGCTGGGCTCCAAGGAAGGCTTCGCCAACATGGCGCAGGCGATCACGGCGCCGGGCGATGTCATTCTCTGCCCGAACCCGACCTACCCGATCCATGCCTTCGGCTTCCTGATGGCAGGTGGCGTGATCCGTTCGCTGCCGGTCGAGCCGGATGACAGCTTCTTCGCGCCGCTGGAGCGCGCCGTGAAGCATTCGATCCCGAAGCCGCTGGCGCTGATCATCAACTATCCGTCCAACCCGACGGCCTATGTCGCCACGCTCGACTTCTACAAGGACGTTATCGCGTTTGCGAAGAAGCACGACATCATCGTGCTGTCGGATCTGGCCTATTCGGAAATCTATTTCGACGAGAACAACCCGCCGCCGTCCGTTCTGGAAGTTCCGGGTGCAATCGACGTGACGGTGGAATTCACCTCCATGTCGAAGACCTTCTCCATGCCCGGCTGGCGCATGGGCTTCGCCGTCGGCAACGAGCGGCTGATCGCGGCGCTGACGCGCGTGAAATCCTACCTCGATTACGGCGCCTTCACGCCGATCCAGGTGGCCGCAACCCACGCGCTGAACGGCGACGGTTCCGACATCGCCGAAGTGCGTAGCGTCTATCGTCGCCGCCGCGACGTGCTGGTCGATACCTTCGGTAAGGCCGGTTTCGAGGTTCCGCCGCCGGCTGCGACCATGTTCGCCTGGGCAAAGATCCCGGAAAAATTCCGCCATCTCGGCAGCCTGGAATTCTCCAAGCTCCTGGTGGAAAAGGCCGACATCGCGGTCGCACCGGGCATCGGCTTTGGCGAGCAGGGCGACGATTACGTTCGTATCGCGCTCGTCGAGAACGAACACCGCATCCGCCAGGCGGCGCGCAACCTCAAGCGCTTCCTTTCGGCGGCAGACGATACGATGCACAACGTCATTTCCTTGAACGCGCATCGTTAAAATGGCGCATGTCGCGCAAAATTGCGCAGCGGTTTTGCGATGGCGACATGCGATAGAACTAAAAGCGGCCGGGGCCTCCGGCCGCTCTTCCACTCGAAAATCAGGAAAATCCTATGTCAGATGCCCTTAAAATCGGCATTGCGGGCTTGGGCACCGTTGGGTCTGCTCTTGTCCGCATCCTCCAGGATCGCAAAGAAAAGCTGGCCATTACCTGCAGCCGGCCGATCACGATCACGGCCGTCAGCGCCCGTGACCGCACGCGTGACCGGGGCATCGACATGACGACGACCACCTGGTTCGACGATCCCGTCGAACTGGCAGCCAAGGCCGACATCGACGTCTTCGTCGAATTGATGGGCGGGGCAGGCGACCCGGCCGATGCCGCCGTGCGCGCCGCTCTTTCCCGCGGCCTGCATGTCGTCACCGCCAACAAGGCGCTGCTTGCCCGTCATGGCGTCGAGCTGGCGAAGATGGCGGAAGCGAAGGGCGCGCTGCTGAATTTCGAAGCGGCGGTTGCCGGCGGTATTCCCGTCATCAAGGCGCTGCGCGAGTCGCTGACCGGCAATACGGTTTCGCGCGTCTACGGCATCATGAACGGCACCTGCAACTACATCCTCACCAAGATGGAGAAGGAAGGCCTGTCCTTCGCCGAGTGCCTGAAGGAAGCCCAGCGTCTCGGCTATGCCGAAGCCGATCCGGCCTTCGACATCGAGGGCAACGACACCGCCCATAAGCTTTCGATCCTGACGACGCTTGCCTTCGGCACGCAGATCGCAGCCGACGATATCTATCTCGAAGGCATCACAAATATCTCTATCGAGGATATTCGCGCCGCCGAAGATCTCGGTTATCGCATCAAGCTGCTCGGCGTTGCCCAGCGCACCGATACCGGCATCGAACAGCGCGTGCATCCGACCATGGTGCCGCTCGAATCGGTGATCGCGCAGGTCGACGGCGTCACCAATGCGGTGGCGATCGAATCCGACATTTTGGGCGAATTGCTGATGGTTGGCCCCGGCGCCGGCGGCAATGCCACGGCCTCGGCCGTGCTCGGCGACATCGCCGATATCGCCAAGAGCCGTCCCGGTGCGCAGGACGTGCCGGTCCTCGGCCGCCCGGCGCGGGAACTGGAGCCTTACCAGCGCGCCCGGATGCAAAGCCATGAAGGCGGCTATTTCATCCGCATGACGGTCGAGGACAAGACCGGCGTCTTCGCGGGCATTGCCACCCATATGGCCGAAAATCGCATCTCGCTGGAATCCATCGTCCAGCGCCCGAAGCACCATGTCGAGGCCGCCGAGCCGAAGACGATCATCCTCGTCACCCATGCGACGATGGAAGATGCCGTGCGCAAGGCGGTTGCAGCCATCAAGCTCGATGGTTATCTGATCGGTGAACCGCAAGTGATCCGCATCGAGCGCCCGCGCGAAGTCTAAACTTCGCCATTGGCATCGTGGATCGCTTGCGACATGCAATCGCAATACGGAGCCACGATGCCTGATCTATCCGCCGATCCCGTCCAGCGCGCCTTTCTCGGGGTGGAACGCTCCGCGACCGGACAGCGCTGGATTTCGCGGCTGGACCAGGCCGGGCAGAACCGGGCGCTGGCAATTGCCCAGACACATGGCCTGCCGGAACTGACGGCGCGCGTGCTCGCCGGGCGCGGCGTCGGGCTCGACGATGCAGTCGCGTTCCTCGATCCCACGCTTCGCAATCTGATGCCCGATCCGCTGATGCTGGCGGATTGCGGCAAGGCCGCCGACCGTCTGGTGCGGGCGATCCGGAAACAGGAAAAGATCGCTCTCTTCGGCGATTACGACGTCGATGGCGCGGCGTCCTCGGCATTGATGCACCGCTTTCTCGCCCATTTCGGTATCGATGCGCCGATCTATATTCCCGACCGCATTTTCGAGGGATATGGCCCTAATCCCAATGCCATCAACCAGTTGATCGATCGCGGCGCGCAACTGATCGTCACCGTCGATTGCGGCTCAACCAGCCATGAGGCGCTTGCCGCTGCCGCCGAACGCAGCATCGACGTGGTTGTCATCGATCATCACCAGATGGCGCATGACATGCCGGTCTGCCATGCGCTGGTCAATCCGAACCGCGAGGACGATCTGTCGGGGCAGGGGCATCTCTGCGCCGCAGGCGTCGTCTTCCTGGTGTTGGTGGCGACCGCCAAGAAGCTTCGCGAGGCCGGCGATGTCAGAGCCCATACGCTCGACCTGTTGCGCTGGCTCGATCTGGTGGCGCTGGCGACCGTCTGCGACGTGGTGCCGTTGAAAGCGTTGAACCGAGCCTATGTGGTCAAGGGTCTGATTGCGGCACGGCATATGGGCAATGTCGGACTGGCGGCGCTGTTTCGCAAGGCGGGGCTTGGCGGCCCGGTCTCGCCCTATCATTTCGGTTTCCTGATCGGTCCGCGCATCAATGCCGGTGGGCGCATCGGTGACGCCGCGCTCGGTAGCCGGCTATTGACCCTTGACGATTCGGGCGAGGCGGACACCATCGCGGCCAAACTCGACGAGCTAAACCGTGAACGCCAGGCCATGGAAGCGATCATGCTGGAGCAGGCCGAGGCGGAGGCCGCCGCCGAGTATGGCGACGGATCGGCAGCCAGCGTCATCGTCACCGCCAGCGAGGGCTGGCACCCGGGCATCGTCGGCCTGCTTGCCTCGCGCCTGAAGGACAAGTTCCGCCGTCCGGCCTTCGCCATCGCGCTCGGTCCCTCCGGCAAGGGCACCGGCTCCGGCCGCTCGATCAGCGGTTTCGACATGGGCCGCATGGTCCGCGCCGCCGTCGATTCCGGCCTGTTGGTCAAGGGCGGCGGCCATGCCATGGCGGCGGGCCTGACCGTCGAGCGCGACAAACTCGGTCGCTTGCGCCATTTCTTCGATGAGCAGGCGGCGAAGACAGTGGCGTCATTGGTCTCGAACGAGGTGCTGAAGATCGACGGCGCGCTCGGCGCATCCGGCGCGACGCTGGCGCTGATCGACCAGCTCGAATCCGCCGGCCCCTATGGCGCCGGCCATCCGCAGCCGATCTTCGCCGTGCCGTTCCATCGCATCGTCGATTCGCGCCCCATCGGTGTAGCGCATGTGAAGGCGACCCTGGAAGCTGGCGACGGCACGCGCCTCGACGCGATTGCCTTTCGCGCTCAAAACACCGAACTTGGCGATCTACTGTTGAAATCGCGTGGCCAGCAGATTCATGTCGCCGGATCGCTGAGCGCCGATTTCTGGCAGGGAACACGCCGGGTGCAGATCCGCATTCTCGATGCCGCGCGCATAAGCTGACGCCGCGCTGACTGACAAAATTATCATTTCAAGGGGAAGGCAAGTGGCACGCCCTAGGGGAGTCGAACCCCTCTTTTCAGAATGAAAATCTGACGTCCTAACCGATAGACGAAGGGCGCGTGTCGCTTGTGAGCGCCCTTATAATGAGAGCCCGCTTATCCTGCAAGCGGGAAAATCGCGGCAGTCGAATTTTTTGTGACATCACAAAAACCGCCGCGATTTCCGCAAGATAAACCTATTGCACCAGAACGGCATTGCTGCAACGGACGCCACTGACCCTGATATCGGCTTCGCCGACCCGAACGCCGAGCAGGAGCAGTGTATCGTAGAGCAGGTCGTCGATCGGAGATGTAACCGGCGCTAGGGCGGAGGCAAGCGCTGCCTGCACATTGGCGTTGGTGGCAAGCGGAAGGCCGAGAATGTCGATTTTCAGGTCCAGATTTTTGAGAAGCGTCGTGACGGTCGAGGTCAGTGTGTCGCGTGTCGAAATCGATTTGATTTGATGCGCGGCGATCTCAGTCGGCGAAAAATTGACGCGCGTTGGCTGCAGGTTTGAAGTGTTTACCTGCGCTTTCGCGGACACCTTCAGGAGCAGCGAGTCGATGATGCGTGTTTCGGTCACCCGAGGCGTCGACGAGAAGTTTTGGAATGCTGCCGTGTTGACGTCGCCCAGCGCGACCTCCGCAATGCCTGGGACGACATCGACGGAAACGGTCGCATCGGCGCTGCCATTGCCCGTGCAGCGTATATCTGCAAGGCGTGCTTCCGATGGCGCCACTTCGACATAAAGCGGCACGCGGATCTTCAGGCCGGCGAGAATCGCCAGCCCGTTGACCGTCGTTTCCAGTGACAATCGCGTCTGTGCGGTACGAACCGTCGAATTGACGCTACCGACCCGAACGGCCGGTGTTTGGACCATCGGCTCGCCGATGGCCACCTTCAGCGTCGCGCCGGCGAGACCGGGAATGGTGGCGCCGAGATTGGCGGCAATCTGGTTTCCGCCATTGGCTGCGACGGCGCCGGCGTTGACGAGTTCGAGCACACTGGCGGCAACCATGAGATTATTGCTGCTGCCGACGAGATTACGCCCGATCGATTCGAGATTGGCGAGGCGATTCAGCTTGAGCTTGAGTGATGTCTTGCCCAGGGACTTGCTAAGCGTGTTGAGAATGGCCTGGACGTTGGGCGTCACACCTGCCGTCTTGCCCAAGGCGGTGACCAACTGGCCATATGTGATTTCTGTGTTCAGAAGCTCGTCATAGGTGAGCGTGGTCAGCTTCAGGTCGGTGGCCAAGGCATCCATCGTTTTCAGCAGATTGATGTCGAAATCAGCCAGAGCGCGATAATCCATGGCCTTGAGGGACAGATTTGTGCCCAGCAAGCCGCCGAGGATCGCGTTCGCAAGCCCCTCCTGCACGCTCGCGAGCCGCGAGCCCAGGCCAAAGGCGGCGTATTTCTGTGCACTGGCCGTCCCGCGCACTGCGATGGATGAACTGCTGCCGAACAGCCCCGCGAAATAGAGGTGCGTCGGCTCTTCGATGACAACGCGCACGGCATCGGCCGGAGAAGCGCCGGCGACGAATCGCTGCCCTACGGTTGCATTCGGATCGGCGACATAGCGACCGCTCTCGACAGTGGCGATACCATCGTAGAGCGGTTGTGTTCGTGAACTGGGCGCAAGTACCTCGCCGCGCGGGGTGATGAACCCTTCACCGCTGCGTACAAGCAGGTTGAGGTGGTTTGCCAAAAAGTGCGCAGCCACGATCTGCTCGGCATTGGATGGCCGAGCCGCAGCGACGATCGCCGCAAGATCGGCGGTCGTCTGTGCCTCGCGCTTTTGCAAGGTCATGGCGCCGAAATCGACGCCAAGCCCGAGCGACATGATGATCAGCGGGGCGGTCAGAGCTGTGGTAATGGCGATGTTGCCACCACGTGCGCCACCGAACCGGCGCAAAAGGATGGATAGGCGGCTCATATTACAGTCCCCCTATGCGAATGGTGGCGTAGCGTTTGATCTGGCTGCTTGGCATTGCAAATGTGTAAAGACCCCAGATCGGCAATGAAGATGCGTCATAGCTCAACGCCACGACGAATTGCTTCGGATCTTTAGGGTCGTCGGAGACCTGAATTTTGAGAGCTTCAGGCTTGATGAACGGGTATTTGATGACTGCCGAGGCGATGAAAGCGGATGCAAGATTGTTACGCTCCTGCGCGGAAAGACCGGCAATGGCCGTGCGCGCCGCATCGGCTGCAATCTGCTGCACGGAATAGGCCGTGCTCAGATAGATGCCTGCTGCGATAAAGCTCAGAAGCAGCATGAGGAACAGCGGCGCGACCAGCGCGAACTCCACCGCCGCAGCGCCTCCAGTCGTAGAAAGCATTTTGCGAAACATCGGCGATTCTCCATGGCAAGCATTTCGAATGCTGAATGTAACCATGGATTGTGTTAATGCGGTATTAATACAACCGCATCACTTTTCAACGATGAGTTTTTCGTGATGAAAATTGAATTCGACAGCAAATACTAAGCGCATCCGCAAAGTGCGGCCGCGATCATAGATTAACATCTTGGGGAAAGTGGCACGCCCTAGGGGAGTCGAACCCCTCTTTTCAGAATGAAAATCTGACGTCCTAACCGATAGACGAAGGGCGCGTGCGCTTTGGTAGGCGCGTTATAGTCACAGGTTTCGAAACCTGCAAGCCGGAAAATGCGACAAAGCCGAAAAAAATGACAAATCGACGACGGCGCGTTGTGGAAAGATAGGCAATGAAAAACAAAGCCTTATTAAGAGTCGCGCTCACCGTCTCCGGTGAATTACGTTTCCTTGCGGCAACGCCAGTTCCAGTCGCGCGGACGGCCGATATCGACATGCACGGAAGGCGTGTGGCAGTAAGTTCCAACGCCCCCGCGGCCCGGCTGCGCACGCAGGAATTGCGCCAGATCCCACTTGGAAACTCCGGCAAGCTGAATATCCGCCGCATCGCATTTCATATGCAACGAATGCAGTGCGCCACCGACGCGGGTATTGTGGGCCAGACTGCGATATCCGGAGGTGACAACTGCCTGCACGCCGAAATGGCGTTCTGCACGTTTGATCAGCCCCACCAATTCCGGCTTGAAGCATCCAACCTGAACGTCCGGCCGCTGGATGCGCAGGCCATGCGCGGCGTTGCGCGCCATTCCGGAAAGCGAAGCGAGCTTCATCAGTCCGGCTGGCGCATCATCGCCGTCCTCGGGCGTATAGAGGTTCTTACTGGCGTAGAAATTCGCCGCCATGGCGAGGGGAATGTCATCGGCGCCGATATAATCATTGCGTCGGAAGGGCAGGCCGGCAAAGCGTGGGTCTGCCTTCTGCGCCTTTTGCGAGACCTGGCCGGGCGCTCCCAGCGGTGTCTTCGGCGCCTGCTCCTGAATGCTTTGGACGGCAGGACTTGTCGGCGGGGTCGATGCGAAAGCCGGCACGTCTGCCGTTGCCGGTTCCAGCGGAGCAACGGCCGCTGGTCGTGGAGAGGCGAAGATCGAGGTCCGGCTGGGATTTATTCCCGTTGGTTGAAGCGCGAGGCCGCCAATGTTCGGCTGCGCCTGTGAAGGCGAGGTCGAATCGGCAGCCATATCCGTGGCAGGCAAGGCCTGTTGGCCGGCGGTCATTTGCGCCTGAGACGGAGAGGCAAGCGCTGCGCGCGGCTTGGAAGCGATCTGCTGGGCTTCTTCCTGCGTGAGCGGCACGATCTGCGAGTCGAGCTCTGCCTGCGCCGCGTCCGCCTTTGCATCGGCGGATTTCTGCGGCGTGGTCACACAACCTGCCAGAAGCACAAGCAGGCTGGCGGAGGCCAGCCTCAGGCCGAATGTCATCCGATTCGCGGCCGTGGAATGTTCGATACGCAAGCGCAAAACCCGTCTTTGCCATAGGCCGAAAGCAATCATGCCGTCCGGCCACGCGGCGGCGTCATGGACTCATCCGGACGCCGCCGTCGCTTCATGGCGCTGAAGTAGCACTCGGGACTTGCGCTAAGCTGTGATCGGCGGCTTACCAGACGCCGGTATTGGTCATCGAAGCCCAAGGCTCTGCCGGAGGCAGGCTTTCGCCCTTTTGCAGGATTTCGATCGAGATCCCGTCCGGCGAGCGAACGAAGGCCATGTGACCGTCGCGCGGCGGGCGATTGATGGTGATTCCATTGTCCATGAGATGCCGGCAGAATCCGTAGATGTCGTCTACTTCGTAGGCGAGGTGGCCGAAATTCCGTCCGCCGGCGTAGTCTTCGGTATCCCAGTTGTAGGTCAGCTCCAGGCAGGGCGCGAGATTCTCGCGCGCAGCTTGCAGATCGTCGCGCGCGACCAGGAACACCAGAGTGAAACGACCCTTCTCATTTTCGTAACGACGAATTTCCGTCAGGCCAAAGACTGTGCTATAAAAATGCAGTGAGGTTTCCAGATCCTTAACCCTGACCATTGTGTGTAGATAGCGCATCAGCTTTTCTCCCTGTGTTTGCGGGCGGATATTTGGCTCGAAATCAGCTTCAAGCAAGCCTTGGCCGTTAAAAAACGACATGGGTAAACGAAACTAGGACTTGCGCGAAACGGTTGCCGAGATGTTAATTTGATCGTCAAGAATCAGTTAACCGCAGCGAGTGTGTGGCGCGTAATCGAGGGGCTGGCAAAAGATGGTGGACAAGATTTCGTCGAAAGGCGTCACTTTTTTCGAGGAATTCTCGAGTGAGCCCGTCGAGCTGATTGAGGTGACGGGAGTCGTCAAGTGGTTTGATGTCGCCAAGGGCTTCGGGTTCATTGTCCCGGACAATGGTATGCAGGATGTTCTCCTGCACGTTACCTGCCTCCGGCGCGATGGATACCAGACTATTCTGGAGGGAACGCGAATCGTCGCGCTCGTTCAGAAGCGCGATCGCGGTTTCCAGGCATTCCGCATCCTGTCGATGGATCAGTCGACGGCAATTCATCCCTCGCAGCTGCCGCCGGTGCGCACGCATGTGCAGGTGACGCCGACGAGCGGACTGGAGCGCGCTCTGGTCAAGTGGTTCAATCGCACGAAGGGATTCGGCTTCCTGACGCGCGGTGAAGGCACCGAAGACATTTTCATCCATATGGAAACGTTGCGTCGCTTCGGCTTGACCGAATTGCGTCCCGGCCAGGTCGTGCTCGTCCGCTTCGGCGATGGCGACAAGGGTCTGATGGCTGCGGAAATCCATCCGGATACGCCAAGCTTCCCCGGCCGGTCGCATTGATAAACATGCGTTTCCTTTCTCGATCTGTAAAAAGCACCGTGATGGTGCTTTTTCTCTTTCTGTCGGTCCTGGGCTTGGCCCAACAGGCGCAGGCAGAAGAAATCAATTTCCCGTCTGAATTGCTGACGGTAATTTCGGCCGGTGGCAAGAAGCACCAGTTTCTCGTCGAGCTGGCGACCGACGATGCGCAACGTGCGCGTGGCCTAATGTTCCGCAAGCAGATGGATCCGGATGCCGGGATGTTGTTCGATTTCGGCGTGACGCGCCGGGTCAGCATGTGGATGATGAACACGGAAATTCCGCTCGACATGCTGTTTATCGGCGAGGGCGGCGCTATCCATCGTATCCAGCGTGAGGCCGAACCCATGTCGCAGGCGATCATCGATTCGCGTGGACCGGTAAAATATGTGCTGGAAATCAACGGCGGGCGCGCCGCAGCACTGGGCATTCGCGAAGGCGACCGCGTTGTCAGCCCGCAGATCGGCAACGATAAATGACGAGCCAGCCGAGAAATCTCGGCGTTCAGGTATTCTGAAGCAAAAAAAGCCGCTCCATGGGGGCGGCCTTTTTCATTTTTCCGGGCAGATTGGTATCAGGCCGAAGCGTTATACCACTGCTGCTGCGTGACACCGACAAGCTGCGCGCCGTGGATTTCGAAAATCCCGTCCTGCGTCGCCAGATACTCGATGTTCGTCGCGGTCGTCGTGTTTCCGAAATACTTGAAGACCATTTCCGCACCGTTGGTCACGAACTGAATGGCGGAGAGGGCCGCATCGATGAGCAGCGTGTCGGTGCCGTTGCCGCCATCGACGATATCGTTGCCCTTGCCTGCAATGAACAGGTCGTTGCCGTTGCCGCCAAGCAGGATGTCGTTACCATCCGCGCCGTCGATATTGGGAATGATCTTGATCAGGGCGTCGCGATTGATGCCGAGGAAGGAAAGCTCGTTGCCGATGGTGCCGCCGGCAAGAATATCGTTGCCGTCGCCGCCTTCGATACGATCGTCACCGGCGCCGCCGATCAGGAAATTGTCGCCGGCATTGCCCTTGATGAGATCGTTGCCTGTGCCGCCGACAGCATTTTCGATAAACGAGCGCGTGTCGCCTTCGAAAAGCAGAGACATCGCGACGTTGCCGGGTGCGGTATGGCCGAGGCCGAGATTGGCGACCTGCGAATTGCCGAAATCGATCCAGCCGCCGGGTGCCAGGTCGACTTTCAGGTTGCTGGTATAGTTGGACAGATCGATCGTATCTCGACCGCCGCCATCCCAGATGGTTTCGAACACCTTGTTGCCGCCGGGTGCTCCCTGGCCGACGCCATCGATGAATTTCTCACCCGTGGTCGCGCTCCAGGAGTAGATCGTGTCGCCGCCGCGCGTCGTATAGTTCGCGCCATAGAGGCTCTGGATCGCCGCGATATCGCGGACCATGGGAGACTGTGCGTAATCCCACGTGCCGTTGGTATATCCGCCGCGGCCGTCATTGGCGTAGGAGGAATAGCTCATGACGGAGTAAGCCATTGCATCGACGGTATTCGCAGAGACATCCGAGCCGAAATAGGCAGGGTTGCCGGAGGCAACTTCGGCGGCGCCGGCATGGATCGTGGCTGTTGCCTGACCCTGTGCGCCTTCATGCACCGGCAGGAGATCGTGTACGGCGCCGCCGCAGCAGGGGCAAACATCCTGGCCGTTATCGGCGACATAGTTGCCGCCGCCTGCGCCAAAGACGCTTTCATGCGGATGGCCGAGGCCAAGAGCGTGGCCAAGTTCGTGAATAAAGGTCAGCTTGGCATAATTTCCAGCGACCGGATTGTTGTAATAGCCCTTGGTCGTGCCGAACCAGACGTCGCCGGCTTCGGCGCCGCTACCTGGCGTATAGGCCCATGCGGTATTGGGAGCAGAAGACGAGGCGATGCGAAGATCGGCGTCGTTGCCCGACGTCTCGACGATCTTCAGATTGATCAGTTCGCCCCATGCAGCCAGCGCGCTCTTGACGGCTGTGGTCTGCGTGGCAGACAGCGGCTGATAACCAGTGGTGGTTTCTCCCATGCCGTAGGACGAACCGTATTGGCTGCTGGATGACGTGAAGCCATAGGTCACAGTGCTGTCGCCCCAGCGTGTCGATGCCAGAAGGCTATCTATGAGCTTCGATCCGGTTGCATTGTTCGAAATTACGTTTGCCATGTCCCTGCCTGTCCGTTTCTTGTTTGTGAAATGGACAGTACGGGAGAAAATTTGATATATATTTCAATAGTTTAGTACAATTTTACAGAATTGCGGAGGGTTTTGTTAACCCCTCGCTTGTTGGCTCGATATCGAGCTCAAACACTGACGAATCGAAGCCTGCAGCCAAGATTTCGAAGACCGGAAAAACAAGAAGGCCGGGACATGTCCCGGCCTTCGATATCGTCGATTGAACGGCTGCCGGCGGCAGCGCATCAATAATGCTTAGGCAGCGCGCAGGTTGCCAGCCGAGCTCTTGCCCGAGCGGCGGTCCTGGATGATTTCGTAGGAAACCTTCTGGCCATCGGCGAGCGAGGTCATGCCCGAACGCTCAACGGCAGAGATGTGAACGAAGATGTCTGCGCCGCCGTTATCCGGCTGAATGAAGCCGTAACCCTTGGTGCTGTTGAACCACTTGACGGTACCTGTATCCATAACGATTTCCTTTCAATCGTTGAGTGAAGCCGGGCAGGGCCGGCGATAATATCGACGATGAAGGAGTTCTGACAGGCCGGTCGGCTTAGGCAAAGGTCGCTAACATAGTTCGATAGGCAACCCATATAGCGCGTCAACCCGGGCGAAACAATGGTGCAATCGAGCCGATTTTAAGCCGCTTTGAAATTCGCCCGGCCAGTATTGCCGGCGTACAAATGAATTCAGGAAATGCGACCTGGAATTTTATTGTCCCATAACGGGACAACCCGCATTTTTCCGAATGAAAAAATCGGAAACTCGGATCTATGGAAAACAATTGCTTAAAAACTTGGCGACCCCTGCAGGACTCGAACCTGCGACAACCTGCTTAGAAGGCAGGTGCTCTATCCAGCTGAGCTAAGG
>CAMFHE010000076.1 GCA_945952045.1 uncultured Rhizobium sp.
GAACCGCGCGTATAGGGCACCACGCAGAAGGTGCAGAACTTGTCGCAGCCTTCCTGAACGGTCAGGAAAGCGGTAACGCCGCGGGCGCGGATCTTTGCCTTTTCGGCGACCGGCAGGTGCTCGAACTTGTCCTCGACCGCATAGTCGGTCTCGACGACGCGCGCGCCGGAGCGGGCCTTGTTCAGCGCTTCGGGCAGGCGGTGATAGGTCTGCGGGCCGATGACCACATCGACGGCCGGCGCGCGACGGAGGATCTCCTCGCCTTCGGCCTGCGCGACGCAGCCGGCGACGCCGATCATGAATTCGCGGCCTTGCGCATTGCGCGCCTTCTTCATGTCGCGCAGGCGGCCGAGCGCCGAATAGACCTTTTCCGCCGCCTTTTCACGGATATGACAGGTGTTGAGCAGCACCAGATCCGCCTCGCCCATGTCTTCGGTCGGCACATAGCCGTCGCGCGCCAGCGCGTCGGTCATGCGGACGGAATCATAGACGTTCATCTGACAGCCATAGGTCTTCACGAAAACCTTGCGACTGTTGGAGCCATCACGCAAGGCAGCCTGCGGGGCGGTGATCTGGGCGGTGTCCTGGGTCATGGGCGCCTATTTACTGCATAATCCCTCAAATCGGAAATCGATTTGGGGAGAAAATTATGCCGCCGGCAAAAGCTTGTTTTGTTCCGGTTGAAACGGAACGTCACCATTCATTCGCCGGGCCGGCCGCGAAGCGACGCCGTCAGGTGGCGGCGGATGGAGGCGCCGACGGCGGAGGCCACCTGCTTGCGGTTGCTGCGGGCGGTGTAATCGACCGTCTCGCCGAAGGTGACGTCGACCTCGATCGCGCCGACCTTCAGCAGATCCTTCAGATGCGGAACGAGTTCGACATCGCCCGGCCAGGCGGAAATCGGCCGGTGATAGCGCCCCATGGGCGTGCCATGGATGCCGGTATAGGCAATCGCCACCGGCTGGATATGCACCAAACCGCTGGCCGAAGCCGGGACGGCGGCCGCAGCGGCCCCGAACAGTGACGACTTGACCTCCAGCAGGCGGTTGCCATCAGACGTCGTGCCTTCGGGAAACAGGACGACGATCTCGCCGGCAGCCATGCGCTCGCCGATCTCGTTGACCTGATCGCCGGTGCGATGCTTGTCGGCGCGCACCACGAAGACGCTTTCCTGCCAGCGCGCCAGCGTGCCGAAAACCGGCCAGGACTTGACCTCCGATTTGGCGATGAAAACAACATCGGCGATCGAGGCAAGGACGAGAATGTCTTGCCAGGAGGAATGGTTGGCGGCCAGCATCAGCGGCCTGTTCGGCTCCATGCGGCCATGGACGCGCACGCGGATGCCCAGCATCCAGCAGGCGACGCGATGCCACCAGCGCGGTATGCGCCGACGGATCGGCCAGCGGAATTTCAGCGCCAGCAGATGCACCGGCAGCAGGAACAGGGTGGCGATAGCGAGAACCGCCACCTTGACGCCGATCCGCAATACTTCGATCACGCCCAGCCCCTCAGCGCTCGTCCTTCTTGAGCGGAATGCCATAGAGTTCGAGCCGGTGGTCGACCAGCTTGAAACCGTGCTCGCGGGCGATACGCTCCTGCAAGGCCTCGATTTCCGGCGAACGGAATTCGATGACCGCGCCGGTCTTGAGGTCGATCAGGTGATCGTGATGCTCTTCCGGCACCGTCTCGTAGCGCGAGCGGCCATCGCGGAAATCATGCCGCGCGATGATGCCGGCATCCTCGAACAGTTTTACCGTACGGTAGACAGTCGAGATGGAGATCTTCGCATCCACCTTCACCGAGCGGCGATAAAGCTCCTCGACATCGGGATGGTCTTCCGACTCCTCCAGAATGCGGGCGATCACCCGACGCTGGTCGGTCATGCGCATTCCGCGCTCGGTACACAGCTCTTCGAGCGATTTGGAAAGGTCTGCCATGGGCGGTGGGCCTTTACGTCAATCAACCGGTCAAAGGCAGGGGACTAGCGAAGATCGCGCTTCATGACAAGCGCCGTCGTGCGCACCCCATTTTTATCTGTGTAATAGGCCGGGCGTTCGCCGACCGTCAAAAAACCGAGCTTGCGATAGAGGCCCAGCGCCGGCGCATTGCCGTCATCGACTTCGAGAAACAGGCTTTCGCCGCCGCGCGCATGCACTTCGCGCATCGCCGCCTGCATCAGGCGCCAGCCGAGACCGGCGCGCGCCGCCTTGGCATGCACGGCAACGGTCAGGATCTCGCCCTCGTCGGCCACAGCCCGCGTCAGCACGAAGCCGGCGAGCGGAACCTTGAACAACCCGTTCACCTGCCGGGCCACGAAACCGAACACGTTCGGCTGCATCAAAAGGCTGTGAAATTCGCCATCGCCCCAGGGCCGCGCGAAGCGCTCGCCATGCAGGGCAGAGACCCGCAAACAATCGTCGGTCCGCATGGGAAGGATTTCGAACTCGGTCTTGCGGGGCAGATAGGCTTCCAGCACGTCGTCTCACATTCGTTTTGCCGCCAGTCCTGACGCAAACCGCTGAAACGACGAGACTTTACGCCCTGGAAAGGGCAAACCCCGTCTGCGGTTTGGCGTCGGGCGCACGCAGGTAAAGCGGCTTGGGTTTGGCCGCGCCCGGTTGCAAATCTGCTCCGAGTCGCGCGACCTGTGCAATGGAAAAATGATCGAGACCGGCGCCTTCTTCCGCACCGTTCACAAGCGGTGCGCCAGAGCCGGTCGCCACCGCTGCGTAACGGGCGGGCAGCGCTTGCGCATCGGCAATCGCAAGCTCGGCGGGTTCGCTGAGTTCCGAACCGTCGGCGGCGAAAACCTGGGCATAGACTTCGCCCCGCTTGGCATCCATGGCGACGACGACAGGGCGACTTTCGCCGGCCTCACGCTGGACGGCGGCGAGCACGGCAAGCGTGGTGACGCCGACCGCCTCGATGCCGAGCGCCAAAGCCAAGCCACGCGCCGCGGCGACGCCGACGCGGATGCCGGTGAAGGACCCGGGACCGATGGTCACCGCCACGCGGTCGAGATCGGCAAGCACGAGGCCCGAGGCGGCCAGCGCCTCGTCGATCATCGCCATCAGCCGCTCGGCATGGCCCTTGCCGATGGTCTCGCAGACCTCGGCCAGAACCTTGCCCGCCTCGCTGTCATAGATCGCGGCGGCGCAATCGACGCCGGCGGTATCGAGCGCCAGGACGATCATGCGCGGCGCACCGTCGCCATTGGCATCAAACGGCTTCCACTTCCCGCACTTCCGGAACGAAGTGGCGCAGCAGGTTCTGCACGCCATGCTTCAACGTCGCCGTCGAGGACGGGCAGCCGGCACAGGAGCCCTTCATGTTGAGGAAGACCGTGCCTTCGCGGAAGCCGCGGAAAGTGATGTCGCCGCCATCCTGGGCGACGGCCGGGCGAACGCGGGTTTCCAGCAGTTCCTTGATGGTGGCGACGATGGTCTCGTCACCGGCCTCGAAGAACTCTTCGCCGTCCGTCTGGTCGGAGGCGCTGCCAGCCGCACCCATGACCGGAGCGCCGGACATGAAATGCTCCATGATCGCGCCAAGGATCGCCGGCTTCAAATGCTGCCATTCGGCATTATCCTTGGTGACCGTCACGAAATCATAACCGAAGAAGACGCCGGTAACGCCGGGCACAGTGAAGATGCGCGCGGCCAGCGGCGAGGCTTCCGCCTCAGCGGCGCTGCGGAACTCGGCCGTGCCCTGCTCCAGCACCACCTTGCCCGGCAGGAACTTCAACGTCGACGGGTTCGGGGTCGCTTCGGTTTGAATGAACATCTTTTGTCTCCTTCGCGAACCGGTTCAAGGCGCGGCCGCTCTGTTGGTTTTCCGCGGAGCCTAAAGCCTCGTGTCGCGGCACATGTAATTTAGAATTCTTCAAAAATAGGCCGATCTTCGGCCGGCATCAAGAGTGCCGGCGACGATTGTCGGTTCCGTATTAACAGAGGGCGTCGATTTCCTCGTTGGTCAGCGTATCCGGCAGCACCGTCACGGGGATCGGGAAGGCGGAAGCGCGCCCGGCGATCGACGAAACCAGCGGTCCCGGGCCTTCCTTGGCGGAGCCGGCGGCGAGCACGAGAATGGCGATATCGCGGTCTTCCTCGATCAGGCTGACGATCTGGTCGGCGGCCTTGCCTTCGCGGATGACCATTTCCGGCTCGATGCCGATGGTTTCGCGCACGATCTGGGCGATCTTGGCCAGCGTCGATTCCGCTTCCTCGCGCGCCTCGGCGCGCATGATCTCCTCGACGCCCAGCCATTGCTGGAAATCGCCTTCGGGGATCACGTAGAGAAGGGTGAGCGCCCCGTTGGAATTCTTGGCGCGGCGGCCGGCATAATGCACCGCGCGCTGGCATTCTGGCGTGTTGTCGATCACGGCCAGGAACTTGCGGCGGTGACCTTCAAGGCGGGAGAGACGTGTAGAAACCATGCCGCAACTCTGATGCCGGACGAAGCCTATTCGCGCGAAGGATGCCTCGGGCGGACGCCGGCGGCCCGCCCGAATGCAACTATCATTAACGCAGGAAGCCGATGATGTCGCGCACTTCCTTCATGGTCTTTTCGGCTCGCGCGTTTGCCCGCTCGCCACCGTCGCGCAGGATGGCGTCGATATGGCTGGTGTCGCCCGTCAGGCGGCGCATTTCCTCGGTGATCGGCGCGAGCACCGCGACGGCGAGATCGACCAGCGCCGGCTTGAACACCGAGAATTGCTGGCCGCCATATTCGGCGAGCACGTCCGCCTTCGTCCTGTCCGACAGCGCCGCATAGATGCCGACGAGATTGTCGGCCTCCGGGCGGCCCTTCAGGCCTTCGATCTCGCTCGGCAAACCATCCGGATCAGTCTTGGCCTTGCGGATCTTCTTCGAGATGGTCTCGGCATCATCCATCAGGTTGACGCGCGACAGATCGGACGGATCCGACTTCGACATTTTCTTGGTGCCGTCGCGAAGCGACATGACGCGCGGGGCCGGCCCCTCGATCATCGGCTCGACCATCGGGAAATAGGCATGGACCGGCTCATCGCCGACCTTGATGTCGATGCCATAGCCTTCCTTGCGGATATTGGCGCTGAAATCGATATTGAACTTCTGGGCGATGTCGCGGGTCAGTTCCAGATGCTGCTTCTGGTCGTCTCCAACAGGAACATGGGTGGCGCGATAGAGCAGGATGTCGGCGGCCATCAGCGAGGGGTAGGCCAGCAGACCGAGCGACACCTGCTCGGCATTCTTGCCGCCAGCCTTGTCCTTGAACTGGGTCATGCGCTCCATCCAGCCGATGCGGGCGACGCAGTTGAAGATCCAGGCAAGCTCGGCATGGCCTGCGACGGCCGACTGGTTGAAGACGATGTGCTTCGTCGGGTCGATGCCGGAGGCGATATAGGCGGCGGCGATGGCGCGGGTCTGGCCACGCAGATCCTCGTGGACGAGCTGCGCCGTCAGGGCGTGTTCGTCGACGACGCAATAGATGCAGTCATTGTCCTTCTGCAGCGCCACGAACTTGCGGATCGCGCCGAGATAATTGCCGAGATGCAGGTTGCCGGTCGGCTGCACGCCGGAAAAGACGAGTTTTTGGAATTCGGCCATGATGTCCTCAATAGGCTGGTGGAGGGCCCCAGGGAAAATGATCTCGCGGGCGCCGGTCGAGAGGATGGGGGGTTACATTCTCCCGGGCGTCCGCGCATTCGCCCATGTAGCTAACGCGGCGGTTTATGCACGTCGCCGTGACGGCGATCAAGCGGAATTCGAAAGCGCCTATTCGGCGCTTTCGGTGACGGCGGGCTTGGCCGCCTTGCGCTTGAGGTTGCGGCGGATCATGCCGAGATCGGCCCCGCCGGTCGCGAAGGCCGCGCCGAAATAGACGATCATGGCGACGGCCACGAGCGCGGCAACCGTTCCGGCGCGCATGGTCAGCGGCGCCTGCGACGACAGCGGCCAGGACAGCCAGTCGATGGCGAAATAAAGTCCCACGGCCATCAACCCGGCGGAGAAGACGAGGCGGGGAATGCGGGTCAGCAATTCCCGATCCTGACCCCAATGACCACGCCGGACCAGCGTCACGAACAGCATCAGCGCATTGGCCCAGCCGGCGGTGATTTCAGCCGTGGCGATGCCGGCGGGGCCGAGCCTGGGGAACAGGGTCAGCGCAAGCGAAACGTTCACCACGACGGAGATGCCGGCGAAGATCATCGGCGTGCGCGTATCCTCGCGGGCGAAGAAGCCGGGAATGAAGGCCTTGATCAGCACGAAGGCCGGCAGGCCGAGACCGTAGATTGCCAGGATATGCGAGACGATCAGCGTCGAATCCGCCGAGAAGCGGCCATGTTCAAAGACAAGGCGGACGATCGGCTGCGACATCACCAGCAGGGCGGCGGCGGCGGGCAGCGTCAGGAACAGGGTGAACTCAACCGAGCGGTTCTGGAGATTGGCGGCTTCCTTGAGATGGCCGCCGCGCAACGCCCGCGACAGTTCCGGCAGAAGCACGGTCGCGACCGCAATGCCGACGACGCCGAGCGGCAGCTGGTAGATGCGGTCGGCATAGACCAGCGACGAGACCGCGCCTTCCTGACCGGAGGCGATATTGGTGTTGATCAGCAGGTTGATCTGGGTGATGCCGCCGGTGATCGCCGCCGGCAGCGCCAGAAGCAGCAGGCGACGGACATTGGCGGTGAAATGCGGCAGGCGCAGGCCGATCTTGATGCCGGCATGGCGCACCGCGATCCAGACGATGGCGAGCTGGATGACGCCGGCGACCATGACGCCCCAGGCAAGCCAGGTGCCGATGGTGATGCCATCGACCCGAAGATACCAGCCATAGGCCAGCACGGCGATCAGCACGATATTGAGGAAGACCGGGGCGATAGCCGCGGCAAAGTAGCGGTGCAGCGAATTCAGCATGCCGCCCATCATCGACGCCAGCGACATGCAGGCGAGATAGGGGAACATGATGATGGCGAGCCGCACCGTGCTTTCGAACTTGATCGGATCGGCCATGAAGCCGGGCGCGACGACGGTGCGGACGATGAAGGGCATGGAGAGTTCCATGGCCACCGTCAGCACCAGAAGCACGGTGAAGAGAACGCCGAACACTTCTTCGGAAAAGCGGCGGGCGCCATCCATGCCGCGCTGTTCGATTTCCTTAGCGAACAGCGGCACGAAGGCCGAGTTGAAGGCGCCTTCGGCAAACAGCCGGCGGAAGGTGTTGGGGAAGCGGAAGGCGGCGTTGAAGGCATCGGCAACGGGGCCGGTGCCGAGCGCTGCCGCCATCAGGCTTTCACGCACGAAACCGAAGATGCGGCTGCCGAGCGTCGCGCCGCCGACGGTTGCGAATTTCTTGACGAGGCTCATGCGTCGGATCTTGCTTTTTTCTGAGGGCCGGCAGCGGCGGGCGCAAGGAAGCCGTTGGGCATGCGCGGGCGCGGCTCCTCGTCCTGATCGTTCATGGCCGCCCGCAACTGGGCGATGATGGTGGCGCGGCGGTTCTCGTTGACGATCTTCTGGCCGACCAGGTCGGTGACGTAGAAGGTATCGATCACCTTTTCGCCGAAGGTGGTGATGCGCGCCGAATGAATGTCGAGCGACAGGTCGGAGAGCACGGCGGTGATTTCCGACAGCAGGCCGGGACGGTCGAGGCATTCCACCTCGATGACCGTAAACTTGTTGGACAGCGAGTTCGAAATCGAGGCCGAGGGCGGGATGACGAAGGCCCGGTTCTTCTTGCGGTTCTTCGTGCGCGTGGCGATGACTTCCGGCAGGCGTTTCTTGCCGGACAGCACATCCTCGATCATCTTGCCGATAGTGGCGGCGCGGCGCATCTCGTCCTCGTCATTGGGGAATTCCCGGTTGACGTGGATGGTGTCGAGCGCACGGCCATCGGAAGTCGTGAAGATTTGGGCATCGGCGATATTGGCGCCGGCGGCGGCGCAGGCGCCGGCGATCACCGTCAACAGGCGCGGATGGTCGGGCGCAATGACCGTGATTTCGGTGATCGCGTGGAAGGAATGGGTGCGCACCATGGTCGCCAGCGCCTGGCCCGTCAGGTCGGTCTCGCGGATGAAGCGGGCATGGCGCACCTGGTCTTCCAGCGGCACCGACAGGAGGTAAGGCTGGTAATGCAGGTGCGAATAGGTCTGGCGGTCCTTTTCGTCCCAGTCGGAAAGCGCATCGTAGAGCGCATCGGCGGCGGCCATGGCGCGCTCCTTGCGCGACACTTCGGAAAAGCCGCCGGCCAGCAGAAGCTCGGTCTCGAAATAGAGCGTACGCAGGAGTTGGCCCTTCCAGCCGTTCCACACACCGGGGCCGACGGCGCGGATATCGCACACGGTCAGCGCCAGCAGCATCTTCAGCCGGTCGAGCGACTGCACCTTTTCGGCAAAGTCGCTGATCGTCTTGCGGTCGTTGAGGTCGCGGGTTTGCGCAACCATCGACATGATCAGATGTTCCTCGACCAGCCAGACGACCATTTCCGTCTGCTTCGGCGACAGGCCGAAGCGCGGGCAGAGCTTGCGCGCGACGCGGGCGCCGGCGATCGAATGATCCTCCTGCCGCCCCTTGGCGATGTCGTGCAGCAGGATGGCGACGTAGAGCGCCTCGCGATCCTCGATTCCCGGCAGGATCTTTGCGGTCAGCGGATGGATGTCGTCTGCCTTGCCCTTCTCGAGATCGGACATGACCTCGATGGCGCGGATCGTGTGCTCGTCCACCGTATAATGATGATACATGTTGAACTGCATCATCGCGACGATCTTGCCGAATTCGGGAATGAAGCGACCGAGCACGCCGGCCTCGTTCATGCGCCGCAGGATCAGCGCCGGATCGCGCTTGGACGTCAGGATCGAGAGGAAAAGGCGGTTGGCGTCCTCGTTTTCGCGCAAGCTGTTGTCGATCAACGGCAGCGAGCGCGTCAATTGACGCAGCGCATCGGGATGGAATTCCAGCCCGTGGATATCGGCGACATGGAAGAAGCGGATGATGCTGACCGGATCGTTCTTGAACACATCGGGATTGGCAAGCGCAATGCGGCCGCGATCTTCGACGAATTCGAGCGAGCCGGGGATCTTGCGGCTGCGATTGGCGAAGCGGCTGATGATGCCGGTCAGGCCCGGAACGGTCTTGGCCTGCTGATCCTCCAGCGCCGCGCAGAAGATGCGGGTGAGATCGCCGATATCCTTGGCAACGAGGAAATAGTGTTTCATGAAGCGCTCGACCGCCGACAGGCCGGGCCGGGCGTGATAATCGAGGGCTTCGGCGATCTCGCGCTGGATATCGAAGGACAGGCGATCCTCTGCCTTGCCGGTGAGGAAATGCATGTGGCAGCGCACTGCCCAGAGAAAATCCTCCGCCTTCTGGAACAGCGCCCATTCCTTCTTCGACAGGACGCCGAGCTTCACAAGCTCCGCGGTGTCGCGGACATGATAGTAATATTTCGCGATCCAGAAGAGGGTATGCAGGTCGCGCAAGCCCCCCTTGCCTTCCTTGACGTTCGGCTCGACCAGATAGCGCGTGTCGCCGGCCTTGCGGTGGCGCGCATCGCGCTCGCCAAGCTTGGCGGCGATGAATTCCGGGCCGGTGCCGGAGGTGACTTCCTTGTCGAAGCGATTGGCCAGTTCCTCGACCAGCGCCCTGTCACCGCAGACATAGCGGGTTTCGAGCGTGGCCGTGCGGATCGTCATGTCTTCCTTGGACAGGCGAATGCACTCTTCCAGGGTCCGTGAGGAATGGCCGACCTTGAAGCCCATGTCCCAGAGCATGTAGAGCATGAACTCGACCGCCTTGTGCATGGCCTCGGTCGGCTTCGGCGGAAAGAGGAACAGGAGGTCGAGATCCGAGCCCGGCGCCAGCGTATCGCGTCCGTAGCCGCCGACGGCGCTGACGGCGATGGCGTCCGCCTTCAACGGCTGCACATAGGCGATGATGAAATCGAACAGCACCGAGATCAGCCGGTCCTGCAGGCGCGACAGGCGGCGGGCGCAGCGCAGGCCGCTGCCATCCTCGTCGAGAAGCGCGCGGATCTTCGCCCTTCCATCCGTACTCGCCTTCTTGAACAGGGCGAGAAGCGCGGGGCGGATCGCATCGATCTTGGTGCCCGGCGCGGCAACCAGGGCCTCGCATTCCTTTCGCAACGCCTCGACATCGAGAAGGCCGGAAAAATCCGCCTCTTCGCGCGCGGCGCTACGGCCGGTCTGCGCATGGCTGGCCGCCGGAATGCGGTTGGAGGATTTTTGCGTGTGCATCCGCGTGTTCGCCTTCACGTCCTGTGATCGTCGGCCGGCACGATATCACGACAAGCCTTGCCAACATGTTTCGAGGCGCAACCGGTCAGGCCGCGCCGCGAGCCTGTCTCACATAGGATTTTTCTCCCGGCAAGAATAGGGCGAAGCGTTCGATCGGCTTCACCCCACCTTGAAAATCCTCAAGCCTTGCCGAGCGTGCGCTTCAGCTCGTAAAGCGCTTCCAGCGCCTCGCGCGGGGTCAGATCGTCGGGGTTGATCGTCTTCAGCTGCTCCTCCACCTTCGAGGGCGCGGCCGCCTTCTGCTCCTCGCGGCGGATCGCCACCTGGAACAGCGGCAGGTCGTCGATAAGCTGGCTCGCCGGGTTCTTGCGGTCGGCATCCTCCAGCCGGGTCAGGACATCCTTGGCGCGCGCCACCACGGAGGCCGGCAGACCTGCGAGCTTTGCAACCTGGATACCATAGGAACGGTCGGCTGCGCCCGGGCCGACCTCATGCAGGAAGATCACCTCGCCCTGCCATTCCTTGACGCGCATCGTCGCGTTGGAGAGGCGGCCAAGCTTCTCCGACAGCACCGTCAGCTCATGGAAATGGGTGGCAAACAGGCCGCGGCAGCGATTGACCTCATGCAGATGCTCGACCGCCGCCCAGGCGATGGACAGGCCGTCGAAGGTCGCCGTGCCACGGCCGATTTCGTCGAGAATGACCAGCGAGCGCTCGGTCGCCTGGTTGAGGATCGCGGCCGTCTCGACCATCTCGACCATGAAGGTCGAGCGTCCCCGCGCCAGATCGTCCGAGGCGCCGACGCGCGAAAACAGCCGGTCGACGACGCCGATATGGGCGGATGCCGCCGGCACGAAAGAGCCCATCTGGGCCAGAATGGCGATCAGCGCGTTCTGGCGCAGGAAGGTGGATTTACCACCCATGTTCGGGCCGGTCAGCAGCCAGATGCCGCCGAGACGGCCATCGCCTTGCGGCGACAGATCGCAGGTATTGGCAACGAAGGGGTTGGCCGCCTGCTTCTTCAGCGCCTGCTCGACGACCGGGTGGCGGCCGCCTGTCAGCGAAAACATTGTCGAATCATCGACCGTCGGGCGGGCATAATTCTGCTCGTCGGCAAGAAGCGCCAGACCGGTGGAGACATCGATGACGGAGATCGCCCGCGCACCGGCCTTTATGGCTTCCGCCTGCCCGACCACCGCCGCCACCATCTCGTCGAAGGCGGCAAGCTCGATCGCCAGCGCCTTGTCGGCGGCATTGGCGATGCGGCTTTCGAGATCGGCAAGCTCTGTCGTGGTGAAACGCATGGCGCTCGCCATGGTCTGGCGGTGGATGAAGCGCGCCTTGGCCTCGACCGTATCGATCATCGCGCCGGCATTGCCGGCGGTGACCTCGATGAAATAGCCGAGCACGTTGTTGTGCTTGATCTTCAGCGACTTGATGCCGGTTTCCTCGGCATATTGCTGCTGGAGCCCGGCAATCACCCGGCGCGATTCGTCGCGCAAGGAGCGGACCTCGTCCAGCTCCTGATTCGCGCCGCGCGCCAGAAAGCCGCCGTCGCGTTTGAGCAGCGGCAACTCCTCTGATAGCCTCGAGGACAGCATCGGCTCCAGATGCGCCGGCAGACGCTGCAATTCGGACAGCGCATCGGCGATTTCCTGGGGCAGCAGCCGGGTTTCCATCAGGCGGGCAAGATCGCCTGCCGCGACGAGCCCCTGACGGATGGCGCCGAGATCGCGCGGACCGCCGCGGTCGAGCGCCAGCCGCGACAGGGCGCGCGGCATGTCGGGCACCAGCTTCAACGCCTCGCGCAATTCGCCGCACAGCGAAGGCTCGTCCATCAGGAAGCCGACCGAATCGAGCCTGCGGTTGATTGCCAGCGGATCGGTCAGCGGCGACATCAGCCGCTCGGCGATCAGGCGCGCGCCGCCGCCGGTGACGGTTCGGTCGATGGCCTTCAACAGCGAGCCGTTGCGGTCGCCGGACAGCGTCTTCGTCAGCTCCAGATTGGCGCGGGTGGCCGGGTCGATGAACAGGGTCGAAGCGCTCGCCTCGCGCTCGGGCCGGCCAAGCGGCGGGCGCTCGGCGATCTGCGTCTTCTCGACATAGGCGACGGCAGCGGCAGCGGCGGCATGTTCGGCGCGCGAGAAGGAACCGAAACCGTCCAGCGTGCCGACATCGTAATAGCGAGCGATGCGGTTTTCGGCAGTCGCGCTGTCGAACAGCACCGAAGGCTGCGGCACGACCACCCGACCCAGCACATCGAAGGCCGGCTTGAATTCGGGATCGTGGAAGATGGTGTCGGGCACGATCAACTCGCGCGGATCGATGCGCAGGATATCGGCGAGCAGGCGCTCCATCTCGGTTTCGGCAAGGCGGAAAATGCCGGTGGAGATATCGATCCAGGCCAGCGCCAGCTGAGCGCCGGTACCGCCGCGCAGCCGGGCCAAGGCCATCAGGTAATTCGATTCGGAAGGCGAGAGCAGCTTTTCTTCCGTCAGCGTTCCCGGCGTGACGAGGCGAACGACATCGCGGCGGACCACGGATTTCGAGCCGCGCTTCTTCGCTTCCGCCGGATCTTCAACCTGCTCGCAGACCGCGACGCGGAAACCGCGCACGATCAGTTTTTGCAGATAGTCGTCGGCGGCATGGACCGGCACGCCGCACATGGGGATGTCGTAGCCCATATGCTGGCCGCGTTTGGTGAGCGTGATGCCGAGCGCGCGCGACGCCTCGACGGCATCCTCGAAGAAAAGCTCGTAGAAATCGCCCATCCGGTAGAACAGCAGCGACCCCGGATTATTGGCCTTGATCTCGATATACTGCTCCATCATCGGTGTCGCCGAGGCGCGACTTTCCTCCGAGGCCAGCGCGGCGGCATCGGGCATTTCCGCTGAGGATGAATAGCTGTTTATCGACATAGACCTGTTTTCACCTGGAAAAAGTCATGCAACATAACGGCCCGGCATGAACGAAGACAATAAGGTGGGTCGTTCGGGAAGCGACTGCCCACAACAAGGTGAGGGACGATGTCTGCCACGAAGAATTCCGGTCCGACCAAGGCCATGGTAACCGAACAGGAAGCGCTGGACTTTCACGCCCATGGGCGTCCCGGCAAGCTGGAGATCACGCCCACCAAGCCGATGGCGACGCAGCGCGACCTGTCGCTGGCCTATTCGCCCGGCGTCGCGGTGCCGGTGAAGGCGATCGCCGCCGATCCCGGCACGGCCTACGACTACACCACGCGCGGCAACATGGTGGCGGTGATCTCGAACGGCACCGCCATTCTCGGCCTCGGCAATCTCGGCGCGCTCGCCTCCAAGCCGGTCATGGAAGGCAAGTCCGTCCTCTTCAAGCGCTTCGCCGACGTCGATTCCATCGACCTCGAGGTCGATACCGAGAATGTCGACGAATTCATCAATTGCGTGCGCTATCTCGGCCCCTCCTTCGGCGGCATCAATCTCGAGGACATCAAGGCGCCGGACTGTTTCATCATCGAGCAGCGGCTGCGCGAGATCATGGATATCCCGGTTTTCCACGACGACCAGCATGGCACCGCCATCATCGCCGCTGCCGGCCTGATCAACGCGCTCGACCTGACGGGACGCGATTTTTCGACCACCAAGCTCGTCTGCAACGGCGCGGGCGCTGCGGCCATCGCCTGCATCGAACTGATCAAGGCCATGGGCTTCAATCCGGCCAACATCACGCTCTGCGACACCAAGGGCGTGATCTACCAGGGCCGCGAAGAAGGCATGAACCAGTGGAAATCCGCTCATGCGGTAAAGACCGACCGGCGCACGCTGGCGGAAGCCATGGAAGGCGCGGACGTGGTGTTCGGCCTGTCGCAGAAGGGCGCCTTCAGCGAAGACATGATCCGCTCCATGGCCCCGCGCCCGATCATCTTCGCCATGGCCAATCCCGATCCGGAAATCACGCCGGAGGAAGTGGCGCGCATTCGCGACGACGCGATCATGGCGACCGGCCGCTCGGACTATCCGAACCAGGTCAACAACGTCCTCGGCTTCCCTTACATCTTCCGTGGCGCGCTCGACGTACGGGCGAGCACGATCAACGACGCGATGAAGATCGCCGCCGTGCGCGCGCTTGCCAGCCTTGCCCGCGAGGACGTGCCGGATGACGTCGCCGCCGCCTATCAGGGCATGCGACCGCGCTTCGGGCCGCAATACATCATCCCCGTGCCGTTCGATCCGCGCCTGATTTCGGCCATTCCGGTCGCGGTCGCGCAGGCGGCGATGGAAACCGGCGTGGCGCGCAAGGAAATTGCCGATTTCGCCGCCTATTCCCGCGAACTCTCGGCCCGGCGCGATCCGATCGCCTCGACGTTGCAGCGCCTTTACGAAGGCGTTCGTCGTCATCCCAAGCGCGTCGTCTTCGCCGAGGGCGAGGAGGAACTGGTGATGCGCGCGGCGATCTCCTACGCCAACCAGCAGCTCGGCACCGCCATCCTGCTCGGGCGCGACGAGACGATCCGCGAGACCGCCGAACGGGCCGGCATCGACCTGGACCGTCCCGGCATCGAAATCATCAATGCCCGCCTCTCGACCCGCGTCGACGCCTATATCGACTATCTCTATGCGCGGTTGCAGCGCAAAGGCTTCCTGTTGCGCGACGCGCAGCGGCTGATCAAGACGGACCGCAACCACTTCGCCGCCTGCATGGTGGCGCTCGGCGATGCCGACGCCATGGTGACCGGCACGACGCGCAACTACTCCACGGCGTTGGAAGAAGTGCGCCGCTGCATCGACGTGCGCCCCGGCCACCGGGTCATCGGCGTATCGCTGGCGCTGACACGCGGGCGCACCGTCTTCGTCGCCGATACCGCCGTTCACGACATGCCGACGGCGGAAGAACTGGCCGATATCGCCGAGGAAGCCGCCGGCATCGCACGGCGCATGGGCTACGATCCGCGCGTCGCCATGCTTGCCTATTCCACCTTCGGCCATCCGACCGGCGAACGCTCGGAACGGGTGCGCGAGGCGGTAAAAATCCTCGACCGCCGCCGTGTCGATTTCGAATATGACGGCGAGATGGCCGCCGACGTGGCGCTGAACGCCAAGGTGATGGAGCAGTATCCGTTCTGCCGCCTTTCGGGACCGGCCAACGTGCTGGTCATGCCGGCCTTCCACTCGGCCTCGATCTCGACAAAGATGCTGCAGGAACTCGGCGGCTCGACCGTCATCGGCCCGCTGCTCGTCGGCCTCGACAAGTCGGTGCAGATCGTCGGCATGGGCGCGAAGGATTCCGACATCGTCAACATGGCCGCCATCGCCGCCTATAACAGCTAAATTTTTTCAAACAAAAAGCCCCGCGTGACGCTGATCACGCGGGGCTTTTTTGCAATTCGGCTGATCAGCTGGCGAAGCGGCTGGCGTCGGCGCCGTAATAATTCAGGTATCGGTCCGAGATCGAGCTGATCGGCAGGACGATCAGAACATCGGTGGTGTTGAACGCATGGTCGATGACCGCGCCGTCGCCGACCATGGCGCCGAGGCGCAGATATCCCTTGATCAGCGGCGGCATCAGAGCGAGCGCCTTGCGGGCGTTGATCCCCTCAGCCGGCATCAAATCCATGCCGTGATAGAGTTCCGGGCGGGCGCGCACTGCCCATTCGCCCTTGGCCCCGGCATTGTGCTGCAGGAAGGACAGGGCGACCGCATGCGCTTCTGGCACCGTGCCATGGAAGGAGGCGCAGCCGAACATCGCGCCCATGCCATGCTTCAGCGCATAGGCCCAGTTGCCCTGCCACAGCAGTTCGACAGTGCGCTTGGTGCGGTAGAGCGGCAGCACGCAGGAGCGGCCAAGCTCCATGAAACGGGTTTCGGGATGGCGCGCCAGCAGCGGCGCAATGTCGAACTCCGACGCGGAATAGAAGCCGCCATGGGCTTCCGCCACCTCCTGGCGCAGCAGGCGATAGGTGCCGACGATCTTGTCTTCGGCATCGCCTTCGATGGCGTTGTCGATCACCAGAAGGTGGTCGCAGATCGCATCCCAGGAATCGACGTCGCGGCGGGCGCGCATGGCATCCGGCGGCAATTGCGCCTGCATCTCCTCGACGAAGACGCGATACCGGATGGACTGCGCCGCTTCGATCTCGCGATCGCTGCGGGCAAGCCGGGTTTCCAGCGTGCCGATCCGGCCGAAAACATCGGCGGCGACCGGTTCGATGCCGGTTTTATCAGGCAGCTCGGTTTGCATGGGGCGATTCAAAAGCTCGACGGTCATGGCGTTCCATCCGCTGATATCAGGATCGAACGCGATAAACCACTTCTATGCGACAGCATAGTGACAGGCGCGTCAACGCGTCCCGGTCATTGAACCGGGACCATCCGGCCACGAATCAACGGGCCTCGAGACGGGCCTGACGCATGGGCGCCAGCGCGCCGATCTCGCTCAGCAGCCGCGCCGGATCGACAGGCTTGCTGAACACCCGGTTGGCGCCCTGCAGCAGGGCCTGTCGGCGAATATCCTCGCGGGTATCGGCCGAGAGTACGATGACCGGCAATGCCTGTCCGCCCCGACGGCGCTCCTCGCCGCGCAGCCATGTCAGGAATTCGAGGCCGTTGCCGCCGGGCATGCTGAGATCGGTGACCACGAGGTCGGGAAGCGAATCACCTGTCAGCGCCGCGCGCAGCTGTTCGAAATCGCCGACCAGGCGAACGGAGTGGCCACCCTTCTGCAAAGCGGTGCGCACCAGGAGCGCATTGACCGGATCGTCCTCTGCCAGCAGGATGTCCAGACCGGCGCTGGCCTGCGGCTGAAATGCCGCGCCGAAACCCGGCTGGTTGTCGTTGATGGCATCACGCTTTTCCATGCCGCGCATGCGCCCGCACAGGACGTCGACCAGCGACCGCTCACGCAAGGGGCGGATCAGCCAGGCATCGAAGACGCCGACCGGCTGGGAATTGCGCTGTTCCGGGCTGACAAGGAAGATCTTGCGCAAGCCGGTTGCGAAATCCGCACGCGCCGCCACGATCTGCGAAAACTCCGCCGCCAGCCGGTGATCGACGATGATATCGGTGAAGGCGACCTGAGACAGACGGGCGACGTCGATTGCCGTCTCGACGCTCGAAGCATCGCTGACGCGAACGCACTGGCCGCCCAGCGCATGGATCGTGCCGATGACCGCGTTGCTGGCAGGGCCGGCCGGCGCCATCAGGAGAACATTGGAAGCCTTCAGCTCGCCCTCGCGCTGGCGGCGCGCGGTCAGCGGTCCGGCGATGCGATGCGGCATGCGGATGGTGAAGACGCTGCCGCGATCCTTTTCGCTCGACGCCGTCAGGCTGCCGCCGAATTCGTGGCAGATGCGGGCCGAGATCGCCAGGCCAAGGCCGGTGCCGGCGCTGCGTTCGGCCAGATCGCCGACCTGCTCGAATTCGCCGAAAATGCGCGCCTGCTCCTCCGCCGTCATGCCGCTGCCGGTATCGGTGACGGTGACGATCAGGTCCTGCACATCGATCGCCGCCTCGATCAGGATGCCGCCCTGATGGGTGAACTTGACCGCATTGCCGATGACGTTGAACAGAACCTGGCGCAGGCGGGCCGGATCGAAATCCAGCGTTTCGGGAATTTGCGGCGCGACGATCGAGGCGATCTCGATGCCCTTTTCATGGGCGCGGTGCGACAGCATTTCGACCACGCTTTCGATCAGCGGGCGAAGCGGCGTCGACTGCGGATGCAGGCTGAAACGGCCGACCTCGATGGTGGAGAAATCCAGGAGATCATCGACAAGCTGGGTGAGCGCCTGACCCGATTGGCGGATGCCGTTCAGATAATTCGTCTGCTCCGGCGTCAGACTGGTCTGGTCGAGAAGCTGCGCCATGCCGATGATGCCGCTGAGGGGCGTGCGAATCTCGTGGCTGACGGTGGCGAGCAGGCGCGATTTCGCGGCTGACGTGGTCTCGGCGCGGATGCGGGCGAGTTCGTTGCCGATGGCGGCCGTGCGCTCCTCGGTCACATCGCGCGCGACGCTGCGGATGACCAGCTGGCCGTTGACGCTATCGCGCGCAACGACATCGCACCACACGAAGATGCGCTGGCCGCCTGCGGTGGCGATCTCGACGTCGAAACGATCCGGCTCGCCATGCGGGCGGAAAGCGAGACCGATTTCCTCGCAGCTGCGGCCTTCGGGCCGCGCGCAGCCGGTGACCTTGCGGAACGTGTCGTTGGTGTAGAGGATGCGGCGATCCATGTCGCGCACCAGCGCGATGTCGCCGAGCGCATCATGCACGCTGCCGAGCAGGCTGGCGCGCTCGTTCTCTTCCCAGTGCCTGTCCTCGAAAACTTCGCGCGATTGCAGCGGTTCGGCTGCGGGGGCCTGTGCCCTTTCGGGAGCCAGAGCCTTCGGCTGCAGCTTCCGGGAAGCCGGCTTGCGTTTCTGTAGAAGATAGATGAGCGCCGAGCCGCACATGACGGCGCCGAGCGCCCCGGTCAGCGCATAGACGCCGGTCTGCAGGCCAAGCCCCAGAATGATCGCCGAGGCAAGCATGCCGCCGCCGCCGAGCCAGAGGCGCAGGATGCCGTCGCGGTCCTCATCGGCCGAGGTTTCCGTTTGCGCCGGCTCTTCCTCGCCCAGGTGAAATTCATCGAACCGGGAAAAGGCGCGCGCCAGTTCCGATTGCTCGGGCGCGTCCTCGGCCAGCGGCTTTTCGCCCGCGCCAAAAGCCTGGGAAAGACGGTCCTGAAGATTTGCCACGTTGCTCATAGTACCCGCACTAGCATACGGGTCGTTCAAAGAGGCTTCAGAAACTTGGTAAATTTTTAGCGCATTTCTGCTTTTCTGACGGTCAATCCGTTCGTTTTCGGGAGCGCATGATCTCGTCCAGCACCACGAGGCAGGCGCCGACTGTGATGAAACTGTCGGCAAGGTTGAACACCGCAAACGACCAGGTGCCGGTGTGGAACAGCACGTAGTCCACCACATGCCCGTACAGAAAACGATCCAGAATATTGCCGAGCGCGCCCGCTATGATCATGGCAAAACCCGTATGGGCAAAACGATGATCGGCGGGCGTGCGACGCCACATCCACAATACGAAGAGCACGATGCAGATGCGCATGCCGACGATGAACCAGCCGTCCATGCCCGACAGCATCGAAAAGGCGACGCCGAGATTATAGGTGCGATAGAGATAGAAGAACGGCAGGACCGGCACCGCTTCCTGAAACGGTAGCGTCCGGTCCACCGCGATCTTGATCGCCTGATCGGCGATCATGGCGATGAGAACGAAGATGACGATCGGCAGCGGCCGGGAAAACAGGAAGGGTTTCGTCCCGTTCACGCCCGCTCCTCCAGTGAGAGAAGATGCCGGCGGGCCTCGAACAGCATGACGCCGGTGGCGACCGCGAGGTTCAGCGAATCGGCGCGTCCTGCCTGCGGAATGCGCGCCAAGGCGTCGGCCTCGCGGGCAAGCGCGTCCGGCAGGCCGGATTGCTCGTTGCCCATCAGGAGCACGACTGGCTTTTTCTTGTAATCGATGGTGCGATAATCGACCGCCCCGGCCAGATGCGTGGCGACGACACGCACGCCGGCCTTTTTCTTCCAGGCCAGGAATTCTTCGGCGCTCGCGCGGATCAGCGGCATGGCAAAGACCGAGCCCATCGTGGCGCGCACGGTTTCCAGGGAGAAGGGATCGGTGCATTCACCGACCAGGATGACGCCAGAGGCGCCCGAGGCATCGGCGGTGCGGATGATGGTGCCGAGATTGCCCGGATCGCGCACGCGGTCGAGCGCAACATAGGTCTGGCCATCGACCGGATAGAGATCGGAAAGCCGCGTCCAGTGCTGCTCGAAGATACCGACCACCATCTGCGGATTTTCGCGGCGGGTGATCGAGGCGATGACCTTTTCGCTGACCTCCAGCACCAGACCGCCCTTGGCGACGGTGCGGGCGGCAACCTGTTCGACGGCCGGCTTGCCCTTGGCGGCCTTGGCATAGACGAGCGTGCGGATCGACCAGCCGAGTTCCAACGCGTCGATGACGAGCTTCAGGCCCTCGGCCATGAAGGAGCGCGTTTCGTCGCGCGTCTTCTTCTGGGCCAGCGCCTTGATGTCCTTGATGATCGGATTGGCAAGGCTGGTGACTTCCTTGACCTGGCCTACGCGGCCGGGGCCGCTATCTCGCATGTCATTGGTCATTTCGGCACCCAGCGGCTGAACAGCGATGTCGACAGGACGCGACCCTTGTGGTCGCCCTCCTGTCCGGTTTCGCGAATGACCAGCTCGCCCGATTCGACCACGCCGCCGGCGCCGCGCATGGTTTCGCGCATCAGCTCGTGGATCGAATAGA
>CAMFHE010000077.1 GCA_945952045.1 uncultured Rhizobium sp.
TGATCTACGCTTGCGCAGCCGTCATAAACTCAAGATGAATCTCAACAGGCCCTAGTTTCGGCGTCATCCAACAGTCAATCTTCTTCGACTTAACAAGTCTAGGGAAAAAAAATATTTGAGCGGTTTCATCCGTTATGCAACTAGAACGCGATCCCACGCTCTGCTAGGACGATATTGATCGGGCGTGGAATAGGCGTTTGTGTCGACGTAGCGGAGGGCTTCCGGCACCTGCGCTTCCATTTGATCCAATCATACTTACGATAGCGCCTGGAGCCGCGATGAATCTTTGGTCTGTAGCCCGACGTTCCGACGACTTGAAATCCGTACACCACGATGGCGATACAAAAGGCTGGCGTCCTGAAGCGCAGCATGATCACGATCGCCTGCTATTTTCCACGCCGCTCCGTCGTCTTTCCGACAAAACGCAGGTATGGCCGATGGATGCAAACGACGGCGTTAGAACACGCCTGACACATTCGCACGAGGTAGCCAATCTGGCCCGCTCCATAGGCTCCAACGTCGCGAGGCGTGTTCCTTCACTTGAAGAGCATCTCCATAACTCTGTCCAGCCGATCCTCTCAGCGATCGGCCTAGCTCACGATCTTGGCAATCCGCCATTCGGACACCAAGGCGAAACCGCGATTGGGGACTGGTTCAAGCAACGTAGGGCCTGGATATTTTCTAGCCACGCGGAAAATGCTGACGATCTGCAGGAAAAGGTTGATCCTCGGTTGCACGAAGAATTCCTGAAGTTTGACGGAAATCCTCAGACTTTCCGGCTTATAACAAGACTCCAGACCCACCGTGACTATCTTGGCTTGGACCTAACCGCCGCGTGTCTTGCGGCGTCTTTGAAATATGTCGTGGCGGCGGGCTCCACCAACCCGGACGATCCGTTATTCAAGAAATATGGATACTTCGAAGCCGAGCTTGATGTCGTGGAATGGGTGCGAAGAAAAGTTGGTATTGGCGAAGGAAAGCGCCATCCGCTGACTTGGATCATGGAAGCGTGTGACGACATTGCATACAGCACCCTCGATGTCGATGACGTGATGAAGAAGAAGATCATCTCGCCGGATGACGTCCTCTCAATTCTCATGCACGACGAACGGACACGGCAGCACGATGCTGTTATAAAGGCCGCCGAAAAGTGCAAGGGGTTATACGATCCCAAGCGCGATCCACATGTCGCTCGAGACATTAAAATTAATATGATCAGAGCGTATCTGATCAGAGCGCTGATTGACGACGCCAGCAACACCGTCGTTGAAAACGCGTCGGCTATCTTGGATGGCTCACATGCAAAGCCCTTGATGGAGGGCAACCCTCTCTGCGACGCCTTAAAGGATATCGCTAAACTACATGCATTCAGCAACCCCGCAGTCCTCAAGATGGAGGCACTCGGGGCTGAGGCGCTCGATGGACTCATGTCATTTTTCTGGAGAGCGATCACGAATCGCAAGACCTTTGACAAGATCGATAGCAAGCGGACAACGGCGTCGGCTAAGTACGGTTGGTCTCTGATTAGCCCGAACTACATTGAGGCTGCCGTTCGAGCCGGCGAGGGAAGCGGACATGCTGCCGGAATGCGGTATCGAGAACTCCGATTGCTAACAGACATGGTTTCTGGCATGACTGATACGTTCGCCTTGAACCTTTGGAGCGAGGTTAAATTTTTACCCGAATGACTGTGGCTTCGAAAAAGCATATCGTTAAACGTCGCATGGACGACTACGTCTGGCGAGATGATACTCTCGCCAGTCGACGTTTGAGGAGTGTGCTGGGCAGCCATTTTCAAAGGTTCGAGAGCATAGCGATCGTCGGCGGAATGGTAAGGGACTTCGCCCGAGTAGGGAAGACAGGCTTTGTATCGGATGTCGATCTAGTGATTGACGCGCCGGCTGCCGAAGTCGCCGACATGGCTTACGAGGCTAGAGCCAAGGGAAACGCATTTGGCGGATTCTCTATCTCGGAGCCAGGGTGGAACCTAGATTTTTGGGCGCTGGAAACGACATGGGCGGTTCGCGAAGGTCATGTGCGTGCGAGCAGCCTTCAGGACTTCACTCGGTCCACGTTCTTCGATTACGACGCTATCATTTATGACGTCAGACGCCGAAGCATCGTATGCGATGACGGTTACCTCGAGGGACTAAATCGGCGGGTCATGGAGGTTAATTTGCTTCCAAATCCAACGATGATTGGTAACTTATTTCGTGCGGTGCGCCGCATTTTGCTCTGGGAATTGTCAGCTGGTCCGCGCCTCACGCGGTTTATCGTTGACAACCTTACAGACTCAAATTTCGTGGACATTGTAAACGTCGATCAGCGTAAAAGCGCGTCTCCGTTCCTATACAAGTACAAATGCGCTGAAGAACTGCGCGATGCGGTCGTCCACCCCGAGACGAGGCGACGTATGTCTACCTATTATGGCCATCAGCTTCGACTGCCCGGGTTTGAGGCTGACCGACTGGCCTAAATGGATATCGAATACTTCAAGTCCTGTATCAAGGTAGACGATTGGTTGTCTTCTTCTACTACGGTCGCGTAGGCACACGAAGCGAGATTGCAAAGCTTAGTCGTTCGTTGGAAAGGGCGGTCCTCCTAACACTCTCGATAATTTTGTTTTGGGTCGTACCGCCTGTTCACCGCTCCTGAACAGAAGACGATCAAGCGGCTTCATCATCATCTCCGTCGTGACGTGCTGCAGCTTCCATTTCGGCAACGTCGTCAGTGAAGTCGAGCACTATCTGAATGGGCAATTCAGTGGGGTTCTCATAATTGAAGTGATCGACATCCTGCTTAACCTGGAAGCAATCGTCCGCGATGGCTTTACGACGCTGACTAAAAGACTTTTCCATGAACGAGCGCGGTGCGTTATCGATGTCTGCCCACAGGCTCAGTTGAACGCCGCCTATATTGGTTCGGACAGAGTGTTTAGCTCTGTACTTCCTACCTTGGGCATCGACCCTCTTCTCTTGCCGTAGGCTCTCGGCCAGCGCCTCGCGGCAAAGCTTCACCACGTCGCGCGGTTGCGGGCGGTAGAGACCCAGTTCGATTGCCCAGGCAGCGACGTTATCAAGCGATACCGGAGAAGAATCTACCTCTTCTGTATAGCGATCAAAAATCGCCTGCATTTGCTCAGAAAACTTTGCCATCAATCACCATCACTGAAATCTAAAGATGCGCTTCGGCAATGTGGCCCCAGCCATCGGTAACAGCCGAACTCACCACATAACGCCTGACCGGCACCTGATACTTACGTAGGTAATCATACCTCTTCATTCGCTTCTGGAGCTGTCCAACCACAATCCCCGGGTGAACGCCCATCAACGACGCAAATCCGATCACGTCCCTTTCTGAGAAGTAGGGGTGCTTGCGAGCATAGAAGGAATCCATCTTCTGATTCGGGACGCAGAAATCGGCAGCGGCCATATTTGCGACGCGCTCTTCATCACGGTCATTCTTCTCATCAGACGAATTATCTCCAGAGAGATGGTCGACCATACCAATTGAGTGTTTTCCATGTCCCTCAAGGACATGTTCGATCTCGTGTCGTAGAACAAACCAAAAATTATCAAGGCGATCATACAAAGTTGACATTCCGATCACTGGAGATTGGTCGTCAAGCCAAGTACACACACCGTCGATCTTCGCGTTGGGCAAAGCCTCCACAACAACAAATCTTACACCACATTCCGCAAGTAAAGTCGGCACAGTTTCGACGGCTTCAGGATCAACCATTAAAGCCCGCAACTTCGGAAGCGCGCCGCGAAGTGTGTCTGGCGAAAACGCGCGCACGGGAATATTGCTCGCTAGCTGCCGAACCCGAAACACCCAAGCCAACTGATGAGGCGGAGTTTCGTCGTAATGCGTCCTCTTGGCAGCAAACGCGATCGCGTTCGGCCCCTGATCGTTGGCGATCTCGAAAAATCGGTCCATTTGAAGCTGAAGCAATGAGGATTCACCATCTTGAATCCAACCTCGGCGGATCATGTCACGTACAGGATACAGAGTTTGCAGCTCTGCCCTAGTTTTTACTGCTGGATCGGGTTCCTTCGCATTCTGTAAATCATATTGACCTTGGAGGTTTAGAAAAAACTGAGGAGATGTGTCAAAAGCGTCGCCAAGTAGCCGCGCCATGTCAGGCGTGATAGCCCGCTTGCCTGATAGCAATGGATTCAACTGCTGTTCGGTCTGCCCGAGAATAAAAGCGAGATCGCGCTGCGACCAGCCACGAGTCTCCAGCTCAAGCTTGATAAATACGCCGGGGGGATCGATCGCGACGGTGTTGGTGCCGGCCATTACGCGGCACCCCTTGTTTGCTCTTCCATCGCTCTTACGATCACTGTCATAGCACTATTCTTTTCCTCAATCCGTAGAACCATCGCCCACTGAGGGGCCAGAGCCACCAAATGCTCAGGAGAGCCCACCGCTCGGGCCCTTAGGCCAAGGCTCCGCCAGTTCTGCATGGTGCGAAGATCGGGGGCAGCTCTGATTATGCTCAGCCGCTGCCGAGCAGACTGAATTACGGCGACCGGCAGCTTGGTGTCTGCTGCGCGCTCCGTTTCAATCAAGGCTAATCGTTGATCTGCGAACTCAATCTCCATTGAGCCGTTGTTATGCGATTCGAAGGAGCTTGTCAACGCGACTTAACGCAAGGCGTTAAGTTTGTATATTCGTCGTTGATTGCGGTCCCCACGGGAGAAGAGACCTCTGCGGCCAAAGAAAGTTAGTGTGGCGGAACGCGTATTTTCAGTGGGAGGTCGTATGATTAGATTGAGTGTAGACACGGACAGGAGAGTATTTGGGCAGTTGATCTGAATAGCGACTTGAATTTACAAGTCTCTGTGTCCTCAGGCCCCCGCAACCAATCTTGACAAACAGGAAAAACTAAGCCCCGTAGCCAGATTTGCAACGGGGCTTTTTGTCGTTCTGAGGAACCGGTAACGCAGGCACGGCGGGTTATGCCTGACGGATTGGGATGACGTTATTCTGCCTCTTACCTTGCACTCGGCACGTGACCGAGGAAAGCTATGCCGATTGAGTGACCGTTTCGTCAGCGGCTCGGCTCAAGTCAATCTTGCATCAAGCTGCCCAAGTGGTGTTGGGGGCTGTTCAGATCAATGTCAGTCAGCTGCAGTCGGGGCTAAGAATAGCTTCGATGGGAGCGCGGAAAAAATAAGCTCGGGCCAATGTGACCTCGGCCCGATGTGCGGGCTCATTGGAAAACGCACACATCACCCCGTCAGAATTTCGGGCTGCGCTTTTCGACAAATGCTCTGTAGCCTTCGCGAAAATCGGGGCCATCGAAACTTGAATCGATGAGTGCCGAATAGCGGCCGGCGTCTATCAGCAATGCATCGCTGATGCCATTGATCACGGCTTTTGCCGTGCGGATCGAGGTTTGAGACAGCGTTGCGAGATGCTCCGCATAGAGCGAGGTTTCGCGCTCGAGTGCTTCAGCGGAATAGATGCGATCGATGAGGCAGAAGGAAAGCGCTTCATCCGCCGGAAGACGCCGGGCAGAGAAAAGAATGTCTTTCGCGCGGACGGCTCCGACCTTCTCCACCAACTGGGCCGTGTCATGGAAACTGTAGGCGAGACCAAGCCGCGCGGGCGTGATCGCGAATTGCGCCTCTGGACCTGCGAACCGGAAATCGCAGGCGAGTGCAATGCCCATGCCTCCGCCGATGCAGACGCCGTCGATCATTGCAATTGTCGGCCGGTCGAGGTTGCGCAGCCGCGCCTGGGCGAGGCGGATCGCATCATTGGCCTGACGCGCGCTCCCGGAATCGGCATAGACGACGGCAAACTCGGAAATATCGGCGCCGGCGGAAAAGGCGCGCCCTCCGACACCGCGCAGCACCAGCACCTTTATCGTGGCATCGGCTTCGACGGCGGCGCAGATATCGGGAAAGGCTTGCCACATGTCCTGCGAAATGGCGTTTCGCTTTTCCGGCTGGTTCAGTTCCAGAATGGCGATGCGCCCGCGATGAAGGCGCAGCTTGCCGTCGGCAAAGTTTTCTTGGCCTGTGTCGTGCTGCACTAAATACCCCCTCGGTCAGGCTGTGGCCGGTGTTTCGGCGGCAAGCGCCGGTTTGCCCAGCAGCATGTCGGCTGCCTTTTCCGCAATCATCATCGTCGGTGCGGAGGTGTTGCCTCCCACGATCAACGGCATGACCGATGCATCGACGACGCGCAAGCCGGAAACGCCGCGCACCCTCAATTGCGGATCGACCACCGAGCGTTCATCCGCGCCCATGCGGCAACTGCCGACGGGATGAAAGATCGTATTGGCATCGCGGGCAATCCAGCGGTCGATCGCTGCTTCGTTATCGAGATCAGCGGCCAGCGGCGATATGTCGTTGGCCTTGTGGCGCAGCAAGGACGGGTGTTCGCCGAGCGCGCGCGCCAGCTTGACGCCGTCGCGCATGCATTGCCAGTCCTCCTCGGCCGAGAGATAGTTGGGATCGATCATCGGGTGCACGCGGGGATTGGGACTGGCGATGGAAATCCTGCCACGGCTCTTCGGCCGCAACTGGTAGAAATTGATGAGATAGCCATGCCGCCCCTGGCCGGCGCGCGTCGTTTCAAGGTTGAGGCCCGGCACGAAGGTGATGTGAATATCGGGAATGGCAAGCTCGGGCCGGGTGCGGAGAAAGCCGCCCGCCTCGAGCGGAACATCGGTTGCCGGTCCCGATCCGAACAGCCAGGCGCGGCCGAAGGCGCTGAGCGCTCGGTCTGGGCGAAACAGCCGGTAGAGCGTCACCGGATCTTTCGCTGCATATTTGAGGTAGACGCCGAGATGGTCCTGCACATTTTTGCCGACCTCGGGCGAAGCAACCTCGGTTTCTATGCCGGCAGCGCGCAACTCGGTGGGATCACCGATGCCCGACAGTTGCAACAGTTGCGGTGAATTGATCGCGCCGCCCGAAAGAATGACCTCACCGCGGCAATTCACCTGCTGTTTTCGGCCGGCCCGCTCGACGACCACCCCGACCGCACGCCCCTCGCGCAGCACCACCTTATGGGCCAGCGCGCCGGTCCAGACCGTCAGGTTGGGCCGGGAGAGGGCCGGTTGCAGAAAGGCGGTGGCGCTGCTTTCGCGCCGGCCGTTGCGGATGTTGAAATCGTAAAAGCCCAAGCCTTCCTGTTGCGCGCCGTTGAAATCGTCGTTTTCGGGGTATCCCGTTTTGTGGCCTGCTTCGAGGAAGGAGCGATAGAGCGGGTTGTCGCCGGATGCACGACGCGACATCAGTTCGCCGCCCGTGCCGTGATAGGCGGAGCCGGGATGATTCGTGGCGTTCTGCGAGCGCTTGAAATAGGGCAAGATGTGGCTGTAGCTCCAATCCGGCATGTCGAGCGCTGCCCAGGCGTCATAATCGGCGGCGTTGCCGCGCATATACATCATGCCGTTGATCGTAGAGGAGCCGCCCAGCACCTTACCGCGCGGCCATTTGATGGCGCGGCCGCCAAGATGCTTCTGCGGCACCGTCTCGTAATGCCAGTTGGATGGCTTCCAGAAATAGGCGACGCCGGCCAGCATCGGAATGGTGAAGATCGGATTGCGATCCGAACCGCCCGCTTCGATCAGCAACACACGGCGGGCGGGATCGGCGCTCAGACGGTTTGCAAGCACGCAGCCGGCCGAACCTGCGCCGACGATGATGAAGTCGAATTCGTCCACTTTTTCTTCCCCTATGCCGAACCGGTCACGCGTGCATCGCCGGGGCGGCCGCGATCTCGCCGTCACGGACCCGGATACAGCGAACCGATCGACCGGGATCGAGCGCGATCAGATCCTGTGGCCTGGCGCATTTGTCGGCCACATGCGGACAGCGGCTGGCGAGATAACATCCCGTCGGCAGATCGATCGGGCTCGGTATCTCGCCCTGCAATTGCTGTGGCACGGGATTGTCCAGTCGTCGCCGCGTCGGATCGGGAAACAGATGCGCCGACAGCAGGGCGCGGGAATAGGGATGCTTCGGATCGGTGAAGACATCCTTGACCGTTCCCTCCTCGACGATCTGGCCGAGATACATCACCGCGACACGCTGGCAGAGATAGCGAACCGTCGTCAGGTCGTGGCTGATAAAGAGATAGGCAAGGCCAAGTTCTTTCTGCAGGCGGGCAAGAAGTTCGATCAGCTCGTTGCGCGCCTTCGGCGCCAGCACTGAGGTCGGCTCGTCGAGCACGATGAATTCCGGCTCGCAGATCAGCGCGCGGGCAATGTTGATGCGCTGCAATGTGCCTGCGCCGAGACCACGGGGCCGCCGGTCGATCAGATCGGCTGAAAGACCGACCAGATTGAGCATGTCGATGGCTTTCTGACGCATGGCGGCCTTGCCGAATTTGCCGTGCACGCGCAACGGCTCGATCAGGATTTCGCCGATCGTCCATCGGGGATTGACGCTCTCGAACGGGTCCTGAAACACGATCTGCAACTTGGCGCGATAGCGGCGCATCTCCTTGCGGGCAATGCGGGTGAGGTCGACATTGTCATAGGTGACGGAGCCGGACGTCGGATTGACCAACTGCAGCAGGCAGCGGCCGACAGTCGTCTTTCCGGAGCCGCTTTCTCCGACCAGACCGATCGATTCTCCCCGGCGGATGGTCATGCTGACCTTCTCGACCGCATGAACGACCTTCTCGCTGCCGCGAACCGGGAAATGCTTGACCAGACCATCGACCTGGAGAAGTGTGCGGCCTTCGCCGGCGGCGATTGCGACGGGGAAATCGCTGCCGCGTTCGCGATAAAGCTTGAGGATCTGCCGGCTATAGGCGTGCTGCGGATCGGCAAAGAAGCGGCGCACGGGCGCGTCTTCGACAATAACGCCATCATGCAAGACGAGAACGCGGTCGCAATAATTGGCGATCACGCCCAGTTCCTGGCTGACCAGAAGCATGGCGGAGCCTGTCTCCTGCACATTCTTCCACATCTGGTCGAGGAACTGCGCCTGAATAGTAACGTCGAGGCCGCTGGTCGGTTCGTCGGCTATCAGCAGTTTCGGGCCGGACGACAGCGCCATGGCGATCAAGGCGCGCTGCGCCATGCCGCCGGAGAGTTCATGGGCGAAGGAATTGAAGCGGCGCTCCGGATCGTTGATGCCGACCGTGCGCAGCATGCCGATGGCATGCTGGCGGCTGCGGCTGCCACGCACTTCGTTATGCGCTTGATAGGCAAATTCGATCTGCTGGCCGATGCTGAGCATCGGATTGAGCGCGCCGCGCGGGTTCTGGACGATATAGCCGATTTCCTTGCCGCGGATTTCACGCAACTGGTCATCGCTCATCGCCAGCAAGTCGTGTCCATTGAACAGCACGCGGCCTTCATAGATCTTGCCGGGTGGGCGCGTAAGGCCGAGCAGCGCGAGCGCCGCGGTCGATTTTCCGCTTCCCGCATCGCCGATCAGGCCGACAACCTCGTTTTCTCGGATGGCAAAGTTCAGGCCCATGACGGGCATGGCGACGCCGTCGGGAGAGGGATAGCCGACTTTCAGCCCATCGACCTCGATAATGGTGCGGCCGGCAGCCGCGACTGGCGTTACTTTCGCCAGGTTTTCAATTTTTGTCATAGCGGCGCTCCAATGCATTGCCGACTACGGCGAAGCCGAACACGGTCAGCGAAATCGCCAGTCCGGGAAAAACGGAAGGCCACCATTCGCCAAGGATGATCTGGTTGGCGCCCGTGGAAATCATCAGGCCCCATTCCGGCGTCGGCGGGCGCACGCCGGCGCCGACGAAGGAGAGGCCGGCGGTCAGCAGAATGGCAAAGCCGATGGTGACTGAGGACTGGATGAGCGCCGGCGTCAGAGAATTCGGCAGGACGTGGCGGAAAGCGATCATCAACTCTGAATTACCGATGGCGCGCGCCGCCTCGATGAAGCCGCGCGTCTTCTGGCTCAGAACTTCCGACCGGGTCAGGCGAATGTAGATCGGCGTATAGACGAAGGCGAGGGCGATGACGATGTTTGTCGTCGAACGCCCGGCAAGCGCCACCAGCACCATGGCCGAGATGAAGACCGGAAAGGACTGCATGACGTCAGAGACGCGCATCAGCAATTCGGTAGCGAAGTTGCGGAAATAGCCGGCCAGCAGGCCGAGGATGACGCCGATTGCGAGCGACAGGATATTGGCGGTCAGCGCAATGACGAGATCGGTGCGCGGTGCGGCGATGACGCGGGAAAAGATGTCGTAACCCGAAGCGTCGGTGCCCATCCAGTGCGGCGGCGTTTCCAGCCGGCCGCTGACCCAATCAATGAACAGTCCCGGCACCTCTGTCAGCGCCGGTGGCGGCGCCGAGATGTCGATAGTGGTGATCGTCGGATCGTAGGGGCCGATCACCGGGCCGATCAGCGCCAGGAGACAGGCGGTGGCGACGATCGCCAGGCCGAAGACGAACAGCCAGTCCCGACGTTTGCTGAGCGGCGAGCCTGAATTCACGGTTTCGATAACAGCCATCAGTAGACAATCCGGGGGTCAATGGCGGCATGGACGATATCCAGCGCCAGATAAACGAGAAGCGAGATTGCGGTGATCACCAGGATCACGCCCTGGATAGACGGGTAATCGAACGCGAGCACCGACTGGACGGAGAACATGCCGATGCCGCTGATCGAGAACACGCTTTCGACGAGCACGGCGCCGCTGAGCATGAAGGAATAGAGTATGCCGATCAGCGTCATCGACGGGGCCATGGCGGCGCGCAATGCATACCGCGCGACCCGCTTGCGCGGCAGGCCGATCGAGTTGGCATAGAGCACGAAATCGGATTGCAGGGCGCGCATCATGTTCTGCCGAACCATCTTGATGATCGGGCCAGAGAGGATGAAGGCGAGCGTGATGACGGGCATCATCAGGTGGTGCAGCGCTTCCAGGAAGGTTGCGAATTCGCCGGCGATGAGGCTGTCGACCAGGATGAACCCGGTCACCACATCGGGCGGCGTGGTCATCGGTGACAAACGACCAAGTGGGGCAGGCGCGATGCCGAGCTGGAAATAGAAGACATAGACGAAGAGCAGGCCCCACCAGAATTCAGGTTGGGAACCGGCAAACAGCGAATAGACGAAGACGCCCTTGTCCGCCCGGCCGCCGGGATTGAGCGCGCCCAGCATGCCGACCGGCACCGAAACCACGAAGGCGAGGATGAAGGCAAGCGTGATCAGCTCGATGGTCACCGGCAGGTAGGTGGCGATTTCGGAGGTGACCGGCGAGCCCGTCACCCAGGAGGTACCGAGCGAGCCTTGCAGAAGACCCGGCTGAACCGCGGGATAAAAGCCGATATAGATCGCCAACTGTTCGAGGACCGGCTTGTCGAGACCAAGCTGTCTGGCCGCCTGCGCATAGGCTTCGGCGCTCGCATTCATGCCGACCAGCCGCGACACCGGATCGGCCGGGAGCACGCGGATGATGAAGAACACGGCAATCGTCAGCCCCATCAGCTGGAGCAGGCCGATCAGCAGCCGCTTGGAAATGTAGCGAAGAAGCATGCTTCCGCCTTCGATTATCCGTTTCGGAGCGGCGATCCGCGCAGCGAAACGGTCAGATTATTCACGCGGCGCCTTGGCCGATCCCATGTTTTGCGTTCTGGCGTCGCCCGCCTGTCGAGGTGAGCCGGCCTGGTCGCATCTTCCGAAAGGGCCGCCCCGAACCGAGCTCTCTGCAATCCTGTCGAAATTTGTCCAGACAAATCGAGCGTAGGTAAGAGCCCATGTCAAGAGGCACTTGCCGAAAAAAAATAAAAAGAGGGATTGACACTTTCGATATGTCCCGCGAATTTGTCCGGACAAATATGGCCGACCAAATGGCCTGGTCGAAGTAAAAAAATCGGAGGCGACGATGCGCATTGTGGTTCTGTTCAACCTGCGGGAGGGAGTGGATGAGGCCGCCTATCAGGCTTGGGCCAAGGCGACCGATATCCCCGTCGTCAATGGCTTGGCATCGATCGCTTCGTTTTCCGTGCATCAGGTCACGGGCGTCCTCGGCTCCGATGCGAAGTCGCCATATCAATATATCGAGGTCATTGACGTCGCCGACATGGACCAGTTCGGTCAGGATGTCGCGACGGAGACGATGAAGCGCATTTCCGCGGAATTCCAGACCTTCGCCGACAATCCGACCTTCCTGACCACGCAGGATCTCGCCTGATGCAGGCGGCCCTCGATCTCGGCGGCAAGGTAGCGTTGGTCACCGGCGCCGGCAGGCAGAAAGGTCTCGGTCAGGCGATTGCCGCGCGGCTCGCAGCCGCAGGTGCGACAGTCGTGTTGCACGATCGCGGTGCGGTGGGTGGCGATGTGGCGCCGGCGCATGGCGTCGGTTCGGCATCCGATCTCGAAGCCGTGGCTAGCGAAATGCGTGATGGCGGCGCGACCGTCTCGACGGTGACCGGCGACCTCATGGATGAAGCCGAGATCGAGCGCATCGTCGGCGAGATCGACGGTAGATACGGCCGGCTCGATATTCTCGTCAACAATGCCGGTATCGGCTATCTGATGGGCGCGATCACCGACATGTCGGCGGAACATCTCGACGCCGTCCTCGGCGTCAATCTTCGCGCGCCGGTCTTGCTGATCAAGCACGCCGCGAAGCTGATGATCCGCGAAAAATCCGGCGGCCGGATCATCAATATTGCATCACAGGCGGCCAAGTCGGGCTTTGCTTTCGCGACGGCCTATACCGCGTCCAAGCATGGCATCCTCGGCCTTACAAGGGCAGCGGCGCTTGAGCTTGCGCCGCACGGGATCACGGTCAACGCCATCTGCCCGAACCATGTCACGACCGGTCTCGGCGCCTGGCAGAACGAATTCATGTCGCAGGCGCGAGGCCAGACGATCGAGGATTATCTCGACGAGATGCGCCGCCGCATCCCGCTCGGCCGGACGGGAACACCCGAGGATACCGCAGCCGTCGCCGCCTTCCTGTGTTCCGATGCCGCCGCTTATGTCACCGCCGAAGCGATAAACGTTTCGGGCGGCGAGGAGTATCATTGATGAATGCAGCTTTCTCCTGGCCGGGCAAGGCACGGCTCGCCATGTCCTTTGTCATCAATATCGAAGAGGGATCGGAGATGTCCGTCGCCCGTGGCGACAAGGGGCCGGAACCCGTCGACGAACTCGGTGTCTCCCTGAAAATCCCGATCCGCAATTACGTCAACGAAAGCAATTACGACTATGGCATCCGCGCCGGCGGCCCGCGCATTTTCAAGCTGTTCGAGAAATACGGGATCAAGACGACCGTCACGGCAGCGGCAATGTCGTTGGAAAATGCACCGCATCTGGCGGAATTGATCGTCAAGGGCGGCCATGAGACCTGCAGCCACGGCTGGCGCTGGGTCCATCAATTCTCCTTCAAGGAGGATCGCGAGCGCGAATTCATTCGCAAGGCCGTCACCAGCATTGCTGAGACGACCGGCGAGCGGCCGCTGGGATGGCTGTCGCGTTATCTTCATACGGACAATACTCGCCGGCTCCTCGCCGAAGAGGGCTTTTTCTATCTGATGGACGACCTGTCCGACGATGCGCCGCGCTGGACGGTTGTCGACACGCAAGATGGGCCGAAGCCGATGGTGATCGTTCCCTATGCGCTCGATACCAACGACATGAAGTTCTGGACCGCGCCCGCCTACACGCCTGAACATTGGCTGGATTATGCGATCGCCACTTTCGATCAGCTTTATGAGGAGGGTGGGTCCGCGCCGCGCATGATGTCGCTCGGTCTGCATCTGCGCATCATCGGTCGTCCGGGGCGCATTGGCGTGCTCGAACGCTTCATCCAGCACGTCAACAGCCATGCCGGCGTCTGGTGCGCCAGCCGTCTCGATATTGCCCGTCATTTTGCGTCGCAGGTTGCTGCGCCAGCGGGAGAGTGATCATGAAGGCCGAAAATTCCGCAGATCGCGTTGCCCGCCATGTCGTCTCGACGCGCTACGAGGACCTGCCCGCCGAGGCGGTCGAAAAGGTGAAGACCTTTCTGCTCGACACGATCGGCGTCGGTATCGCCGGCACGTCGGGCGCGCAGATCGAGGAGTTGAAAACGGTCGCCCGCTCCTGGGGTGACAAGCCGGAAGCCACGGTGTGGCTAACGGGCGAAAAGATGGCCGCGCAGTCGGCTGCAATCGTCAATGCCTATCAGATTCACTGCCTGGAATTCGACTGTGTGCATGAAGGCGCGGTGCTGCATCCCATGGCGACGATCCTGTCGGCGGTTTTCGCCTGGCTCGAACGCGAAGCGGCGGAGGGCAGGCATTATAGCGGGCGCGATCTCATCACGGCGCTGGTGCTCGGTGTCGATGTGTCCTGCATGCTGGGCGTGGTGACGGATGCGCCGCTGCGCTTCTTCCGGCCGGCAACGGCAGGCGGCTTTGGCGCCGCCGCCGCAATCGCCAAGCTTTCCGGTTTTGACGAGACGCAGGTGAAAAATGTGCTCGGCGCGCAATATTCCCAGGCCGCCGGCACGCTTCAGGCCCATGTCGAGGGAACGCCGATGCTCGGCCTCCAGGTCGGCCTCAATTCTCGTGCGGCCATCGTTTCCGTCGATCTGACCAAAGCCGGCTTCCGGGCGCCTTATGACGTCTTCACCGGTCAATACGGTTATCTCGTCCTGTTCGAGCAGGACAATTACGAAATCAAACCTTTTCTGGATCGTCTCGGCAAGGACTGGCAGATCCTTGAAATGGCGCACAAGCCCTATCCCAGCGGCCGCCTGACGCATGGCGTGATCGATGCGCTGGGTCGCTTGATGAAGCAGTTCGATTTTACGGCGGAAGACATCGGAGCGATCCATTGCCGGGTGCCGCCGCTCGTGTCGCGTCTTGTCGGCCGCCCTGACGTGCCGCATCCCGAGGCAAATTACGCCAAACTCTGCCTGTCCTTCGTCGCCGGCGTCTATCTGTCTCGCGGACATGTTGACGTCCCGGATTTCCGCGGCCGCGCCGCCCTCGACGATCCTAAGGTCCATGACTTCGCGGCAAGGGTCACCGTCGAACAGGACGACAATCCCGATCTCAACGCGCTGACGCCGCAGACGATTTCGGTGACGCTCAAGAACGGCGCAAGCCATTCGATCACGCTCGAACAGGTCTACGGCCATCCGACCGTGCCGCTGACGACGGAGGAAAATGTCGGCAAGTTCATGCGTTGCATGAATTATGGCAGCCGTCCGATCGGTGATGACCGCGCGGCAGCTTTGGTCGATCTGATCGCCTGCCTCGAAACGATCGACGATGTGGCGCGCATCCCGTCGCTGACGCTGGCTGCGGGGGCATGACGATGCGTGTCCGCCGTAGTCTACTTTTTTCGCCGGGAAACCGGCCCGACATCCACGCAAAGGCCCTTGCCGCCCGCGCCGATGTCGTCTGCCTCGATCTTGAAGACGCCGTTCCGCCGCAGGCAAAAGCGGAGGCGCGCGCCATCGCCGTGCCGTTTCTCGTTGGCTCTCTCGGGCCGGAGCGGGTGGTGCGCATCAATTCGCCGCGCTCGATAGAGGGCATGCGCGATCTGCTTGCGATCGTCGAAGCCCGTCCTGAAAGCGGCGTGATCTTCCTCCCGAAGGTTTCGTCGCCGGAAGAGGTGCGCTGGGTCGGCGAAATCCTTGACGAAGCGGGCCTCGACCTGCGCCTTGCCGTGTTGCTCGAAAGCATCGAGGGCATCGACAAGGCTGCCTCGATCCTCGCCGCTTCGCCGCGTATCGTCTTCGCCATGTTCGGCGGCGCCGATCTTGCGGCGGAACTTGGCGTCGAGATCGCCCACGAGCCGCTGCTCTATGCGCGCAGCCGCGTGGTCGCCGCCGCCCGCGCCGCCATGATCGACTGTTTCGACGTGCCCTGCATCGCCTTTCGCGACGACGAAAAGGTGCGTCAGGAGGCAGACGTCGCCCGCTCGCTCGGGTTCTCCGGCAAGGCCGTGCTGCATCCCGCCAATATCGCCACCGTCAATGCGGCATTCGCGCCGACGGAAGCGGAAATTGCGCGGGCCGAAGCTGTGGTCGCCGCCTATCGCGCCAGCCCCAACGGTCTCGCCGTCGTCGATGGCAAGCTGGTCGAACGCCCTGTGGTTCTCGCCCAGCAACGCATTTTGAACATGCGGGATCTCATCCGCAGTTCCAGCCCATAACGCAAACACCCCGGAAGAGAGCAAAAAGAATGGTTGCGACCATCAAGGAAGTCGGCCCGAACCGCTACCGCGAGACCTTCGGCCGTTACTACGAAGACTTCAATATCGGCGATATATACGAACATCGTCCCGGCCGAACGCTGACGGAAACGGACAATACCTGGTTCACGCTGCTGACGATGAACACCCATCCGATGCATTTCGATGCCGAATACGCCAAGCATAGCGAATTTGGCCGCTGCATTATCTGCTCGCCGCTGACGGTCGCCGTCATGGTCGGCATGAGCGTCACCGATATCAGCCAGAAGGCGATCGCCAATCTCGGCTGGACCGATATCCGCATGACTCATCCGCTGTTTGCCGGCGATACGTTGACGGCGGAATCGGAAGTGCTCGGCAAGCGCGAAAGCGCGTCGCGCCCGAATGCAGGCATCGTCACCGTCAAGACGACGGGCTTCAATCAGGACGGCAAGGTCGTCTGCGATTTCCAGCGCACGATGCTGATCGCCAAGCAGGGCTTCGACGTCGAGGTGAAGGCGAAATACTGACCCCACCCCTTCCGGTTGCTGCCGCGCCGGTCGCGCATCCACTATGTCTCAGGGAGACGAAGCCAATGCTGAACCATTCCTCCGCCTTCAAGCTTTCCGACGATGATGCGCTCATTCTCGACAGCATCGAAAAATGGCTCGAACGCGACGTCCAGCCGCATGTGTTGAAATTCGACCATGCCGACGAATATCCGCATGAAATCGTCGAGCAGATGAAAGAGCTTGGCCTGTTCGGCGCCACTATTCCAGCCGAATATGGCGGGCTTGGTCTGTCGGCCACGACCTATGCCCGTGTGATCGAGCGCATCTCGACCACCTGGATGGCGCTTTCGGGCATCATCAACAGCCACCTGATCATGGCGGCCTGCGTGGCGCGCAGCGGCACCGAGGAGCAGCGCCAGACCTTTCTGCCGCGCTTTGCGACCGGCGAAATTCGCGGCGGTCTCGCCCTGACCGAGCCCGACGCCGGCACCGACCTGCAGAGCATCCGGACGCGTGCGGTCAAGAACGGCGATCATTACATCGTCAACGGCACGAAGACCTGGATCACCAACGGTATCGAAGGCACCTGTTTTGCGCTGCTGGTAAAGACCGATATCGACGCCAATCCGCGCCACAAGGGCATGTCGATGTTCATCGCCGAGAAGGGCGAGGGCTTCACCGTGTCCCGCAAGCTGGAAAAGCTCGGTTACAAGTCCATCGACAGCGCCGAACTGATCTTCGACAACTATCGCATTCCGGCCGACAGGCTGATCGGCCTTGAAGAAGGCCATGGCTTGCAGGCGGCGCTCGGCGGTCTGGAACTGGGACGCATCAACGTCGCTGCCCGTGGCTGCGGTCTTGCCCAGGCGGCATTGCAGGATAGCGTCAAATATGCCCAGATGCGCAAGACCTTCGGCAAGCCGATCGGCGAGCATCAGGCAATCCAGTTGAAGCTCGGCGAAATGGCCACCCGGTTGCAGGCTGCGCGGCTGCTGACCTACGACGCCGCCCGCGCTTACGACACGGGCGAGCGTTGCGACATGGAAGCCGGCATGGCGAAATATTTTGCCTCGGAAGCCGCCGTTTCCAATTCGCTCGAGGCAATGCGTATCCATGGCGGCTACGGCTATTCCAAGGAATTCCATATCGAGCGCTATTATCGCGACTCGCCGCTGATGTGCATCGGCGAGGGCACCAATGAGATCCAGCGGATCATCATCGCCAAGCAGCTCATCGAAAGGAGCCCCGTATGATCGGGATCGACGCACCGCCTCTTAATGGCGTGCGCATCATCTCCTTCGAGCAATACGGGGCGGGGCCTTACGCCTCGCTGCATCTGAGCGATCTCGGCGCCGAGATCATCAAGATCGAGCAGCCGTCGATTGACGGAGGCCCGGGCGGTGATAGCTCCCGGCATTCAGGCCCGCATTTCCTTGGCGCCAACGACAGCCATTTCTTCCAGACGTTCAATCTCGGCAAGAAGTCGATGACGCTCGATATTCGCAGCCCCGAAGGACGCGCGATCTTCGAGCGTCTTGTCGCCAGCGCGGATGCCGTGCTGAACAATCTGCGTGGCGACCAGCCTGACAAGCTTGGGCTTACCTATGAAGCGCTGTCTGGAATCAAGCCTTCCATCGTCTGCGCGCACCTGTCCGGCTTCGGACGGAAAGGCGCGCGGGCGAACTGGCCCGCCTATGACTATCTGATGCAGGCCGAAGCCGGTTTCCTCAGCGTGACCGGCGAACCGGACGGACCGCCGACGCGCATGGGTCTGTCGATCGTCGACTTCATGACCGGCATGACCACCGCATTTGCATTGGTCGCGGCGCTTTTCGGCGCTGCGCGCACTGGCCGGGGCACGGATGTCGATGTCACGCTTTACGACGTGGCTATGCATCAACTGACCTATCCGGCAGTCTGGTATATGAACGAGGGTGACGAAATCGGTCGCAGGCCGCGTTCGGGCCATCCCTCGGTGGTGCCCTGCGAGATGTTTCCAACGGCGGACGGGCACATCTTCATCATGTGCATCCTGCCGAAATTCTGGCTGGCGCTCTGTCGCGCGCTTGGCCTCGATGGCCTGCCTGAGGATCCGCGTTTCGCCAAACCAGCCGATCGCCACGCAAATCGCGAGGCCCTGTCACGCTTGCTCGACGATGTGCTTCGCCGGAACACGACGGCGGAATGGATGGCGGTGCTTTCTGGAAAGGTGCCGGTCGCTCCGGTTCTCACCATGCCACAGGCGCTTGATAACCCCTATTTCGCCGAACATGGCGGCATTCAGTCGATAAACCATCCAGAGCGTGCGGATTTGCGCGTCCTGTCCAGCCCGATCCGCCTTGACGGCAAGCGCGCCGAAGCCAGGCCCGGACCGTCGCTCGGAGCGGATACGGAAGCACTGCTCGGTGAATGTGGATATTCGGCCGACGAAATTGCCGCCTTTCGCGACAAGCATGTGATCTGAAACGAGACGAGTCTATGAAGCTTGAAGGATACCGGGTCCTCGACCTGTCGTTGTTTCTGCCGGGACCGATGCTGACGCAGATCATGGCCGATCACGGTGCCGACGTGATCAAGATCGAACCGCCAAGCGGTGAACCCGTGCGCAATGTCGGCTACCGCGCCAATGGCGAGAGCGTCTGGTTTCGCAACACCCATCGCGGCAAGAAGAGCGTTGTTCTCAATCTCAAGGATCCTGCCGATGTCGCAGCGTTTCTGGCGCTGGCGCGGGAGGCCGATGTCGTGATCGAGGCGTTCCGGCCGGGCGTGGTCGATCGGTTCGGCGTTGGCTATGAAGCTGTACGCGTCGTCAATCCCCGCATCGTCTATGCGTCTATTTCGGCCTTTGGTCAGACTGGCCCGCTCTCGCGTAAACCGGCGCACGACCTTGCCATCGAAGCGCTCTCCGGCGTTGTCAGCCTCAATCTCGGCAATGACGGCGAGCCCGCCAATCCGCATATTCCGGTTGCCGATATGGCAGGCTCCTTCACAGCGCTTGCCGGTGTGCTGATGGCGCTGTTGCGCCGGGAGAAGACCGGGGAGGGAGATTATATCGACGTCTCGATGCAGGATGCGACCATGGCCTGGGTGCCGAACGTCACCGGCCCTGTCTTTGCCGAGGATCGCGCGCCACGGGTGAAGGAAGAGCGTTCCTTCGGCGGCTATGCCTTCTTCTCGATCTATGAAACCGGGGACGGCGGCCATGTCGTCCTCGGCGGCGTCGAGCACAAATTCGTCGAGAACCTGCTGAACGCACTCGACCGCCCCGACCTGATCCCGATAGCCTGCGGCGGGCCCGGCCCTGCACAAGCGCCGGTCAAGGCTTTCCTGGCGCAGACTTTTCGCAGTCGCGACCGACGCGCGTGGGAGGAATGGTTTCTCGACAAGGACGTCTGCTTTGCGCCGGTGCTGGACCTTCACGAGGCTTTCCACCAGCCGCAGGTCGCCGCACGCGAGATGCTGGTCCGGGACGAGGCCGGTAATCTGCATATCGGCACACCGATCAAGTACCGCAACGAACCCGGCCATTTGCGCTTCGATTTGCCCGGACTCGGCGAGCACAACGACGAACTTCTGGGCTCCTGAAGCTTGTTGTGACTGAACGATCGGAAGGCGGCTATGGCCGCCTTCTCTTTTTTTACATTGGATTGAAAGGCGCTCAAAGCGCCTTCTGCAGTTCCGGCAGGGCTTCGAAGAGGTCTGCGACGAAGCCGTAGTCGGCGACCTGGAAGATCGGGGCTTCCTCGTCCTTGTTGATCGCCACG
>CAMFHE010000078.1 GCA_945952045.1 uncultured Rhizobium sp.
ACCTGCGACAACCTGCTTAGAAGGCAGGTGCTCTATCCAGCTGAGCTAAGGGGCCGTCGCGATCATCGACGTCAATCGAAGATCAAACTGCGGATGGTGCCCATCCGCAGTGCATCTCGTGTTTCAGTGCGTCCAGGGCTGTGTGCGGCTGAAGCGGAAATTGTCGGAATAGGATACAGCCTTGCGGGTCGCTTCCTTGGGCAGGATGACGCGATATTCGATATCGTTGCGCTGGGCATAGGCCTCGGCCGCTTCCTGAGACTCGAAAGACAGCTTCAACTGCTGCTTCATATCGCCCGAAGATGTGTAACCCATGATCGGATCGATCTTGCGCGGCTGCTCCTGATCGAATTCCAGCACCCAGAGGTGCGTCTTGGCCTTCCCGGATTGCATCGCGGTTTTGGCAGGGCGATAGATCCTTGCGGACATCTCAGTCTTGGCTCCGTTGGTCGACAATGGTCTGCGGTCGAATGACGTCAACCCGAAGCCCGGATTTCCCGAAGCCTTGCGAGTCCCCAAATTCAATAGCCATCTCAAGGCGTCTTATCAATGCGAATTCGCCGATGCGCCAAAAAACTAACAGGATCCGGTCAGCAAAAACCTGCCGCCGATCCAGTCGTTCTGGATGATAAGGAAGAGCACCGATGAAGAAAATGGTCGGAGTGGAGAGATTCGAACTCCCGACCCTCTGGTCCCAAACCAGATGCGCTACCAGACTGCGCTACACTCCGTAACCTGTTGCGCGGGATACACGCTTCCGCAGGGGATCGCAACTGCAAAATCGGGATTGAAGAAAGTTGTCCCGTTATCATTGGTGGGAGCCGTCGGCGAGGCGGATCGCTTCGCCGACGGTAAGGATATCAATGCAGGATCTGGCTGAGGAACAGCTTGGTCCGTTCATGTTGCGGATTGTCGAAGAATTCGGCCGGCGAATTCTGCTCGACGATCTGGCCCTGGTCCATGAAGATAACGCGGTTGGCGACCTGGCGGGCAAAACCCATTTCGTGGGTGACGCACAGCATGGTCATGCCTTCTTCGGCCAGCGATACCATGGTGTCGAGCACTTCCTTGACCATTTCCGGGTCGAGCGCCGAAGTCGGCTCATCGAACAGCATGATCTTCGGCTTCATGCACAGCGAGCGGGCGATCGCCACGCGCTGCTGCTGGCCGCCGGAAAGCTGGCCCGGATATTTGTGGGCCTGCTCGGGGATCTTGACGCGCTTGAGGTAGTGCATGGCCACTTCCTCGGCATCCTTCTTCGGCATCTTGCGCACCCAGATGGGCGCAAGCGTGCAGTTTTCCAGGATGGTCAGATGGGGGAAGAGGTTGAAGTGCTGGAACACCATGCCGACTTCGCGGCGCACTTCATCGATCTTCTTGAGGTCGTTGGTCAGTTCGATGCCATCGACGACGATCTTGCCCGACTGATGCTCTTCCAGACGGTTGATGCAGCGGATCATCGTCGATTTTCCCGAGCCCGATGGGCCGGCGATGACGATTCGCTCGCCTTTCATGACCTTGAGGTCGATGTCTCGCAGGACGTGGAAATCGCCGTACCACTTGTTCATGTTGGCGATCTCGACGGCCACGTCGGTCGCCGACACGGTCATTTTTTTCAGTTCGGCTTCAGCCATTGTTGAGCCCCTCCCTATCGTTTGTGTCCGGTATCCAGATGCCGTTCCATGAAGCCGGAATATCTGGACATGCCGAAGCAGAAAAGCCAGAAGACAGTGCCGGCGAAGATAAGCCCCGTCAAGGAGGTGACCGGCGATACCCAGGTGGGATCGCTGAAACTTTTCTTGACGATGCCGAGCAGGTCGTACATCGAAATAATTGAAACCAGCGACGTGTCCTTGAACATGCCGATGAACGTGTTGACGATGCCGGGTATGACCAGCTTGATCGCCTGCGGCATGACGACGAGGCGCATCTTCTGCCAATAGCTGAGGCCGAGCGAATCCGCGCCCTCGTATTGCCCTTTCGGCACCGCCTGCAAACCGCCGCGAATGACTTCCGCCATATAGGCCGACGCGAAGATCGAGACGCCGACCAGTGCGCGCAGCAGCTTGTCGATGGTCCAGCCCGCCGGCAGGAACAAGGGCAGCATGACGCTTGCCATGAACAGAACGGTGATCAGCGGCACGCCGCGGATCAGTTCGATGAAGGCGACACACAGCATCTTGATCACCGGCATCTTCGAACGCCGCCCGAGCGCCAGCAGGATGCCGAAGGGGAGCGACACGGCAATGCCGACAAAGGAGATGATGAGCGTCACCATCAGCCCGCCCCACATGGCTGTCTCGACGAAGCGAAGACCGAAGACCCCGCCAAGCAACAGGATCGCGGCGACGATCGGGAAGATGACGAACAGCGCCAGCGCGTTCCAGCCCTTGTACGGTACCTTCGGGATCAACATCGGCGTCAGCAGCGCAACGAACAGCACGGCCACCAGCAACGGCCGCCAGCGCTGGTCCATCGGATAGGTGCCATACATGAACTGCTGGAAATAATCGCCGACATAGGCCCAGCAGGCGCCGCTCCAACCGTCCGGCTGCGTGCCGCCCTGAGCAACGGTGGCGCAGACGGAACGGTCCGCGCCGCTCCAGGTGGCATTGACGAACAGCCACTCGATGATCGGCGGAATGAGCGCGAGCAGAAAGAGAATGCCCAGGATCGTCAGGATCGAATCGAAGATCGAGCCGAACAGATTGCGCCGCAGCCAGCCGATGACGCCGGTCTCCTGACGAGGCGCCTGTTCGGCGCCGAGCATTTCCTTGCGGATATAAGGTGTAACCATTGCCATGGATCAGCGCTCCACCAGGGCCATTTTGGCGTTGAACCAGTTCATGAACAGCGATGTGAGCAGGCTCACCGATACATAGAACACCATCCAGATGGCGACGATCTCGATCGAGTGGCCGGTCTGGTTCAGGATGGTGCCGCCGACGGCGACCAAATCGGCATAACCGATGGCGACGGCGAGCGACGAGTTCTTGATGAGGTTCAGATACTGGCTGGTCAGGGGTGGAATGATGATGCGCATCGCCTGCGGAATGACGATCAGCCGCATGGCGAGACCCGGCCGCACGCCAAGCGCGTTGGCGGCTTCCGACTGGCCCTTCGCCACGCCGCGAATACCGGCGCGCACGATTTCGGCAATGAAAGCCGCCGTATAGAAAGACAGCGCCAGCAGGAGCGAAACGAATTCCGGACCGATATTGCTACCGCCCGTCAGATTGAACTTTCCGGCGGTCGGCACGTCGAACGTCAGGGGCATGCCCTGAATGAAAAAGACGATCAGGGGAAGGCCGACGACCAAGGCCAGCACGACCGGAAGCACGGGCGCGCGTTTGCCGGTCGCCATCTGGCGCATGCTGACCCAACGAGCATGCATGATCGACAGGACGACGCCGAGAAGGAAGGCGATGGTGACGAAGCCGAAGCCTTCGCCGAAGATCGGTTTCGGGAAGTAGACCCCGCGATTGTTGATGAAGATATCGAGCGGCAGCGCGATCGAAGCGCGCACCTGCGGCAGGATGTTGATGACGGTCACATACCAGAAGAAGATGACCAGCAGCGGCGGAATATTGCGGAATAGCTCCACATAAACCGTACAAAGCCTTGCGATCAGCCAGTTGGACGACAGACGCCCGATACCGATCAGCAGGCCGACGACGGTTGCGAGCGCAATGCCGACGACGGCAACGAGAAGGGTATTGAGAAAGCCGACTTCCAACGCTCGAAGATAGGAATAGTCGCTGGAGTACTCGATGAGCGATTGCCCGAGGTCGAAACCGGCGCGACCGTTGAGGAAACCGAAGCCGGACGAAATGTTGGCGCGACGCAGATTGTCGGCCGTATTGGAGACGATGACATAGATGATGCCCACCAGGGCAAGAACTGTCACGATCTGGTAGAACAATCCGCGAATTTTCGGATCGTATAGAGGCGATACCGCCGGCGCCCGCGAATCCGCGAGCTTATCCTGCATCATGGCCATATATTTTCCCCTGCTGCGCCCGTGTTTCGGGCCTTTTCTTTTTGTCAGCGACGGGAGGCGGCGAACCGCCTCCCGAATAGTGAGGGAATCAGCGGATCGGCGGAGCGTATTGCAGGCCGCCCTTCGTCCACAGCGCATTGAGGCCGCGGGCGATCTTCAGCTTGCTGCCTTCGCCGACGTTGCGGTCGAAGGATTCGCCGTAATTGCCGACCTGCTTGACGATATTATAGGCCCACGTGTTGTCGAGGCCGAGATCCTTGCCGATGGTCGAGCCTTCTTCGGTGCCGAGGAAGCGCTTGATATCCGGGTTTTCGGAAGACTTCATTTCATCGACATTGGCCTGGGTGATGCCGAACTCTTCGGCGGCAACCATGGCGTAATGCGTCCAGCTGACGATATCGAACCACTGGTCGTCACCCTGGCGAACGGCCGGGCCGAGCGGCTCCTTGGAGATGATTTCCGGCAGGATGATGTGATCGTCCGGCTTCGACAGCGTCAGACGGATGGCATAGAGGCCCGACTGGTCGGTGGTGTAGACGTCGCACTTGCCGGCGTCATAGGCATGGTCGACTTCGTCCTGCTTTTCGAAGACGGTCAGCTTGTATTCCATCTTGTTGGCCTTGAAGTAGTCGGCCAGATTGAGTTCGGTGGTGGTGCCGCTCTGCACGCAGACGGTGGCGCCGGACAATTCCAGCGCCGACTTCACGCCGAGCTCCTTGCGGGCCATGAAGCCTTGGCCGTCATAATAGTTGACGGTACGGAAGTTGAAGCCAAGCTGCGTATCGCGGCTGATGGTCCAGGTCGTGTTGCGCGACAGGATATCGACTTCGCCGGACTGCAGCGCCGGGAAACGGTCCTTGGCGGAGAGGGGCGTATACTTCACCTTGCTGGTATCGCCAAAGACGGCGGCGGCGATCGCCTTGCAGTAATCGATATCGATGCCGGACCAGTTGCCGCTGCTATCCTGAGAGGCGAAACCGAGCAGGCCCGCGCCGTTGACGCCGCACTGGATAAATCCCTTGGCCTTGACGTCGTCGAGTTTGCCTGCAAAAGCAGCCGGGGCGCCAACGCCCAGAATGGCTGCGCCGATCATCGCCGACAGAAGCTTCTTCTTCATTTTCCCAACCTTTTTCTGTTGTTATTTTGACTGCGCGCGGCCCTGCGCCATGGGCCGAGCCTGCGCGACCTCGCTGACCTCCCGGTTGCGAGGATTGCTATCACAGTCGCAAACGCGTGCAGGGTCAAGGGCGGCGACGTAAATTGACCTTTGAAAAGACATTTTTAACGGAAACGTCGAACTTTGGGGATCGGCTGCCTTTTCTTCGGGCAATTGCCTGCCTAGATCTCGCGCCTTTCGATCATGCAAGCGCCAGATCGCGTAAAAGCGGCTGGATTCGCAGGGGTTGACCGGGTAGGGGCGAGGACGCCAAGATGGCGGCGCAAAGCCCACACCAACAAGCAGATTTTCCTGATGAACGAGAATGACAGCGCAAAGCAGGACGCGGGAATCAATACGCGCCTGTCCCATATCGGCCCCAATCCCCGCGATTTCCATGGTTTCGTAAACCCGCCCGTGGTTCATGCCTCCACCGTGCGTTTTCCCAATGCACGGGCCATGGAGAACCGAGCGCAGAAATACACTTACGGTACACGCGGAACGCCAACGACCGATGCGCTCTGCGAAGCGATCGACGAACTCGAGGGTTCGGCTGGAACGATCCTCGTGCCCTCGGGTCTGGCGGCAGTTACCATTCCTTTCCTCGGTTTCCTGTCGGCGGGCGATCATGCGCTGATCGTCGATTCGGTCTATTTCCCCACACGCCATTTCTGCGACACGATGCTGACGCGTCTTGGTGTGACGGTCGAATATTATGATCCGGAAATCGGCGCCGGCATCGAGGCCCTGATGCGACCGAATACGCGGCTCGTTCATACGGAAGCGCCCGGCTCGAATACGTTCGAGATGCAGGATATCGCCGCAATCTCGGCCGTCGCCCATAAACACGGCGCTGTCGTTACCATGGACAATACCTGGGCGACGCCGCTCTATTTCAAGCCGCTCGATTTCGGCGTCGATATTTCCATTCATGCTGCGACGAAATATCCGTCCGGGCATTCGGATGTGCTGTTCGGGACGGTCTCGGCCAATGCCGCCCATTGGGAGCGGCTGCATGAAACGCAAATCACGCTTGGCACCTGCGCTTCGCCGGATGATTCCTACCAGATCCTGCGCGGATTGCGCACCATGGGCATTCGCCTCGAGCGGCATCAGCAAAGCGCGTTGGAATTGGCGAAATGGCTGGAAAGCCGCGATGACGTCGCCGCCGTCCTGCATCCGGCGCTGCCGAGCTTCCCGGGCCACGATATCTGGAAGCGCGATTTCAAGGGCGCCAGCGGCATCTTCTCGTTCGTGCTGGACGGTGGCTCGCCGGAGAGGCACAAGCCGAAGGCGCATGCCTTCCTCGATACGCTGACCTATTTCGGTCTCGGCTGGTCCTGGGGCGGTTTCGAAAGCCTGGCGGTGCATGTCGGGCTTGGCGACCGGCGCGTCCGCAAGGCGCCCACCGAAGGCCCGGTGCTGCGTCTGCAGATCGGTCTCGAGGATGTCGCCGATCTCAAGGCGGATCTGGAGCGGGCGTTTGCCGCTGCGGCTGCCGTCTAGCCATTGCTGAATTATGGTCTGAGCCTTCTTGCGGTTTTTGAAAATCGCAAGAAGCGCTCTGATCATTCCTCGGGCCGATATTCGGCCCGATACTCGTAAATCCAGTCCAGGTCTTCCGCCACCGCATGGGACGGGCGAAATGCCAGAACCAGATTGCGGCCGAGCGCCAGCGGGCCGCGCACATGGTAGACGAAGCGGTTGAACGCGCCGCGCTTGCGGATTTTCTTGACCCGCGGCTTGCGCTTGGTGGCAAATGCGCGGATCGCGTCGGCCGGATCCTGCATCGCAAGCTCAAGCGCCAGTTCATAGGCATCTTCGATCGCCATTGCAGCGCCTTGCGCCGCAAACGGTGTGACGGCATGCGCGGCATCGCCGATCAGGATCGTATCGCGGCTGTTGCTCCAAGCGCCTTCGGGCATTTCGTAAAGCGGCCACATGCGCGGTTTTTCCACGCCATCGATCATCTCTCTCACGCGGGGATGCCAGCGCCGAAACGCATGCTTCAATTCGGTGCGCCCGCCAGCGCTGTGATCCCAACCCTTGCCGGGATCGCGGCCATGAGCGATGGCGACGAGATTGATTTGACCGCTATCCCTCAGCGGATAGGCGACGAGATGCGTGGAGGGGCCGAGAAAGGCCGTGACCTTGTCGCGGTCGATAAAGTCAGGCGCGTCCTGCTCGGAAAGCAGCATCCGCCAGGCGACGTTTCCGGAAAAGCGGGCAGGCTCCGCGCCGGCAATCCGCTGGCGCGCCACCGACCAGACGCCATCGGCGCCGATGATGACATCGGGTTTCGTGCCGCAGATCGCTTCAAGCGCTTCCATGGATGGCGAGTCGATCCGCTGCCCGGTGACAAGACGGCAAAGCGATTGCCCTGAAACGGCATCGAGAAGGATTTTTTGCAAGGTGGCGCGGTGCAAGACGCCGTATGGCGCTTGCCATCTCTCGCGGGCAAAGGCGCCCAGCGGAACCTCGGCGATGGTGGACAGGCGCGTGCCGGAGCGGAGCCGGATCGATTCAGGCTCCAGCCAGACGCTTTCCAGCCGGCGCAACAGGCCGAGGCGGTCGAGAATGCGCGTGGCATTCGGCGAAAGCTGCAGACCGGCGCCAACCTCGATCAGCTGTTCGGCCTGTTCGATCACGATCGACGCGATGCCGCGATGCGCAAGAGCCAGCGCCGCGGTCAGACCCGCAACACCGGCGCCGATGATGGCGACATGCTCGATAGCCATGGTTTTACGTGGGGTCAGGCGGCCTTGAACTGGAAGGTGCAACCGGCGGGAACCGTGTCGGTCGCTTTCAGCGAAGGATTATAGCGATAGAGCGTCGAGCAGTAGGAGCAGACCTTCTCGTTCTCGTCGCCCATGTCGATGAAGATATGTGGATGGTCGAAGGGAATGGATGCGCCCGTGCACATGAATTCCTTCACGCCCACTTCGATCGCGCCGTAGCCGCCGTCATTCTGGAAATGGGGAATAGCGTGTCCGCCAGCCATGGTCAGTCTCCAATGCAAAGTCTTTCGATTTGCGCCGGACCTTATCCGCCTTCGTGGCAAATGTGTAGCCGCATCTTGTCGCCGGCAGCACAGAATTGTGAGGCGCGCGGGGTTCACCGCCGCGGGGCGATCCCGTATGGTCGCGCGCCGCGCAAGAAATGAGAGATCCATGAATATCGACCCGCCGCCGTTTTCGAGTTTTGTCCATGACGGGCTCAAGCTGTCCTTCTTCGACGAAGGCGATCCCGCCGGGCCGCCGGTGCTCTTGATCCATGGTTTTGCCTCCAGCGCCAGCGTCAACTGGGTCTATCCGGGCTGGCTGAAAACATTGGGCGATGCCGGTTTCCGGGTGATCGCCATCGATAATCGCGGCCACGGAGCCAGCGACAAGCCACATGACCCGGAAGCCTATTATGCGCCGCTGATGGCCGATGACGCGGCAGCGCTGCTCGATCATCTCGGCCTGCCGGATGCCCATGTCATGGGTTATTCGATGGGCGCACGTCTCTCTGCCTTCCTGACGCTTCGCCATCCGCACCGCGTTCGCTCGCTGGTGCTCGGCGGGCTCGGAATCGGCATGATCGATGGCGTCGGCGAGTGGGATCCGATTGCCGACGCATTGCTTGCTCCTTCCATCGACGATGTTTCGCACGAGCGTGGTCGCATGTTCCGCGCCTTCGCGGACCAGACGAAGAGCGACCGGCTGGCTCTTGCCGCCTGTATTCGCACCTCGCGAGACCTGATTTCCGCAGACGAGGTCGGCCATATCGACGTGCCGACCCTGATCGGCGTGGGAACCAGGGATGACATCGCCGGCTCGGCACAAGAGTTGGCCGCGCTGATGCCCGATGCCAGGGCAATCGACATTCCCAATCGCGATCACATGCTGGCCGTCGGCGACCGCGTCTTCAAGAAGGCGGTGCTGGACTTCTATGCCGCGCTGGGCGAAGCTTGAGGTCTTTCATGCTCGCATCCGCCAGATCCACGCCAAATTTGCGTGGCATCTGGCCTTGTGCGGGAAATGCCGTATATAATAGAGCCATTCCGGCGCGCCTGCGCAGCGGTCCGATCGCCGGATTTGCGTAAAAACAAAAAGTTAGTGCATCGAGGTGATATCGATTTCACCGGAAAATGCCCTGACGCCCTGACGGGAAACGAGGAGACCGAAATGGTCGCAGTCACAGATGTTCGCAAGAACGACCAGGTCCAGCCTATGGATCCGATCTGGGACAGCCTGCGCTATGAGGCGCGCGCTGCCGCTGAAGAGGATCCCATCCTGGCCGCTTTCTTCCATGCCAGCGTTCTGAACCATCGCACGCTCGAAGACTGCGTCGTTTACCGAATCTGTGACCGCCTTGGTAACGGCGAGGTTCAGGCAAGCCTGTTGCGCCGGGCATTCCAGGACATGCTGTCCGACTGGCCGGAATGGGGCAATATCCTGCGCGTCGACATTCAGGCCGTTTATGACCGCGATCCCGCCTGCCTGCGTTTCCTTGAACCCGTGCTCTATTTCAAGGGCTTCCACGCCATCCAGACGCATCGTCTGGCGCATTGGCTGCTTGGCCATGGCCGGCGCGATTTTGCGCTGTATCTGCAAAGCCGCGCCTCCAGCGTCTTCCAGACCGACATCAATCCGGCGGCGCGCATCGGCAAGGGCATATTCCTCGATCACGCCACCGGTCTCGTCGTCGGCGAGACGGCTGTCATCGGCGATAATGTTTCGATCCTGCATGGCGTAACGCTCGGCGGCACCGGCAAGGAAGGCGCCGATCGCCATCCCAAGATCATGAACGGCGTCCTGATCGGCGCCGGCGCGAAAATCCTTGGCAATATCGAGATCGGCCATTGCTCTCGCATCGCCGCCGGCTCTGTCGTGTTGAAGCCGGTTCCGCCGAAGAAGACGGTTGCCGGCGTGCCGGCCAAGATCGTCGGGGAGGCCGGATGTTCCGAGCCCTCGCGCATCATGGACCAGATGATCGCCTCGATCGACTGACCGAAAAACGATCCGCGTGATACGGCGGGGCGGCTATTGTGCCCGCCGATCACTCAATCCTTTTGTCTGCCGGATGCAAAATCGCTGCACAGTTTTATGCTGTTTGTTTTGGGACTTTACAGCCTCGCCTTTCCCATGCAGAACCGGCGCCGAACACCATATGGAGACTGAAGCGTGAAGCCAGACGAACTGAAGAAGCTTGATGCCTATTTCAAGCGGACGCTCAACCCTGCAATCGTTGTGAAGGCGCGTCCGCGCAAGAACGATTCCGCCGAAGTTTACATCGGCGATGAATTCCTGGGCGTTATCTTCCGTGACGACGAAGATGGCGAACTGTCCTACAATTTCTCCATGGCGATCCTCAGCGAAGACCTCTGAGCGACTCCCAAAGTATCGAAAAATCCATGAAAAGGCCGGCGCAAAACCAAGCGTCGGCCTTTTTGCGTTGCGGTGTAGATTTCCGCATGGGTTGAATATCCTCGTGAATTTGGTTGCGGCGCCGAATTCTTTGTTTTTTCTTGATGATCGCTAAATCGATGGTTTTTTTGATGAAAGTTTATGGAATTATCTGCGAATTTGAAGGATTTGCGACGGATTTCGGGTTGTGAGCCCAAAAAACTCGTGCGATCCACGCTGCCGCTGTTTTGCGAATATGCAATTTATGAGTTTCTTGCAGTGCACAATTTTTCTTGACTTGCATCTTGATAGCGCCATACTGCCGCCACTCACCCCCATAGGAAAAGGACGGTCAGATGTTCAACTTCGAAGACGCCAACAAGAAGGGCAAGGAGACGGTTGATACGATGCTGAAGGGTTATTCCGAGCTCGCCAAGGGCTTCCAGGCGATTGCCGCCGAGTCTGCTGAATACACCAAGAAGTCTTTCCAGGACGCCGTATCCCATGCCGAAGCGCTTTCCGGCGTGAAGAGCGTTGAAACGGCTTTCGAACTGCAGTCGACCTACGTGAAGTCGGCATATGAATCCTTCGTCGCTGAAGCCACCAAGATCAACGAGATGTATGTTGATCTCGCCAAGTCGGTCTACAAGCCTTACGAGTTTGCAGCGGTTCGCCCGTCCACGGCGCTGACGCCGGCTGTCTGATCGAGCCTTAGATCAGCTTTTGAAATTCCGGAAAGCCGGCTGCCGCGAGATGCGGCGGCCGGCTTTTTGCGTTGCGCGAAGGACAGCCTTGCACCGGTTTGGGGTGGCATATTGAAAAATTACTGCGAGGGCGAAGACAAACCCGTTGCAGTGTTCGACAGGGGGCTTAAAATCGGCAATCCGAAACCTAAATTAGGGGTTCGGATGTTTGGTTTGCAGATGCCCCTCGAATGTGCGGCGCCTTGGATTGGGAATGAACACAGATGATCGCTAGGTCGATCCGGATGCAGGACGATACGGAAAACGGTGGCGGAGGCGCCAATCGCGGAACCTCCGTGATTACGCGTACGAAACCGAAAACGAAAAAGCCCAGCCTATACCGCGTCTTGCTTCTGAATGACGATTATACGCCAATGGAATTCGTCATTCATATCCTGGAGCGATTCTTCCAGAAGGATCTGGAAGCAGCGACCCGCATCATGTTGCACGTCCATAATCATGGGGTGGGTGAATGTGGTGTGTTTACATATGAAGTGGCTGAGACGAAGGTGAGCCAGGTCATGGATTTCGCCAAACAGCATCAGCATCCGCTGCAATGTGTTATGGAAAAAAAGTGAGGATCTGACCGTGCCAACATTTTCGCCTAGTCTTGAAAAGGCGCTGCATCAGGCACTGACCTACGCAAACGAGCGGCATCACGAATATGCCACGCTCGAACATTTGCTGCTGGCGCTGATCGACGATGCGGATGCCGCTGCGGTGATGGGTGCGTGCAATGTCAATCTTGATGCGCTGCGCAAGACCGTCTCCGAATACGTAGACAATGAACTGTCCAATCTCGTCACCGGTTACGACGAGGATTCCAAGCCGACGTCCGGCTTCCAGCGCGTCATCCAGCGCGCCGTCATTCATGTGCAGTCGTCCGGTCGCGAGGAAGTGACCGGCGCAAACGTTCTCGTCGCAATCTTCGCCGAGCGTGAAAGCCATGCCGCCTATTTCCTGCAGGAGCAGGAAATGACCCGATACGACGCCGTGAACTATATCTCTCATGGCATCGGCAAGCGCCCCGGCGCCAGCCAGCCCCGGCCGCCGCGCGGTATCGAGGAAGGCGAGTCGGAAGCCAAGCAGAGCCGTGGCGAGCAGGAAGAGGGTGGTTCGAAGAAGCAGCAGGAGGCTCTCAAGGCCTATTGCGTCAATCTCAACGAGAAGGCCAAGAACGGCAAGATCGATCCGCTGATCGGCCGCCATTCGGAAGTCAATCGCACCATCCAGGTCCTGTGCCGTCGCTCGAAGAACAATCCGCTCTACGTCGGCGATCCCGGCGTCGGCAAGACCGCGATTGCGGAAGGCCTCGCCAAGCGCATCGTCGAGAAGAAGGTTCCGGAAGCGCTGCAGGATGCGACGATCTTTTCGCTCGACATGGGCACGCTGCTGGCCGGCACCCGTTATCGTGGCGATTTCGAAGAGCGCCTGAAGCAGGTCGTCAAGGAGTTGGAAGATTATCCGGGCGCCGTGCTGTTCATCGACGAGATCCACACCGTCATCGGTGCGGGCGCGACCTCTGGCGGCGCTATGGATGCGTCCAACCTTCTCAAGCCGGCGCTGTCATCGGGTGCGATCCGTTGCATCGGCTCGACCACCTACAAGGAATATCGCCAGTTCTTCGAAAAGGACCGGGCGCTGGTGCGTCGTTTCCAGAAGATCGACGTCAACGAGCCCACGGTCGAGGATGCCATCGAAATCATGAAGGGCCTGAAGCCCTATTTCGAGGAGTATCACAAGCTGCGCTATTCCAACGAGGCGATCAAGTCGGCCGTCGAGCTTTCGGCCCGCTACATCTCTGACCGCAAGTTGCCGGACAAGGCGATCGACGTGATCGACGAAACCGGTGCGGCGCAGATGCTGCTGCCGGCCTCCAAGCGCCGCAAGCTGATCACCGAGCGCGAGATCGAGGCGACCATCGCGACGATGGCGCGCATTCCGCCGAAGACCGTTTCCAAGGATGACGAGGTCGTTCTCGCCAATCTGGAGAAGGATCTGCGCTCGGTCGTCTACGGCCAGGATGCCGCCATCGAAGCGCTTGCAACCGCAATCAAGCTGGCGCGCGCCGGCCTGCGCGAGCCCAACAAGCCGATCGGCTCCTATGTCTTCTCCGGACCGACCGGCGTCGGCAAGACGGAAGTCGCCAAGCAACTGGCCGCCTCCCTCGGCGTCGAGCTGCTGCGTTTCGACATGTCGGAATACATGGAACGCCACACGGTCTCGCGGCTGCTTGGCGCACCTCCCGGCTATGTCGGCTTCGATCAGGGCGGCCTGTTGACCGACGGCGTCGACCAGCATCCGCACAGTGTCGTTCTGCTCGACGAAATCGAGAAGGCGCATCCGGATATCTACAACATCCTGCTGCAGGTGATGGATCACGGCTCGCTGACCGATCACAACGGCAAGAAGATCGATTTCCGCAACGTCATCCTGATCATGACCACCAATGCCGGCGCATCGGAAATGGCCAAGGCCGCCATCGGCTTCGGGTCGTCCAGGCGCACGGGCGAGGATACCGAGGCGCTGAACAAGCTGTTCACGCCGGAGTTCCGCAACCGTCTCGACGCGACCATCGCGTTCGCGCCGCTGCCGACCAAGGTCATCCATCAGGTGGTGCAGAAGTTCGTCATGCAGTTGGAGACGCAGCTCTCCGAGCGCAATGTGACCTTCGACCTGGCAGAGGATGCGATCGCCTGGCTTGCCGAACGCGGCTATGACGAGAAGATGGGCGCTCGCCCGCTGTCGCGCGTCATTCAGGAACATATCAAGAAGCCGCTGGCCAATGAGATCCTGTTCGGCAAACTGAAGAAGGGTGGCGTCGTCAAGGTGACGGTCGGACCTTCGGAGGACGGCAAGACCGGTCTGGTGCTCGAGTCAATTCCCGAGGAGCAGCCGGTGAAACCGAAGCCGGAGGCCGAGGTCGCCGAGCATGAGGCGCATCACGAAGAGCCGGAAGCTGTGGTCGAAGTAAAGCCGAAGCCACGCAAGAAGGATCCGAAGCCGGAGGAGGTCACCGCAGACGTGGTCAGCGCCGCATCTCCCGAGGATACGGACAGCGAGGACAAGCCGGCGGAAACCCGTCGCAAGGGCTCCACCGTTCCCAAGGTGCCGAAGAAAAAGTGAGCTATACCGCTTCTGCGGAAATGAGTGCCGGGCCAAAAGCCCGGCGCTTGGTTTTTATGGACTACCATGGCAAGCGATCGCATCTCCTCCTCAAATCTCGGCTGGTTCCTGACCGGTGCGCGCGGCATCTTTTCTATGCCGGCGCTTATTCTCATGACGTCCTTCGTCGGCTTCAGCGCCTTCGCGCTGGAATCGGGCATTTCCCGCGGCGAGGCGATTTTCATGACGCTGAGCATTTGGGCGCTGCCGGCCAAGATGATTCTGATCGGTTCGATGACCTCAGGCGCCGGGCTCGCGGCCTGCTTCATCGCCGTGACGCTCTCGTCGGTGCGCATGATGCCGATGGTCGCGTCCATCGTTCCGGAAATCCGCACCTCGCGCACGCCGGTCTGGCTTCTGTTGTTTCTGTCGCATTTCGTTGCGATCACCGCCTGGGTCTTCACCAACAACACCGTCCATAGCGTGCCACGCGATGGACGCGTCGCCTATTTTGCAGGTTTTGGCATCACCCTGACGCTGGTCAACACGGTGATCGTCGCAGTCTGTTACGGATTGGTCGCGGCATTTCCGCCGCTGGTGGCGGGTGTGCTGTTCTTTCTGACGCCGGTCTATTTCGTCGTCTCTATCTGGGCGACGGCGCGCCATGCGGTGGTGCGCATCGCCTTCGTCATCGGCATTGTCGCCGGACCGCTGTTTGCGATCATCGAGCCTGAGTTCGATGTGCTCTATGCCGGCATCGGCGGCGGCACACTGGCCTATCTGATCGATCGCACATTGAGAAAACGCGCAGACAAGGGGAAGGAGACGGCATCGTGATCGCCGAACTGCAGCCTTATCTGTTCATTGCCATCGCCGGATGGATCGCCACCGACCTGTGGCGTTGGCTCGGCGTCATCGCCGGAAACCGGCTCAAGGAAGACTCTGAAGCCTTGCATTGGGTGAGGGCGGTTGCCACGGCCCTGGTCATGGCGGTCACGGCCAAGCTGATCGTCTTCCCGACCGGTACGCTTGCGGCTTCGCCGTTATGGATTCGCCTAACGGCGGCCGGGGGCGGCTTTGCCGCCTTCCTGCTGGCCGGCCAGCGCGTTCCTGTCGGCGTTGTCACCGCAATTCTGCTGCTGGCCGGTCTATTGGTTCTGACGACTTAAAGAACCGCCTTGATCTTCTCGGCATTGGCCGCCAGCACATCGAAATTCTCCATCGTCCCGGAATGCGGCTTAAGGGCAGCGCCCTCATGGCGGGGAATGACGTGGAAATGCAGGTGGAAAACGGTCTGGCCCGCGGCCGGCTCATTGAACTGCGCGACATAAACGCCATCGGCGTCGAAGGCTTCCTTCACCGCCACGGCGAGTTTCTGCACGACGACGATGGTGTTCTGCAGCACAGCCGGATCTGCATCGAGAATATTGCGCGAGCCATCGCGCGGGATGACCAGCACATGGCCGGGCGCCTGCGGCATCACATCCATGAAGGCGATGGTATGCTCGTCCTCATAAACGCGGGTCGACGGTATCTCACCCTTCAGAATCTTGGCGAAAATATTGTTCGGATCGTAAGCTGTCATGATGTCTCCTCGAAATGAATATGCAAATCAGTCCTGGCGCTCGCCTTTACGGAATGGGCTGTGCTCGCTCAATATCTCGCCCATCTGCTCGACATCCTGCCGCTCACGTTCGAGATAATCCTCAATGGCGCGGCGCAAGCCTGCATGGGCGATGTGGTGCATGGAATGGGTGGTGACCGGCAGATAGCCGCGCGCCAGCTTGTGTTCGCCTTGCGCGCCGGCCTCAACGCGGGCCAGTTTCTTCTCCAGTGCGAAATCGATAGCCTGATGGTAGCAGACCTCGAAATGCAGGAAAGGGTGATCCTCGACGCAGCCCCAATGCCGGCCGTAAAGCGTATCGCCGCCAATGAAATTGATTGCGCCGGCGATGTAGCGCCCCTCGCGTTTGGCCATGATCAGAAGGATGTCATCTGCCATGCGCTCGCCGATCAGCGAGTAGAATTTTCGGGTAAGGTAGGGCCGGCCCCATTTGCGGCTGCCGGTATCCATATAGAAGGCGAAGAACTGGTCCCAGATCGCCTCGGTGAGATCGCGCCCGGTCAGCCAGTCAATGCTGATGCCATCCTGCAGCGCGGTACGCCTCTCCTTACGTAAATCCTTGCGCTTACGGGAGGAGAGGGTTTCCAGGAAGGCTTCGTGATTGGCGTAGCCGTCGTTGATGAAGTGAAATTGCTGATCGACCCGGTGCAGATATGATTCCGCCTCGAAGATGGGCAGATCGCTTTCGGCGACGAAGGTGACATGGGCGGAGGAGACGCCAAGCTCGCGCGTCACGTCCGTCAAGCCATGGGCGAGGGCGTGTCGCACGAAATCTGCCTTGTCGTCCTCCAGCGCCAGAAGGCGCGGGCCGGTCGCCGGCGTGAAGGGGACGGAGGATTGCAGCTTCGGATAATAACGTCCCCCGGCCCGCTCGAAAGCGTCTGCCCAGCCATGGTCGAAGACATATTCGCCCTGGCTGTGGTTCTTGAGATAGCACGGCATGGCCCCGACCAGCCGGCCATCGCCGTCTTCCATCAGCAGGTGATGTCCCATCCAGCCGCTCTTGGCCGTCGCCGAGCCGGATTCCTCCAGAGAGGATAAAAAAGCATGGGAAATGAAGGGGTTGTATATCGTATTTAAGTTTTTTGATGCGCCGGAAAGCCGAGACCAGCTTTCCGGCGCGATGGCCGTGAACGAATTTTCGATTCGGATCGTGTACCCGCTGCTCATGCCGTGAGGTTCGGTTTTTCCCGTGGGTCGAAGCCTTCGAAGGTCATCTGGTCGGCATTGGCGAAGGTTTGCCGGATGGCCTCCTCGTTGCGCACCGTCCAGGTGATGACCGGGATACCACGCTGCCTTTGTGCCGTAATGAAGGCATTGGGCAGATGATCCCAGGCATAAGAGATGAAATCCAGCCCGGCATGCATGGCATCGTCATGGGCGAAGAATTTTTCAGGCTCCTTGCCTTCGGCGGTGAGGCCGACCGGGTAAGGGCTCCCAAGTTCCTTCAGCTCCTTGAGCAGCCAGACATCGAAGCTCATCAGGGCGATCTTGCCTTTGTATCCCTCCAGCGTTTCGAGAACGCTGGCCGCAAAGCCGTCATCGTCACCTTCGCGACCCTTCAGTTCCAGAACCAGCGGCACGCGCCCGGCGCAAAGGTCGAGCAATTTTTGCAGCGTCGGCACCTTGTCGGCGGTACCGCCGATGGCAAGAAGGCCAAGCTCGCCGCTGGTCTTCTCGCGCACGTCGCCGCCGATGTTGCACAGGCGCTTGAGGTCGTCGTCATGGAAGACGACCGGTACGCCGTCTGAAGCATATTGCAGGTCGCATTCGATGGCGAAGCCGGCGTCGATGGCGCGCGAGAAGGCCGAGAGCGTGTTCTCCCAGACCTGATAGTTCATGTCATGATAGCCGCGATGCGCGACAGGGCGCTCCGTCAGCCACGAGGCATCGGTCATGGCGCGATTTCCAGGATGGCGTCGATCTCGACGGCGGCGTTCAGCGGCAGTGCGGCCATGCCGACGGCGGCGCGGGCATGCTTGCCGGCTTCGCCGAGCACATTGGCGAGCAGGTTCGATGCGCCGTTGATGACGAGATGCTGTTCGGTGAAGTCAGGCCTGGAGGCGACGAAACCGTTCAGTTTTATGATTCGCACGATGCGGCCGAGATCGCCGTTCAGCGCTGCCTTGGCCTGAGCGAGGATATTGATGGCGCAGAGTTCGGCGGCGCGGGCGCCGGTCGCGACATCGACATCCTGGCCAAGCAGACCGGTGACGGCGACCTTGCCGGCTTCGATCGGCAACTGGCCGGACAAGTAAAGCAGATTGCCGCTGATGACATAGGGAACATAATTGGCCGCGGGCGCTGCGGCCTGCGGCAGGGTGATCGCCAGTTCCTTCAGGCGGGCTTCGATCGCGTCGGACATTTCCTCTCCCACTTGGTTGTCATTTTCCCAAAAATCCGGCATCCAGTGCGGGGATGCCTCGTTTCGGTCGCAAGCGTTCTTATAACATCGCGGCCTGATTCAACAGGAGATATTGAATGTATCGCTCGCGTTGTGCCGCCGTTCTTGTCGCAGCCTCGGCTTCGGCATTCCTGGGCGCGTTCGGCGCGCAAGCCGCGGTGCCGAGCGGCCTCGTTCCCCATCGCGCCGTCTACGATCTGCGCCTCAAGGATGCCTCGGAGCGCTCCGGTATCGCCGGCATGGTCGGCCGTATGGTCTATGAATTCATGGGCTCGGACTGCGCCGGCTACACCACCAATTTCCGCTTCGTCACCGAAGTCGACACCGGCGAGACCAAGCGCGTCACCGACCAGCAGACCACCACCTATGAGGATTTGGCCAAAGGGCGCTTCCGCTTCGAAACCAAATCCTTCACCGATGACCAGATGGACAAGCAGGTCTCCGGCTCCGCCATCGATGGCCCGGACAAGCTGACGGTCGATCTGAGCGCGCCGGAACGGCGCCAGGTGCAGCTTGCCGATGGCCGCTTCCCGACCGCCCACATGCTCGATGTCATCGACAATGCAAAGAAGGGCAATCGCTTCTTCGAGGCGCGGATTTTCGACGGCAGCGACAATGGCGACCAGACGCTCCTGACCACCACCGTCGTCGGCAAGCAGGATCAGCCTCAGGGTGACGATACCGATGCCAAGCCTGCCGGTCAGTTCGCCAAGGCCCCCTACTGGCCGGTGACGATCGCCTATTTCAACGACACCGCCAACAGCGATTCGCTGCCGATCTATCGCATGTCGTTCAAGCTCTACGACAACGGCATCACCCGCGATCTGACGATGGATTACGGCGATTTCACTCTGACTGGGCATTTATCCAAGCTGGAGATGCTGCAGCCGACGGCCTGCAAGTAACGGGAGCGGCCGGAAGAGGCGCGTGCTGTCACAATTTTGGCGGCTGCGCTTGCATTTTGGGAAAATCGCCTGTAAGGGCACCCGCATTCCACACGGGAAGTTTGGGGTTGTTCGGGAGAAATCCGAACCGCTCCGCCGGTGGTCGTTCCGCAAGGACGGCTGTTTTGCTTCCCGAAGGTTAAACCGGAAAAGGAGAAAAAGGCATGGCATTGCCTGATTTCAGCATGCGCCAGCTTCTGGAAGCTGGTATTCACTTCGGCCACCAGACCCATCGCTGGAACCCGAAGATGAAGCCCTACATCTTTGGCGATCGCAACAACATCCACATCATCGACCTGGCTCAGACCGTTCCGATGCTGTCGCGCG
>CAMFHE010000079.1 GCA_945952045.1 uncultured Rhizobium sp.
ATGCCGTAGATTTCGGCGATCATCTGCATGTCGGCATATTCGATGCCGTTATGGATCGTCTTGACGAAATGGCCGGCGCCGTTTTCGCCCAGCCAATCGACGCAGGGCTCGTCGTTATACTTGGCGGCGATCGACGTCAGCACCGGCTTGACGCGCTCCCAGCTTTCCTCGGTGCCGCCCACCATGATCGACGGACCATGACGCGCGCCCTCTTCCCCGCCGGAAACGCCCATGCCGATAAAGGTCAGGCCGCTGTCCTTCAGATTGTCGAAACGGCGCATCGTATCGCGGAAATTCGCGTTACCCGCGTCGATCATGATGTCGCCCTTCGAGAGATAGGGCTTCAGATGCTCCATCTGCTGATCGACGGCATCGCCCGCCTTGATCATGATGATGATCGGGCGCGGCGGACGAATCGCCGCGACAAATTCTTCGATCGTCTTGCAAGGGACGATCTGGCTGCGCAAATCGCCGGCGCTGGCAACGAACTCGTCGGTCTTTTCCGGCGTCCGGTTGAAAACGGCAATCTTGTTGCCCTTCTCAGCAATGTTCAGCGCAAGGTTCGAGCCCATCACACCGAGCCCGATCAATCCGATTTCTGCTTGTTCCACGCAAGGCCTCCACTGGGTATACTGTGGCTTCAAATCGCCCGATGTTTTGGCATCCAATTCGCCCATCGGCAAGGCGCAATGGTTCAAACCGATTAAATTTCACAAATTGCCGGGTTCCCCGCATAAGGAGTTATCATGGCGACCTTCCCTGCCCGCATTGTCCATATCTCCATCGACCGCCCCTGGCGCGAGGTCTACCGCGTCGCCGCAGACCCGCAGCAAATGCCGCGCTGGGCAACCGGCCTTGGCGCCGGAATGCGCCGCGACGGCGACGATTGGATAGTGGATGGCGGCCCGATCGGTGAGGTCAGAGTGCGTTTTGCCGCCGAAAACGCGTTTGGCGTCATCGACCACGCCGTGACGATGCCGGATGGAACGGTGGTGCACAACGCCTTGCGCATCGTCCCGAATGGCGATGGCGCCGAGGCGATGTTTACGCTGTTGCAGATGCCGGGAACCGATGCCGCCGGCTTCGAGGCGGATGCCCGCCATGTTCAGGAAGATTTGAAACGATTGAAAGACCTGCTGGAATCAGGCGCCGATCAGACGTGATTCACGTCACCAGCGATCGCGTTTCGGTGATGACCAGCAAGGCGCCAAGCATACCGCCACTCACCGCCCCAAGCGGCGTCGCTCGCCCGACGACAAGCAACCCACCATCCTTGCGCACCGTATAGCGAAAGGCTCGTTCCTCACCGAGGAAGCACCGCGCAAGATCCTCGCGCAGACCGCTTTCGAAACAGTCCTCGCCGATCACCTCTGCAATATGGCAGCCGATCAGGTCAACCGGGTTGCGGCGGAAATTTCTCGCATAGGCGCGGTTCGCATAAAGCACGCGACAGTCACGCGTGAGCACCGCAATGCGCTCGGAAAGGCTGTCGAGCAGCATGTCGCTGAAAAGCCGGCCGGACGCAACAAGACTCGGCACGCTTGCGACAGGCGCTGCTTCAATGCCGCTCCCGGCATGATAACGATCAATGAGAGCGGACAAGGCGTTGACGTGCCGCAGCACGCTCGTCTTGTCTTCCGCCTCATCCCGGATAAGCGCGCCGACGAAATGCAATTGCTGCCGGATATCGTCTTGCGTCTCTGCCCTGTGGCCGAGAATCGCCGTCACGAGCGGTTCGATTTCGCGATCCACAATCGCCACCAATGCATCGTCGCCAAGAAAAACGGCTTGCCGTAGCTGCGCGCTCTTTACGTCGAAAGCCTGCAAAAGCGACAAAAGCTCCATTTCGGCTTTTTCAGGCATGAACGCTACTCAAGTTATGCACGGCGGCACTGAAAGGTATTACGCTATCGCTTTGACGATAGGGAAATTCATACTCAATTCATCCGCCAAGAACAAGTATTGATAGAAAATATGACTGTATCGAAATTGACCAAAATCAATTTCGATACAGCAAAGCCAATGAGAATCTTGCTGTCCGCGTTGCATATCTGCACAAAGGACACAACTTTGAGATAGTAAAAATACTACCAGCGCTGTTCGCGCCTGATATGCTGTATCAGGCGGCGCGATTCCCCTGCTGACGGCGATCGGCGATTTCTTCCATCAGGACCAATGCGCCGATGACCCGCGAGGATTGCGAACGATAAGGCGACATGCGGCACCGCAGAACCCGCGTGCGGTCGCCGATCATATCCGCAAATGTGTAATCCACGGTCTCGCCGAGGAAGGTGCTGTCGAGCTTGTCCTTGAAGCCTTGCGAGAAACGATGAAGGCCGATGACCTCGCCGATATGCATGCCGTTCATGTCTTCCGACCGGCGATCCCAGCTTTGCGCGTCGGCGCCGTTGCAATAGAGGTAGCGATAATCGGTGGCGATGACGCAGACACGGTTCGGAAGCCGATCCAGCATCGTTATGTCGAGCAGGCCCTGCTCGGCGCGGCTGCGCGACGTGACGGTCGCCGGCGCTGCTTCAACGACATGATGGTAAAGGTCGCTGGAAGGCCGCGGGCGCAGATGGCGCTCGACGATGCGCTGGAGATTGTCGGCATGACGCAGCACACAGGAACGGTCGTCCGCCTCGATCTTCAGCAGTTCGATGGCCAGTCCGACCTGCATCTGCACTTCGATGGCGTTTTTCGCCTTGTGCTCGAAAATCGCATCCAGCAAGGATTCAACATCCCGATCTATTCCGCCCAGCATCTGCTCGTCGCCCAAAGCGACGATCCGCTTCAATCGCGCATAGCGGATCCAAAAAAGATCGATCAAGTCCTTTAACATCGGCTCTCCTGCCTATACTCCCGCAACGCCCCCACAAGCGTCCGAACTTCAACGCGACGGCGATGTCTTTAGGCAGGCCCGGCGTGCTCCGGCACCTGCTTGCACGACATCCCATCGTCGTGACGGGAGCGACACTCTAAGACTCGCGCAGTGGCGTTCAATTACAGGATATTGCAGGCTCAAACTTGGGCGAAGCTGGGCGTTTTGCCCAGGTATGAGCATTTGACCAACGCATCCCTCAAAGCGTGTGCTTTATGTTCCAGCGATCATGATACCACAACCATTGGTCGGGATATTCCCGCACCCACGCCTCGACGCGGTCGTTGAGAAGCTGGGCAGTGGCCGTGACGTCGAGTCGGCCCTTGTCGTCGCGCGGTAGATCGATGGCCGGCTCCAGTTCCAGCCGGTAGCGATTGCCCGGCAGGCGGATGCAACGCGCGGGATAGACCTCGCAGCCGAACTGTCGCACCAGCTTGGCAAGCAGCGGATTGGTCTGCACGGGCTGGCCGAAGAATTGCGTCTCGACGCCGCGCGTGAATTTCTGGTCGACGAGAACGCCGACGCTACCGCCAGCCTCAAGCGTCCGGGCAAGCGCAAAGGACGAGCCGGCATGCGAAGGCACCAGATGCCCCATGCGGGCGGCACGGAACTGGAACACCTTCTCGGCAATGTAAGGATTGTTTGGCGGTCGAAACAGCACGGTGACATTGACGCCGAAGGCAGCGCCCGCCACCGGCAGCAACTCGAAATTCGCCGTATGCGCCGTGAAGACGATGAAGGGCCGTGGATTGTCGCGCAGGTCCATGAAGATCGGAATGCCCGAAACCTCCACCCGCCCCGCCTTTTCCTGCGCCGGATCGAAATCGAAAAGCTGGTCGAGGAAGACATATTCCGCCGCCAGCCGGCCCATATTGCCCCAGCTGTTGAGCGCGATCGTTTCGATCTCGGCCTCGGACTTCTCCGGAAAGGCGTTGCGCAGGTTGCGCAGCATCAGCTTGTGGCGACGCAGGCGCGGCCCGACGGTGCGCGTCAGCCGGTCGGCGAAAGCGATTGCCGTATCGGCCGGCAGCAGCTTGAGGATGTTGAGAAACCCGAAGGCGAGCTGCGCCACCAGCCATTGCCGGAAATTGCGGAAGCCCAGAACGAGCCGGGTGATGAACATCCGCACCGGATCAGTCCATCCGAAGGATGATCTTGCCGAAGATCTGGCGGCTTTCCATGCGCTCCAGCGCCCGGCCGATATCCTCGAACCGGACTTCGGTATCGATAACCGAATGGACGAGACCGCGCGCCATTTTCTGCATGGCATCCGCCATGTTTTCCATACGGCAGCCGAAGGAGCCAAGAAGCTTCAACTGCTGCTGGAACAGCATCATCAGGTTGAGGTCGGTGGATACGCCCGAGGTCGAACCGCAAGTGACCAGACGGCCGCCACGCTTCAGGCACAGCATGGAGCCGGCCCAGGTGTCCTTGCCGACATGTTCGAAAACCACATCAACGCCCTTCTTCTTGGTCAGCTTGCGCACGACGCCTTCGAAACGATCGGTGCGATAGTTGATGACGTGATCGGCGCCGAGCGCCTTGGCCTTCTCGATCTTGTCGTCGGAACCGACGGTCGTGATCACCGTGCAGCCCATCTTGTGGGCCAACTGGATCGCCGCCGTGCCGATGCCAGAGCCGCCAGCATGAACGAGGATGGTTTCACCCGGCTCCAGTTTGGCATTGTCGAAAAGCATGTGCTCGACGGTGCCGAAGGTCACCGGGGCGAGCGCCGCATCGATTGCCGAGACGCCGGGAGGCGCCGGCACCAGCAGGCGCGCCGGGAGGTTGACCTTCTCCTGCGCAAAACCGTCGAGATGGAAGCCATGGACGCCGCCGACATGTTCGCAGAGATTATCGCGGCCTTCGCGACAGGGGCGGCAGAGGCCGCAGGTGCGCGCGCCATAGATCGAAACGAGCTGGCCCGGCAGCACATTGGCGACGCCCGGGCCGATGTCTTCGACCACGCCCGAGGCTTCCGCACCGATGACCAGCGGCATCTTGCGCTTGGCGAATGCCATGCCGCGCCAGCCCCAGACGTCGATATGATTGAGCGCCACCGCCTTGACGCGCAGCGTCACCTCGCCGGGACCGGGCGCTTCCGGCTCGGGCAGGTCGACGGTTTCCAGCCGGCGGTCTTCGATCAGTTGCAGCGCGCGCATATCATATCCCCCGCGCCCGAGGCGCATTCACAAATAGGTCTAGCCGGCTCGCACTTAAGCCGGTTCAAGCGTCATGACAAGGCTGGCATTCTGCCCGCCGAAGCCGAAGGAGTTGGAGAGAACCGCACGAACCTGCGCCTCCCGCTTCACATTCGGCACCACATCGAGCGCAATCGCCGGGTCGGGATTGCTGTGGTTGATGGTCGGCGGCAGCGTGCCGGTCAGCATGGTCTGCAGCGAAAACACCGCCTCGACCGCGCCGGCCGCCGTCAGCGTGTGGCCGATCATCGACTTGTTGGACGAGACCGGGATGGAGGACAGCTTGTCGCCGAAGACGGCGAGCATGGCGCCATACTCCATCTTGTCGTTTTCCGGCGTCGAAGTGCCGTGGGCATTGACGTAACCGATATCGTCTTCGCCCAAGCCCGCATCCGCAAGGGCCGCGCGGATCGTCGCAATCGCCGGCCCGCCGTCAGGCGAAGAGCGGGTGCGGTGGAAATGATCGGCCTTTTCGCCGCAGCCGGTCATGATGCCCAGCACCTTGGCGCCGCGCGAAATGGCGGCTTCCAGCGATTCCAGCACAAGAGTCGCAGCACCCTCGGCAATGACGAAGCCGTCGCGATCCTTGCTGAACGGTTTCGAGGCCTTTTCCGGCGGGTCGTTCTGCGTGGAGAGCGCCGAGAGCAACGAGAAGCGGATCAACGCCTCGGCGCTGACCGAACCGTCAGTCGCCACCGTCAAGGCGCGGTCGGTGCGTCCCTGGCGGATCGCCTCGACGCCGAGCTGAATCGCCGTCGCGCCCGAAGCGCAGGCGGTCGACAGCGTCACTGGCAGGCCGCGCGTGCCGAACTTGTCGGCGAGGCGTTCGGAGATCGAGCCGAACTGTGCGGCTTCCATGAACACCGGATCGGGCCGCTCGCGCATGGCGGCGAGGAAGCGATCATAGGCATCCCCTTCGCGCACCGCCGGCGGCGCGCGGTCGGCGAGCGCGAAACGGTCGCTCCATTCCGGCTCGACCGGCGGGGCGGCCAGGAACAAGGGTCCATCGAAATCGCCTGAGAGACCAGCCTGCGCCAGCGCCTCAATGGTGGTTTCGCGGGCGAAGGCATAGGAGCGCTCGACCGAATTGATGCGCGGCAGCTCGATGAAATCAACCGTGCCGCTGATGCGGGTCGAAAGCCCCTCGGTCGGGAAACGGGTGATGCCATGGATGCCGGAGGTGCCCGACGTCAGCGCTGCCCAGTTGTCGGAAAGCCCCTGGCCGAGCGAGGTGATGACGCCCATGCCGGTGACCGCGACGATGGGTCGGCCCAGATGATCCGTAAAACGGTTTTGTGTCATGACCGGCAATCCCTTCATGCATTGGCGCGGAGAAGGGCCATGCCCTCGCCGCGCGTATAACCGACCGTGGTGACCAGCGCGCGTTTCGCGCCGGCCGACATCGCCGCCTCGTCAGCGCCATTGAAGGCCGGCACGGATGCGCCGGCATCGACAGCGAGTGCCGCGAGCGCAAGACCCAACGGGAACTGCGCTTCCATGCCATGCCCCGTCACGCCGCCATAGCCGCGCAGCACTGCCTTCGGAAACGCGCCGTAGAGGAATGCCTTTTCGCGCGCGGCGAGATCGTGCAGGCCGCTGCTGCCGGAGAAGACCACGATGTCATCGGCAGCCTCGCCGGCCATCGCCGCCATGCGGGTAAGCCGCTTTTCGAGACGGCCCTCGTCGCGGCTGCCGCGGTCGCCCTCGATGGCATCGATGACGGCATAGATATGGGCGCCGCGCGCTTCGGCATGCTGGCGCGATTCGAGCACCAGGAAAGCGCCGACCGAACCCATGACCATGCCGCCGCCCGCACCGTCTTCACGCGACCAAAGCGGCTGCCAGTCCCCGGTCAGATGCGCGCGGATGCCCTCGACCAGCAGAATGATATCGGCCCGCTCCGCGACGAAAGCGCCGCCAACCAGCGTATGGGTCGATTGCCCGGCGGAGATGCGCGCGAAAGCGGTTTCGATAGCGGAAATGCCGGCCGCTTCCTCGCCCATGAAGGTGCGCGACGAGCCCGTCACCTTGTGGACGATGGAGATATTGCCGGCCATCAGATTGGAAAGCTGGGCGAGGAACAGCGTCGGGCGCAGTTCGGTCTTCAGCTTTTCATTGAGCATGGCCTCGCGGTCGTTGCGCTTCAGGCCCTCGTCGACGATCAGCGAATCGACGGCGATATCGCGCTCGCCGCCGCCGGCGGCGACGATCATGTCCATCGTGCCACAGAGTTCGGCATTGTCCTTCAGCCCGGCATCGTCGAGCGCAAGGCCTGCGGCGAAGACGCCAAGGCGCTGCCAATTTTCCATCTGCCGCTGATCGCCGCGCTTGGGAATCTGGGCCGACCAGTCGATTTCCGGCATCGGATGGATGGGATAAGGCTTGAATTTTTCCGTTTCGAGAACCGCTTGCGGCGGCTCCCCAGATGTCAAAAGCGCCAGGTGCGGCGCTTTTCCAACTCCGAGCGATGTGACAATGCCGACGCCTGTGACGACGACATCCCTATCCGACCTGCTCATGCGCTCAGTCCCCTGTGCTGACAGCGCCGCACGTCATCATTGGCGCGCGCCGGACGCTGCGATATTTCAAATTGAGTCGTTCGGCTGCGCAACCTATCCCCGAATCGCCCGGCGATCGAAGGAATTATCCGCCGTTGTCGGCGATAGCCCGCAGAAGCCCCACTTCTTCGGCCCGCTTGCGCACGATATCGCCGATCGGCACCTTGTCGAACGGAATGGTGCGCAGCTTCAGCTGCGCATCGCAGATCTTGCCGGAAGCAGATGTGATCTTCGCCTTGGTTACCGCAAAGCCCGATCCGTCATGCTCCAGATGCGCCTCTATTTCCAGCTCGGTTTCCGGCTCGACGAAATTGCGGATCTTGGCGCCGTCGACGGTCATCAGCAGCGGCATGGCCGAAAAGCCGTTCTTGGCGAGCACCAGGAAACCGGAGGCCTGCGCCATGGTTTCGATCAGCAATACGCCGGGAACCAGCGGCATGCCCGGAAAATGCCCTTCGAAAACCGGGCTTGCGGCCGGCACCTTCGAGCGCGCCGTCAGCCGGCCCGCATCAAGCGAGACCGACTCGACGGTATCGATCATCTGGAAATATTCTAGCAGCATCGAAAGAACCCGAACGCGTCAGCCCTTGGCGGCGCGCAATTCGTCGATCTTCGCACAGAGGTTCTTCAAAACGAAGTATTCCTCGGTGGAAACCTTGCCTTCGTTGACATCCTGCGTCCACTTCTCGAGCGGAATCTTGATGCCGAATTCCTTGTCGATGGCGAATACGATGTCGAGGAAGTCGAGGCTGTCGATGCCCAGATCGTCGATCGTATGGCTTTCAGGGGTAATCGATTCGCGATCGATCTCGCTCGTTTCCGCGATAATATCGGCAACCTTATCAAATGTAGCAGTCACGCCAGCAACCTCATCAAGTGTCTCATTCAGACTTCCTCATAGCAAAGATCGCCGAAAAGCCAATGGGCAGATGGTGCAATGCGGCATCACCCGGCTGGATTCGCGATCCCCGCGCCCTTCCAAGACGCCGTGGACACGGCGAAAACATGGCGAAGCCGAAGAGAAATGCGGCAATTGCGCTGCCTTACTGGGCAATCACGATGCGGGTATTGCCAAGCCCGTTGGCGGTCGCCATCGAGAAGAATTGCGCAGCATTGTCGGGATGCAGACGCACGCATCCATGCGAGGCCGGGCGTCCAAGACGCTTCAGGTCGAAGGTGGCATGGACTGCGTAACCGCCGTTGAAGAAGATCGCATAGGGCATCGGCGCATTGTCGTATTTGCGCGAGCGATGATTACGCGAAGCCCATTTGGCGCTGTAGCTGCCGGTCGGGGTTACATAGCCCTTGCGCGCGGTCGAGACTTTCCAGCGATATTTGACGACGCCATTCTGCGTCACCGTCATCGTCTGGCTCGACAAATTGATCTTGGCCACCAGATTGGCGGCATTCGATACGACCGGTGCAAATTGAACGGCCAGAAACGCCGCCGCCGCAACAATAAATGATTTCATAATTGCCCCTCCTAAACACACATCACAAGCTTTGTGGCTCAATCTTGATAGTGACGGCGAGAATAAGGCAAAAAGAATGATGTTCGATTAAGTGCAAGGGTAAGCGGAAATGCAACGACCTTGGTTAAGAGGCCATGAATTGTACTACGATATTATCAGAAGACGAGAAAGACCAGGAAAGCAGCGAGTGCAATGCCGGCAAGTGCGTTGCCAGCCCCCTTGAAGACAGAAACACCGGCTTCGACATCCTTGACAGAGGCATTCTGCCGGCCGGCTGCATTCATCATCGGTTCGCGCACCGCCACGCCGCCATAGACGCGCGGACCCGCGAGTCGCAGATCGAGCGCCCCCGCCATGGCCGCTTCCGGCCAGCCGGAATTGGGCGAGCGATGCAAGCCATGATCACGCAAACCGAGGTCGATTGCCGAGCGCGCGGCGGATGCGCCGTAATGCGCCCAGGCGCCCACGGCAATCAGCAGCATTGAAAGCCGCGCCGCCGGCCAGTTGGCGACATCGTCGAGCTTGGCGGATGCCCACCCGAAATCGGCATGTTTTTCAGAGAGATGCCCTATCATCGAGTCGGCGGTGTTGAGCATCTTGTAGGCCAGCAGCCCCGGCAGGCCGAGAACCGCATACCAGAAGGCGGGCGCGACGACGCCATCGGAAAAATTCTCCGCAAGGCTTTCCAGCGCCGCCCGCGAAACCCCGGCCTCATCAAGCGTTTGCGGATCGCGGCCGACGATCATGCTGACCGCGCGGCGACCGCCCGCCAACCCTTCCCGACGCAACCCCTCCGCTACGGCGAGCACATGGTCAGACAAACTTTTTTGCGCCAGAAACACGGCGGCAATCGCGACTTCGATCAGGATCCCAAGCGGGCCCAGACGCGCCAGCACCAGATGGAGGATGAAACCCAGCCCGGCACTCAATGCCAGAAGCGCTATGATCACCACAACACCATTGCGCCGCCGCTCGGCGGGCGAAAAAGAGCGTTTGTTGAAACGCGCATCGGCAAAGCCGATCGCCTTGCCGAACCACACGACAGGATGCGGGATACGCTGCCACAAGGCCGGTGGATCGCCGACGATGCGATCCAGAAGCAGCGCCAGAAGCAGAATCAGAAAATGTTCGGTCATCGGGAGAATTCCGCGAGCGCGACTGCCAGACGGCGGTCGCCCGCTTCGTCCGGGGCCAGCCCGACGCGCAGCCATTTCGGATCGTAGTCGAATTTGCGCACGAGGATATGCGCCCGGCAAAGATGGTCATGCAGCCGCCCCGCCGCGGTATCCTCGACCAACGCAAAGAGCGAAGCGCCGCCGCGCACGGTCAATCCGGCTCCGGACAAAACATCGAGCAGACCACGTTTGCGTGCTGCAATCGTCTTACGCAGCGGCTCTGGATCGGCGTCCAGCAACGACGCGGCCACCGACAGCGCCGGCCCGGACACCGCCCATGGTCCCAGCCAACCTTCGAAACGCGATAGCAAGTCCGGTTTGGCGATCACGAAACCCAGTCGCACGCCGGCCATGCCGAAAAATTTTCCGAAGGAGCGGAAGACTATCAGCCCGTCGCGCGCGCCGGCTTCTCCAACCAGGGAACCAGTCGCCTCGCCATCGCCAAAGGCTTCGTCGACGACCAGAAAGCCCCCCCGCGCCGCCATGCGCCCGGCGAGATCGAGCAGCGTTTCGACGGAATGAACCCGCCCGTCGGGATTGTTGGGATTGACGACGACGACCAGCCGATGCTGGGGGCCGATCTCGTCCAGCGTTCGGATGCTATCGACCGGATGGCCGGCGAGCGTGAAGGCGCGGGCATATTCGCCATAGGTGGGCGACAGGATCGCGACTGCAGCCGCAGGCGGCAAAAGGCGGGGCAGCAACTGGATGACCGACTGCGTGCCGGGAACGGCAAGCGGCATAACCGCTTTACTGCCGTAATAGCGCGCCGCAGCCCCCTGCGCCCGCTCGACCAGATAGCGGTCCGGCAGGCGGTTCCAGGCGCGTGCCTCTATAACGGGAACCTCAGGCGGGCATGGATTGATACCGGTGGAGAGATCGAGCCAATCTTCCACCTGCCCACCGTAAAGGGCGGCGGCAGCGGTGATTCCGCCGCCATGAACGATGGCATTGCTCATGCCGCCTCGCCTGCCAGATCGATCAGATGCATGAAGGAGCCTGACACCGCGCCGCGCCGCAAGCCGACAGCGCCGAGCTCGGTGCCGATCGCATCGCGCGCGTCGAACAGCCGATCGGCCTCGCCTTCCGAGACGATGGTCGCATAGTGGAATTCATGCGCCCGCATCGGCTCGTTGAAGAAGCCGCCTGAAACAGGGCGCACCACCCGGTAGCCGAGATGCCGGCGACGGGTGGCGAAGGAGGTGACGAGCGGCAGCAGGCCGAGCATGCGATGGCTTTTGCCTTCCGCATCGATCACCGCCTCTCCCAACGTCATGTAGCCGCCGCATTCCCCGAAAATCCGCACCCCGCGTTCAGCCGCGTGCTGCATTCCGTTGCGGAAGCTTTCCGCAGCGGCAAGCTTGCCTCCATGAAGCTCGGGATAGCCGCCGGGCAGGTAGATCGCATCGGCATCGTCAGGCGGCGCCTCGTCGGCCAGCGGCGAAAACAACCGGGTTTCGGCGCCCGCCATACGCCAGCCGGACAGAAGGTGTTCGTAACGGAAGGCATAGGCCAAGTCGCTGGCGACCGCGATCCGCTGGCCCAAAGGCGGTAGGCGTGAAGGTCCGTTGCGAAGATCGGCGGCGCGCGGTTGACCGGCAACCTCGATCAGCGCCTCCAAATCCATCCGCTGTGAAACGGCCGCCGCCGCACGCTCGATAAAATCTTCCAGACCCGCATGTTCGCCGGCCTGAACGAGGCCGAGGTGCCGCTCCGGCAGGGCAAGCCCGGCATCGGCGCGCAGCACCGCCAGAACAGGCACGCCGACAGTAACAAGCGCATCCCGCAACATCATTTCATGCCGGTCGCTGCCGACACGGTTCAGGATGACGCCGACGACGCGGATATCGTTGCGAAACCGCGCATAGCCGCTGACCAGCGCCGCGACCGATTGCGACATGCGGGCGCAATCGACCACCAGCACCACGGCGAGGCCGAGCGCCGCCGCAAGATCGGCTGGCGCGCCGGAGCCGTCGGCCGCGCCATCGAACAGGCCCATCATCGCCTCGACGACGAGCATCCGCCCGGCCCCATGCAGGCCGGCATTGGCAAGCAGCAATTCCGGCCGCATGCCCCAGGGATCGAAATTCAGGCAGGGAACGCCGCTTGCGGCCGTGTGAAAGGCCGGATCGATATAGTCAGGCCCCGCCTTGCCGGGCGCCACCGCGAGGCCCCGCTGCCGCAGCGCCCGCAAAAGGCCCAGCGTCACCGTCGTCTTGCCCGCCCCCGAGGATGGCGCAGCGATCAGCAGTCCGCTCATGCGGTCTCCCTTTGGCCTTGCGCGAACGGGTCGGGCAACAATTTCCGGCCGGAGAGCGCGCCGAGCCAATCGAGCGACGGGCGCAGCCGCACCACCTGGCCGACGACGACGATGGCCGGCGGTTCGATTCCGGCGGCCTCGACATCCGCCTCGGCGCGGCCGAGCGTCGTTTCCAGCACCGTCTGCTGCGCTGTCGCGGCATTGCAGACGAAGGCCAGAGGCTCGTCCGGAGAACGACCCGCGGCGATGAGATTGGTGGTGATCTGGCCGATATGCTTCATCGCCATATACATGACAATCACAGGCGACCCGCGACCGATGGCTTCCCAGTCAATACGATCCGGCACGATGCCGGAGGAGTCGTGACCGGTCAGGAAAGTGACGCTGTGGTTGATCTCGCGGTGCGTCGCCGGAATACCGGCATAGGCGAGCCCACCGATACCGGCCGTGATGCCCGGAACGATACGGAAGGGAATGCCATGCTCAACGAGCGTCAGCGCCTCTTCGCCGCCCCGCCCGAAAACGAAGGGATCTCCGCCTTTGAGCCGCAGGACACGGTTGCCAGCGCGCGCCAGTTCGACCAGTCGCAGCGAAATGTCGCGCTGCCGCGCAGACGGCTTGCCGCCGCGTTTTCCCGCATATTCCAGCGTGGCGCCGGGGCGCACGAAACTCAGGCAATCCTCGTTGACCAGCGCATCATGGACGATCACATCCGCCTGCCCCAATGCCTTGACCGCAAGCAGCGTCAAAAGCCCTGGATCGCCGGGACCGGCGCCAGCCAGCCAGACAGAACCGGGGGTCAAATCCGGCAAGGAGGAAAAAGCGTGTTCAAACATTGCATTGTCCTGGTGCAGTTCCGATGCCGGGCCTGCGATAAACTGAAAACGCACGAAGCGGGAGTGTCAATCTAGCAGCAAAGCAAGGGAACAATAAGCCGGCTTGCGATGTGCGGTTTGCCGCAGACGACAGGAAAATGCCTTGAAACGGCATCTGAACCGCCTGAATCGACTTTCGAGGATCGGCCTGTAGCGCCTTTGAAAGACTCGACAATCGCCTCGGGGCGGCAAGCCGCCCCGAGGCGATGAACTCAAAGCCGCCTGCCATCCACCAGTGCGGCGCGGATGACATTGAGGACGCCGTCCGGCTGAACATCCGTGCAGACGAACTGGTCCGGCAAGCCGTCCCAGGCGCTGGGGCCGAAATGGCGGCCTTCCGGCTTCTGGATCGTCTGGCCATCGGCAATGCCACCGCAGACGACACGCACGCCGCCGCTGCGCGTGGTGAAGAGTTCCGGATTGACCAGATAGACGCCGGCGCAGCTATCGTGCACCGCCATGCCCTCGCGGCCGACGCGCCCCTTGTAGAAATCGATGTAGAACTGCGACAGATCGGACAGCAGCTTCACATCCGCACGACCCGAGCCCGTCATGTCCGCGAGGAAATCGCGGGTCATCATCGTCTTCATGGTCACGTCGAGACCGACGATCACCACCTTCCACGGCGCGCCGAAGACGAGATCGGCCGCTTCCGGATCGCCATGAATATTGGCTTCGGCCGCCGGGGTGACATTGCCGGGCACATCGAAGGCGCCGCCCATGATTACGACCTGCTTGACGAGACCGATGATCTCCGGGTCTTCTCGCAATGCCAGCGCCAGATTGGTCATGCGCCCCACCGCCACCAGCGTCACTTCGCCGGGATTGGCGCGCACGGTGTCGATAATGAAGCGATGCGCAGCACGCCCGTCTTCGGGCAGATCGATCGTTTCGGGAACGCCGATATTGCCAAGCCCGTCATCGCCATGGATGAAGGTCGGCCAGCCTATATCCTGACGGTTCGGATCGATCGTCTGGCTGGCGCCGCGTGCGACCGGAGCCGAAATGCCCCATTCGCGCTTCAGAAACAGGGCGTTGCGCGTCGTCGTATCGATCGAGGCATTGCCGAAAACCGTGGTGATGCCGATCAGATCGATATCGGGATGGCGGTGCAGAAACAGCAGCGCCATCGCATCGTCGACGCCGGGATCGGTGTCGTAAATTACCTTATGCATGAGATATCCTCTTGTTCTTCTTGTTGGACCTTCGCGGGCGACCTCTCTGCGCCGACGCGAAAGCGCGCCCACAATAAAGCCTGCGCGCCAATCTGCAACGTCACCCGTTGGAATCGGCCAGCGCAATTGCCGCCGTCAGACCGCCCGAACCAATCTTCGGCAGGGCAAGGCGGGCGGTCGGGCCGGTCGCGGCAAGGGCCGCCGCCTCCGCGACGCCATGGCAGCCGATGGCGCGAAACACGTTTTCGGAAGGATTGGCAAGGCGCGGCGTCTGCTCCTCCAGCGTCTGCGCATCGAAATAGACAACGCTAACGCCGAGCCGGGCCGCAACAGCAGCGATGACGCCGGAGTCCGCCCGCCGGTCGATGCTGGCGACAGCCGACAAATCCCGTGCCGTCACGCCGGCCCGCCCCAGCGCCTGATGCGCAAGCTGCAGCAGGTCCTCGGCCGTTGCCGATGAGCGGCAGCCAAGCCCGAGAACGGCGCGCCTTTGGGGCACAGATGCGGAAAAATCGGTCATGATGCCCTGCTTCGATGCGATCGCTCCCTTGACGGGGGCGGATGGAAGTGCCCATGAGAATGTCCGGTCTTGTCGCGATTGCAAGATGGGCAGGCCATGATTCACCGTCTTCTCCCCATGGACATCCCGCCTTGTTCGAACTGACCCTATACACGCTTTCCTTTTTGTTCATTGCCGCCTTCATCGCCGGCTTCATCGATTCCATTGCCGGCGGCGGCGGATTGATCACCGTGCCGGCCATGTTGATCGCCGGTATTCCTCCCTTGCAGGCGCTGGGCACCAACAAATTGCAATCGCTCTTCGGCTCGGCATCGGCCAGCATCGCCTATGCGCGCAAAGGCCATGTGCGGCTGTCCGAACAGGTTCCGATGGCGGTGATGTCGGCGCTGGGCGCTGCCGGTGGCGCAATCCTGGCGACGATGATCCCCGGCGATGCACTGGAAGCGGTCCTGCCCTTTCTGCTGGTCGCCATCGCGCTTTATTTCGCGGTGAAGCCGAACCTGCATGACGATGATCGCCACCGCCGCATCACGCCCTTCCTGTTCGGCCTGAGCTTCGTCCCGGTCATCGGTTTCTATGACGGCGTCTTCGGGCCGGGAACCGGCTCCTTCTTCATGCTTTCCTTCGTCACCATGGCTGGCTTCGGTGTGTTGAAAGCGACAGCGCACACAAAATTCCTGAATTTCGGTTCGAATTTCGGCGCCTTCACCGTCTTCGTCCTGAATGGCGTCGTGCTTTGGAAAGTCGGTCTTATCATGGGGTTTGGCCAGTTCCTCGGCGCACAGGTAGGTTCGCGGCTCGCCATGCGCAGCGGCGCCAGGATCATCAAGCCGTTGCTGGTCATCACATGCGTGGCGCTGGCGCTCAAGCTTCTATCGGATCCGGCGCACCCGATCCGCATCTGGCTCGGTCTCTAGAAAACGGCGAGAATGATCGCGCCTGATGCGATCATCGCGACCGCGAACCAATGGAGAAGCGAGAGCTTTTCGCCAAGGAAGATCACCCCGAAGATCGCAACCAGCACGATGGAAAGCTTGTCGATCGGGGCGACGCGGGCGGCGTCGCCCAGCTTCAGCGCCCGGAAATAGGCCGCCCATGAGGCGCCGGTCGCCAGGCCGGACAGGCAGAGGAACAGCCAGGACCGGCCGGAAATCGTCAGCGGCGATTGCCATTGCCCGGTGACGACGACGATCACGCAGAGCACCAGGAAGATGATGCAGGTGCGGATCAGAGTCGCCAGATCGGAAGGCACGCCGGCGACGCCGACCTTGGCGAAAACAGCCGTCAGCGCCGCAAAGGCGGCAGAAAGCAACGCCCAGAAGGCCCAGCCCTGAACCATCAGAATTCGACGCCGACCTGCGCCTTGATGCCCGAACGGAACGGATGCTTGAGCAGTTCCATTTCCGTTGCGAGATCGGCGATCTCGATCAGTTCCTCCTTGGCGTTGCGGCCGGTCAGAACGACATGGGTCATGTGCGGCTTCTGCTCCCTCAGGAAGGCGATGACCTCGTTGACATCGAGATAGTCATAGCGCAGCGCGATGTTGATCTCGTCAAGCAATACCATGGAATTTCGTTCGTCGAGGATCAATTCCTTGGCCTTTTCCCAGGCGGCTTGCGCGGTTGCGACATCGCGGGCGCGGTCCTGCGTTTCCCAGGTAAAGCCCTCGCCCATGGTGTGGAATTCGCAAAGATCGGCAAAATGCTTCTCGATCAGGTCGCGCTCGCCGGTCGCCATCGCGCCTTTGATGAACTGTACGACGGCGCAACGTTTGCCGTGCGCAATATGGCGGAAGATCATGCCGAAGGCGGCGGAAGACTTGCCCTTACCCTTGCCAGTATGGACGATGACAAGACCCTTCTCGTCGGTTTTGGTCGCCATGATTTTTTCACGCGCGGCCTTCTTCTTGGCCATCTTCTCGGCGTGGCGGGCGTCGTCCTTACCGGCTTCGATCGTGTCTTCGCTCATCGTCTCTCTTCCCTTGTTATTTCAGGATACCGGCGCGGCACTGTGCCGCGACGGCTGCAGCGAAAAGCGGGCGGAGTTGGAACGCGGCGTCCACAGCCCGCGATCCATCGCCTCCGTCAACTTCGCCTTGATATCCTCAAGCGCATGCGGATTTTTTTCGTCTAGGAAATCGCGCACCGCCTCATCCATCACATAGGCATCGTAGATCGCCTCGAAATGATGGTTGCCGACCATGCCGGTGGTGGCGGCATAGGCGAAGAGGAAATCGACAGTCGCCGCCATCTCCGCCCCGCCCTTGTAGCCATGACGCATGGCGCCGGCGATCCATTTCGGATTGACCGCACGGCCGCGCACCACCCGGCCGATTTCTTCCTCCAGCGAACGCACCACGGGCTTTTCCGGCCGCGAATGGTCGTTGTGATAGACCGGCAGCGCCTTGCCCGAGAGCATTTCGGCGGCGGCGAACATGCCGCCCTCAAACTGGTAATAGTCGTCGCTGTCGAGGATATCGTGCTCGCGATTATCCTGATTGTGGACCACGGCCTCGATGGAGCGCAGCCGCTCCTCGAACAGCCCGCGCGCCGCATGGCCCTCCTCATCGGCGCCATAGGCATAACCGCCCCAGACGAGATAGGCTTCGGCCAGATCGGCCCGCTGCTGCCAGCCCTTGTCGTCGATCAGCGCCTGCAACCCCGCCCCGTAAGCGCCGGGCTTCGAGCCGAAAACGCGATAACCGGCGCGGCGCGAAGCCGCCTTGGTATCCAATCCCTCGGCAATCAACCGCGCCGTCTCGCCCTGCATGCGCCGGGCGATGGGATTGTCGAATTCATCCTCATCCAGAGCGCCGACGGCGCGGATCGCCTTGTCGAACAAAGCGATCTGTTCCGGGAAGGCATCGCGGAAGAAACCGGAGATACGCAGCGTCACATCGACACGTGGCCGGCCGAGCATCGCCTGCGGAATGATTTCGAAACCGGTGACGCGGCGCGAGGCCATGTCCCAGAGCGGCTTGACGCCGATCAGCGCCAAAGCTTGCGCAATATCGTCGCCACCGGTGCGCATGTTGGAGGTGCCCCAGGCGGTGAGACCGAAGCTTTGCGGCCAGTCGCCATGATCCTGCACATAACGGCGGACCAGCAATTCGGCCGACTTGCGCCCCAGCTCATAGGCCGCCGGCGTGGGCACGGCGCGGCTGTCGACGGAATAGAAATTGCGCCCCGTCGGCAGAACATCCGGCCGCCCGCGCGTCGGCGCGCCGGAGGGGCCGGGGGCTACGAAACGGCCGGCGAGCCCGGCCATCAGCCCGGCAATCTCCGCCTGCCCCGATTTCATCACCGCCGGCTTCAGCCGCGCCTCGATCTCGGCAAGTACCGCCTGCGTATGCGCCCAGTCCGCCGGGCAAGCCGCCTCGCCCGAAACCAGCCGCATCGCCAGCAATTCGATGCGCTCGACCGTATCGCCATTCGAACGCCACGGATCCTCGCTGACCTCGGCCAAGACCTGTGGCCGTGGCCCGCTCCAGACGGCGCCCATGTCGCAATCCAAGGGATCGAACAACGTGCCATCGACCGCCAACCCGGCATCCTCGGCAATCGCACGCTGCAAACTGCGGTCGCCGCCTTCGCCGAGGCCGCGCGGCACGCGGGCCAGCGCCACCGTCAGGTCGGTCAGCATCCGCCCGGAGGGGGAGACGCCAAAGATGTGCAGGCCGTCGCGGATCTGCATTTCCTTGAGGTCGCAGAGATAGGCGTCGAGCTTTTCCAGCGCCTTGTCTTCCGATTCGCCTTTCTCGATGCCGGCGTCGCGGTCGAGGCCGATATAGGCGACGAGATCGAGGATCTGCTTGCGCAGCAGCCGCAGCCGGCGCGGATCGCCGCCCGAAGCCTCGTAATATTCGTCGACCAGCGCTTCCAGATCCTTGAGCGGCCCATAGCTTTCCGCCCGCGTCAGCGGCGGCGTCAGATGGCCGATGATGACCGCGCCGCTGCGGCGCTTCGCCTGACTGCCTTCGCCGGGATCGTTGACGATGAAGGGATAGAGATGCGGCGTCGGGCCGAACACAGCTTCCGGATAGCAGGTTTCCGACAGCGCCAAGGCCTTGCCCGGCAGCCATTCCATATTGCCATGCTTGCCCATATGCACGATGGCAT
>CAMFHE010000080.1 GCA_945952045.1 uncultured Rhizobium sp.
CTGGTTCTTCGGTCACCCGGAAGTGTACATCCTGATCCTGCCCGGCTTCGGCATCATCAGCCACATCATCGCGACCTTCTCGCGCAAGCCGGTCTTCGGTTACCTCGGCATGGCTTACGCCATGGTCGCCATCGGCGCCGTCGGCTTCATCGTCTGGGCGCACCACATGTACACGGTCGGCATGTCGCTCGACACGCAGCGCTACTTCGTGTTCGCCACGATGGTCATCGCGGTTCCGACAGGCGTGAAGATCTTCTCGTGGATCGCGACGATGTGGGGCGGCTCGATCTCGTTCCGCACGCCGATGATCTGGGCGATCGGCTTCATCTTCCTGTTCACCGTCGGTGGCGTCACCGGCGTCCAGCTCGCCAATGCCGGTCTCGACCGCTCGCTGCATGACACCTATTACGTCGTGGCTCACTTCCACTACGTTCTGTCGCTCGGCGCCGTCTTCGCGATCTTCGCGGCCTGGTACTACTGGTTCCCGAAGATGTTCGGCTACATGTATTCCGAAAAGCTGGGCAACCTGCATTTCTGGGTCATGTTCGTCGGCGTGAACCTGGTGTTCTTCCCGCAGCACTTCCTCGGGCTCGCCGGTATGCCGCGCCGCTACATCGACTATCCGGATGCATTCGCCGGCTGGAACTATGTGTCGTCGATCGGCTCCTATATCTCCGGCGTCGGCGTGCTGATCTTCCTGTTCACCGTGTTCGAAGCCTTCTCCAAGAAGCGTCTCGCCGGGAACAATCCGTGGGGTGAAGGCGCCACCACGCTGGAATGGCAGTTGTCTTCGCCGCCGCCCTTCCACCAGTGGGAGCAGCTGCCGCGCATCAAGTAAGATCGCGCTGGCGCCATTCGAGACAAGGCGCCGCGACCTCGCGCGCGGCGCCCCTGATATGAGTAGGACGGGTTCCATGACGGTTATCGACAATCACGAAGCAATGGGTGCAGACGGCGGGGTCCGCCTGTCGGAAGCCAATGCGCGCGATTTCTTCGAGCTTCTCAAGCCGCGCGTCATGTCGCTCGTCGTTTTCACGGCCTTTGCGGGCCTCATCCTGGCGCCGGGCTCCATTCACCCGGTCCTCGGTTTCATCGCCATTCTCTGCATTGCCGTCGGTGCCGGCGCCTCCGGCGCGCTCAACATGTGGTACGACGCCGATATCGATGCGGTGATGTCGCGCACGGCCAAGCGTCCGATCCCGGACGGCCGCGTGACACCCGGCGAGGCGCTCGCCTTCGGCCTGACGCTCTCCTTCTTTTCCGTCGGCATTCTCGGCCTGGTGATCAACTGGTTCGCCGCCGGCCTGCTGGCCTTCACGATCTTCTTTTACGCTGTCATCTACACGATGTGGCTCAAGCGCTCGACGCCGCAGAACATCGTCATCGGCGGTGCTGCCGGTTCCTTTCCGCCGATGATCGGCTGGGCCTGCGTGACGGGCGGCGTATCGATGGAAAGCATCGTTCTCTTCCTGATCATCTTCTTGTGGACGCCGGCGCATTTCTGGGCGCTCGCGCTGTTCAAGATGCGCGATTACGGCGCCGTCGGCGTGCCGATGCTGCCGAACGTCGCCGGTGAAACCTCCACCAAGCGGCAGATCTTCGTCTATACGCTGCTGACGGTCGCCATTTCGCTCGTGCCCGCCGCTGCCGGCTGGGCCGGCACAGCCTACGGCGTCTTCGCCGCCCTACTTGGCGCGGTCTTTCTTCTCTGTTCCATCGCCGTCTGGCGTATGCCCGACGGCGACGAGAAGATGGTGCCCGCCAAGAAGATGTTCGCCTATTCCATCCTTTATCTCTTCGCGATCTTCATGGCATTGATGCTCGATACCATTGTTCCGCGAGTCATCGCCATCATCGGAGGCGCGGCATGAACGACCTGATCACCCTGACAGACGCGCAGAAGAAATCGCGCCGTGGCCGCAATATCGCTCTTGGCTTTGCGCTGGCCGGTCTCGTTGTCCTGTTCTACGTCGTGACGCTGATCAAGTTCGGCGCCGGAATGCAGGGGTAAGCGCCATGAGCGAGAATGAGCACGCCTCATCCACCCCGCGTTCGCGCAACAATGGCGTCGTCGTCGGCGTGTGCCTGGCCTTTGTCGGCGGCATGGTCGGCATGAGCTATGCGGCCGTTCCGCTCTACGACATGTTCTGCCGCGTGACCGGTTATAACGGCACGACGCAACGCGTCGAGCAGGTATCCAGCACCATTCTCGACCGCAAGATGACGGTGACATTCGACGCGAACGTCGCGCCCGGTCTGCCGTGGGAATTCAAGCCGCTGCAGCGCGAGGTGACCGTGCGCATCGGCGAGACCATGCAGGTCGAATTCGAGGCGAAGAACACGTCCGACGTCCCGACCACGGGTCAGGCGATCTTCAACGTCACGCCGATGGTTGCTGGCGCCTATTTCAACAAGGTCCAGTGCTTCTGCTTCAACGAAACCGAGCTCAAGCCCGGCGAGACGTTGAAGATGCCGGTGGTTTTCTATGTCGATCCCGACATCGTCAACACGCCGGAAACCAACAATATCGGGACGATGACCTTGTCCTACACCTTCTATCCGCGGGAGAATGCAAAGCCGGTGGCCTTGCGTTCGGGGACGGATGGGACAGAGACGAATAAATTGTGAGAGGCAAGTTCCCGGTTCGCCGGGAACGTTATGAGCCTGTCGACGGTGGGAACCGGTCCTCGTGACCACGACAGGCTCGCAACAGAGAGAAAGACTTTCGGGGATTGCTGATATGGCCGATGCGCACCAGAAGAACCACGATTATCACATCATCGACCCAAGCCCGTGGCCGTTCCTGGCGTCCGTAGGGGCCTTCATCATCACGTTCGGCGGCGTGGCCTACATGCGCTACCTGAACGGCGGCTCGTTCAAGCTGTTCGGTCTGGAACTGGCGACCCCGTGGCTGTTCTTCATCGGCCTGGCGCTGGTGCTCTACACCATGTACGGCTGGTGGGCCGATACGGTGAAGGAAGCCCATGAGGGCCATCATACCCGCGTCGTATCGCTGCATCTGCGTTACGGCATGATCATGTTCATCGCTTCGGAAGTGATGTTCTTCGTAGCCTGGTTCTGGGCCTTCTTCGACGCCAGCCTGTTCCCGCATGAGGTCATCCAGGCCTCGCGTCTGGAATTCACCGGTGGTCAGTGGCCGCCGAAGGGCATTGAGGTTCTCGATCCGTGGCACCTGCCGCTCTATAACACCGTCATCCTGCTGCTTTCGGGCACGACGGTCACCTGGGCCCACCATGCGCTGCTGCACAACGACCGCAAGGGTCTGGTCTCCGGCCTGGCGCTGACGGTTGCCCTCGGCATCCTGTTCTCCTTCGTCCAGGGTTACGAATACGCGCATGCTCCTTTCGCCTTCAAGGCGTCGATCTATGGCGCGACCTTCTTCATGGCCACCGGCTTCCACGGTTTCCACGTTCTGGTCGGCACCATCTTCCTGATCGTCTGCCTGCTGCGCGCCATGAAGGGTGATTTCACGCCGAAGCAGCATTTCGGCTTCGAGGCTGCCGCCTGGTACTGGCACTTCGTCGACGTCGTCTGGCTGTTCCTGTTCTTCACCATCTACATCTGGGGTGGCTGGGGCGCGCCGATTGCCCACGGCTGATCGCCCGTCTGGCAAGACATGAATTTCGGCCCGCGTCTCGCGGGCCGTTTTCGTTTGGGGGCGGGACATATGCGCGCAACCGGACCCCGAAAATGGACGCGGCCAGCAAATGCCGCTACCAAGGTTTTCCGAATGAAAAGGCCAGAGCGATGAGCAATGACAATGCCCACTATCCGCCCGTCGATCCGATCAAGGTCGGGCTGGCGGGACACTGCCCGCGCTGCGGCCAGGGAAAGCTGTTCGACGGGCTGGTGAAGATCAAACCGCGTTGCGCCAATTGCGGGCTGGATTATGCCTTTGCCGATTCAGGCGACGGCCCTGCCGTCTTCGTCATTCTGATCATCGGCTTTCTGGTGGTTGGCCTCGCCCTGTGGGCGGAGGTGAATTATCACTGGCCGGTCTGGCTGCACATCCTGCTCTGGGGTCCGCTGACGATCATCCTGTCGCTCGCCCTGCTGCGCGGTCTGAAGGGTGTGCTGATCGCGCTGCAATATCGCAACAGCGCCTCCGAAGGAAAAATCGACCGTGAATGACGCCGTCTTGCCGCGCAGTCGCGGCCGCCGCATTTTCGCGGGCCTCGCCTTCCTTGTCGCGCTCGCCATCCTGTTGACGCTCGGCACATGGCAGGCCCGCCGCCTGGTCTGGAAGGAGGCTCTCATCGCCGACATCGAGACCCGTCGGCACGCCGCCCCGACGCCGCTTGCCGACATCGAAGCCATGGCGACCCATGGCGGCGATGTCGATTACCGCACGACCACGGCGACCGGGCTTTTCCAGCATGACAAGGAACGGCATTTCTTCGCCACCCATGACGGCCAGTCCGGCTTTTACGTCTACACGCCGCTGGAGTTGGCGGACGGTCGTTTCCTGTTCGTGAACCGCGGTTTCGTACCCTATGAGCTCAAGGAGCCGGGTACGCGGCTTGCCGGCCAGATCGCTGCCGGCCCCGTCACCGTCAACGGCCTTGCGCGCGCCAAGCTGACGGGAAAGCCCTCGACGCTGGTGCCGGACAACGATCCCGTGAAGAACATCTTCTACTGGAAGGACCTGGATGCCATGGCGGCGACGGTGAACCTGCCGGCGGACAAGGTGCTGCCCTTCTTCGTCGATGCCGATGCCACGCCCAATCCGGGCGGTCTGCCGATCGGGGCGGTGACGCAGGTCGATCTGCCCAACAATCACCTGCAATATGCGGTGACCTGGTATGGGCTGGCGGCGGCGTTGACGGCGGTGGCCGGCGCCATGTGGTGGCGCGGCCGGCGCGGCGGCTGAAGGGCAGGGGAGAATTCGGCTTTTCACCGCTCGGCCGTTTCATCGCCGGCTTTTTATGCTAAATCGCCATCGATGACATCACGCGATACATGAACGCGATGTCGAACAGGATGAAGGTCGCGCGTTAACAGATTCGAAAGATTCAGGCTTTCGGTCGGGCGCGTAACGGATAAAACGTAAAGCAGAGGCAGGACAGGCATGGACATCGCCGTTTCCAAACCGCCCTTGACGATCCGGTTGTGCGGACCGCGCGGCTTCTGCGCCGGCGTCGACCGCGCCATCCAGATCGTGGTTCTGGCGCTGAAATCCTATGGCGCGCCGGTTTATGTCCGCCACGAGATCGTCCATAACCGTTACGTCGTCGAGGGGCTCGAAGCCAAGGGCGCCGTCTTCGTCGAGGAACTGGACGAGATTCCGCCGGAGCATCGTGAGCAGCCTGTGGTGTTTTCCGCCCATGGCGTGCCGAAATCCGTGCCGGAGGATGCGGTCGCCCGCAATCTCTTCTATCTCGACGCCACCTGCCCGCTGGTTTCGAAGGTGCACAAGCAGGCGATGCGCCATCAGCGCCTCGGCCGCCATGTCATCCTCATCGGCCATGCCGGCCATCCGGAAGTGATCGGCACCATGGGGCAATTGCCTGAAGGGTCGGTGTCGCTGATCGAGACGGTCGAGGATGTCGATACCTATGTGCCGGCCGATCCCGACAATCTCGGCTATGTCACGCAGACGACGCTGTCGGTGGACGACACCGCCGGCGTCATCGCACGGCTGATGCAGCGTTTCCCGAACCTGACGGCGCCGGCGGCGGATTCGATCTGCTACGCGACCACCAATCGCCAGGATGCGGTCAAGGCGGCCGCCCCCGGCTGTGATCTGTTCATTGTCGTCGGCGCGCCGAATTCCTCCAATTCCAAGCGGCTGGTCGAGGTGGCGTTGCGTGCCGGTGCGGCGCGCTCCATGCTGGTGCAGCGCGCGTCGGAAATCGACTGGGACGACATCGGCCCGATCTCGACGCTCGGCATGTCCGCTGGCGCCTCCGCGCCGGAGGTGATCGTCAACGAGATCATCGCCGCCTTTCGCGAGCGCTTCGACGCCCGCGTCGAGCTGGCGGAAACGGTCGAGGAAAACGAGCATTTCCTCGTCAACCGCGAATTGCGCAGCATTCCGCTTGAGCATGAAGATATGGCATTCGTGAATGGCTGATAGCTGTTCTGGCAAAATTGATTTTACCGAATAATCCCGAGAGACCACGATCTTGGCAGTCTATACCGATATCACCGAAGACGATCTGAAGGCGTTTCTGGCGCAATACGAGGCGGGCGAACTGCTCTCCTACAAGGGCATTGCCGAGGGAGTGGAGAATTCCAACTTCCTGTTACACACCAGCCTCTTTCCGCTGATCCTGACGCTGTATGAAAAGCGGGTGGAGAAATCCGACCTGCCGTTCTTCCTCGGTCTGATGCAGCATCTGGCCGATCGGGGTCTGTCGTGCCCGCTGCCCCTGCCGCGCCGCGACGGGCAGATGCTCGGCGAACTCTCCGGACGGCCTGCGGCGCTGATCTCCTTCCTCGAAGGCATGTGGCTGCGCAAGCCCGATGCCCGCCATTGCCGCGATGTCGGCGAGGCGTTGGCGAAGATGCATATCGCCGTCGCGGATTTTGCGCTGAAGCGCCCGAATGCCCTGTCGCTCGACGGCTGGCGGGTGCTGTGGGACAAGTCGGAAGCCCGCGCCGATGAGGTCGAGCCCGGCCTGCAGGCGGAAATTCGCGGCGAGATGGATTTCCTGGCCGCCAACTGGCCGGCCGATCTGCCCTCCGGCGTCATCCATGCCGATCTGTTCCCCGACAATGTCTTCTTCCTGAACGACCGGCTGTCGGGCCTGATCGATTTTTATTTCGCCTGCAACGATCTGCTCGCCTATGACGTCTCGATCTGCCTCAACGCCTGGTGCTTCGAGAAGGACGGTTCCTACAACATGACCAAGGGCATGGCGCTTTTGGAAGGCTATGAAAGCGTGCGCCCGCTGAGCGACGCGGAAGCCGCTGCCCTGCCGATCCTGTCGCGCGGCTCGGCGCTGCGCTTCTTCCTGACCCGCCTCTACGACTGGCTGATGACGCCGCCGGGTGCGCTGGTCGTCAAGAAGGACCCGTTGGAATATCTGCGCAAGCTGCGCTTCCATGCCGCCATCACCTCCGTCAGCGAATACGGCCTGACGCGTTGATGAAGAAGATCGAGATTTATACGGACGGCGCCTGCTCGGGCAATCCAGGCCCGGGCGGCTGGGGCGCGGTGCTGCGCTATGGCGATGTCGAAAAGGACCTGTTCGGCGGCGAGGCCGGCACCACCAACAACCGGATGGAACTTACGGCGGCCATTTCCGCCCTCAATGCCCTGAAAGCCGCCTGCGACATCGACCTCTATACCGATAGCAAATATGTCATGGACGGCATTTCCAAATGGATCCATGGCTGGAAACGCAATGGCTGGCGCACCGCCGACAAAAAGCCGGTGAAGAACGGCGAACTCTGGCAGGCGCTCGACGAAGCCGCCCAACGCCACACCATCCGCTGGCACTGGGTCAAAGGCCATGCCGGCCACCCCGAAAACGAACGCGCCGACGAACTGGCCCGCCAGGGCATGGAGCCGTTCAAGCGTTGATCTTGACGATGACGTCGTAAATACGTACGTATTTACGTACAGTCAAAGTCAGGACTCCAGAATGGCAAATGTGCGCTTTACGGAATTTCGCCAGTCATTTCGATGCGGTGCTTGAATCGCGTGCGCCGCTGCTGGTGACGCGCCAAGGCAAGGAAGCCGTGGTGGCGATTGCCGAGGGTGAATATGAAAGCATGCAGGAAACCTTGCACCTTCTCTCCAACCCTGCCAATGCCGATCGCCTGCGCGAAAGTCTGGAGCAGCTTCGTGGCGGCAAGGTCGTCGAGCGCGACCCGACGCTCTGAATGAAGCTCGTCTGGACGACCAATGCCTGGGACGACTATGAATTCTGGCAGCAGACCGATCCGAGAATGGTTGCCAGGGTCAACGATCTCATCAGAAACGCCAAGCGAACGCCCTTTGCGGATATCGGCAAACCCGAACCGCTGAAGGGCGATCTTGCTGGATATTGGTCGCGGCGGATTACAGGCGATCATCGGCTCGTCTATGCTGTCGCGGGCAGCGGTGCGGAGCAGCGGCTGGAAATTTTGCAATGCCGCTTTCACTATCAGAAGATTCACCGCTGATGCCGTCGCAGATCGTCGCTTGCAGTGACGCCGAATCCTTTTAAGGTCGGGCGATAGGGATAGAATGGGAGAGGGTGAATGATCCTGCATTGTGTATTCCTGCGCTTCAAGGCCGCGTTGCAGGCGGCGGAAAAGCAGGAGATTTTTGAGGCCGTGGTCGGCTTGAAAGCGGTCATCGGGGGCATGATCGACGTCAAATACGGGCCGAACGTTTCGCCGGAAGGCTTGAACGGCGGCTTCGTCGACGGTTTCGTGGTGACCTTCGAGGATGCGGCGGCGCGCGATGCCTATCTGGTGCATCCCGAGCATGTGGCCGTCGGCGAGCGGATCGTCGCGGCGCTGGATGGCGGTCTTTCGGGGCTGCTGGTTTTCGACATGCATGCCTGAAGCATTTTCAGGAAAAGCGACAGAAACCGAAACGAAAGCCGCCCGGAGAAACCTCACGGGCGGCTTGAATTTTCCAAGGCAAGGCCTTCTCGCGACTCGCAAAAGTCACGCTGTCATTGTTACAGCTGCGCCAGCATCGCGTCGGCGGCGGAAACCGTCGCCTGGCCGGGGCTTTCCTCGATATTCAACGACTTGACCACGCCGTCCTCGACCAGCATCGAATAACGCTTCGAGCGCACGCCGAGGCCGCCGCCCGAGAGATCGACATCGAGGCCGAGCGCCTTGGTGAACGCGCCGTCCCAATCGGCGAGGAAGTGGATCTTGCCGAGCCCGCCGGACGACTGCGCCCAGGCGCCCATGACATGCCAGTCATTGACCGCGACGACGGCGATATCGTCCACGCCCTTGGCAAGCAGCGCATCGCGATTGTCGAGATAGCCGGGCAGGTGGTTCAGCGAGCAGGTCGGCGTAAACGCGCCCGGTACGGCGAACAGGACGACGCGCTTGCCGGCAAACAGCTCGTTCGTGGTGATCTCCACCGGGCCGTCTGCGGTCTTTTCCTTGAATTTGGCTTCAGGCAGGCGGCTGCCGATAGCAATGGTCATGATCGATCTCCTCGCGTTGGACAAGACAGCGCCCGCATTCACGACTGGCGCTGCAAGTATCGGGATTGTTTGGCTTTTATCCCTTCGCCGCGAACTATATCCGCCGCTTATCGAAAGGCAAGAACGGTTTCCATCGCGCGTGTACCGCTTTTCACCAGCACATGCCATTGCTTGCCCTTGGGCACATAGTTGCGCGGCAATTGCGGGATGACGATTTCGGTCGACAAGCCGCCTTCCGCAGGCTTGGCCTTGTCCTGTCGGGTGAACGCATAGCCGGCGGGACCGGTCACAATGATTTCGGCGTCATGGGCGCCGCCCGGCAGCTTCAGATGCAGTTGCAGGCGCCCCAGATCCGGCGTCAGCGTGAAGGAGGATACCGTAAAATCGGCGCTGGGCTGTTCGGGAAGCCGCGCCTCGGCCGCCGCAAGAATTGCGGTTTCTTCCGTATGTTTTCCCGCCTTGGCGCTGAGCGGCAGCGAGAATGTCGCCTGGAAGGGAATGCAGATATTCTTGCAGACGCCGATGAAGGCCTGGACATCGATCTGGGCGGCGCCATTGCCGCTGGACGCCGCAAATTGCAGCGGCAGGGTCACGGCGGCATCGTAACCGAAATCGCTGGCGGAGCCGGCTTTGATGTGTTTCGGAACGGGATAGGCGATGGATTTCAGCGATGCGCTGCCGCCGGGCAGAGCGGCGATCTGCGGCGGAATGCCGCTTTCGCCGGGCTCGCGCCAATAGGTGATCCAGCCGGGTTTCGGCTCGATCTGCAGCCCGGCGCGGATATGGCCCGTTGCATCCGGCGGCAGGGCGACGATGCGCATGCGCCCGCCTTCGCTCGTTGCCCAGTCGCTCATTGCGGCCTGGGCGGGCGGGCTCGTGAGGACGGTCAGGGCGAGGCCGGCGGCAGCGCCTGCGACGAGAAGGGCATGCGAAAAAATTGTCTTCATGACATCGTGGTTTAGCCGAGCATGATGCAAACATGAAGACGTCAAGCGTTGATTTTCGGTTGATTGCGCCGCATCATTGCCCCATCTTCTTGATGAGACGCAAATCAGGCGCGACTGGCCAGGGCCGGGCGTCCGGTGCAACGGATCGGAGGACCGATGAAGCTGTCGGCATTGACGGACAAGCGCGAACGCGGGTTTCTCGACGGGCACTTTCTCATTGCCATGCCCGGCATGTTCGATAGTAACTTCGCCCGCTCGGTGGTGTATATCTGCGCCCACTCCTCGGCGGGCGCGATGGGTTTCGTCATCAACCAATCGCAATCGATCACCTTCACCGACGTGCTGCTGCATCTGCAGCTCATCCGCAAGGACGATGCGATCATGCTGCCCGACGAAGCCCGCCAGTTCCCGATCCGCACCGGCGGGCCGGTGGAGACGGGCCGCGGTTTCGTGCTGCATTCCGACGATTATTCCAGCGACAGCAGCATACCGATCAGCGATGACATCTCGTTGACGGCGACGCTGGATGTGGTGCGCGCCATTTCCAATGGCCGCGGTCCTCGCCAGGCGACGATGATGCTGGGCTACGCCGGCTGGGGCGCCGGTCAGCTGGAGCGCGAGATCGCCACCAATGGCTGGCTGAACTGCCCGGCAAGCGAAGAACTGATCTTCGATAACAATCTCGACGACAAGTATGAAAGGGCGCTCGCCCTGATGGGCGTGACACCCGCCATGCTGTCGCGCGACGCCGGCCACGCCTGAGCAAAACACCACTTCTGGATGTAGGTCGTGAGGCCGCCTTTCCAGGCGCCCGACGATCGATGATAAGAGCGGGCTCCAATTTTAAGCCCGCTATTTTTTGCCGCCAGCCCTGGAACGAAAACGAAGCTGCGTCCGTTTATCATGTGCAAAACGAATTCAACAGCGTTCGTAACGTTCATGAAAGCCAAGGAGAATTTCGATGGGTAGCATCAGCGACAAGGCTCAGGGTTACGCCAATCAGGCGGCTGGCAAGGTCAAGAAGGCCGTTGGCGAAGCCGTCGATAGCCCGAAGATGGAAGTGGAAGGCAGCGCTCAGGAAGCCAAGGGTCGCGTCCAGGTTGCGGCCGGCAAGGCGAAAGATGCCGTAAAGGACAAGATCGACCGGCTCTGAGCCTTCGATCGGACGTTGATTTCGAAAGCCTGCCCGGCGCGCCGCGGCAGGCTTTTCCACGAAAAACGGGTGGGCAGGCTCGATGCGGCTTTATTCATGTGATCATTGTGGACTGACGGCGCACTTCGACAATAGAAGCTGCGTCAATTGTGGCCATCGCCTCGGCTTCGTGCCGGCGACCATGGCGATCCACGCCTTCGAGGAAGAGGGCGAGACCTGGCGGGTGATCGCGCGCCCGGAGCAGACGGTGCGCTTCTGCGCCAATGCCGATCTCGACATCTGCAACTGGACGGTCCCGGCGGAATCGGAGGCGACCTATTGCGAGGCCTGCCGTCATAACCGGTTGGTCCCGAACATCGAGGCGCCGGAAGGCATCGAGCGCTGGCGCCGTATCGGTCAGGCGCAGCGCCATCTTTTCTATTCCTTCCTGCGGCTCGGCCTGCCGCGCCCCGACCGGATCGAGGATCCGCAAGGCGGACTGGTGTTCGACTTTCTCGAGGATACGGTCAACCCCGACGGGACCGTCACGCCGGCCATGACTGGCCATGACGAGGGCCTGATCGCCATCCGCGTCGCCGAGGCCGACGATGTCACGCGCGAAGCGGCGCGCACGCAGATGAACGAGCATTACCGCACGCTGCTCGGCCATTTCCGCCACGAGTCGGGGCATTTCATCTGGAACAAGCTGGTGCGCGACCGCAATCGCTTCGCCCCTTTCCGCGCCGCCTTCGGCGACGAGCGCGAGGATTACGGCGCGGCCCTGCAAAGGCATTACGACAATGGCCCGGCGCCGGATTGGCAAAACGAGTACATCAGCGCCTATGCAAGCGTCCATCCCTGGGAAGATTTCGCCGAGTGCTTCGCCCATTACCTGCATATCGTCGATACGCTGGAAACGGCGCGGGCCTACGGGCTGGCGATCGACCCGAAGGGGCATGACGAGATGGCGACGGAAGTGACCTTCAATCCCTATTCGGCGCGCAATGCGCAACAGCTCGTCGATGCCTGGGTGCCGCTATCGGTGGCGATGAACAGCATCCATCGCAGCATGGGCCAGCCGGATCTCTATCCCTTCGTGCTGTCGCCGACGGTCGTCGCCAAGCTCGAATTCATCCATGGGCTGATCTACAACGCCAAGGGTTTTGACGCGCCCGCTGCCGTCGAGGAAGCGGCGGAGTGAAAGGAGACGAGCCGCAGCGATGCGGCTCTATCCCGGCGTGCTTCAAGCCCGCTTGGTCAGCGGGAACCGCTCTTTCAGCAGCCGCAGCACGGAATCCGCGCCGATCGGCGGGCCGAAGAAGTAGCTTTGGCCGAAATGGCAGCCGAGCTTGCCGAGTTCCGCCGCATCCTCTTCCGATTCGATGCCCTCGGCGACGACCTGCATGTCGAGCTCGCTGGCCATGGAGATGATCGAACGCAGCAGGATGGGCCGCTTCGGCGTGGTGTCGCGCACCAGCGCCTTGTCGATCTTGATCGTGTCGAAGGGGAAACGGGTGAGGTAACCAAGCGAGGAATAGCCGGTGCCGAAATCGTCGAGTGCGAGACCCAGGCCAGTTTCCTTGAGCTTGTCGAGCACCAGACGCGCCTGTTCCGGGTTTTCCATGACCATGGATTCGGTCAGTTCCAGCTTGATGCGATCCGGCGGGCAATGGGTTTTGGCGAGAATCGCCCGCACGTCGGAATAAAGCTCGTTGTTGAGCAGCTGCGCGCTGGAGAGATTGACCGAGATGAAGATCGGCACGTCGCCGGCAAATTGCTGCCAGTGCACGAAATCCGACGTCGCCCGTTCCAGCGCGAAAACGCCGAGCGGACCGATGAGATCGGAGGATTCGGCGACGGGGATGAATTCCATGGGCGGCACGAGGCCGCGCTTGGGATGATCCCAGCGCATCAGCGCCTCGAAGCCGACGATCTCGGCATTGGTGAGCCTGACAATCGGCTGGTAGACCAGCGACAATTCCTTGCGCTCGATGGCGCGGCGCAGGTCGGATTCGAGCTGCAGCCGGTCGGCGCCAAAACTGCGGAAGGCGGGCTGGAAAGGCTCGACGCGATTGCCGCCGGCGCGTTTTGCCCGGTACATGGCCAGTTCCGCATCGTTGAGCAGACCGGCCGCACTTTCCTGCTGGTCGACCCAGGAGGCGAGACCGATGGAGGCGGTGAGGATGATCTCGCGATTGGCGAAATTCAGCGGCACCATGATCGCCTTGGACAAGGCATCGGCGAAATCCGCCACCTTGGCCGGATCGCGCTCGGAAACGAGGATCAGGCCGAACTGGTCGCCGGAAAGCCGCGCCAGCGTATCCTGCGGCTTCAGCAGACGGCGCAGGCGGCGGGTCAGCGCAATCAGGATATTGTCGCCGGCGGCGATGCCGAGCGTATCGTTGACCTGCTTGTAGCGGTCGATATCGATCGCCATGACCGTCGGGCGCACCGCATCCCCGGTCGAGGCGAGCGCCAGCACGCCTTCGAGACGGTCGAGGAAGACCTGGCGATTGGGCAGGCCGGTAAGGTTGTCGTGCATGGCGTCGTGCAGCAGCCGCTCGACCGAATTCTTCTGCTCGGTGACATCGACGACGGTACCGACGCAGCGGATGATTTCGCCATTGGAGCCGAGCACCGGCCGGGCGCGGATCGCCAGCCAGTGAAAATGCCCGTCCTCCGCGCGAATGCGGAATTCATGGTTCAACCGGCCGCGGCGATGTTCGAGCAGCACGTCCAGCGTGGCGCGGAAGCGGTCGCGGTCGTCGGGATGCAGGCGCGGCAGCCAGTTGCGCGCCGGCCCATGCATGGAGCCGGGCGGCAGGCCGAGCTTCATCGAGATATCGGGAATGGTGACGACGCGGTCGCGCGCCACGTCCCAGTCCCAGACGGTGTCGCCGGAGCCGGTGAGCGCCAGCGCCTGCCGCTCCAGATCGGAGAACAGTCCTTGCTGGTAAGCGCCGCCGGCAAAGGCATGCTGCATGACGGTAAAGCCGATCAGGAGCACGATCAGGACGAGGCCGCCGCCGAGCGCCGGCTGGATGATATCGTTGGAAAGCTGCCCGGTGACCGTCAGCCAGGCCCCGAACAGCCAGACGAGGATCAGCGCCCAGGCGGGCACCAAAAGGATGGCGCGGTCATAGCGGTTGAAGCCGAGATAGATGATCAGCACGATGCCGACGCTCGCCGTCAGCGCATAGGAGAGCCGCGCAATGCCCGAGGCGATGGACGGATCGTAGATTGCGACGCCGAACAGGGCGGCGAGCCCGAGGATCCAGGCAAAGGTGACGTAACCGAGATGGGTGTGCCAGCGCGCCAGGTTCAGATAGGTGAACAGGAAAATCACCAGGCTGGAGGCGAGCGCGACTTCGGCGCAGGCGCGCCATATTCGCTGGTCGGAAGAGGTGATGCTGATCAGCTTTTCGAGGAAGCCAAAATCGACGCAGATATAGGCAAGCACCGCCCAGGCAAGTGCTGCCGTCGCCGGCAGCATCGAGGTGCCCTTGACCACGAACAGGATGGTCAGGAACAGCGCCAGAAGGCCGGCAATGCCGAGCACGATGCCGCGATAAAGCGTGAAGGCGTTGACCGTATCCTTGTAGGCATCTGGCGCCCAGAGATAGATTTGCGGCAGGTCGGGCGTCGAAAGCTCGGCGACGAAGGTGATGACCGAGCCTGGGTTGAGCGTGATGCGGAACACGTCCGCCTCTTCGCTCGGCTGGCGGTCGAGCGCGAAGCCTTCGCTCGGCGTAATCGAGGCGATGCGCTGCGAGCCGAGATCCGGCCAGAACAGTTTCGAGCCGACGAGGCGGAAATGCGGCGCGACGATGACGCGCTCCAGCTGTTCTTCGGAGACATTGGCGAGCGCGAAGACGGCCCAGTCGCCCTGATGGTTTTCGGACGATGCGCGCACCTCGATGCGGCGGCGGATGCCGTCGGCGCCGGCGGCGGTGGAGACCTGGAAGGCCTCGCCCTGATTGGTGTAGATCTCGGTGGTGCTGGTCAGATCGAGCGCCGTGTCGTCACGGGAAATCTTGACCGGCTCCGCTGCTGTCGCGGAATGGCACAGCAGACCGACGCCGATGAGAAACGCGGCGAAAAAGGCCAAAAGCCTGCCGGGATGTGCGAAGAATATGCTTCGGCTTGAATTCATGCGGCCTATGATGTCCCGTCGCTGTACCGGTCGGTGGGCAATCGCGCATACATGACGTGATCGCGCCAGGCGCCGTTGATCTTCAGATATTCGCGCAAATAACCTTCACGGCGAAAACCGGCCTTTTCCAGCAGTCTGATACTGCGTTCGTTGTCCGGAATACAGGCTGCCTCGATACGGTGCAACTGAAGCCCGGAAAAGATGTAGGGTATAACCAGTCGAAGTGCGGCGAACATATGGCCTTTTCCGGCATATTTCTCGCCCATCCAATATCCGACCATGCAGCTTTGCGCGGCCCCGCGCCGGATATAGCCGATGGTGATGCCGCCCAGCAGCGCATGGTCGGAGCGCCGGAACAGAAACAGCGGCACCGCCTGTCCGGCGGAAAACTCTTCCGAATTGCGCTGCACGCGGCGCCGAAACGCGGCTTCCGTCAGCTCGTCCGAGCGCCAGACCGGCTCCCATGGCTCCAGGAAACGTCGGCTTTGCAGGCGAAGGTCATGCCATTGCCGGTAGTCGGCGTTGCGCGGCAGTTTCAGGCTGACGGCGTCGCCGGCAAGTTCGATCGGATCGGACTGCCGCGACAGGAACCGAAAGACCGATCTTGCCATACATCGCTCCTGGATGCGGGCGCCGGGCTCGGCCGGCGCATACGATGGAAATGCCGCATGGGATCCCGGGCTTGAAGGCGGAGATCGAAGGCGGGGTATCGGCAGGCCCGGCAACGGTGCGTTGCCGGTTGATCCGTCAGCGGTTCAGCGCTTGCCGGCAAGCGCCTTGATATCGGGCGCGCCCGATGTCGTCAGCGCACCCATGATGTCCGGCAGCGGCGCCAGCTGTTCCAGCGGGCCGATGGCCGATAGCGTCGGCGTGGTGTCGAAGAACAGCCGGCCGGCGAGATCGGTCAGGCGCTCGGTGGTGATGCCGGCCAGGCGCTCCATCATCTCCTGGTTGGAGATCAGGCGGCCATAGAGCATCATCTGCCGCGCCATCTGGCCGGCGCGCGCCGCCGGGCTTTCCTGGCCCATCAGCAATTGTGCGCGGATCTGCGCGCGGGCGCGGTCGATTTCCTGCTGCTCGATGTTTTCGGAGGCGCGGCGCAGTTCCTCGATGATCACCGGCATGAGTTCCGGCAGGTTCTCGCCGCCGGTCGCGGCATGGATGCCGAAGATGCCGGTATCGGAAAAGCCCCAATGGAAGGCATAGACCGAATAGCAGAGGCCGCGATTTTCGCGCACTTCCTGAAACAGGCGGGACGACATGCCGCCGCCGAGGATGTTGGCGAGGATCTGCGAACAGTAGAAGTCGCGGGCGTGATAGGCCTTGCCTTCGAAGCCGAGCAGAACCTGCGTATCCATCAGGTCGCGGTCTTCGCGCACTTCGCCCCCGGTATAGCGGGCGGTTTCGAAGACCGGCGCGGCTTCGGAGAGCTGCGGCAGGCTGGCGAAACGCTGCTCCACCTGGGCGACGAAGGCATCGTGATCGACGGCGCCGGCGCCGACCACGAACATGCGGTCGGTGGTGTAGTTGCGCGAGAGATAGGCGCGGATGTCGTCCGGCTGGAAGCCCATCACCGTCTCGGGCGTGCCGAGGATCGGCCGGCCGATGGTCTGGTCGCGATAGGCGACGCCGGAGAAACGGTCGAAGACGACGTCGTCGGGCGTATCTTCCGCCGCGCCGATTTCCTGCAGGATGACGTTCTTTTCACGCTCCAGCTCGCCCTCGTCGAAGGCGGATTCCGTCAGGATGTCGGCGAGGATATCGATGCCGAGATCGGTGTGATCCTTGAGGACGCGGGCATAATAGGAGGTGGTTTCGGTCGATGTGGCGGCGTTGACCTCGCCGCCCACGTTTTCGATTTCTTCGGCGATTTCGCGCGCGGAGCGGCGTGCCGTGCCCTTGAAGGCCATATGCTCGAGAAGGTGAGCGATCCCGTGCTCTGCTTCGGTTTCGTTGCGCGATCCGGATTTGATCCAGACGCCGAGAGCGACGCTCTCCAGATGCGGCATGTTTTCGGTAACGACCGTCAGCCCGGATTGGAGCCGGGTACACTCAACATTCATCGTCTATCTTTCTGCGCTTGGCTAACGTCCCGCGCGGGCATGTTCGCCGACAAAGCTTTCGACGGTTTTAAGCTCGGCCGCGAGAACGTCAAAGCGCTCCTCCCTGTCCATCAGTCCAGCAAGCCACGATGGAAGCGCCGGGTCAA
>CAMFHE010000081.1 GCA_945952045.1 uncultured Rhizobium sp.
TCTGAGGCTCATAAGTCATACTTCATGAAGGATCACTTTTCAGGGGGCAGACCAGGCAAGGCCTTCGTGCCCTTCGTCAAGCAAGACCTCTATCGCGAAATCGCCGCCCACCTGCCCGAGGGCGAGCGCGAAAAGGCCGAGCAAGTACGCGTCACCGCTGATGCTGCGCCCGGTGACGGTGGCGAGGGCGGGGACGTCACCACCTTCGAGCTGCCGGAGGACTGGGCGAGCTTGAAGGTCGGTCATATGATGCTGGCCAAGGAGGGGGCCGGCGGGCCGTGGTACGAGGCGGTGATCGTCGCCGTTTACGGCAATGACAGCGTTCGGTTGCGGTGGCGCGACTATGACGACGAAGCACCGTTCACGCGCCGGCTGGCGGAACTCGCCATGCTGCACCCGGCTTATGTCGAGGCATGAGCACGGCGATGACGACTTGCAACGCTTCGGGCGAGCCTGATGGGGTGATTGAAATGGCTGGCGGTAGCGCTGCCGCCAGCGGTGCGACGGTATCGAAGGCCGCCGCGATCCGTGACCTCAACGATGCCTTTCGACGCAGCTTCCTGGGCGGGCGCGTCATGGTGACGACAGCGGTCGATAGCCTCAATGCGCTTGAGCGGTTTGCCTTGGTGCTGGCGGTGCGTCGCTTCGACAGCTTCGATGCGGGCAATGACCCTCACGGCGAGCACGATTTCGGCAGCATCGATCTTCATGGAACCCGCTTCTTCTGGAAGATCGATTGCTACGACCGGGCTTGCGAATACGCTTCGCCCGATGCCAGCGATCCCGCGGTGACGGCGCGCGTGCTGACCATCATGCGCGCCGATGAATACTGAGGGTCGAAAGGCTCAGCTTGCCTGCTTCGGCTTTCGCCCGGCGCGTAGTGTCGGCAACTTCTTCGACAGGTCGGGCTCGGCAAACAACTCAGACACCGGCGCGCTCAACACCTTCGCCAAGGCTTCAAGCGTTGACACGGTGACGTTCTCTTCGCCGCGTTCGACACGACCGACATAGGCGCGGTCGATGACGGCTTCAAGCGCCAGCCTTTCCTGAGAAATGCCCTTGGCGACGCGCAAGCGCCGCAGATTCCAGCCGATGGTTTGCCGCGTGTCCATAGGCGAGGAAATGGCCACAGGCTTGCCGCTTTAATCGACGGACTGTTGATCCATGATTTAATTTGTGGCACCACCGGTCACGCAATCTGAAATTGCCTGCGCCTTGGGCGGCGCACCATTAAATTTGGGGGTCATATGAACGCCTATTTCGACGGCTTGAGAAAATACGCCACCTTCAGCGGCCGGGCGACGCGCAGCCAATTCTGGCTGTTCTTCCTGTTTCTGTTCATATTCGTCACCATCGGCTTGGTGATCGACGACGCGATGGGCACGACCAATCGCGACGGCGGGCTAGTCGCCGGCCTGATCTTCGTCGCCCACCTGCTTCCCTATTCGGCCGTAACGGTGCGCCGCCTGCACGATATCGACCGCTCGGGTTGGTGGTTCTGGATTGCGCTCGTGCCGCTGGTCGGCTCGATCGTGCTGATCGTGTTTCTCTGCACCGGCTCGACGCCGGGGGCGAACCGTTTCGGTTTGCCGGCCGGCAACAGAGTGCCGCTGGGCGGTAGTGCTGCCGGCTTCGCCGGGTCGGGTTCGGCATCGACGGTCGAGCGCCTGGAAAAGCTCGCCAGCTTGCGCGCGTCGGGCGCGCTCGACGAAACCGAGTTCAACAAGATGAAGGCTGAGTTGCTTGCTCAGCAGGGGCGGTGACATGGCCCTTGGACACAAGCCGATCTATGCCTTAGGCGGGCTGGCGCTGCTGCCAGCCCTGCTGCTTCCCCGGCCGGCCAGTGCCAGCGACGGCAATATCGACACCGTCGTGCTGATCCTCTTCCTGCTGGCCCTTCTCTATCCCCTGCCGGCCATCGTCGGCTTCGTGCGCGGCCATCCCAATCGCTGGCTGATCGCGCTGATCAACATGGTGTTCGGCGGCACGGTGCTGGGGTGGTTCGGTTCGCTCATCTGGGCGATGCAGGCGGTTCATCGCAGCCCGAGCGGCAATCACGGCGGTGAAAGCGGCCTCAACCTGTTCGCCAACGACGTCCAGGCCGTGCGGCTCGAAGCGCCGGGTTTGCAGCCGGCTGCGGTCGGCATCGACGATATCTCTGAGCGACTGCTGCGGCTGAAGGCGCTGCATGACAGGGGCGCGCTATCGCCGGCCGAATTCGAGGCGTTGAAGCGCGAAGCGATCTACGGCCGGTGAGGCATGCAACGAGGCGATAGCGCCCGATTGAGCGGGCCCGCCCGTGACGCCGAACCACACCACATCCCAAGCCTACGAGGTGCCTCGATGAAATATCGCTTTCTGGCCGGCGTTTTGATGCTGACACCGGCACATGCCTTGGCCGCCGAGGACAGTTTGCAGCCGATTGTCGATTACGTCGTTGATGAGCGGTTTTGTGAAACCAACATGCCTGAGCCGGGCATTCTCAATCCCAAGCTTGAAGCCGCGATGCGCGGAAGTGGCCTGACATCGGCCGAAGTCATGCGCATCGCGCGGGAAAAGGCGAAGGACTTGGAGCGAAAGCTGGTCATGGAGGGCGTCGATCAGGAGGGCTATTGCGAAGGCCGCGACTTCACCCGCAAGGAAGAGTGGGACGATTACCAAGCTGCGTACCCTGACGCCGCGAACGATGGCGACGATTTGGCTGCGGCACAATCAGCCGAAACGCCAACACCGACAAAGCCCGCCGAGGATACCCTCGCGCCTGACGCGAGGGCGCAGCGTAAGCCCAATCCCGTCAAGCTGGTGCTGCGGTCACGCGTCAACGCCGTCGTTTGCAATTTTAAGGACAGTTCTGACTTCATGTTCAATTCGGCGCTGATCAAGGCGGCCGAAGCGCTGGAGATGAGCCCCCGCGCCGCCTATGAGCACCTCACGCGCGAAGCCTACAAGCTTGCCAGCGAAACCATAAATAGCGAGCAAGACCGGGCCTACTTCTGCATGATGACGAGGGCGCAGGCGACATCGGAGCTGTTCAATAGCTTCGGCGGTGGCAAAGCGCCGCGCATGGAGGTCAATCCACAGAGAGATTTCCCCGACTGGGGCAAACAGTAGCTCGCAGGCTGTATCCCTCAACGCAAATCACAACCAAAGTCACCAAATCAAATAAGGTGTTTCAATGCCCGCTATTCGATTTCTATTCGCTGCAACCGCATTGCTGTCATTCGCTGGGCCGACGGTGGTTACCGCGCAGGAACGACCGGGCCGCCCGGCCAATTGTTTGCTGGTGGTCGATGGGCAGCAACTTATCACCGGTCGATGCTTGTTCACGCCCATCGGCCAGGACGGTTCTTTCCAGATTCAGTCGGGCAACGGCAAGTTCTTCGCCATGGTCCTCATTGAAAGCAAAGGTGTCGGCGAGGGGCATTGGAACGGCGAACCTTATGGCAGCCACGCTCATACTCCCCTCGGCACTCTGTACCGCGAAGGGGGCTGCTGGGTGAATGGTTCGGCATCGGTATGCGCGTACTAGGTCGTAAGATTGAATTTTTCACGGGAACAGGGCATCGCCGCGACTGGAGCGACGAGAGGGACAGCATTGTTGCCGAAAGCTGTAGCGGCGAGATGTCGGTCAGTGCTGTTGCGCGTCGGCATGGTTGTTGCATGGGCAATTATTTACTTGGCGTCGGCAGGTACGAAGTCAGGCAAGGCAAGACTCGCCGCCATCGAAATCGGGCTGCCGCGAATTTTCCCGATTTTACAAGCCAGCGCAGTTAAGGTTGAAATCCTTTACGGCTCCTGGAACCAAACGCCAGTGAAGCAGTTCAGACCATAGGCCCTCTCAGACTACCGGGAACCAGCCTTCTCCGTTTTGATCGAAGGGAAAATCCGGTGGGAAATGATATTGTGGTCCTAGTCGTCGAGGACGATGTCTTTCAGCGTTTGCTCGCGGTTGACCTCGTCGAAGCTGCTGGCTTCACGGCTTTGGAAGCAAAAAGTGGGGATGAAGCCCTAAAGGTCTTGGAGAACAGAGCCGATATCTCGATTCTGTTCACGGATGTCAGGATGCCCGGCGACACGAATGGTTTGCAACTGGCGCGGTTTGTCAGCGAACGATATCCGTGCGTGCAGATTATCATCGTCTCAGGAGACACATCTCCAACAGATGCCCCAATGCCGCTGGGAAGCGCTTTCTTCGCCAAGCCCTACCGCGATGAGCAGATCACACGCACACTGAACCGCTTCGCCATCCTACACTAATGTTCGGCAAGCTGGCCGACTAGGGGTCGTCCAGTGTCACCTTCAGCCGGTCAATCGCATTGTAGAAGCTTTCGACATCGTCCGATGTCAGGACCATGTCGTACCGGTGCCGGAGGATGACGCGCGCCGCGTCTTCGACTTCCGTCATCACCTCGCGCGCAGCCGGCGACAACAGCTTATGCTCGAAAAGTAGGTGCCTTAGCTGGCGGACATTGACCTCGAACGAAACCGCATCATTTTCCAGGTCCACTTTGCCGCGGGACAACTGCCCCAGGATAAAGCCGATTGGCATTTCTAACTCCCAAGTCTGCCGCCGAGAGCTTGGCGGCGCTCAGGATTTTCCTCAAATTACGGATGCGACGCAAGACGATTTTAGTGAGAGTTGGATAGCGCTACACAGTGCTGAAAAGCGGACGTTACGTTCTCAAAGCGAGACGTCCGCGTTCCGATCTTTGTGAACAATTGAGGGATTGTAGGACACCTAAAGGACAGCGCCGCTGCCCATTTGCGATGGCGCTACCTAAGAGCCCATCCGATGCGACTCGTCAGTTTTTGGTCGGCGGGATTGCGCACTTGACGTTTGTGAGGCCCTGGATTGCATACTGGTGAAATTTTGTCGCCAAGCCACGGCATAACTCAAACTGAGTTGCGCCATGATGGCGTTGAAGCGTTTGGGCAAGCTCGCTCTGCTTAATCGTGCTGTGTTCTAGCTTGGCAATAAGGAATGCAGCGTAATCGGCGTACCGGGGCGAAGACTTTTGAAAGCCCGCATCGCTTAAAGCACTTTCGATTGCGTAAAGTTGTTCGCTGTTGAGATAGGTTTTGGAATTCACGGAAGACATAATGTCCTCCTTTCAATTGGGGCCAGGGTTATGAAAGCCCTCCCCAGCAGCGCCCGAAAAGATGGCTGCTGAAGTGCGCAACTTGGACTGCGTTACGCATAAAAGCAACGGCTCTAAAGAATTATCTCAGTTGCGCATGAAAATAAATGCGATAACCGTGCAAAAAAAGCAGATTTATCATAATAAAATCAGTCAGAATTATCATTCTGAAAAAATAAATTTGGCATTCGCCTTGCTAATGACCGCATTCGGGGCTATCGTTGAATTTATCGAACTTTGTCTGTGACCTTTGTCATAGCGCCCCAGCGCCTTTCATTCTTCCCTTCATCGTCGATTCATTGCCGGTTTTATTTCCGGCCTCAAAGCGATTGAAAGGAAATCGTTATGAACACAGGCACCGTAAAATTCTTCAACAGCACCAAGGGTTTCGGCTTCATTGCTCCGAGCGATGGCACCAACGATGTGTTCGTCCATATCACGGCGGTCGAGCGCGCCGGTATTCGCTCCCTCGTTGAAGGTCAGACTGTCCAGTACGATCTGGTTCAGGACAAGCGTTCCGGAAAATATGCAGCTGACAACCTGCGCGCTGAATAGTGGTTTTGTCATTTGTTTCCACTGACCACGGATGTACTGGCGGCGGAACTAAATGACTAGGAGGGGTCGGGGTTAAGCCCGACCTTTTTGTTTTCTACCATTGTGGATCGCATCGAAAGGCGCTTGTGCATGAGCCGAAAGCTATATGCAGTTGGCGATACCGTCATCCTGAAAGCCAATCTGCACGCCGGCCTCAACGGCGACAGGACTTGCGAGATTGTAGGTATGCTGCCGGCTGACCACGGCGAGGCGCAGTACCGCGTTCGTCTCGGAGACGAGAAAAACGAGCGCCGGATTGTCGCAAGCGACATCGACGATGCCGATACGAGCGCGTCGCCAAATCGGCCAGGTTTCGCCAACTCGGGCAGCACTGGCACACCGTGGCTTACGGTGTCCAGCATACGGGTCAGAAGATAATCAGGCGCAGCCAGATCGCTGCGGACGAAAGGAAATTTTCTTGCAAGTTTTCGTCAGAGACAACAACGTTGATCAGGCCCTTCGTGTCTTGAAAAAAAAGATGCAGAGGGAGGGCCTTTTCCGTGAGTTGAAGGCCAGAAGCGCTTACGAAAAGCCGTCAGAGAAAAAGGCCCGCGAAAAGGCGGAAGCAATTCGGCGCGCGCGTAAGATGGCTCGAAAGAAGGCGCAACGCGAAGGGCTTCTTCCTGCCCCGAAGAAAAAGCTGATCCAAGCGCGAACGAAGTGAAGTGCATTGAAGCCAAGCCACGAAGGGATCGAAGATGACTGCATCGCAAAAGGAATTCTTCAAACCTGAGAAGGTGAGTGCGGCCAAAAAAGCGGAAGAAACCGACTCGGCTGCCAAAGGCATTGTCGCACAGGAAACTGCGGCGCGGGACAAGAAAACAGAAAAGCTCCGGGCGCTACGTTTGGCCAAAGAAGCTGTAGAGCCCGAACCTGTTCCGAAAAAGAAACGCAAATAGCGATGTGGGAGGCTGCTGGCAAATATGATTGCCGGCAGTTTTTACCAACATCGCGTGTGTTATGGAGCATCCCCGGGACACGGCCGGCCAAAATCGGAGCCGGCAGTAGTCGGGGCGCACGGCAAAAGAAATTCGCCTTGCCAGACACCAAGTTGCCGGCTTTTTGCCGAGTGCTGCTCCGCCGAAAAGCGCCCGGCCCCACTTCGCTCCCAATCCACCGCCCAGCCCATGGCAACCATCCATCCGTTTACACTGCTTCCGTCCGAACGAAGGCAGTTGGCGAGGGATCGCGCATACTGATCGCGTCCGATGACATCACAGGTGGTGGGACGGGATTCGGACAGGTAAAGATCAAGCGCATAGGCCGCCTCTTCGCCACAAGGATAATCACCCCCGCTTCTTCCTCTGCATTGCTGTGCGCTTTCAGGCGCGATGATCCCATCCAGCCTAAGCTTTGTGCCATCGATTTCAATCGTATTGCCATCGACGACGAAGGCGCGTCCGGAGACTTGTTCGCCGGCAAGCGCGGGCGCGGCGGCAACCAACGCTCCGGCAAGCAGCGCAGCAGCGGTGATTTTTGTTTTCACTGATTTTGTCCGGGGTTATGGCAGAGTCGATCCCTACGATTTTCTCTGGCCGTTCATGCGTGCAACAAGGCAGTCTGTTGGTGCAATTTCCTGCAGATATGGCGACACTCAAATTGGGCGAGCACGATCAACAAAAAAGGCCGGGGCGAGACCGCACCGACCTTCCTCATCATCGCCTACCTACTTGTGCCAGTACATCCGTGGTCAAAAGCCTGAAGCGACGCGGCGATTGCGAGCGGCGAATTCATTTCAGCGCTCATCAGCAATGCCGATTGACCATCCATATCTTGCGATTGTGTTCGAAACAAGTTCCACGGAGCGCCATCGCCAAATGACCTTAATTCACGGTTTGCCATCGACGTAGCCAAAGCGCATTGTAAACATATCGGCAGCCATTTCTCGGGCGCATGTCGACTTAAGGAACACGGTTCCTTGCCCCAACGAAAGGAGGACGAGATGTCTTCCAATATCCAGTATATCAATTTCGGTCCACGTCATGTACGCCTGTTGCGTGAGATTCTGAAACGCGCGGGCTATATCAGCGAAAGAATGGAGCCGCTTGCCGGCCCGGAGCGTGAAGCTTCGCTCATCTTGTTGCGGCGCTTCAAACACGAACTGCAGCCGAGCCGGTAGCGATGCGCGCTCGATGTAACCTTGGCAGATATCTTTTGTTTTGGCCTGGCGACGTTGCCAGCCCAGAGGAGGCCCGGCAATTACCCTGTTAGCACGATCAATCAAGACAAAGCTTGCGGTGTGACGCGACTGCACCGATACGCGATAAAGGCATTCCTCTTATCGGCCGGCTCCGCCGACATGACGAGCAGGCGGCAATCCTCATTTCTTTTTCCAGACCGCCGACGAAAAGCATGACAACGGAATAGGATGGTTCAAATGTCGAAAGGCCCACTTCGCAGCATCAAGGGGACGCGTAAGCCCAAGCAGGACAAGGCATAAAATGCAAAGCGGTCGCTAACGAGCGGGGCGGCAGGTTCAGAGGCCGCTTGGCTCAAACAAGAAAAATAGCCCGCTATTAATTTCACGACCACGTCGTTCCATAGTATCTGCTAAGCAAGTCATTCAGCCATTAAGCCAGCGTGCTAAAAATTGTAACATCAGGGCATACCCGCATGTTATGTCACATCGGCAGTTGGTGCCCATGTAACATCCGAGTTGACAGTGGTTATTTGTGACAGGCTAGCCTCGGGCTTAAACCCTGAGGTGACATATGGCTCGTATCGGTTATGCCCGCGTCAGCACGACTGACCAAGACGTCGAAACGCAAACAGCCCGACTGACCAGCGAGGGCTGTGAAATCGTTCGCTCGGAGAAACTGTCGGGGGCCAGCCGCGACGGCCGCGCCGAATTGGCGACGATCATTACCTTTCTAAGGCCCGGCGACGAATTGATGGTGACGCGGCTCGACCGTTTAGGCCGCGACACGCGCGACGTTTTGAACATCATTCACGAATGCGAGCAGCGCGGCGCTTTCGTCACCGTCCTGGATCCCCATGTTTCGACACGCGGCGAAATGGGTCATGTGGTGCTGACGGTGCTGGGGATGGTCGCACAAATGGAGAGGCGGTTTATCAAGGAGCGCCAGCGCGAAGGCATTGAGCGCGCTAGGGCTGAAGGCATTTATAAAGGCGGCAGGCCGAGGCTCGACCATCATGCAATCCGGCAAATGCAGGCAGCAGGCCGGAGCGTGGTCGAAATCGCGAATGCTGTCGGCTGCTCACGGATGCAGGTCTACAGGGTTTTGAACCAGGCCATATAGCCGCGTGGTAAGGCGGTCTCGTCCGCAACGTCGTCGCAACATGCGCTTTGACAAACTTTGTCATGGCGTGGCATGCTAGCGACATGGAGGCCAAGATGGCGACAATGAATGTATCCTTGCCCGACCCCATGAAAGAATGGGTGGAGGCGCAGGCAAAAACCGGCCGCTACGCGAATGCGAGCGATTACGTTCGCGACCTCATTCGCCGAGATCAAGCACGCAATAACAAGATTGCGGCCATGCAGCGCTTTGTCGATGAGGGATTGAATAGCGGCAGAGGCCAACGTTCGAAAGACGAGCTATTCGCGGTCGCATTGGCCAGAGCCGAAAAGCCCCATGGCGAATGATCATGGATTTTGCCTTTCTCCAAAAGCCGAAGACGATATCATCGCAATCGCCGAAGAAGGCGTTCGGCAGTTCGGTGCGGCTCAAGCACGCAAATATCACGATGAACTCTTTGTGGCGTTTGACCTGATCGCGCACAATCCGAGGATGGCGCGAGAACGCCGGGAGCTTTCACCTCCAATACGCATTCACCCGTTCAAAGCGCATCTCATACTTTACGTGATCGACGAGGAGAGTGGCGTTTTCATTATTCGTATACGCCATGCTCATGAAAACTGGAGTTCCGAACTTTCCTAGCGGCGGGTAGCACTGGGCGCGCACCTGTCACTTCAGGGTTTAGGCTCAACGCCTGCTTGTCACAAATAGCCTTCGTCAACCTGGATGTGACGTAGGCACAAGCCACCGGTGTGACATAACATGCGGGTATGCCCTGATGTTACAGGCGCTGTGTGGCAGGCCCAGTGGTTAGTGAGGCCACTATCGGCCCTAAGCGGCCGTCGGACGAGCGCAATGATCTTTGGACTTACGCCTTGTGTCTCACGTCAGGAACCACCGATATCTTGTCGTCATCGCCGACGCCGACGATATCACAAGACGCCGAGGGATCGTCGCCCATACCTGTCGATCCGACCGGCGCCCCAGGACAAACAATCCGATGTAGTCAGTCTGTCAGGCGTGTCTGGTTTGTCGCCCCGATGGTTTATACAGCTCTTTTCCGAACAGCCAGTATCGCGACGGCCACAAGCGACGCCGATGATATCAGGGCCCCTGTCATGAAAGTCGTGAACGATCCATACTTGTCCCAAAGGAAGCCAGCACCTACATTCCCGAGCAGAACCATGATGCCCGTCATGAGGTTGAAGACGCCGAAGGCTGTTCCCTTGAGATGGGCTGGGGCTTCGTCCGCGATCAGGGTCGCGAGCAAGCCTTGCGACAGTCCCATATGGAGCCCCCACAGAACGATGCCCGCCAGAAACATCGGGATGCCGTTCGCGACGGCCAGCACAAGATAGGCGGCGACAAGAACCGCAACGCTCACCCCGAGAATCCCCGTGCGGCCGATCGCGTCCGAGAGCCGTCCGGCGGGATAGGCCACCAGCCCATAGACCGCATGCATTATCACCATGGTGACCGGTATCCATGCGGGAGCGAAGCCTGCCCCCTCGGACTTGAGAAGCAGGAAGGCTTCGCTGAACCGGATGAAGGTCAGGATCGAGGCCGCTACGATGACTATCCACACACGATTGTTAAGCCTGATGAGGTCCGACATCTGCAGCGGATTGGATGCAGACGATTTCGGCGGTGCATCCGGCTCTCGCACGCAGAACAACAGCACCGCCACCGACAGGAACGCCGGTATAACGGCGATCCAATAGATGGCGAGCACGTTTCCGCTCAGCGCAATCATTAATCCAATCGCCGCCAGTGGGCCGACGAAACCGCCAACTGTGTCGAGCGACTTTCTCAGGCCGAACGCAGCCCCTCTCATCTCTGAGGGCGTGACATCGGCGACCAGCGCGTCCCGCGGAGTCCCCCGGATACCTTTGCCCACGCGGTCCACGGCCTTGGCGGCCACGATCCAGCCTACGGATGTCGCGACAGGAAACGCAAGCTTAGACAATGCCCCCAATCCATAACCGAGCACGGCCAGCGTCTTTCGACGCCTCGTCCAGTCTGCAATGATCCCGGAGAAGAGTTTCGTGACCGTCGCGATCGCGACAGATAGGCCTTCGATGAAGCCGACGGTAACCGCCGAAGCGCCCAATCCGGAGACTAGATAGAACGGCAGCAATGTCTGAACCATCTCGGACGAGATGTCCATGAGAAGGCTCACGATACCGAGGATCCAGACGGTTGAGGGAATGCCCTTGGGGGGGCGAAACAATGATATCATCGAAGAGCTCTCCTTCCCGTGCCCGATAGTGCGGCGTGAAGTCACGGTCAACGGCGGTGGACTTCGAAGTGGCGCTTTTTCAGCGCAAGGGTCTTACTTGCGGCACAGGGGTCCGAATGATTGGGGGCGGGTCACCTGAAGATCGGGAGGCACTCATGACCGCTCTTGGCGCGAAGCTGTCATGCATACTCCACCATGTTTTCTATTGGAAAGCTGGGTGGTGCTTCAATTATGGAGGTGTGGGCGCAAGATTGCTGAATACCCTGAAAACAAAAGATGATCGTTTCGTGCCGAAAGCGGTTCCTGCCGAATCGAGCATTGTGGAATAGAAGTGTCACATTGCGATATAGCCGCACGTGGCAGGCTTCTACGAGTTTTCGCTTGCGAAGTTGAGACGTCGAATTTTGCCAGACATCGTCTAAAACGGTCCCAAGTAATCCAACGACGCTGAGCAAATTTGTGGGTTATAATGAGGGCTTAGCTTGAAACGAGCCAAAAAACGACGGAAATTCAAAAGCTTGCCAAAGTAAATGGCGGACAGAGAGGGATTCGAACCCTCGGTACGCTTTCACGTACACACGCGTTCCAGGCGTGCGCCTTCAACCACTCGGCCACCTGTCCATCGTTTTTCTGCGGGCAATTTTGCTTGCCGACGCAGCGGAACGGGCGGGGTATATACCGAGGTTCCCGCCGGGATCAACCGGTATTTCACGGTTTTCGTCAACTTCCTGCAATATTCTTCCTAAAGTGTCGGATTGCTTCGCATTTTGCCGCCGTCTATCATTGGCGGGTCAACGAGGTAGCGCCGGACGGCGAAGATTTCCGGTGAGCCGGGGAAGGATGACATGCGGTTTCTGGTGCGGTTGCTGAGCCTCCTGTCGCTGGTTCTGGCGGTGATTGCCGGCACGATCGATTCGATCCAGTCGGTCGCGGCCTCCGCCGTGGTGCTGACTTCCTTCGGCAGCGCCTGGCAGGACATGAGCGCGGGAACGCTGACTTCCGCCCGCGTTTTCGTGGAAAAGAACCTTGGCGAGAAGGCCTGGGATGCCGTCTTCGGCTGGCTTCTGTTCCAGCCGGCCTTTGCGGTGCTGCTCGCCTTTTCCTTGTTGTTGTGGATCGTCGCATACAAGCGCCGCAACCCCCTCGGGCCGTTTGCAGCGTAAAGGCGCTTTGCCCATAAATCACGCTATCTGAATGGTTTTTTCGATTGTCTCGATCAAATTTCGAGCAATTGGGCGCGCCGTCGAGATTTCTTGACCGCCTGAAAAATTTTTCGTGAAATTTTCGCCGGGCCATGCAAGGATGCCCCCAGCCCGAGCCCCGGAGGGGGCCGGCGTTCCGCAGACAAGTCCGGTTCGGGAAGACCGGGCGTGCGGGAGGACCCAGATAAGATCAATAGCAACAACAGGGCTGCACAATGAAAAAAACCCTTTTGAGTCTCCTTGCCATGGCGGCCATGTCGACGACGGCGCTTGCGGCCGACATCAAGCCGGCGCTGGTCTATGGCACCGGCGGCAAGTTCGACAAATCCTTCAACGAGGCATCCTATAACGGCGCTGAAAAGTTCAAGAAGGAAACCGGGGTCGAGTATCGCGATTTCGAGCCGACCGGCGATACCCAGGGCGAGCAGGCCATCCGCAATTTTGCCAGCCGCGGCTTCAATCCGATCGTCGCCGTGTCCTTCGCCTGGACCTCGGCCATCGAAAAGGTCGCAGCCGAGTTTCCGGACACCAAGTTCGTGATCGTCGATGCCGTCGTCGACAAGCCGAACGTCCGTTCTGTCGTCTACAAGGAAGAAGAGGGTTCCTACCTCGTCGGCGTCGCAGCCGCTCTTGCTTCGAAGACCGGCAAGGTCGGCTTCATCGGCGGCATGGACATTCCGCTGATCCGCAAGTTCGGCTGTGGTTACGAGCAGGGCGCGCGCGCGGCAAATCCGAAGGTCGAAGTCTTCCAGAACATGACCGGCACCACGGGTGCGGCCTGGAACGACCCGGTTCGCGGCGGCGAGCTCACCAAGAACCAGATCGACCAGGGCGCCGACGTCATCTACGCGGCAGCCGGCGCTACCGGCCTCGGCGTGCTGCAGACCGCCGCCGACAACAAGAAGTTCTCGATCGGCGTCGATTCCAACCAGAACTACCTGCATCCGGGTTCGGTCCTGACCTCGATGGTCAAGCGCGTCGACCTCGCCGTCTACAATGCCTTCTCCGATGCCAAGGGCGACAAATTCTCCGCCGGCGTCCAGGCGCTGGGCGTCAAGGAAGATGGCGTGGGCTGGGCGCTCGACGAGCACAACAAGCCGGTGATCACGCCGGAGATCGAAAAGGCGGTCGACAAGGCCAAGGCCGACATCATTGCCGGCACGGTCAAGGTTCACGACTATATGAGCGACAACGCCTGCCCGAAGTGACAGGTTTTTGACGGGGCGTGGGGCGGAGTCTATCCGCCGCACGCCCTTTTCGTATCTGATGGGATCGCACCGCCGTCCGGCAAGGCACCCACGCGACAGGCTTGGCCCGCCGCGTGATGGCCACGTATCCGAAAGACGGCCCGCGATCCGCTTCTGGAGCCGCCATACGTGAGCCAAGCGCCCGCAATCGCACGCCCCGCCATCGAACTTGTCGGCATCGACAAGAAATTCGGTGCCGTCCACGCCAACAAGAACATCAACCTCTCCGTCGCCAAGGGCTCGATCCATGGCATTATCGGCGAAAACGGCGCCGGCAAATCGACGTTGATGTCGATCCTCTACGGTTTCTACCATGCCGACAGCGGCGAGATCCGGATCGACGGTAACCCCGTGACCATCCGCGATAGCCAGGCGGCGATCGCCGCCGGCATCGGCATGGTCCACCAGCATTTCATGCTGGTCGAAAATTTCACGGTGCTCGAAAACCTGATGCTCGGCGCCGAAGGCGGCATGCTGCTGAAGGGCGGCGTGACCAAGGCGCGCGCCGAACTCAAGCGGCTGGCGAGCGATTACGGTCTCGAAGTCGATCCGGACGCGGTTATCGAGGAGCTGGCCGTCGGCCTGCAGCAGCGCGTCGAGATCCTGAAAGCCATGTATCGCGGCGCCGAGATCCTGATTCTCGACGAGCCGACGGGTGTCTTGACGCCGGCCGAAGCCGATCACCTGTTTCGTATCCTCAAGGTCCTGCGCGATCAGGGCAAGACCGTCATTCTCATCACTCACAAGCTGCGCGAGATCATGGCGATCACCGATACGGTGTCGGTCATGCGTCGCGGCGAGATGGTGGCGACGCGCAAGACGGCGGAAACCACGGTCGAGGAACTGGCCGAACTGATGGTCGGCCGTCGCGTTCTGCTGCGTGTCGAAAAGGGCGAGGCGAAGCCCGGCGCCATCGTGCTGTCGGTGAAGAACCTGACGGTCAAGGACGGGCGCGGCGTCACCATGGTCGACAACGTCTCCTTCGACGTGCGCGCCGGCGAGATCGTCGGTATCGCCGGCGTGGCCGGCAACGGCCAGTCGGAACTGCTGGAGGCGATTTCCGGCATCCGGCCGCCGACCTCAGGCGAGATCCTCATCGACGGCGTGCCGATCGGTCGCGCCGATCCGGCGCGTTTGCGGGAACTGGGTTTGGCGCATATCCCCGAAGACCGCCACCACATGGGCCTCGTGCTGAAATTCGAGGAATACGAGAACGCCATCCTCGGCTATCATCGTGATCCGAAATATGGCGGCCTGTTTCTCGATCTCGATGCGATCCGCAAGGATGCCGTCGAGAAGATCGAGAAATACGATATCCGCCCGCCGAACCCGCACCTCAAGACGGCGAATTTCTCCGGCGGCAACCAGCAGAAGATCGTCGTCGCCCGCGAGATCGAGCGCGATCCCAAGCTTCTCCTGATCGGCCAGCCGACCCGCGGCGTCGATATCGGCGCGATCGAATTCATTCACCGCCGCATTATCGACATGCGCGACGCCGGCAAGGCGCAGCTTCTCGTCTCCGTGGAACTGGATGAAATCCGCGCCCTTTCCGACCGTATCCTCGTCATGTTCGCCGGCCAGATCGTCGGCGAGAAGACGGCCGATGCCGGTGAACAGACCCTCGGCCTGATGATGGCCGGTATTGCCGCATGAGGCCCTGATGAATACCGCTTCCCTTCCTTTGCCGAGCTGGATCACCTTCGGCCTCATCCCGCTGATCAACCTCGTCCTCGCCTTCTTCTTTTCCGGACTGGTCGTCTGGTGGATCGGCGAAAACCCCTTCAAGGCGCTCGACCTGATGCTGGAAGGCGCGCTCGGCAGCGGCGAGGGCATCGGCTTCACGCTGTATTATGCCACCAACTTCATCTTTACCGGCCTGTCGGTGGCGGTCGCCATCCATGCCGGCCTGTTCAACATCGGCTCCGAGGGCCAAGCCTATGTCGGCGGCCTCGGTGCAGCGATGGTGGCGCTGGCGATGGATCATTATGTGCCGTGGTATGTGACCATGCCCTTCGCGATCGCGGGCGCTGCGATCTTCGGCGCGGCCTGGGCCTTCATTCCGGCCTTCCTGCAGGCCAAGCGCGGCAGCCACATCGTCATCACCACCATCATGTTCAACTTCATCGGCGCTGCGCTGATGGTCTATCTGCTGGTCAACGTGCTGATCGTGCCGGGGAAGATGGCGCCGGAAACCCGTACCTTCCTCGAAGGCGGGCAATTGCCGAAGCTCGACTGGCTGATGGCGCTGTTCGGGCTCAAACTCGGTCCGGCGCCATTCAACGTCTCGTTCCTGATCGCGCTCGCCATGTGCCTCGTCGTCTGGCTGCTCGTCTGGCGCACCAAGCTCGGCTACGAAATGCGCACGCTCGGCATCAGCCCGACGGCGGCCGTCTATGCCGGCATTCCCTATTCGCGCACCGTCATCGTCGCCATGCTGATCTCGGGCGGTCTCGCCGGCATGATGGCGCTGAACCCGGTGCTCGGCTCCTCCGCCCGCCTGCAGGTGGAATTCGTCGGCGGCGCCGGCTTTGTCGGCATCGCCGTGTCGCTGATGGGCCGAAACCATCCCGCCGGCATCATCCTGGCGGCGATCCTGTTCGGCATTCTCTATCAGGGCGGCGACTGGGTTTCTTTCGAAATGCCCAACATCACCCGCGAGATGATCGTGGTCATCCAGGGTCTCGTCATCCTGTTTGCCGGCGCGCTTGAATATATGTGCCGGCCGGCGCTGGCGCGGCTCTATTATTCCATGGCCAAGGCGTGAGGGCGTAACGATGGATTTCTTCGATATTCTCGTCAGCATTCTCGGCTCGACCATCCGCCTTTCGGTGCCGCTGGTGTTTACCGCGCTGGCCGGCCTGTTTTCCGAGCGTGCCGGCGTCTTCGACATCGGCCTGGAGGGCAAGATGCTGGCCGCCGCCTTTGCCGCTGCCTGCGCCGCCTATGTCACCGGTTCGCCCTGGCTCGGCCTCGTCGCCGGCATCGGCGTCTCCATCGCCTTCTCGGTCCTGCACGGCTTTGCCTCGATCACCAATCGCGGCAACCAGATCGTCTCGGGCGTCGCCATCAATTTCTTCGTTGCGGGCCTCACCATCGTTCTGGGGCAGGCCTGGTTCGGGCAGGGCGGACGTACGCCGCAACTGGCGTCCGATGGACGCTTCTCCCCGATCATCCTGCCAGGCGCCGATGCGCTGCGAGAGGTGCCGGTCATCGGGCCGCTCTATGCCAATGTCATCTCGGGTAACAACATCCTCACCTACATGGCCTTCCTCGCGGTGCCGATCTCCTGGTGGATCCTGTATCGCACCCGCTTCGGCCTGCGCCTGCGCGCCGTCGGTGAAAATCCGGGCGCCGTGGATACGGCCGGCATTTCGGTTACCTGGCTGCGCTACCGCGCCGTCATCTGCGCCGGCATTCTCTGCGGCTTCTCCGGCA
>CAMFHE010000082.1 GCA_945952045.1 uncultured Rhizobium sp.
AGCCGACGACGCTGCGGCGGCGGTCGATGATCTGTTCATAGCTCTTGCGGCCGAACCTGATCCAATGCTCGATCTTGCGCTTCTCGAAGGTCGGCTCGACCAGGGTTGTGAAGGGCGCGGGGCCGTCCGGTAGCGGACGGCCGTGCGCGCTGCGATGGGCGCGGCGGGTCATGGTTCGTCTCCGGGAATGTCGATGGATGTGCGGGCAAGCACCGCGTCGAGCGCGGCTTCGGTGCGCAGGATGGCGCGGCCGATGGCTTCGGGGATTTGCGGCAGAACCGCATCGCCGAAAGCCTCGACGATCAGACTGGCCGCAGCCGCCCCTTTGCGACTGCCGAGCGCAATGCGCGTGCCAGCCACCCAGGCGGAAAGCCCATCATCCAGCCATAGGTGACGGGCAAGGCCGCCGTTCCAGTCAGCCCATGGCTCCGAAGCATCGCCGCCAGCGCCCGCGCTCCGGCCCATTTGTCCGGCGCGCGATCCGTCATCGCCCCGTCCATCACTGCATCCATCGTCGGGGATTTCCGCCGGTCGTAGGCCGGACTCCAGCCGTCCATCCGGCTGTCGCGCTTCGTCGGCGTCGGCAGGATTTCCGCCGCGTGCCGCAACAGGTTCAGCGTGTCGATCTGCGCCTTCGCGCCGTTCGCCCGCTTGCCAGAATCGATCTCCTTCGCGCTCAACCTGCGCCCGCCGTTCGGCTTCACCGGCGTCGGCATCAGGCCATAGGGCGGTTCCAGGCCGTCGAAATGCAGCACCTCGCTCATCGTCGGCGCCCGGTCGAAACCGTCCTGGTCCGATGTCATCCGGCCCTTGAGCTTGCGCAGGACGCTCCCCCGTGGCGCTGCATTCGCTGTCGGCGTTCCCATCATGCCCGCATGGCGGCTGGCATGACCCTGCAACTGGCTCAGCACATCGCCCCGACCGCCCCGATCTCCGTCCGACTTCCTCGGTGTGGCGAGAATCATCCGCAGCGGATATGTCGATCCCGCCCCGCCGCCCGCGCCATCTTTCATCCCGTCCGATGCCATCGGCGTCGGCAGGGGGCGATTGCGGAACAGGTCGTAGAGACCCGATTCCTTCATCGCCCTGCACGCGCCCGATCCACCCTCCAGACGGATGCTGCCCTGCTGGGATTGCGATACGGGTGTCGGCAAGCTGTTCGGGGTCGTAGCCGATAAGCCATGACCGCTTGCGGACGTGGTTGGCTCCAACGCTGTCAGCACCCACCACGCACGGTTCGCAGGCGTAGCCGAGCGTTTCCAGCTCATCGAGCAGCCGGTCAGCGCCGCGAGTTCTGAGATTAGGGCTGTTTTCAAAAGCGAACCAGCGAGGGCGGCAATCTCCGACCAGGCGGACGGCTTCGAGATAGAGGCCCGACCGTTCGCCGTCGATCCCTTTGCCTTTCGTGTTGGCGCTGGAGATGTCCTGGCACGGCGGGCTGCCGACGATGATGTCGGGCAGGAATCCAAGGTCGGAAACAAGTCGAGTTGCCGTGAGGGCGCAAACGTCCTCGTAGAGTCTGACATGGGGATTGTTCTCCGCGTAGAGGACGCGGCGCCATTCGATGATCTCGCAGGCCGCCACGGTGATGAAGCCGGCGCGATGCAGGCCGAGCGACCAGCCGCCCGCCGCCGCGCTGAACAGGTCGAGGGCGCGCATCATGGCGCACCTCGCGGCACGGCACCGGCACCACGCCTCGCGTGCGTGCGCGTCAAAGAAGAAGAGTTATATTCTTTGTTAGATTCTTCTATATAGTGCGCGGTGCGATTTGCGCCTGATGTCCCGATACTGCGTGCGCCTGATGTCCCGATAGGTTCCACATGGTTATCCACAGGCACTGTGGATGGATTTTCAGGGAGAAAACGCAGTAGCTCGCGCCCGTCCTCCCGTTCGCTCTGAAGCCGGTAGCCGGGCAACGACTGGCGGGCCGCGATCCGACGAAGGTCCAGCGCGAAGTCGGATGGCCGGGCAAGGCTGCCGGATTTCCGGTGAAGATGGGAAACCTCGAACGCCCAGCCCTCGGGCTGATGCCCGGCATGTTTGCGGGCGACGCGATACAACCAGCGTTCGATGCCGCCTTTCAACCGGAAATAGGCCGGGTCGATGGCCAGGACCAGCGAGCGGTCGATGACGCTGTTGTAGAACCACTCGGGCAGGACGAACTCCATGCCCTCGACGCGCCCGGCGCGCGTGGTCAATTCTTCCCATTCATTAATCCAGGAGAATTGCCGGCGCCGCCAATGCGGCCCGTTGCGGATGGAGGTGGCGATGACGGTCGATTGCAGGCGCGCGAGCGCGGCCTTGAGCAACAGATAGTCCCGGTTGCCGGTAGCCCGCCCGATGGCGCGGAGAAGCTGGTAGGGCATGAAGCGGAAGAAGCGCGACGTGGGAAAGCCGCTGTTCTCCGCCGCGACGATCTGGCTGGCGGCCCAGATCAGCACATCGGCGTCCCAAATGGTCGCCATGCCGTGCTCGGGCATGCCGAGCACCTGCACCTCCACATCGGCGGCTTTGTAGAGAATAGGCCTGGTGCGCGGAGATTTCGCCAGCGAGAAGAAAGGCCTCTCCATCAGGTCGCGCTGATCGCGCGGCGGCGCGTCACCGGTCGCGACGATGAACGGATCGAGGCGGGCACGCTCGCTGGCGCACTCCGGCCTGACGGGGCTGCGATCGTCGTCCCGCACCATTCAGAGCTGGTCCCGCTCTTCGGGCGTCAGCGGATGCGGGGGAAAGACCGTGCCGGCGTCCCTGTCCCGTGTGCAGGTGCGGGCGCCGGTTTCGGTCCAGGCTTCCAGGTCGCGGATGGCATAGAGCACGCGGCCACCGACTTTCCGGTAGACCGGGCCGGTGCCATAGGTGCGATGCTTTTCAAGGGTCCGGCGCGAAAGGCCGAGGAAATAGGCGGCTTCCTTGGTGCGCAGGAATCTCGGCGGCAGGTCCGCCAGCGGATCGGGCATGAGATCACCTCGGGTTCGTTGATGCTGCTGTCGTCGGCGACAGCGGGCTGTGGCGAACCATGGCGAGGGATCGGCGACCTGTAGCGGGCCGTATTTGCGTGTATGTTTTTACGGCCCCCCTTGCTGCGACCAGGATGTTGGCCGGGACTATTTGCGCCGAGGCTTGACTGGATAATGCAGGAGTAGCCTGTAGCCACCTTTCATCATGGCGATGCCATGAGTGACCAGGCGACGGGTTTTGTTACGGCGAGGATCACCCTCCCAATCTGTCTTATCGCCGCGAAAGCCGAGTAACGTCTCGCCGATGGCGCGATGGCTCTCACCACGCAGCTTCGCATCGAGCGCACGCAGGGACAGGATATGAAACTGGCGCAGTTGCGAGGGCATGGCGCGGAAATCCGGGCCGGGCGCGCGGCCGTTCAGCGAACGCCACAAGCGCCGCGCGGCGTGGGCGCGCAGCTCGAGAAAGGAATCCATCGGCAGGGTGACAGCATAGAACGCTGCCGAGTCGGGAACCGCTTCGGGAAGCCAGAACTGGTGCGCGACGCCATCCACTTGCCATAGCCCGTGCCAGCCGTCGCCGGCGCGGCGCAGATCGAGGCCGTCGAGATGGGCCAGAGTGAATGTCGGCCCTTCCGGGCCGGCCGATTCCGGCGCAGACGACAACATCACCGCCTGCGGCTGAAGGCTCGGAATCCAGAACTGCGATTGCCGGTCGGCGAGTGTTTCAGGATCGCAGGGGAAATCGCAGCCCCCAGCGTCGTGCGAACGCATCGAGCCGGGGGCCAGTCGGATTCTTCATACGCGAGATCGCGTGAAAATCGTGATGATACTCATCATCGCGTCGCAGATATTCCCAAGCGAAACCGGCGGCGGGAATGGTTTTCGTGTGCTTGTAGTCCGCCGATGCACGCCAGTCTATGCTCAACGGCATGGCGTCACCTCCCTAAGCAGGGCGGTGCATGAACCCCATGACATCGCCCTGATAAAGAGCGTCGTTCACAGCTGACAGTCGGGGTAGTCACTATTTCCAGATAACCGGATCGCCCGGCCTGAAGAATGCGATGGATGTCTTGTGTTTAATATCGTTCGGATCAGCTTGCCGACCCAAACGGAGCCTACCGCGAGCTTGCCGAAAATTGGCATAACTGAACGGGCGGGTTTCGTTCTGCCTTATCTCCGGGAATGACCTTATCACTGACGTGTGGAATCGCTTTGTTGTGGCTGAGAGCAGGAAAGCCGCTCAAATGCCGACCCATTCCGAGTGACTCAGCTCATACGTCACCTCACCGTGCTCAGTGCCGGGTATAGGGTCGGGGAAATCCAGGAAATCCGTCCGCGTGTGTTTCATGCCAATTTTCTCCATCACGCGGCGCGATCCCTGATTAACTGCCATTGTATGAGCCACGATTCTGTCGTATCCGCCGCCTTCGAAGCCCCAGCCGATGAGCGCTGCGGCACCTTCAGACGCCAGCCCTTGACCCCAAGCCTTCCGGCGCAGGCGATATCCGATTTCTGCCACTGCCCTTCCTTTCGGTGAAAAGCAAAACCAGCCGACAAACTCATCATCTGCATTGCCTCGTGCCGTCCAGACGTTCGGCTCGTTCCCTCTTGGCATGAGAAACGGTGCATTCGCCGGATCGATCCTGCTATGATCAACCGCACCGTTGTTCAGAAACCGCATCACCTCCGGGTCAGTCTCAAGCCGGATGAAGTCGCCCCGATCTCTCGGGTTGCAAGGACTGAGTGTCAGGCGGGTCGTGTTCAGGACAATCATGCCCAGCTCCGTCGAAGGAAAGTATACTTGTCGAACTCCTTTTCCTGCTCGAGAACTACATGAGAGCCTATCATCCCTCAAGCTGGCCGCATTGGCAAAAGCCTGTGATGGATGCGGCCAGCTTGGAGAAATTTCTGTTCGACCAATCGCAAATATCATCTGTTGCGAGCCGGCGCCGCCGGCGAGCGCAATTTTTTTGCGGCGCGGGCTTGGACGCGCGGCGACGGCCGATCCACTCCGGGGATCGGCCGAAATTTTTCAGGACCTGATTGGTGACAAAAGTCACGGGGTCGGTTTGCCGGCCCCGTGGTTACAATTTAGGTTAAGATTGTTTGAACGAGCGCCAAGGCTCTTTTGTTCCGGCACCGCGGTAGTGCAGGCGGCGGCAACGGAATGTGTTCCAGGTCGCGATCAACGGCTCAAAGCCGTGCCACCAATCGGCGTCAATGTCGCCGCAACGGCCCTCGAACAGCACATTTTCCCTCGCACCGCAAAGCCGGAACTCCATCGGCAGGGCGTCGCCCTGCTCCGGCTTCCCACGAGCGGGCACACCGTCCGCATCCTCTCCCATGCCAAGGCAACCGCCATGATGGTCAACTGTAACAATCCAGCGCATATCGAAATCCTTTCCGTGTCGTGTTGGGATGCGGCGCCCGCCATGCTAGCGGGCGCTCTCGGCGGCTGGCTTATGCCGCCGCCCGGCCGTGCTGCTGCATGGCTGCAAGCCGCTTGCTGGCCGTTTCGTGGTGTCGGCTGTCCAGTTCAACGCCGATCCAGTCCCGGCCAAGCTGCTGCGCTGCCGCCAATGTAGAACCGCTGCCGCTGAACGGGTCCAGCACAAGATCGCCAGGCTTCGTAAAAGCCTCGATCAGCGGCCGCAACGCCTCCACCGGCTTTTGCGTCGGATGCAGCTTGTTGCCCGCATAGGGGAAGTCGATCACGTCCGGGATGGGATTTTCGGGCAGGGTAACATTGCCCTTCGCCAGCAAGTAAGCCTGTTCGTGCTGGTAGCGCAGGAACTTCGCCGACGACGCATATTGCTTGCGGAATACGATATGCCCCACAACGCGGAAGCCTGCTGCCTTCCATGCCCCCATGAACAAATCAACCTTGTTCCAGCCATAGAAGGAAACGGCGAAACCTCCATCCTTCAAGACGCGGTGCATCTGGTTGAAAGCAGGACGCAACCAACGGGCGTTGTCGTCGTTCGCCACGGTCCTGCCGTCACGGCTGCGATAGTTCACCAGATAGGGCGGATCGGTCAGGATGAAGTCCACCGATGTTCTGTCGAAAGAGCGCATCGCCTGGATGCAATCGGCATTGAAGATCACGTTGCGGGGGGTGTTGGCATTGCCGGTCATGTTTTTTCCTCCTTCGAGTTTCGGGTTCAGAGAAGCGAAGCGCCGCTCCTGAACCCTTGCCCGTCGGCGAGACCGGGGTAGCAAGGCGCAAGATAAGTCTTTGGCACCGTGGAATAATTGGAGGGGACCCGCTTGCGGGGAGCGGGCCGTTTATGCCGCGAAAGGCCGAAGAGTTTTCTTGCGGTGCGCGAGGGCAGCGCCCTTAGCTCTTGCCTTCAGAAACCACGTTACTTTCCGCCGCCGACCGGATAGATTAGCCGCAGAGCAGACGCACTGCTCCGGGGCGTCGAAACCCCTACCAGTGGCTGGTGCCAGCCAGAACGGCACCACACTCCTTGACCTTATGGTCGGGGAGCCCGTGGCGTTATGTCCAGGGCTGCCCGCCTAAAGGCCACGGGGCCGTCTGGTACGGTTTCGAACTCCCCGATCACCAGGGTGACAAGGATGGTTTGCGGGGGCGCACCGCGGACACCATCCAGAAGAACAGGGAGGCGAACCGATGCGTGTCAGGCCGGAACTCGATCCCGATGTCGAGGATGAAGCCCCGACCGGCTCCGACATCACCATCTACGACGAAGAGCATTTCGTGACCTATCTGCGCCTGCTCGACGCGGACGCGGAAGGTGCGGATTGGACTGAGGTGGCGCGAATCGTGCTGCACCGCGATCCGGTGACCGACGAAAGCCGCACACGCCATTGTTGGGAAAGCCATCTGACTCGTGCAAAGTGGATGACGAAGATCGGCTATCGCCGGATTCTGGAACAGGCAGTCGGGCAAAATTAGCGCTCGTGGACAAAGGGCATCCATAGTTTGACTGCGGCGATAGCGACAACCCGAGATAGGATTCGTTGGTCTTGTCATATCGGGTTGCGACGCGACGCCAGTTCTTGAGCTTGTTGAAAGGCCACGCGCTCTGGTTGAGCCATTCGTCTTCGGCCTTTGTTCTGCCCTCTGAAAAGTGATCCTCCCTGAAGTAGGCTATTTGGCCTTTAAAGAGTCCGCTCTGAACAATTCAGAGCGAACGACTTAACCGACAGGTTCGTCCGCCGTCCAATCAGCACGACGATTGCGCGACGCTCACACGGCTCGGCAAGAGCGCCTGATGCCGTTCCAGCACCGGATAGGCGGCAGCGGCGACGAGATGGGAATTCACCTGCTTCATGTCCCGCAGCAGGTCGAGATGCAATGCGCTGGTATCGGCCGCCTCGATGCGCCCGGCGCGCAGGCGCTCGAAATGCGCCGACGTGCCATCATCCTCGCTTTGCCTGAAAATCTCCTTTTCATTGGCAAGCATGCGCGCTGTGCGGGCATCGCCCGTCATGAACAGCGACGCAGCCTTACGGGTATTGGCAATCAGGCTGTCGGCCAGCACGAGCAGTTCCTGCTTGCCCTCTTGCGAGAAGGCGAGGCCGCGCTTCATGCGCTTCGAGGCCAGCCCCAGCAGGTTGCGGTCCACGATATCGCCGGCCTGCTCGATATTAGTCACGAAAGTCAGGATTTCGGCCGCTCTCTGGCGATCTTCCCGGCCAAGCGCATCGGGATCGAGGGTGACGAGGTAGGTTTTGATCGCCGCGTTCAGGCTGTCGAGGATGTCGTCGGCACGTTTGACTTCGCCGATCCGCCTGCGGTCGGGTTTGTCGAGCGCGTCCCGGAATCCTTCGAGCATGTCCTGAAGCACATCGGTCATGCGCAGCGCTTCGCGCGCCGCAGCGCCCAGCGCCAGCGCAGGAATTTCGCGCACTCCCGGATCGAGATATTGCGGACGGGATGGATCGGTCGGGTCGATGCGATCAGGCAGGAAACGGCGCAGCAAGCCAGCATAAGGCTTCAGAAACGGCAGGAAAAACAGGGCGGACACCAGGTTGAACGCCGTGTGAAAGTCGGCGACCGCGCGCGCGGCATTCGGCTCGACCGCCGTCAGCAGACGGCTGACCGGCCCCAGAAGCGCCAGCCCGAGCACGACGCCGACCAAGCGGTTGACAAGGTTTCCGACCGGCACCCGCCGGCCGGCGGGATCGTTCCCTGTCGCGCCCTCCAGCAGCGGATTGATCGCCGTGCCGAGGATCAGCGCCAGCGCCGTGGGCAACGTCAGCATGCCCTGGGCCGCGAAGGACATGACAAGCAGCACCACCGCGACGCTGGAATGGACCGCCCATGTCAGCCCGGCAGCCAGCAGGATGGCCAGGACCGGCTGCACCGACAGCGCCGCGAACAGCGCGCGCAGGCCCTGCATGTGCTCATAAGGCTCCAGCAGCGTGATGAACTGATGCAGGGACATCAGCACCAGCCCAAGCCCGATAAGAACACGGCCAAAGTCCCGTGGCGCGGCCGCCATGCGCCGGAACATGACGAAACCGAACAGAATCAAAACCGGGGCGATCGCCGTCACATCAAAAGAAAGCACCTGCACAATCAGCGTGGTCCCGACATTGGCACCCAACATCACCGCCAGCGCCGGCACCAGGTCGATCAGGCCGCCCGCGGCAAAGCCGGTCATCATCAGGCCGGTCGCGGTGCTGCTTTGCAGGACCGTGGTCACGCCGATGCCCGCGAGAAAAGCGTAGAGCCTGTTATCCAGGGTCGTTGCGAGAAATCCGCGCAAGCGGGCGCCGAAGGCGCGCTGAACGCCAGTCTGGATCATGCGGATGCCCCAGAGCATCAGCGCGATCATGCCAGCAAGTTCGACCATCGAGAAGACGATATTCATACTGTCGCCGCGCCTTTCTCTGGACGAGGACTTCCCGACCATAATCCCCCGAGCTCTGATGTCGAGCCGTTTCCAGACTCGATGCCGAGTCGAAGGGCTTCGCGCCATGACAAGGTGGCCTGCCAAGCGCTCAAAGGTTCGACTGACTGTTGACCTTCCAGCCATTTCCGGAGAGACCTTCAGGCAGCCTGGTGCTTCGTCATACGCAATCAGCTGCATCAACAGGACAGAGGCCCCGGTCAATTTGACCGGGGCGCCGCTTGGCATGTCGAAAGGAGGTGGTGATGACGTTAGGGGAAATGGATGCCTTCTTTTTCGCCGCGATCTACGGTGGCGCCGATGCGGCAACAGTCGTTGTGATGGCCGCGAAGCTCGTCGCAAAAGTCCTTATCTATTGTCTTCCGATCCACATGGTGGCTCTCTGGCTCGTGGGGGACGATATCGACAAACAGGCAGCGCTTGCGCTGCTGCTCGCCCTCATCTGCGGGCTGACGGCCAGCCATCTGATCGGGTTGGGCTTTTATCGCCCACGCCCCTTCCTTGCCGGACTCGGCGAAGCATTGATGTCCCATAGACCAAGCGCATCATTTCCAAGCAATCACACCCTCGTCTTTTCGGCTTATGCATCCACGCTGATCCTTCTGCGTCAATATCGGCTTGGAATAGCCATCTTCGTCGTCGGCCTGACGGTCGGTGCCGCGCGAATCTATCTGGGCATCCATTATCCCGGCGACATTCTCGGCGGTTTGCTGCTCGGGGCGATTTCGGCGATGGCGAGCCTCTGGATCTGGGCAAGGTGGGGGCATCAACTATATCGGATCGCTTTAGCCATATGGGAATGCTTTCCGCACCCCATCAAACGGCTTTCAACCACAGCCAAGAGCGGGTGGATTCGCCGAACCACGCGTTCAGAAAAGCGCTGATGTGTGGCAGAAGGGTGCTGATCGCGGTTGACGATCCTTCTTCCATGGTCATGAAATCCGCCTGAACGGCCTTCTCGAATTGCCTGCAGAAAGGAGGCCCCATGCCTGAAAATAACGTACGCGAGCTTGTCGGTCTGTTTTCGCAGCACGGCAGCCAGGAGGTTTCCACAAGGCTTGCGGACGAGCATCCGGCCGATATCGCAGCCGCATTGCAGAAGAACACGCCGGAACAGGCGTGGTCCGTTCTGAAGGATGCGTCCAGGTCCCGGCAGACCGACATATTCGGCTATCTCGGCCCGGACTTTCAGGCGAGGCTCGCCACCATCATGCCGCGCACCGATCTGGCGGCGATCTTCATGGAGATGAACGCCGACGACCGCGCCGATCTCTACAAGAAGCTAACGGACGAACAGCGCGAGGCACTGATGCCTGCGCTCGCACAGGCGGAACGCGAGGACATCAGGCAACTTGCCGCCTATGAGGAAGGCACGGCCGGCGCGATCATGACGTCGGACTATGCGTCCCTGTCGCCGGCGCTCAACGCCCTTCAGGCGATCGACGTGCTTCGCCACGAAGCACCCAACAAGGAAACCATCTATCGCGCCTATGTCGTCAACGCGGATCGCCGCCTGATCGGCTCGGTGCGACTTCAGGATCTCATTACCGCGCCCGCAAGCGTCAAGATCGCCGAATTGATGGAGCGCAACACTCATGCGATCCCGGTCGATGCCGATGTGGAGGATGCCGCCCGTAAGATCGCCCACTACGACGTGATCGCGCTGCCGGTGATCGACGCGCAGGAACGGCTGGTCGGCATCATCACCCATGACGATGCGCTGGATGTGATAGAAGCGGAGGCGACCGAGGATTTTCAGCGGCTCGGAACGGTCACCAACCTGGATTCCAGCGTTGCGACGGCAACCGTGCCCATGCTCTATCGAGCAAGGATCGGCTGGCTGATGCTGCTCGTCTTCGGCAACATTTTTTCTGGTGCCGGCATCGCCCATTTCGAGGATACCATCGCCGCCCATCTGGTGCTGATGTTCTTCCTTCCGATCCTGATCGCTTCAGGCGGCAATGCGGGATCGCAGTCAGCCACCTTGATGGTGCGAGCGCTGGCAACCGGCGATATCCGCATCTCCGACTGGGGCCGCGTCCTGGGCCGCGAGCTGATGGTTGCAATTCTTCTGGGTCTCAGCATGGCTGCGGCGATCGCGGTCATCGGGGTTTTCCGCGGCGGCCGCGACATCGCGATCGTGATCGCCCTGTCGATGGTCGTGATCGTCATCGTCGGCAGCATAATCGGCATGCTGCTACCCTTCATCCTCAGCCGCTTCCGGATGGACCCGGCGACGGCCTCGACGCCTCTGGTAACGTCCATCGCCGACGCTACCGGTGTCCTGATCTATTTTTCGATTGCGAAAGCAGTTCTGTCGTTGCCCTGAACAGAGAATATGAGGCCGTTGGTCGCAACAAGGTGCTTTCCGCGCGCCTAGCACCTATGTTGTCAGTAAACTCTCAGAGAGATCATGGCGCGGTTGGTCTGCATGCTTCAAACGAACCTATTCCGGCAGACAACCCTTCGAACCTGATTGTCAGGCCGCATCAACAAGGAGACTTCATGCTGTATGTAGACATTCCCACGCGAAGTGAATTCGCAACTTTGTCCAGTGCTCGCGCGGATGCCTGCGTTTCGATTTATCTCAAGACGACGCCTGTCACACAGGATGTCGGAGCCTCCCGGATCGAGTTCGGCAACCTCATTCGCGAGGCCCAGTCACAGCTTCAGGATGCGCGCTTTGACAAGCGACTGCTTGCTGCACTGTTCGACAGCCTGAGCGACCTGCTGGACGACGATGAGTTCTGGCGTTTTCAGGCCAACAGCCTGGCCGTGTTCGCAACACCCGACTCGATCCGGGCATACCGCTTGGCCAATGACCTGACCTCGATGGTGCAGGTTTCCGACCGGTTCCACCTGAAGCCGCTTCTGCGCGTTGTCACATTCCCGCACTCGGCGTTTGTCCTCGCCCTTTCAGAGAACGCCGTCCGCCTTGTCGAGATGCATGCCGATCTGGCGCCTGAGGTGGTGAAAGTGCCTGACATGCCGAAAGATGCGGCCTCCGCCGCCGGCAAATCGACCCTCAACGACCGCTCCTTCAGCGGTCGCATCCACGGCTCCGAAGGGCAGAACGTTCGCTTCCAGCAATATGTCCGCAAGGTTGACGCCGCCCTTCGCCAGGTTTTGTCCGGTCGCGAAACCCCGCTGGTATTGGCCGCCACCGGCAGGCTTGCGTCGATCTTCGTCCAGACCTGCTCCTATCCGCATCTGTTGAAGGATACGATCAGCGACAGTCCTGACCAGTTCAGCGAAGCCGAGCTTGCGAACAAAGCGCGGCCGATTCTCGACAATGCCTATGCTTCCGAGATCGCTGATATCCGTGCGCTATTTGACAGACGCGCAGGTGAAAGCCGCACGACGACCGACATAGCCGATGCAGCGCGAGCAGCCACCTTCGGCGGCATCCATACTCTGCTCGTGGATATCGACACGACCGTTCCCGGATTTGTCGATGACGAAGTTGGTACCGTCACCTTTGTCGAAAAGGACGACGCAAAGGCGTATGGCATCGTCGATGAGATCGCCGCGCGGGCGCTGGCAAGCGGCGCGCGCGTCATGGGTGTGCGGCGCGAGGATATTCCCAGCGGGAACGAACTGGCGGCAATCCTTCGCTATCCAATCTAGGAAAGTCGGGAGGGGACGGCGGCCGTCTCCTCCCGCCACATCAGGAGATGTCGGCTTGACGATCAGGACCATAGTTGCGGCGATCGCACTTGAGAATGGCGATGAGCGGGTCGCCCGGCGCGCGATCCAGCTTGCCGCCGCACACGGAGCAAGCCTCGTTCTGGTTCATGCGATCGAAAGCCTGCCGGCATCCGATCCGGATCTTCCTTCCCAGGCAAAGGAGGAAGCAATCGCCACAGTGCTGGCCACGGAGGCAACTGCATCACTGCAACATCTGGCCGCAGGCTCAGCCGTTGAAACGAACATCATGGTGGAGTGCGGCAGGGCCGACCAGATCATCGACCGCCTGATACGCGACCACGCGGCCGATCTGCTGATCATCGGTCCCGGGAAACCGCAGAATCTGCGCGAGCGCGTATTCGGTTCGACCGCTGATCGCGTAGTGCGTAACTGTGCCTGCCCGATACTGGTCGTCAAGCGGGAGGCGGTTCATCCCTATCGTCGCATCGCCGCGGCCATTGACTTTTCGCCAATGTCATTCACGGCCGCGCAAATTGCGGCACGAATAGCGCCGCTTGCCGCATTCGAACTGATCCACGCCCTGGAAATTCCGCTGACCTTCGAGCAGGCAATGCTCAAGGTGGGCACCACTCAGGCCGAGATCGACCAGTATCTCAAGGCCAAGGCCCGGACCGCCCACGCGGAATTGCGTTCCCTGCGCTCCAACCTTTCGGTGCCAGGAAAAATCCGGGTCGTTCGAGGTGATCCCGCGACGGCACTGGTCCGGTTGGCAAGATCCGGAAGGACGGACCTTCTGGCGCTCGGCGTGCAGGGGAGAAACGCCATTTCCGAATTGGTTCTGGGCAGCATCGCGCGCCGAGTACTCGCAAGCTCTTCGTGCGATGTGCTTGTGGCGAAAGAATCAGTATCTTTTGTTTGACAAAGGGCCATAACGCGAAAACCAGACATACGCGCCCGTATCCAAATTGTGGAATCATCAACTGTCAATCTCTGTAGCGCGATAGCCTCCCGATCACGGACCAACCCTATTTTACGCTACAGTATCCCATGTGCCGCACGGCTGCGATGCAGGGCTTTTCTTTCAGGCGTCGGCGGTTCTTCGATGGTCCCTGCCCCTGCCGGGCATGGGATTTCTGGAGACGATGGCGTTCAAACGGGACAGGATCAGCATCGAGGTCATAGGACCGGAAACGGGCGGCAACGATCCTGCGCGCTCCGATGCAGCCATCCGCTCCCTCGCCCGGTTGCTCGGCCGCCAGATCGCCCGCGAGCAGTTCGAGCGCAAGATGGCGCTGGAACGCAGGGGGCAGAAGAAGCGTCCGGCAGGCGAGGATGCGTAACTCCATCCTTGCAATAACACGGATTATACGTATAATTCAGGCATTCCGTTTGAAAGGATGCCTGCCATGCCGACAGTCGGTTCCCTCGAATTCCAGCGCAAGTTCGGCGAGTTCCAGCATCAGGCGCAGCGTGAGCCGGTGGAGATCACCCGGCACGGGCGGCGCGAGTTCGTGCTGATGTCCGCTGATCACTATGATTGGCTCCGCGCTGCCGCGCAGCGCACGCACCGCACGGCGGATGCCGCCGATGTGGTGATCGACGCCGTGGAGCGGGCCGAGATGGACTCCGAACACACCCACCTCGACGATCTGCTGGAGTGAGGCGGGCGACGTGGCGATCCCTGAACCCAAGCCCGGCCTCGTCCTTCGCTACGATTATCTCTGGACGCATGAGGCTGCCGCCGGCCAGGATCAGGGCAAGGACCGCCCGGCCTGCCTCGTCGCCGCGACCGATGCGCTTGTGCGCCCCCGCCATGTGGTGCTGCTGCCGATCACCCACACGCGGCCCTCCGGCGAAACGGTCGGCATCGAGATCCCGGCGAAGGTGAAGCAGGCCATCGGCCTCGACGATGCGCCGAGCTGGGTGATCGTGTCGGAGCATAATATCGACGAATGGCCCAATGGCGGGCTGTCGCCGGTTCCCGGCAAGCGGGGCGAGTTCGCCTATGGCTTCATCCCGCCGGGGCTGTTCGCGCAGATCAAGGCCCGCTTTCTTGAACTGGCCCGCGCGAAGAAGAGCGGCGCCGTGCGCCGCTGACCATGGAGTTTTGAAAGGACCGGCCGATGACCCGCGTTGCCCTCTACGCCCGCTATTCCTCCGACAACCAGCGCGAGGCGTCGATCGACGACCAGCTGCGCATCTGCCGCGAACAGGCGAAGCGTGAGAAGTGGAAGATCGTCGGCACCTACAAGGATGCGGGCATCTCCGGCGCGAGCATGATCCTGCGTCCCGGCATCCAGGCGCTATTGCAGGACGCGCAGGCGAGCCAGTTCGACATGGTGCTGGCCGAGGCGCTGGACCGCATCTCGCGCGACCAGGCCGATGTTGCGACGCTGTTCAAGCACCTCAAGTTCGCCGGCGTTCCCATCGTCACGCTGGCCGAGGGCGAGATCAGCGAGCTTCATGTCGGCCTGAAGGGGACGATGAACGCGCTGTTCCTCAAGGACCTGGCTGCAAAGACCCATCGCGGCATCCGTGGCCGCGTCGAGGACGGTAAGTCGGGCGGCGGGCTTTGCTATGGCTACAAGGTCGTGAAGCAACTCGATGCGCGCGGCGATCCGATCCGGGGCGACCGCGAGATCGACGCAGCCGAGGCCAATGTCGTGCGGCGCATCTTCCGCGAGTTTGCCGCGGGCATCGGCCCGCGCACCATTGCCCGCACATTGAACGAAGAAGGCGTCCCAGGCCCCGAAGGTCGGCTCTGGAGCGATACCACCATTCGCGGCCATGTGAAGCGCGGCACGGGCCTCGTGAACAACGAACTCTATGTCGGCCGCCTCATCTGGAACCGGCTGCGCTATCTCAAAGACCCGTCGACCGGCAAGCGCGTCTCGCGGCTGAACCCGGAATCGGAATGGATCGTCAAGGACGTTCCCGACCTGCGCATCGTCGACGACGAACTCTGGCAGGCCGTGCGCGCACGTCAGGGCGAGATCGCCGAGAAGTTCGCCAATGTCACCGAGGCTGTGCGCGCGCATCACAAGAAGAACCGGCTGAACGGCGCGCGGCGTCCGAAGTCGCTTCTGTCGGGGCTGGTGTTCTGCGGCTGCTGCGGTGGTCCCTACTCGCTGCGCGGCGCTGACCGCTTCGCCTGCTCGAACCATATCAGCAAGGGTTCCTGCTCCAACAGTCGCGGCATCGCACGCGAAGACCTGGAGCGGCGTGTGCTTGCCGGGCTGAAGGACCGGATGATGGCGCCGGAGATCGTCGAGGACGCCATGCGCGCCTATGCGGAAGAGACGAACCGGCTGAACCGGGAACGCCGCTCGAACGGCGATTCCTGGAAAGCCGAACTGGTGAAGGTCGAGAAGCAGATCGCGCAGATCGTCGAGGCCATTGCGGACGGCATGTATCATCCGTCGATGAAGGAGAAGATGACCGGGCTGGAAGCGCGCAAGGAGGAACTGACGGCTCTGCTCGCCGATGCGCCGGCGGACACGCCTGACGTTCTGCCGAGTGCTTCGGCCATCTACGCGAAGAAGGTTGTCGCGCTGACGAAGGCCCTGAACCGCAAGGAAGAGCGGCAGGAAGCGTCGCAGGATTTGCGCGCCCTGATCGAGAAGATCGTGCTGACACCCGGCCCGGAACGGGGGGAACTCTACGCCACGCTGCATGGCGAACTGCGCACGATCCTCGAATGGACGGAGCGTCAAGCTATTGGAAAGACTGCCAAAACGACAAAACCCGCCGCTGGTGCGACGGGTTTGTCTGTATCGGTGGTTGCGGGGGCAGGATTTGAACCTGCGACCTTCAGGTTATGAGCCTGACAAGCTACCGGGCTGCTCTACCCCGCGCCAATCTCAGCGCCCCGAAATCTGTAAGGGCGCATCGTCAGAGAGATAATATCCGTGTTTCTTGCTAGGTTTGGCAGTGACCTACTCTCCCACGTCTTGAGACGCAGTACCATCGGCGCGGCGGCACTTAACGGCCGAGTTCGGGATGGGATCGGGTGTTTTGCTCGCGCTATGACCACCAAACCAAGAAAGAAACACGACAATCAATCTGTCCAAGCCAAGGTGCATTCGACGATCCGTAAAGCCAGCCTGGCTTTCACTGGATCAAATCAAGCCTATCGAGCAATTAGTACCGGTCAGCTGAACGCGTTACCGCGCTTACACCTCCGGCCTATCGACGTGGTCGTCTTCCACGGCTCTCAAGGGAGACCTTGTTTTGAAGGGGGCTTCCCGCTTAGATGCCTTCAGCGGTTATCCTGTCCGAACATAGCTACCCAGCACTGCCGTTGGCACGACAACTGGTCCACCAGTGGTTCGTTCACCCCGGTCCTCTCGTACTAGGGGCAACTCTTCTCAAGTCTCCTACACC
>CAMFHE010000083.1 GCA_945952045.1 uncultured Rhizobium sp.
CCGCCGCCGTCATCGCCGCCGACGCCCGTGCCGGGCTTTTCGGGCCTGTCAGGCTCGCTCGGCCGCCTCTGCGACTTCGCGCACCTTCGGAAAAATAATGACGTTGGTGCGGTGGGGTTCCATAGTGTTCCTCCTGGCCTTACGGCCCGATCTTCAATTCATGATACTTCCAGTTCTTCGAGCGAGTGCCCCTTGGCGAGCCATTCTTTGACCCATTTGGGCTTGCGCCCGCGTCCGTTCCATGTTTCCCATTGGTCGTCAGGATTACGATACTGACGTTCCTTGCTCGCAAGCTCGGCGATGTTTATTCCATGCGTGTTGGCAATTTCGAGAATTTTCTTGCGGGCTTCCTGCCTCTCTTTGGCCTCTCGTTTCTTGAGTTCTGCGTCGATCTGGGCACGCTGTGCACGCAGCTCGTCGGCGCTCATGTTCTTGAGGTCATTCACTTTTCTACTCTCCTTCTACACTAGAATTGCGGATGGTCAGATTGCGACCGTATTGCTTGACAGCCTTCGGCCTTCCTGTCATCATCAATCAAAATTGCAATTTTGACAACTATCTCACTCCCAAGGAGGTTACACCGTGAACCGAAAAATGACCGTCGTTTCAGCCTCTCTTGTAGGTGCATTGTCACTTTTCAGTCAAACTGCAAAGGCTGATGACTGGGGTTGTCAGGTTCTATTGTGCCTGTCAGACCCGCGTGGGCCAACCACGGAAAGCGAATGCAAACCGCCAATCCATAAGCTGTGGGATCACTTGCGAAAGGGCAAGCCGTTCCCGAGCTGCGCTATGGCGACCAACTCGCGCACTGGAAAACGCAGTTATGCGCAGTTGGTATATGACCCCTATGACCCGTGCCCGGACGGCACGAAGCCAGCAGGGGGATATATCGCGCAATCTCAATCGGCCGACCGTAAAGACTGGCGTCGGCTCCAATATGCCTTCTCCACGCATGGCCGTCGCTACGATAGCGGCGGGGCATGGAATATGTACGAAGGTAATGGGCCACGTGCCTGCGTCGGCAATCACCTTGGCAGCTATTCGGTCTATCGGGGCAATGACGACAGCAACATCTCGGTACAAGTCTATGACCAAGTTGTGTGGCAACAGCCACAAAACCCACGAGCTATCGACGTTTTCATAGACGAAGCATTCCATCATCGGGTGCGGTACTGATATGGCACTGGCAGAGTTCGCGGTGATCGCTGCCATGTGCGCGCCCGCTATCCATCCGACAACGCTTTCGGCGGTTGTGACGCAAGAATCTCGGGGCAATATCTACGCCATCGGGATTAACGGCGATCACAAATTGCCGCGTCAGCCGCAAACGCTTGAAGAAGCCATTGCGACCGCCGAACAGCTCCGCCGTGATGGGTACAACTTCGATGCGGGCCTCGGTCAGATCAACATCAAAAATCTGGAATGGCTCGGCATGTCTATCGCCGACCTGTTCGACCCGTGCAAGAACCTGAAAGGGGCGCAAACCGTATTGCTCGACTGCTACGAAAGGGCAGTGCCGCGATACGGCGACGGCCAGGGCGCATTGCAGGCGGCTTTGAGCTGCTACAACACGGGCAATTTCCAGCGCGGATTCTCCAATGGCTATGTGCAGAAAGTGGCTTCTCATGTTGGCGTAACGGTGCCTGCGCTTGAGCCGGTATCTGGTGGGACACAAGAACCGGCCAAGCTGCAAGCGGTGCCCAAGGGTGCGGCGCGTTTAGCTCCGGCACAAACGAAGCCACGGGAAGGGCTTGCAGATGCCTTCTCTCATGAGGCGAGCGGTGTACGTGACGCATTTAATGCAAGCGACGCCTTTTCGGAGAATGAAGAAGAAGAAAAGGAGGTGAAGGCAACTGCCGCCGTTGATCAAAATTGAAAATTTGATAGCATCAAGATTGCAATTTTGATATAATACGGTGGTCGAAATTCAATGGAGAATTTTAGGCCCTGACTGATAAACTTGAAACGATTAAACATGCGATCAAGGGCCAACCAAAATGAGAGCTATAGAACAGCAAAGCGTTGATAAAGCCTTTAGTCAAAGGGCTGTGCGCGAAGTAACAGTCGTGAAGCGTTCGGAAAAGGAATGGTACTTCACGTTTGTTGCGGATGATCCGGTGACAAAAAAGCCAGTCACCTACGCGCTTCTTACTCAACGGGGCAAATTGAGAACTTGGGCTGACCCAAGACACCTTTTTAATTTTCTGCGCGAAAGGGGCGTTACTCATGGCAACTTCAATCTTGACGAGGAAAACAAACATGAAGAACCTGAACTACCTCCGGGCGAAAGCTAACGGAAAGCTGGCCGCGATTTTTGGAGCAATAGCGGCCATGCTCACCGCTCAACCGGCGGCGGCTCAAGGATTGGAAAAGGCGAGGAGCGTCCTCGAAACATTGCAGCAGGAACTTACGACGATTGTGCCCATTGCGGCCGCTGTCATCCTGCTCTGCCTCGGCATCGCATACGCGGGCCGATTCATCGAAAAGGATACGTTTGTGCGGTGGTCTATCGGCGTCATCATTGCCGGTTCCGCCGTCCAGATTACGGCCATGCTGTTTACCTAAAGGGGGACAGTCATGAAGCCGCCACAGCAGCAGCACGAAGCGTTCCCCCTGTTCAAGGGGGCAACGCGACTTCCAACGATTTGGGGCGTGCCGATGATTCCGCTAATGGCAATGGTCATGGGCGTGGCCGTCATAGCGTTGACGGTCAGCATCTGGTGGTGGGCGCTTGTGCCGCCGCTGTGGTTCATCATGGCCCAAATCACGAAGAACGACGACAAGGCGTTCCGTATCTGGTGGTTGTGGATTGATACCAAGTTCCGCAACCGCAACAAGGGCTTTTGGGGCGCATCGTCGTATAGCCCCGCTAACTACCGAAAAAGGAGATAGGCATGGGGGCAATTGAATCCCGCAAGCTCCTGGCTTCGGAGACGCCGGTAGGCCAGTTCATTCCATACTGGGGTCAGAACAAGAGCTGCTCGAAATCGTACGCTAAGACCGAACGGAGCGGGAACGTCATGCAGCGCGGAGGATTCTTCCAGGAAGTCGCAATGGCCTGAAGCCTTCGGGCATCTGCTGCTCGGTGTCCCAGGAATAGATGCCGGTGAGATTTATGTGCTCCCAGCTGAGTGGCGAGACATGCTTGAGCAATATGTCGGGGATAGTTCGACCACTTTGACGCAGATGGGCTACGGCACGGCTGAGATAAACGGTATTCCAGTGGACGATGGCGCTGACGACAAGGTTGAGGCCCGAGGCACGGAATGCCTGACTTTCGAACGATCGGTCGCGGATTTCGCCGCGCTCATGGAAGAAAACGGCCCGCTTGAGCTTGTGGGCGGATTCTCCTTTGTTAAGACCGGCTTGACATCGCCGGCGAAGTGCCGGGTTGGAATACCATTCGATCATAAACAGGGATCGCTCGATGCGCCCGAGCTCACGCAGGGCTTTCGCCAACTGGCTCGGTTTCGAGGATGCCGCCAGCTTTTTGAGGATCATTGAGGGCGCAACAGAGCGTGTCGTGATTGATGCCGCCAGATGGAGAAGGTCATCCCAGTGTTCCAGAATGAGGGCGGTATTGATCGGCGCGCCGATATGGTTGGCCAGTGCTGGATATGAGTCGGCCTTTTCGAAAGTATGGAACTTCCGGTCCTTGAGATTGCGCAGCCGAGGCGCAAAACGCTTTCCGATCAGAGTGAAGAGGGCAAATACATGATCGCTCGCACCTCCGGTATCGGTAAAGTGCTCCTCGATCTCCAGGATGGTGTCGTGGTCGAACAGGCCGTCGAGAACATAGGCTGCCTCGCTCTCGGTCGGGCTGATCGGCAGAATGCTGAAATAGCCGTACTGATCGGAAAGGTGGCTGTAAAATTTCGAGCCTGGCTCGCTGCCATAATGCAGGTTGATATCACCGCGTTTGGCGGCACGATCACTGGCCCGGAAGAACTGACCATCAGATGATGCGGTCGTCCCTGTTCCCCAGAGCTGGGCGTGGGGATGACGCGCATGGGCGTCGGTCACACATGCCTGCGCTGCGCGATAGGTTTCCGTGCGGGCATGGAACATGCGCATCCATCCGATCTGATGGGCGCTGATCCCCTTGGAGGCTCCGGCCATACGTTTCGGGCCAAGATTGGTGGCGTCCGCGAGCGTGCCGGCGAGCATGGCCGGAATGTTTTGCGGTGAATCGCCCGTTCGAACATGGGTGAACTGGTCGGCAAAGCCGGTCCACTCATGCACGTCTCTTAAGAGATCCGGCACTTCGACAAGCGGATACATTTCGCTGAGTTCGATATTTAGTTCATCGGCTGCAGCGGGCACTTCGCTCGCCAGCGGTGTTACAATCAGGGTTCCGGCATCGAGACGGACGCCTTCAAGTTTGCCGTTGCGGGCGCGATGGGCGAGACGTTTCAGATTGAAGTCCAGCAATTGTTGCATTTCGGTGAGCCAAGCCACCCCGTCGCGCTGCACACCGAGCCCAAGCTGGTCAGTTTCCTTCAGCTTGGTAAAAGTAGGGCGGGGCATGAAATTTTCATTTATCGGCCGGAACGCCCTGCTGCCTTCGACCCAGATGTCGGCCGAACGAAGCCGCTCGCGCAACGCTGCCAGTGTTGCAATCTCATAGAGACGGCGATCGGCCTTTGCCTGCCCGAAGATCAGTTTACGCTCCGCCGCGCCGAGATGAGCGATCGGGACACGTTCGGGAAGCACGCGCCTTCCTTCCGCGTAAAGGGATCTGAGTGTTTCGATCGCTGCCAGCAAAGGATCATACCGACGACTTGAATGGAATGTGAAGGTCAGGAGGAACCGGCCTGCATAATTGCGAACATTGGCATATTGCTCAGCTGCAATAAGCAAGGGTGAGGCGTCATTGTCTTCCACCATCGCCGCAAGCGTCGGCTTTGCCTGCACCAAGCGATGCCAGCCGACGTGGCGGTCGAGCGTTTCAATTGCATCTTCATCATTGTCATTGGCGCACTGAAGAGCCGATATCGTGTCGAGAAACAGCCGTAGTGCCTTAGCCGTCTCCATCCGGGTGTTCACATGGCGCTGCTTCTTGCGGTTATTCGCCTGCGAAAACAGCCTGCCGATCAGCTTGATGAACATGGTGACTGCGGCGTCGGTGAGCTTTTGCCCAAGCTTGATGATCTGCGCGATGATCGTCGCGCGCCGCCGACTGGCGTTGAAGTCGGCGGCAAGCCATGCCGGTGTCACATCGCCCTCCCGGACCATCTGCTCCCAGCGACCGGAGTGGATGCGGGCTTGTAGTCGGGGATCGATATCGAGCGCGCGGATGAAAGCGATCCTGTCGGTCAGCGTGACCAGGTTGGTTGCTCCCGGAGCATCTGGCGCAGATCGCAGCCAATGGAATCGCGTCTGTCGTATCTCGGGATCAACCGTCAAAAGATCATCGAGGGATTGGAGCTTTTCGGCTGAAAGGCCCGATATCAGGGCAGCCTCGGCGCGACGGCGGGCTATTACGCGGCCGGCAAAGCCGATCCGCTCTATTGTGTCAGGTGCGGGAAGTAACACCTTCCGCTCCCGCAGCGTGGTGACAATAGCTTGGGCAATAGAATGGCCCTTGTCCGTTGCGGTCGCCGTTTCGACGGCGGATAGTAAGGCGGCGCGCCGGTCCTGTGCTGTTGCTGTTCGTTTTCCAAAATAGGAAAGCAAATGCGCGATATGCTCGCGGCGAGTTTCCTCCCGCCTGGCATAGGAACGGAAACTCTCCGGATCAGCATCCAATTGTTCGGCTATATAATTGAGCATCGCCCTCGGCGGAATTTCGTGCACCATGAGAGCCCGGCCCGGATGCCGCATCATGCAAAGCTGGACAGCAAAGCCGAGCTGGTTATGTTTTCGCCTGCGGACTTCGATCTCCAGCCGGTCCGATGGAGATAGAGTGTAGTGACGGATCAGACTATCCTCATCGGTCGGTACGCCGAACAGCTCCTGTTGATCCTGAATTTTGAGAAACTTCCGCCGCGCCATTTTTTACTCCATACAAACTTGCGTCGATGGTTCCGGGCATGTCCGGAAACGGTCGTTTGCGTACAGGCCTAAATCACCCTGTCCACAAATTATCTTGACTTATTTGTGGACAGGCATCACCTTTCGGACAACCTATTCGGACGAAATTGAACCTTATGCCACGCACCTTTGCCTATGTCCGTGTCTCCACGATCGGACAGACCACCGAAAACCAGATTCAGGAAATCGAAGCGGCCGGCTTCCACGTCGAGCCACGCCGTATAGTCACCGAGACCATCTCGGGCAGCGTCGCCATTGCGCAGCGCCGGGGTTTCTCGCGACTGATGGATAAACTCGAAGCCGGGGACGTGCTCATCGTCACCAAGCTCGATCGGCTCGGCCGAGATGCGATCGATGTCAGTACGACGGTCAGGAAACTGGAGGAGCTGGGCGTGCGGGTCCATTGTCTGGCCCTCGGCGGCGTCGATCTGGCGAGTTCCGCCGGGAAGATGACGATGAGCGTCATCAATGCCGTCGCTCAGTTCGAGCGTGATCTGCTGATCGAACGCACGCAGTCGGGCCTCAAACGAGCCAAGTCGGAAGGCAAGACCCTCGGCCGTCCCGCTCGGCTCAATGAGAAGCAGAAATTGGATGTTCTCTCGGATTTGGCGGGCGGGATGAGCGTTTCCGCACTCGCCAGAAAATTTGACACCAGCCGCCAGACCATCATGCGTGTCAGGATCGAGGGCGACCGCTCCGTTTAAGCCGTGACTTGAGTAGGCACCCGTTTCCCTTTCGCCTCACCCCGCGCAGCAGGACAGTTTTTTCACATCCCTGTCGAAGGTCTGAGCCGCAAGCTTCAAACCTTCGACAGTCGTCAGATATGGAAAGATCGTCTCCGAGAGATCATCGATCGTCAGGCCGCAGCGGATGGCCAAGGCTGCCGTCTGAATGCTGTCAGCACCCTCTGGTGCAAGGATGTGAGCGCCAAGGAGTTTCCGGGTTGACCCGTCGGCGACCAGCTTGATCAGGCCGCGCGTGTCGCGCGCCGCCAGCGCCCGCGGCACATTGTCGAGGGAAAGGACGGAGGTGCGAACCGAATGTCCGGCAGCCCGCGCCTGCGCTTCGGTCATGCCGACGCTCGCCACCTGCGGATCGGTAAAGACCACGGCGGGCATTGCGGTGTTGTCGTAACTCAGGCTGTTGCCGTTCAATGCGTTCTTGGCGGCGAGCTTTGCGCCATAGGCGGCCATGTAGACGAACTGATCTTTTCCGGTTACATCGCCGGCGGCATAGACGCCCGCCTTCGAGGTGCGCATGCGATCATCAACGATGATGGCCCCGGCCGGTGTCAGGTCTATACCGGTTTCAGCAAGCCCAAGGGCTTCAGTGTTCGAGCGGCGTCCCGTCGCCACAAGAATCCGCTCGGCAGTCAAGATTTCCGGACGTCCGTCCCGCGCGATGGCGAGGGCAACACCACCATCATCGGTCTTGCGGGCGGACTCGTAGGTAATGCCGCTGACGATTTTAATCCCCTCATCGGCCAGATAGGTGGCAAGCGCAGCGCCGATTTCGGGTTCAGCCTCCGGCAGAAGCCGGCTGCGGAACACGAGTGTCACTTCGACACCGGCCCGTGCGAAAGTCTGGGCAAGCTCCACGCCGATGTAGCCGCCGCCAAGCACTATCATCGAGCGTGGCAGCTCGGTCAGGGCGAGCGCTGTCGTGCTGTCGAGCGGCGATACGTCAGCGATCCCCGGAATCCCCGGCAACGCCGGACGCGCACCGGTGGTGATGATAATTCGCTCGGAGCCGATGTGCTGGCCCGCGACCTGGACACCGCCGTCAACGAGGCGGGCCGGACCTTCGTGGTAGACCACATTGTTGTACTCCGGCAGCAGATCAGCGTATTTCGCCTGTCGCAGACCGGCAACCAAAGCGTCTTTCTGGGCGATCTGAGCGGCCCAATCAACCACGCGCGCGCCGCTTTCGATCCCATCAAACCGGGCAGCCGCATCGTTGGCGTGACGTACAGCCTCCGTGGCCCGGATCAGGGCTTTCGAGGGCACGCAGCCGATGTTGACGCATGTACCGCCGATCGTGCCATGCCCGACAAGAGCCACTTGGGCGCCTAGTTCGGCGGCCGTGATCGCGGCGGAGAAACCGGCCGAGCCAGCTCCGACGACCACAAGATCATAACGGCCGTTGCCTTTGTTGGAAGTTGGAACGTCGCAAGCTTCACACATTCAATTCACCTTTGTTGTCTTGTTATTCATCGAGCAGCAATTGGCATCCGCTGATGAGGCGGAACGCCGACGCCGGTAAAGATAAAGTGCGGACGCCCCAATCGCGGCGAGAGCGATCGGGATCAGCACATAGCCGGCCGCTGCGAACCATGCGGAAAAGCCAAAAGAGCCAGCGGCGACCAAAAGAAATGGCGCGGCGCAACAGATGACGGCGAGAAACCCGACTTCGCCAAGGCCGATGAACTTTCCATCTGTCATGCTGAACCTCCTTACTGCGAAACGCCGGACGGATAGCCAGCATTGGTGGTTGCGGTGATCAGCGCGGCGACATTCGTCTGGCTGTCGTCAAAGCGCACCTTCGCGATCGCCGCGCCGGTCGCCTCCGATACATCAACATCGAGCACGCCTGGAACGTTGCTGAGTGCCCGCTTCACAATCGGGCCGCAGAGTTCGCAGGTGGCATTGGCAACATTCAAGGTTACGGTCTGCTCGGCGGCAAAAGCGTGACCACCCGTCAGCAGGGACGCAGTAAGGGCAATGAGGGGCAGGATTTTCATGAGATTCTCCTTGGGATTAAGCATCGAGGACAAGGCGGGCGGCGTAGGGAAAGCCCACGGCGATAATGATCAAGACAGTTGCGACCCAAAGGCCGATCTTGGCGTTCCGATGGGATGATGGACGCGCGCAGTAGGAACCCTCGGCGCATTCAGCCGCCTTCGGCCTGCGATAGACGAGATAGAAACCGTAGCCGAGGCAGGCGAGCGCGATCGTGATAAACACAGGCTGGTAGGGTTCGAACGCGGTCAAATTGCCGATCCACGCGCCGCTGATGCCAGCGAAGAACAAGGCAAAGGGCAGCACGCAACAGGTTGCTGCGCCCAGTGCCGCAACGATGCCGCCGACCGACAGCAATGCTGCCCGATCAAAACCCTTTTCGGCTGGCTCTGTGACTGTATTTGCCAGCGTCCGTGTTTCATCCTGCTTCATCGTTCACATGCTCCCGCAATTGATCTATCGTGACCCTAGTGCCTGTAGCGACTACAGGGTCAAGCGAGAAATTTTCACGGATTTGTGCGAGCTATGTGATGACACAGAATGATGAATTTTCGATCGGCGTGCTGTCCGAGCGCAGCGGCGTCAACATAGAGACGATCCGCTATTACGAGAAAATCGGCGTCATGCCGAAGCCCGCCCGCAGCGCAGCGGGTTATCGTATCTACACAACTGAACACGCAAGGCGGCTGCATTTCGTGCGGCGCGGCCGTGAACTCGGCTTCAGCCTGGACGAGTTGCGCGGCCTGCTTCGCCTGGTCGATGGGCATACCTACACCTGCCGGGAGGTCCATGCGCTCACCATCGAACATTTGAAAGATATCCGTCAGAAAATCGCCGATCTGCGGCGTCTGGAGCGGGCCATGTCGAATATGGCGGCGCAATGCACCGGCGATCAGGTTCCAGAATGTCCGGTCATAGATGCCCTTTTTGAAATGCGGTCAATCAAGCGTTCCCGCTCCGTTCAAGCTTAGCGTACGATTTCGAGCAGCTCTTGTTCTGACCCCACCTGGGCAAGGCCGGGTGCGAACAGATCGGCGCGTGTCATGCACCATAGGATTTGACCCGGAGTGCGGGCGACAATGGCGGCTGCAAAGAGGGCCGAGGCGGCACCATTCACCACGTCGGCGCCACCTCCGGCGATCTCGTGCAGGGCGCCATAGGCCAGCCCGCCGCCCGGTAACCGTTGATCGATGTCGGGCACGCCAAAAGGCAAGGCGGCGCGATGTTTTGCGGCGCCGCCTGCGAGCTTGTCTATCTTGTCCTGTAATTCCGAGATCAGCGCTTGTTTTCGCGCCGGCTCCATTATGCCGCCGTCAGGTCGGCAATCTCGCCATGCTTGGCGATCAGTCGGGGCGCAGACATGTCGCCGCTCTCCTCGTCGACTAAGACGGCGAAGGCCGCCACGCCGACAAAGCGCGATGCCATCGACCCGGCGATGCGCTCGGCGCTGGCCTCATTCGAGGCCTGACGCATTTCGCCCGGCACCAAATTTCCGCGGTTCTTTTTGAACGGCAGTACGATGTACTTTTCACTCGGCATCGCGGTTTCCTTGCTCTGTTTGTTCTCATTATGTTCTCGTGAGAACAGAGAGTCAATCTCCCTCCCCTCCCCCGTTTCGCCAAGTTGGCGAAACGGCCTATCCCTCTCCAAAATCAGGATAAAGCGATGAACCGGACAACGTTCTTTGCATACGTTCGGCGTGCGCCTTTCGGCGGCCGTCTCCAGCAAGCGCAAATCGACGGCATGAATGCCATCATCAATACGTTCTTTCGCCTTGGCTGCGATGATCTGCGCTGGCTTGCTTACATGCTTGCAACCGCCTTCCACGAAACCGCCGGCACGATGCGACCGGTTCGTGAAACGCTGGCGTCTTCGGATGCGCAGGCGATTTCCCGCCTCGAAAAGGCGTGGAAGGCTGGCAAGCTCAAGTCGGTGAAAACGCCATATTGGCGCAACGGCTTCTTTGGTCGCGGCTTCGTCCAGCTTACCCATGAAATCAACTATCGGACCATGGGGAAGATCCTCGATACCAATCTGCTCGCCAATCCCTCGCTTGCGCTCGATCTCGATACCAGCGCCCGCATTCTGGTTGAGGGCATGACTGCCGGCGTTTCCGGCAAGGGCGACTTTACCGGAAAATCGCTCGAGCAATTTTTCAACGACACGACGGACGATCCGGTTGGCGCGCGCGCCATCGTCAACGGGACGGACAAGGCCGAGTTGATCGCCGGCCATTACAAGGCGTTCCTCGGCGCGCTCCTGGCGGCCGTCGCGGCCGAGCCGAAAGCCGACGTGGTTCCGGAGGCCGCCAAGGCTGACGACGTGCCGGCCGGCAAAAGCAAGTCGCTCTGGACGATGGCAACCGGCGCGGCCGGATCGGCTGGCGTCTCGCTGGTTACCGGCATCAATAACCCTTGGGCGCTGGCAAGCCTCGGCTTGCTTGTGGTCGCGCTCGGCGTTGGCGTCTGGCTTGTCCTGTCCGGCCGCATCACCTTCAACCGGCGGGCCGCCGTATGAGCGGCCTCCGGAAATCCCTCCTACTCGGCCTGGCGGCGGGGTGCTTCCTCGTCGCGGCCGTCATCCTCATTCGCTGGCAAGCGATTTCCAGCGCGCGCATTGAAACGGAAAGGCAGGACTATGCAGCGGGTGACACGGCTGATCGCAATCGCAGTGCTTTTGATGTTTGCCGCGATGACGGCCGGCTGTGGGACTACAGCGCCCGCCAGTGTGTCGGGCTTGCGCCGGGTGGTCGGTACTGACCTGATCGGCGCGCGGGGCGCAACGCCGGCAGATCAGCGGAAGATAGATCGAACCGTGGTCGGCATTTGTGCCGTCGACGGGATTTGGACGCGGGCAGAATGCAAAGCCCATGGGGACAAAACGCAATGGGCGACAAATACCAATCCCTGACCGAGCTGCTAAGCGCGTGGTTCGGCGGGGCCTTTACAACGCTGTTCGGCGCGCTCATGGGGCGGCTGATGTGGCACGGCAATGAAGCTCGCAAGGGCCGCCGTAAGTTCATCGGCCTGGAGCTGGCTTGGGAACTTCCGGTGGCGTTTGGCATGGCTATCGTTGGCGAGGGGATTTCTGCATACCTCACGCTGGCGCAGCCGACGTCGACGGGGCTTGTTGCTTGCTTGGCCTATCTCGGCCCGCGCGGAACCGAAGTGCTGTTTCAGCGGTGGTTCGGGAAGAAGATCATAGGCGAGTAATCATGTAAGCTGGCAAGCATGATGACATGCAAGCATGAAAGGCGGTCCCTCGGGCCGCCTTTTTGCGTTTCAGGCGTCAGCGTCACGAATGCGCGTGACTGTCTGTCGGCTGACCTTGTATTTTCGGGCGACGGCGGAAACGGTCATTTCCTTCGCCAGATCGGCGCGGGCGGCCTGCTTCTGCTTTTCCGTCAAGGACTGGGGGCGGCCGAATACCTTTCCTTGCGCCCTCGCCCGCTTGATGCCGGCATGTGTGCGCTCTACCAGCAAATCCCGCTCGAACTGCGCAACGGCATTGATGACATTCATCGTCATCGTTCCGGCCGGGCTGGTGAGGTCGGTTCCGCCGAGGGCGAGGCAATAGACGCGCACGCCGATCTCTGCCAGCGTCTTGACAGTTGAGCTTACATCGATCGCATCCCGGCCGAGGCGGTCTAGCTTCGTCACAATGAGAATGTCGCCCTCCTCCAGCCGGTCCATGAGCTTCGCGAAAGCGGGGCGCTTGGCAATGGACGTGCTTCCGGAAATCGTTTCGGTGACGATGCGGCGCGGCTCGACCTGAAAGCCGGCGGCTGCAATCTCGTGCGTCTGGTTTTCGGTGGTCTGGCCTGCCGTCGATACGCGGACATAGGCAAAGGTGCGCGTCATGTGGTCGCCTTCATCCAAAAGAGTGCCCAAAATATCGCTTTAGCGCCAAATGTCGTCAAGCTGACTTATGGGCACCCTGTGCAGGGCGGGATGAAAACGCTCGGTTTTGGACAGGTAAGCATGCAATAGTGAAATCCTGCAAACATGATGACATGCAAGCATAGAAAGGCGGTCCAGCGGGCCGCCTTTTTCGTTCTGTCAGGACGCGGGGCGCGCCTCGACTTCCCAGACTTTCAGGCTGTGAAGGGTGACGCTTTGGACACTGCCTCCAAGAAGATGTTTATGCGGGTCAATGGGTGTGAGTTCGACGGCCTGGTCTTCGCTCTCCGCTTCGACCTCAACCAAAACAGTGATTTTCCGTTCAACCCTATATTTCATGGCGCCCTCCTGTAGGTCTGCCTATTTAACGCTTTCATGCAATTATGATTTCAGGAAAGCATGCAAGCATGCTTACTCGCTTACAATCGGATAATTGTATTTCTGAAACAACAGGTTCAACGCCTCTCCCATGAGGCGCTCTTGAGTGTAGCGCTTGCCGTTCTCGTCCCGGGTGCGGAAGGCGACTTCCTCCAGCGTCTCCCAATAGGCTGTCGGCAGGTAGTGGGTTCTCGCGGCCTTGCCGGCGCGGGACGGCGGAATGTAGGTTCCGTCGCGGCTGGCAGCCGTGCCGCGTTTGGCGCGCGTGCCTGTCTCTGCCCCTGCATAGGGAACGACGCCGCGCAGCCTGGGGGGCGCGCTATCCTCGACCTGTTCGGAAATTGCGGCCTGTTCTTCAGCCTGCGCAGGGACTGGCGGTTTGTCCTTCGTCTCGCCCTTCAGGGCGGATTGGAACGGGTTTGGCTTACGGCTCATGCTTTCACCTTTTCATGCTTGCTTGCAACCATACTTTCATGCTTGCCGAGAAATTCGAATAGGGCGGCGATCTCCTGGGCGGCGCGGCCCTTCGGTTCCCATTCCTGCGGCGCTTGGCCTACAGCCGGCGCGTCCTCATAGGCCTTGAGGCGTGACAGGTGGATCGGCGCGACGGTCATTTCATATCGTTCCGCGATGGCGGCGGCGTCGTCGGCCGCGCGACCGCCGGCATTGGGGTGCACCATATTCAGGACGATGAAAGCCGGCGGTTTGCCGGCCATGTCCAGAAGGCGTTTAAGCGGCTCCAACGTGTCGGTAGCAAAGATTTGCGCCTGTGTCGGTATCAGCACGATATCGGCATGCTTGGCCGCCTCGGTCGATGCGCTATCCATCTTTCCGGGCGTGTCGATGAATACCCAATCGACGCCGATCTTTTCGCAGTGGTCGAGCGAGCGGCGGATAGCGCCGGGCTGGATAGAAGCCACGTGTGGCTCGTCGCCTTCGCGGCGGTCAAACCAGTTGAGAGCATTGGTTTGCGGGTCGAGGTCGAGCAGGGCGGCTTTCTGGCCCGCCAGATGCGCGGCCGTCGCAAGCGCCGTCGCAATCGTGGTTTTGCCGGTCCCGCCCTTCTGGGTGCAAAAAGCAACTGTAATCATGGTTTCAACCTTTCACGAAAGCATGCAAGGATGTTTGCGCACAAAGGTTATGAAATCATGAAAGCCTGCAAACATGCAATCGTGAAAACATGCTTGCATGTAATCTATTTTGCGCAACGGCCCGCCGCTTTCTCCCTCTCATAAGCCATAGGTTGCGTTCCGCAGGCGCGGTTCATGCGGTTCTTGTGGTGAGGGTGCCGGCCGAGCCGCCTAATTACGCGGCTCGGAACCGCCGCAGGGACGCGTAAGCGGCCCGAACAGCGGCGTCCGCTTATCTATTATATAACTAGACCCGGATTCAGTCTGCTTGGCGGACTCGCGCTGTTTCCCAATCAACCGTGATAGCTTCGTCAATGCTCCAGCGATGGCAGGGTCTTCAATCGTCGCCTCAATGCGTTCGTCGCGCGGGATGGATTGCAGGGCGTCTTTCGCCTCGGCCGCGCGCGTGGCGTCCTCCTGGGCGCGATCATCGGGCATGGGCGAGGGGGAGTAATAGCGGCCGAGCAAGGCGCGTGCGGCCGCCGGCAGGGACAGGCGATAGGCATTGCTTGTCTGCTTGACCTGGGGGCCTCTGTCGCCGGCACTCTCGGCCGTCTCGAAGCGCCGCAGCCAATCGACAAAGCCATGGTCGCGCAAAGCGGCAAGCGCCCGCACGATGGCGTCACGCGAGCGGCGCAACATCTTTTTCAGGTAGTCGATGGAAGGATCAAGCCGGCCGGTCGGGAAATCGACCTTGTTCGCCAGCAGCTCCAGCACCTCCAGCGCCACGACGCCAAGCGGGCCGTTGCGCGCGCCTGGCGCTTTCCTGGCGATCTCGTAGCGCTTGGCTGCAAGCACAATCTGATTGACCGTCTTTCGTGTCGTCGGACGCCAGAAACCGGCCTCGCATTTGCCGGCCGGCTTGGAGTTGCGCCGAATGGGCGCGTGCGTGCGCCTCGTCATCACGCGCGTGATGATCGCCCCAATTTGAATATCCATAGTTCCCTCGTCCTCGATGTCGGGGGAGGGCATGACGAGGCAAAAAATCAGCATTCCGGCAAGACGAGTGTCTTGCAGGTTCGCCGGCTTCGAACTATGTTGGGGTCACTGTTCTACGGCGGTCCCAACACAGATTGCCTATTCATCCAAAAAGCCCTGCCTCGCCAAAGGCGGGGCTTTTGTTTTATGCCCTCACGTCTTCATTCATCCTCACTGGCATAACCGATCACGGCGCACGCGCGCCGAACTACCGTTGTAACCTGATTTGGCCGTCGCGCCATACCGGGTTTCTGTAGGTAGCATGATTCCATCGCTTGCCAGTTGTTTCAGTCTTCCAGTTCGTCGGCCGTCAAATAAGGCATGTCCAGTTCGCGCATCGTCATCTGCACGGCGGTGTCCGTATCGGCCATGATGATGCCGTAGGGTTCGAAGGGCGAGGCGGTTGCGGGATGGCGCGCCTGGCGTTCGGCGTCTTCCTTGGCGAAGTCGCGCCGCCACATCCAGAACGATCCTGGCGTGTTGCAGGTCATCTTCCAGCCCATAGCGGCAAGGTAGGACCACTTTTCGTTTTCCAGCCGCTCTTCAAGCCGGGCAATTTCTGGCGCTGTCGACATGTCTTTACCCCTAAAAATCCAGTGTTTTTCGTCCGGTGTAAAACGACTGATAATGGAAGCTTATCGGTCACTCCTGCCCCGATCCGGCCATGTGCGGTTTGGCGCCCGCGTCGGCCGGAAAGCACTTATGCGGTCTGGGCGTGTGCGTTCGTGATCTGTGACAGGATGCGAGTATCGTAATCGGCTTGCGCAGCGGCCTTGGCTGCCTCAACTTCATCAAAGCCACGCGCCAGCACGTCATCGCGCCACTGATCATCTTCGACAGAACGCAACGTCGCCACATAAGATGTGCAGACGTAGCCAACGCCATAGGTTCCCAGCACACACTGAGCGTACCAGTCGTTGCCTTTCCGATACCACTCCAGCTTTTCAACCGACGGGCTGAAGGCAATCGGGGCGGCGGCGTTCTTCGCTGCCTCTGGCGCTAGGCTGGCGGCCATGTTGTGCATGGTGATGGCGATCTCGTCTTTCGCTTCCTGCGGCAGCTCGTCGAGCTTGGAGGGGATCGAAATGCAGTTGGTGAAGCCGTGGGCGTTGTTGCTGGTTCGGAACAGGATAAGGCCGCGACGTATGTCATCGTCACGGAAAGGCCGCTTGGCCGCCTCGGCCTCCAGCATGGCTTGCCATTCGCGGAAGCCATCGAATTTCCGGCGCTCGCGCTGGGACTCGCCCTTATAAGGCTCGTCGATGATTTCATATAGCCAGCGCAGGGCGGCTTTCAGGTCCGCGACTTCCTCGCGGAGCGCCTGGCGGTTTGGCATGCCGGTGACCGGCTCGGCCTCGTCAAATCCTTGGATCATGCAGCGCGTGGCGATCTTCGCCAGCTCGGCCGCCTCCTCGGCGACCTTGCCGAGCGCTTGATGCAGGACGATGTTTTCTTCGGGTGTCCAAGGGTTGATCATAGGCCGGCCTCCTGGGCCTCGTCGGTGGATGGGCCGAGAAGTTTCAGCGCTTGGACGTACCAAACGTTGTCGATATCGGCATTTGTGATCTCGCGAAGATGATCCGGCGACTTGATCTCGCCCCACCAGCTTTCGCAGCCGTAAACGATCTGCTTGTCTTCGAAGACATAGAGGGGCTCCGTGGGCATTTCTGCAATAATACCCGCTAAGGGAAATCGAAGTTGTT
>CAMFHE010000084.1 GCA_945952045.1 uncultured Rhizobium sp.
GCTCGGCTTCGTGCAGGTCGACAGCGTCCAGACGGTCGAGCGCGCCCATCAGATGATCCTGTTCGCCCGCAACCAGACCTATCGCCGCGAGCACCTGACGACGCTTCTCGAAGACGACCGCGAACTTTTCGAGCACTGGACGCATGACGCCTCCATCCTGCCTTCCGCCTTCTTCTGCTATTGGAAGCACCGTTTCACGCGCCGCGCCCCTGTAATCCTCGAGCGCTGGCGCAAATGGCAGGGGGAGGGCTTCGACGCCGCCTTTACCGAAACGCTGGAGCGGATCGCCGCCGGCGGGCCGGTTCTGTCGCGCGATCTCAAGGCCGAGGAGCATAAGTCCGGCGGCTGGTGGAACTGGCATCCCAACAAGACGGCGCTTGAATTCCTCTGGCACACCGGGCAGCTGGCGATTTCCGGTCGTCAGAATTTCCAGAAGATCTACGATCTCGCCGAGCGCGTCCTGCCCGGTCATCACTATCATCCGGAGGTGACGGAGACGGAGTTCGTCGACTGGTGTTGCCGCAGTGCGCTCACCCGGCTCGGCTTCGCCACCCATGGCGAAATCGCCGCCTTCTGGGATCTGGTCTCGCCGCAGGAGGCGAAGGATTGGGTGAGCGACCACCGCGACGAACTCGTCGAGGTGACGATCGGGACGGTCGATGGCAAGCCGCGCGCCGCCGTGGCGCTCGCCGATTTTCCGGCAACGCTCGACGCCGTGCCGGAACCGCCGTCGCGCATCCGCGTGCTCAGCCCGTTCGACCCGATGATCCGCGACCGCGCCCGCACCGAGCGCCTGTTCGGCTTCTTCTATCGCATCGAGATCTTCGTGCCGCAGGCCAAGCGCGAATATGGCTATTACGTTTTCCCGCTGCTCGAAGGCGACCGTTTCGTCGGCCGCATCGACATGAAAGCCGACCGCAAGCGCGGCGTCCTCGACGTCACCCGCCTGTGGTGGGAGCCCGGCATCCGCACCTCCTCCGGCCGCCTCGAAAAACTCGACGCCGAACTGCAACGCCTCGCCCGTTTTTCCGGCATGGAACGCATCGAATATGCGGATGGCTGGCTTGGCGGTTGATCGGGCGGCTGAATGGCCCTTACTGGAAGAGCTGGACGATCTTGTCCGGTTCGGAATTGGCGATGGATAGCGCTTGCAGGCTCAATTGCTGCTGGGTTTGCAGCGCCTTCAGCCGAGTGGAGACCGCATTCATATCCGCATCGACGAGGCGGCCGACACCGCTGCTGATCGCATCGCGCAGCGCGGAGACGAAATCCTGCTGGCTGGAGACACGGGTGCTGATCGCGCCGAGGCTGGAGGCGGCATCGGCCATGTATTCGATCATGTAATCGACGACGCTGATCATCTCGTCGATGTCGGCCATGGTCGTTGCCGAGGTCAGGGTGATTTCCGGGTGGATATTGTGGTTCTTGCCATTCATCAGCACCCATTCGGTCGCCGTGCCGAGCTGCCGGGCGAATTCGACATTGGTCAGGATGCCGTTATGGTAACTGTCGTCGAGCAGGTGCTTGGTGCCGAGCGCTGTCCCCATCGAATAGGTGATGGTCTGCACCGCGACATTGCCGGAGGCGCTGCGCGTGAAGGAGCCGACGATCTGCTTGTCGGCATCGTCGTTGGCATCGATGCGATAAAGCCAGTTCTGGCCGGAGAAACTCGACGATTCGACGATCGAGTAGATCTGCGCCTTGAGAGCATCGATCTCGTGATTGATCTTCAGCTTGTCGACGCCGGGCTCGCGGGCAGCGACCAGTCGTTTCTTGATTTCGTCGACGACGTCGAGCGTCGCGGACATGCCGTTATAGGTGATGTCGACCATGGCGGCGCCGAGCGAAAGCGCGTCCTGAACGGCCGAAAGGGCCTTGTGGTCGGAGCGCATGGTCGTGGCAATCGACCAGTAGGCTGCATTGTCCGCAGCCTGGCCGATGCGATAGCCGGACGAGACCTGCGATTGCGTCTTGCCCATCGCGCCGTCGATCGTCCGCAGCGTCGACAATGCGGCCATGGCCGCGACATTGGTATTCAGGCTCGCCATGATTCTCCCGTTCACGAGTCTTTTTTGATCTCGGAACCTTAGGAATTTCATGGTAAATCAATGGTTAACGGACGCAGCGAGAAGTGGCAGGGTCGGGAGTGAGCCTGCCATCCCCGGTGGTGGTCAGCGGGCGACGCCCACCTGTCCCCGATCCCGCAGGAAATGGTCGGCGATGGCGCAGGCGACCATGGCTTCGCCGATGGGAACGGCGCGGATGCCGACGCAAGGGTCGTGGCGGCCCTTGGTGCGCACATCGACATTGTTGCCGTCGGCATCGATCGAGCGGCGCTCGGTCAGGATCGACGAGGTCGGCTTGATAGCGAAACGGGCGACGATGGACTGGCCCGTCGAAATGCCGCCGAGAATTCCGCCGGCGTGGTTGGAGAGGAACAGCGGCTTGCCGTCATTGCCCATGCGCATTTCGTCGGCGTTTTCCTCGCCGGTGAGTTCGGCGCTGGCAAAACCCTCGCCGATCTCGACGCCCTTGACGGCGTTGATCGACATCAACAGCGAAGCGATATCCTGGTCGAGCTTGCCGTAGATCGGGGCGCCGAGGCCGGCCGGCACGCCTTCGGCGACCACCTCGACGACGGCGCCGATGGAGGAGCCGGCCTTGCGGATACCATCCAGATATTCTTCCCAGACCGGCACGATGGCCGGATCGGGAGCGAAGAACGGGTTGTTGTCGACTTCGGCCCAATCCCAGTTGGCGCGGTCGATCTTGTGCTTGCCGATCTGCACCAGCGCGCCGCGCACGGTGACGCCGGGCACGACCTTGCGCGCCAGTCCGCCGGCGGCCACCCGTGCCGCCGTCTCGCGCGCCGAGGAGCGACCGCCGCCGCGAAAGTCGCGGATGCCGTATTTGACGTCATAGGCATAGTCGGCGTGCCCCGGGCGATAACGCCTTGCGATCTCGCCGTAATCCTTGGAACGCTGGTCGGTATTTTCGATCAGCATCGAGATCGGCGTGCCGGTGGAGATCATCGTCTCGCCGTCCTCGTCCAGCATGACGCCGGAGAGCACCTTGACCAGATCTGCCTCGCGCCGCTGGGTAACGAAGCGCGACTGGCCGGGCTTGCGCTTGTCCAGCCAGTGCTGCAACTCGCCGAGCGTGAAACGGATGCCGGGCGGGCAGCCGTCGACGACGCAGCCAAGCGCCGGCCCATGGCTTTCGCCCCAGGTGGTGACGCGGAAAAGATGACCGAAACTGTTATGCGACATGGGGCACGACCAAGCATTTGGAGCATTCCCGGGGAAAAAAGCGAAGCGGTTTTCCGTCCGGAGATGCGTTGATACAAAGACGCGGCCTTAGGGCAGGGGAGCCGGGGCCGCTGGAAAGAAGCGGCCCACTCATAATCGAAAATGGCATGAAGCCAAAACGGTTTTCTTGACCTTCACCGTCGTCGGCGATCAGCTCGCCTTGCGCCAGGGCTCGTCTCGGGCGAAGTCGCAGAAGGCGTCGAAGGACAGCGGCTTGGCGAAAGCATAGCCCTGCAGCGTATCGCAGCCGAGATCGCGCAGCACCCGGGTATGCTCGAAGCTTTCCACGCCTTCGGCCACCGTCTTGACGTCGAGCGAATGGGCGATTTCGATGATCGAGCGCACCAGCGCCCGTTCCTGCGCGGAATCGAGGATCGGCTGCACCAGCTGCCGGTCGATCTTCAGCCGGTGCGGCTTGAGTTTCAACAGGCTGACGATGGAAGTATGGCCGGTGCCGAAATCGTCGATTTCGATATCGATGCCAAGCGATTTGATGCGCTCAAGATTGTGCGAGACGATGTCTTCGCTCTCGTCGAGGAAGATCGATTCCACCAGTTCGAAGGAGATTTCGCCGGGTTTGATCGAAAGCCCCTTGAGGGTCTCGTAGAGGTCGGGATCGTGCAGGCGGCGCGAGGAGACGTTGACCGACACCTTCGGCACGTCGATGCCGAGCGCGGCCCAGCGCATCCGGTCCCTGAGCGCGGTTTCCAGCACGATACGGTCAAGGGTCGCGACGACATTGAGCTCGTCGGCGATCCGCAGGAACCGATCCGGCGTGAGGATGCCTTTGTCGGGATGATCCCAGCGCACCAGCGCCTCGACGCCGGTCAGCTTCATGGTTCGCGCGTCGAATTGCGGCTGGTACCAGGCGGTGAACTGGTCCTTTTCAAGCCCGACGAGAATATCGTCGGCGACGCGCTTGGCGGTGACGATCTCGGCCTGCAGGTTGAGCGTGAAGAATTCGTGGCGATTGCGCCCGGTCGCCTTGGCGCGGTAGAGCGCGATATCGGCATTGACCAGCATCTGGCGGGTATCGAGATAGGCGCCGCTGGCCTGTGCAATGCCGATCGATACGCCACAGCGACAGGAAAAGCCCTCGAAATCGATCGGCTGGCGCATCTGGTCGATGATGCGCGCTGCCAGCGCCGCCATCTCGCCGGGATCGGCACTGTCGGTGATGACGATGACGAATTCGTCGCCGCCGATGCGCGCAACGAGGTCGGAGGTGCGGACATTGCGTTCCAGAACGGCGGCGGCATGTTCCAGCATCGCGTCGCCCGCCGCATGGCCGAGCGTATCGTTGATCTGCTTGAAACGGTCGAGATCGATATGCAGGATCGAAATGGTCTGGGGCTTCGACTGGCTGATATCGGACAGCTTTTCCAGTTCCACGTCCAGCTTGCGCCGGTTGCCGAGCATGGTCAGCGGGTCGTGCAGCGCATTGTGTTCGATGCAGCTCTTGGCGAACTGCAGTTCGATGTTCTTCTGCTCGGCCTCCGCCTTGGCGAATTTCAAAGCTTCGGTCTTGAGAGCATCGGCGGTGAAATCGAAGGCGATGCCGATGACGCGTTCGCGACCGTCCTTGGTCGTGTGGATCTTGCCGATGGAGCGGATGTAGCGCTGCGAACCGTCGGCGAGGGTCTTGCGCACCACCAGCGGCTCGGTCGTGCCGTCGTGGACGACGCGGCTGTTGCAGAGCGCGGCGAGATGGCGGTCTTCCCTGACCACGAGATCCAGCCACTTCTCCGTCGTCAGGCGGCCGTTGACGTAGGGAAGTTCGTAGAGATGATGCATGCGCTCATCCCAGATCTGCACGCCATTGGTGAGATCGACCTCCCAGGTGCCGCAGCGATAGGAATCGAGCGCCAGGTCGAGCTTGCGCGACAGCTCTTCCAGCTCCTGTTCGCGGCTGGACAGCTCGTTGAGGGCCAGTTCCAGTTCGGCATTCTTGATGTCGCTGGTTTCCTTGGCGGCGCGCAGATCGACGTTCATGGCGACGTCGGTGGTGACGTCCCAGACGATGCCGATGGTGCGGGGTATGTCGCCGCCCGAATAATGGGCGCCGACCGAGCGCAGATGCCGGATGCGGCCGTCGTGCTGCACGATGCGGTACTGGACGCTGGACGGCGCGCCGGCCACGGAGCAGGTGAAGAAATGGGTTTCCGCCGTCAGGCGATCCTGCGGATGAACGAGGTTCAGCCAATCGGCCAGCGTGCTTTTCACATCCGCGTCGGCAAGTCCGTGCAACTGCGCGGCGCGACCGTCCCACAGCAGTTCGGCATCGCCGGGATCGACCTCCCAGATGCCGATCTTGGAGGATTCCAGCGCCATATGCAGCCGCTGAGACACTTCCAGAAGTTTCGTCTCGCGCGCCTGCAATGCGCTGATATTGCGGCTTCGGTCGATCATCAGCAGGCATGAGAGAAAGACCGGCCCGATGATGATGCCGGTTGTCAGCGCGATGACGAGACGCAGGAAGGCCTGGTTCGGCGGCACCTCGTCCCATCCGTCGGCGGGAATGGCCGACAGCATCCATGCGCCGCCGGGCACGTTGAAGATGCGCTGCACCGGCCCTTCGTTGAGGATATCGCCGTTGCCGAAGAAGACATGCGGCTTCAGCCCGGGCGCAGGCTTCTGGCTGAGCGCCAGCTTCAGGTGCTGAAGGTGCGGATAGCGCTGCTGGTTTTCCGAGCCCTGCGCCGGGAGAAGTCCGGTGACGCGGTAGAACTGCGTCTCGTCGATCACGGCCCGCACCGCGCCCCAGACGCTGTGGGAGGAACCGTCGCGCCGGATGACCGGGAAGATCAGGATGAAGCCGTCGTGACCCTCGCCAACGGTGACCGGCCCGGCAAACCGGGCCGAAAGCCTGTCGGTCGCGAGCGCATCGGTTGGTTTGTCCCCAAGAATCCGTCGCACGTCCTCGCCAATCGTCTTGTCGTCGGCAAGGGGTGGGAAGGTTTCCTCGACGACGAAATCAGGGGCAATCGACACACTGCGGAAATGCGGGTTTTGCAGCAGCACGCGCTGCATCTGCTCGGCGACGCGTTCCTTCGGCAGATCGGGCGCCACCGACATCCAGTTGGCAAGGTTGCGCAGCACCGAGAAATCGGTGCTGATCTGCCCCATGATCCGCGAGTGGATCAGTGCGACGTCGTTTTCGGTTCGTATGTGCAGTTCACGTCTGTAGAAATTGCTGTTTTCCCGGTCGAGAATGAAGCCGAGCGTCATCACCACGGCGGAGACGACGACGGCTGCAACGATCGATGCGCGCGAGGCGCGGAACATCTCCCGGAAACCCTTGGTACGTGGCGACGTGAAACCCACCTGCACTCCACCCCTTTTTTGTCGTTGTTGCGAACAATAGGGTGAGGCGAGTTAAATTATAATTGACCGACCAGTGCAGGTTTCACGTCGCCACAATTTGGACGGGCTTGATTGCATCCGGTTTTGCGTTCATCAATTGGGCCGGGTTTGTCACTGTTTCGGGCAAATTTCGCCATATTCGAGAGGCTATTTGCATCATGAAATTCATTGATTTGCAGACACACAGGGCCCGAACGATGCGCTTCATCATCGCCGCACTTCTGACCACCGCCAGCTTGCTGTCGCCGTTGAAGGGTTTCGCCGAAAGCGCCGATGTCGAGGCGACCATCAAGAAGGTCGATACGGGTAATCTCAGCCTGACGCTCGACGACGGCAAGACCTACCAGGCGCCCGAGGAATTCGATTTCAATGGCCTCAAGGCCGGCGTCAAGGTCATCGTCTTCTATACCGAGGTCGACGGCCGCCGCGTCATCAACGACCTGCAGGTCGTCGAATAGTATTCTGAGAGCAGGGTTTCAGAGGAAAACGCGATTTCGCGTCGGCAGATGCGGGATCGTGAGAGCATAATCCGACCGGAGCGAAGCGAGGATCGATAAGATTACGCTTCAACGAAAATAGCTTAGAGCCAACTGACAGATTTTCCATCGCGGTCGATGCGCAGGATGCGGTCCTGCGGAATGCCGATCTCGGCCGCTTCCTCGCGCGACATGTCGCCGATCAGCCGGAAGACGGTGCGGATGACGCCGCCATGGCACACGCAGACGGTCGGTTTTTCCACCGAAGCCATCCAGGAGCCGATGCGCCAGGAGAGGATCTCATAGCTTTCGGCATCGTCGCCGGGCGGAATGAAATCCCACTTCGAGGCGCGCCGCGCTGCGACACGCTCCGGCGTCGTCCGCTTCAATTCCCTGAGCGTCGAGCCTTCCCAGTCGCCGAAGGATATTTCCACAAGCCGTTCGTCGATGCGGTAATGGTCAGGCGAAAGCCCCATGGCCGATCGCGCCAGCTCCATGGTCTCGCGGGCGCGGCCAAGCGGGCTGCTGACGAAATCATAATCGGAAACGGTGTCGCCGAGCAGGCGGCCAAGCGCCAGACCATTGTCGCGGGCCTGCTCGCGGCCCAGCGCATTCAGCGGAATGTCCTTCTGCCCTTGGAGACGGGCTTCGGCGTTCCAGTCGGTCTGCCCGTGACGGATCATATACATCAGCACGGGCAGTCCCTTGGCGTCTCAGTCTTTGATAACGGAAATATCGGGCGCATCCACCGCCTTCATGCCGACGACATGATAGCCGCTGTCGGCGTGATGCGTTTCGCCGGTCACCGAGCGCGACAGGTCGGAGAGCATATAGAGGCCGACATCGCCGACTTCCTCGATGGTGACGGTGCGGCGCAGCGGTGCGTTATACTCGTTCCACTTGAGGATATAGCGGAAATCGCCGATGCCGGAGGCGGCCAGCGTCTTGATTGGGCCGGCCGAAATGGCGTTGACGCGGATGTTCTTTGGGCCGAGGTCGACGGCGAGATACTTGACGCTGGCTTCGAGTGCGGCCTTGGCGACGCCCATGACGTTATAGTTCGGCATGACCTTTTCGGCGCCGTAATAGGTCAGGGTCAGCATCGAGCCGCCATCGGTCATCAGCTTTTCGGCGCGACGGGCAACGGATGTGAAGGAGTAGACCGAGATCTGCATCGTCTTGGCGAAGTTTTCCGGCGTCGTATCGACGTAACGGCCGGTCAGTTCGTCCTTGTCGGAAAAACCGATGGCGTGGACGAGGAAATCGATCTTGCCCCAGCGCTTTTCGAGATCGGCGAACACCGCGTCGATCGTCGATTCGTCGGAGACGTCGCAATGGCCGGCCAGCACCGCGTTGATTTCGGCGGCCAGCGGCTCGACGCGCTTCTTCAGCGCATCGCCTTGATAGGTCAGGGCAATTTCGCCGCCCTGGGCGTGGATGGCCTTGGCGATACCCCAAGCGATCGAACGGTTGTTGGCGACGCCCATGATGACGCCTCGCTTGCCCTTCATCAGACCGGATGCTTCAGCCATACTTTGCTCCCTCGGTAATGCGACGATTTGCCTATGGCATAGGCCGATGTCCGGTTCAAGCTTAGCCGAGATCATCAACTGTTAGGGATCGTAACAAAGGGTGCAAATGTCACGCAAATTTCACAAATAAAGCCCCTCGCGCATGCTGCGCATCAGGTCGGTGACTTTTGCATCCGGTTTTTCCCACAGGACGAGGCGGATTTCGACCACGAGGTCGCCTTTTCCGCCGCCAATCTTCGGCAGGCCGAGGCCGGGGAGGCGGATCGTCTGGTCCGATCCGGTCCAGGCGGGAACCACGACCTCGACGGGACCGGCCGGTGAGTCGGCCTTGGTCGTCCAGCCGAGAACGGCGTTCTGGAGGTTGACCGGCAGCACCGTATGCACATCGCTGCCATGCACCTTGAATGGCCCGTTCGGATCGACGCGCAAGGTCACGGCGACATCGCCGCGCTGCATGTTCTGCAGCTTAAGCCCTTGATTGCGCAGCTTGATCACGTCGCCATCGACAGCGCCGGGCTCGATCTGGAAACGGCCGTCTTTGCCATCGGGAAGCGGCACGGTTATCCAGTTGAGCTTCATCAGGTCGTCGATGGTGACGGTCGCGACAGCGGCGACATCGGGCGCCTTGTCGAGTACAGGCGCCGTGCCGCGGAAGCGGCGCACCAGGGAGGTAAGAAGGTCGATGGCCTGTGCCGGCAGGGAGTTGGGACGGGCGAGTTCGGCCGTTTCCACATCGCCGCCGGGCGCGTCGCTGCGGGCCGTCTGGCTGGCGGAAGCACCGCTGCCGGCGGTCGCATTGGCCGGATTGCCGGTCTGGCCGGCGGCGGATTGGGCGTTTTGAGGCTGCTGGCCGGGCGGGACGCCGAAAATGCGCGAAATCACCTCTTCGGGCGTTTCCATGCTCGGCGTCGCTGTTTGACCGGCGGCTTTTTGGGCCTTCTTGGCCGCTTCCGCGCGGTCAAGCTCTTCCATCACCTTCTCGGCGTTGGCGCGGGCCGCCTTGGCGCGTTCGGCCGCTTCGCGCGCCGCATCGCGTTTCTGCTGGAAAGTCTGTTCCTGCCGACCGCCTTCGGCGCGCTTCATGCGCTCATCGAAACGGCTTCGCTTCTTGGGGTCTTTCAGAATGTCATAGGCATGGCCGATTTCGGCGAAACGGTTTGTTGCCGTCGGGTCGTCCTGATTCTGGTCAGGATGGGCCGTTTTTGCCTTGGTTCGCCAGGCCGCCTTGATCTCGTCTGGTCCGGCGTCACGCTGGACGCCCAGCACGGAATAGGGATCGCGCATCTAGTCACCGCTCAACTCTATACAGGAATAACGCCCCGACACAGGCAACGTTCCCTGCAACGCAAAACAACGAGTGCAAGCCGACTTCCGACCCGAAAAACCATGGGCGGCAGGTCGCACGGGACCGATTGTCGCAGAGCTTTCCTAATTGGAGGTTACGCGATCTGAGGATTTTCCCGCCAAACGAGTCCCGTTTGCGCGCAAAAGAGGGTTATTGCGCTTCCTGGAAGCTCAGGAGTTGCCAGCGGCCATCGTCGCGAAGGCAGGTCTGGCCGGAGAAGTTGGCGATGCCGCGATAAGAATGGCGGGTTGTCTGGAATGTGCGGCAGACATTGGCGCCGCTGGCTGTCTGCTCGTCGATGGCGGTGATGACGCCGGCGCTGCCGGTCGAGGCATTCGCCCAGGGCAGCGGCTTGCCGCCGAGTTTGGAGACGTCGGCCGAGGTCACGGCATTGCTGACGGTCAATTCGTCGGAAACGGTTTCGGGATTTTTCTGATTGGCCACGGTGCTGGTCGAAATCGACTTGTCGACGCCGCCGCCGAGCATGTCCATCGATCCCATGCAGCCGCTCAAAGCCAGCGCCGCGAAGATCGTCAGGGCCATTCCACCAGCTTTGGCGGTCAGATCCTTTTTATGGCGCGTCGACTTTGCTATGACTTTCACCTTACGACCGATCCGGTTCACGAATCCTGAAACGACGATTAATCAAGTCCGGGGCATTTTACCTATCATGACCGACAATGCGTTAACAACCGGTGACTTCACCGAGGAAAACGAGCCTTTCGCCCTCTTTGCCTCCTGGCTCGCCGACGCGGAAAAATCCGAGGTCAACGACCCGAACGCGGTCGCCGTGGCAACCGTCGATGCCGACGGAATGCCGAATGTTCGCATGGTTCTCCTGAAGGGATTCGACCGGGACGGTTTCGTCTTCTACACCAATTTCGAGAGCCAGAAAGGACAGGAAATCCTTGGCCAGAAGAAGGCGGCCATGTGTTTTCACTGGAAATCCCTGCGCCGCCAGGTGCGGTTGCGCGGCCCTGTCGACATCGTCAGCGAGGCCGAGGCCGACGCCTATTACAAGTCGCGCCCGCGCGGCAGCCGCATCGGCGCCTGGGCCTCGAAACAGTCGCGGCCGCTGGAAAGCCGTTTTGCGCTGGAAAAGTCGGTAGCCGAATACACCGCCCGTTATGCGCTCGGCGACATTCCCCGCCCGGCCCACTGGTCCGGCTTCCGCCTGCGCCCGCTCTCCATCGAGTTCTGGCACGACCGTCCCTTTCGCCTGCACGACCGCATCGAATTCCGCCGCGACGCGCCGGAAGGCGATTGGAACGCAAAGGTGCGGATGTATCCCTAACCCATCAATCGGAAGGGTATGCCGGAGGCCAGCGCGCGGACATAGCGGCGCTTCTGATAAAAGCCGTTCAGCGAAACGCGGGGCAGGGCGGTCGGCAACTGCCCGGCCGTCAGCGTGCCCGGCCGCGTCGTGACGCCGACCGAGAAGCCAAGCCGCGCGGCAAGCGCGAAATCGCGCGGTGTCGCGGCTTGCGCGTCGCCATAGGGGTAGGCGATCGTGAATGGGCGTTGGCCGGTGATCGTTTCGACCCGCTCGGCCGAAGCGATCATTTCCCGCTCCGCCTCGATATCGTCGAGCAGGCCGAGCGAGCGGTGGCTGATCGTATGGGCGCCGAGCGTCACCAGCGGATGCGCGGCAAAGCTTTTCAGTTCCTCCGCATTCATGGTGAGATCATCCGCGATGGCGCGGGCATCGATGCCGGCGACGGCTGCCTGCCGGTCGAGTTCGGCGACATGTCCGGCCTCGCCGGGACGCAGGATCGTTTCGCCGATGCGGGCAAAGGCTGCGTATTTTTCGCCAAGCGCGGCGTCGGATTTATCGATGAGCGCGGCCGCGGTTTCCCACCACATGGAATGGCTGCGGTCGATATAGCCGCCGGCGACGAACACCGTGAACGGCACCTGATAACGGGCAAAGACCGGCAGGGCATGGTCGCGATTGTTGCGATAACCATCATCCAGCGTGAACACCGCGAAAGGCGGATGCGTCGGATCGGCCAGCGCCGCCGGCACCTTGTCCAGCGGCAGGAAACGATAGTTTTGCGCCTGCAACTGCCGGATGGCGGCGTCGAGGAAGTCCGGCGTCACCTCCAGATGGCCGTTCGGATCGAAGGCGCGGGCGATTTTCGGTCGGACGTGATGAAGGGTGAAGATGACGCCCCGCCCGCGCGCGGCGCGCATTACGCCGGCACGCGCCAAGAGGCCCGAAGCCTCCAGACCGCCGGTGATCGCGGCGCGCTTGACGCCGCGACGCAAGGATTGCCTGAGGCCGGAGCCCATCCGTGTGTCCCTTCGATTGCCTCGTATTCGCAAGACAATCTAGGTGGCGGCCGTTAAGCCTTGCTGAAGATCAGGGGGGGCTGAACGCTCAGGTCTGCGTTCCGCCGACGGTGATCTGGTCCATGCGCAGATGCGGCTGGCCGACGCCGACGGGCACCCATTGGCCGCCTTTGCCGCAATTGCCGATGCCGGTGTCGAGCTTGGTATCGTTGCCGATCATCGAGACGCGCTTCATCGCATCCGGGCCGTTGCCGATCAGCATCGCGCCCTTGATCGCCGGGCCTATCTTGCCGTTTTCGATCAGATAGGCCTCGGTGCAGCCGAAGACGAACTTGCCGGAGGTGATGTCCACCTGTCCGCCGCCGAAGGAGACGGCGTAAATGCCCTTCTTCACCGAGGCGATAATCTCTTCCGGGCTCTTGTCGCCGGAAAGCATATAGGTGTTGGTCATGCGCGGCATCGGAACATGGGCATAGCCCTGGCGGCGGCCGTTGCCGGTCGGTTTCATGCCCATCAGCCGGGCGTTTTGCCGGTCCTGCATATAGCCGACGAGACGGCCGTTTTCGATCAGCACGTTATAGCCGGAGGGCGTGCCCTCGTCGTCGACCGAAATCGAGCCGCGCCGGTTCTCGATAGTGCCGTCATCGACGACGGTGACGCCGGGGGCTGCGACCATCTCGCCGAGCAGCCCGGCAAAGGCGGATGTCTTCTTGCGATTGAAATCGCCTTCCAGCCCGTGGCCGACAGCCTCGTGCAGCATGACGCCCGGCCAGCCATTGCCGAGCACGACATCCATGGTGCCGGCCGGCGCCTCTATGGCCTCAAGATTTACAAGCGCCTGCCGCAAGGCTTCTTCCGCGCCCTGTTGCCAGCTGTCGGTGGTGACGAAATCGCCGAAACCGATGCGTCCGCCGGTGCCGAAGGAACCGCTTTCCTGCCGGTCGCCATCGCCGACGACGACGGAAATGTTGAGCCGCGTCATCGGCCTGACATCGCGTACCCGGTGGCCGTCGGCGCGCAGGATATCAACCGTCTGCCAGCTGGCGGCGAGCGAGGCGGTCACCTGACGCACCTTGTCATTGGCGCGAAGATAGGCATCGATCTCCTTGAGAAGATGCACCTTTTCCTCGAAGCTCGGCGCGCCGATCGGGTTGTCCTCGCCGTAGAGCTTGCGATTGGTCCGCGCCGGCGCTTCCGAATAGCTTCCGGTATAGCCACGGGTGACGGCGCCGACCGCATCGGCGGCGCGCTTCAGGCTTCCGAGCGAGAACTCGCCGGAATGGGCATAACCCACGGCCTCGCCGGCAACCGCGCGCAGGCCAAAACCCTGGTCGGTGTTGAAGCTGCCGCCTTTGAGGCGGCCGTCATCAAAGGTGAGAGACTCGGCCTGGGATTGCTCGATGAACAATTCGCCGTCATCGGCGCCGGAGAGCGCATCGGCGACCGCCGCCCGCAGCGTGGCCTCGTCGGCATCGAAAAGGGTGAGAAGGTCGCTGCTTGCCATGTTCGTTCCTCGATCCGCTGCGGTAAGAAGCGCGGACCCGCCGAGACGGCCACGAAGCCGTCCCGTCGTCCACACTCTTTATATATAGTGTCTGTCGCCGATGTAGGTGCCGGCATCGCCGCCGGCAAGAGCCGGATCAGGGCAGGGCGTCGTAGCCGTCTGCAAAACCCTTGAGATCGACCGGAATGCCGATGCCTTCTTCCGGCGTCTGGAAGACGATGAAGGTCGCCTGGGCGCCGCTGCGCAGCGTCTTCAGCAGTTCGTCCTCCAGAACCACTTCGGCGTAACAGCCATCGGCAAAGCAGCGCACGAAATAGGCGCGGCCGATATCCTTGCCGTCGATGTTGAGGCCGAGACCGTTGGGCAGGAGAACGCCGAGCGGGGCCAGAACGCGCAAAATCTTCGCCTTGCGGTCTGCGGTCTTCAGCACGACGACGGAAAGGCCGACTTCCGGCCGGTCGTCGGCGATGACGTTCTGCATCAGCGCGCATTGCTCGCCATTGGCGCCGGCCGGCTGGTCGCAGACGATCGACCATGCGCCGTGGTTGGATTTCACCGTGCCCGGCTGGGCCGGCGTCGCGCCGGGTTTGGGCGCGGTCTGCGCCTGGCCCTGCTTGGCCTGGTCCTTTTGCTGGGCGCTCGCCGGGGCATGAAAGGCGAGGAGGGCGAGCCCCGTCATAACTGCGGCGCGCCGCGCAAGAGAAAGAAAAGCCATCAGAACCTCAAGAATTCGAATCACTCGGGCGTGAAACTCGCCCGTATGTGCATGAAAAGCGGTAATGCTTCAATTCCAGCGCAACGCGGCGGAAATTGGACCGTTTCCAGCCGCGACGCAAGCGTTTCCGTGTTCGCCCGAACACAGGAAAGGGGCGAACTGACGGCAAAATTTGATCTGGAGCAAAAATGCCGCACAGGCTTTTTTTGACAGATGTTGCGGCGGGGGGCAAACTGTGGTTTGAAGCGGGATGATAGCATGGATTCTGCGTTTGAGTTTGATCCACATCAAGCGCTTGAGGGAGATACGTTGTGATTAATAGAGCTTATGCAGTTCTGACCAGCCTGGTCTGTCTGCTCTTCGCTTCCGGCGCCTATGCCGATCAGCCGTTTCCGTGGCAGATGGGTTTGCAGCCGGCGGCGTCGCCGATCATGCATGAAATCCGTTGGTTCGAGCAATATACCCTGTGGTTCATCGTTCCGATCACGCTTTTCGTTCTGCTGCTGCTGATCATCGTGGTTGTGAAGTTCCGCGCCGGCGCCAATCCGGTGCCGTCCAAGACTAGCCACAACACCGCGATCGAAGTCGTCTGGACCGTGGGGCCGGTTCTGCTGCTGCTCTTCCTCGCCATTCCCTCGTTCAACCTCCTGACCGCGCAGCTGACCCTTCCGCAGAATCCGGACCTGACGCTGAAGGCAACCGCCACCCAGTGGCAGTGGAACTACGAATACCAGGGCGAAAAGCCGCTGGCCTTCGATTCCTATCTGCTGAAGGATGCCGACCGCGCCACCTACGGCAAGGAAGACAAGGCCGTCTATCCGCGCCTGCTGGCCGTCGACAATGAAATGGTTCTGCCGGTCAACAAGGTCGTGCGCCTTCTGGTCACCGCGGCTCCGACCGACGTCATCCATGCTTTCGCCATGCCGTCCTTCGGCGTGAAGATCGACGCCGTTCCGGGCCGTCTCAACGAGACCTGGTTCAAGGCCGAGCGCGAAGGCCTGTTCTATGGCCAGTGCTCGGAACTGTGCGGCAAGGATCATGCCTTCATGCCGATCGCAATCCGCGTCGTCTCGCAAGAGAAGTATGACGCCTGGATGGCGGCTGCCGGTACGAACCTTCAGGATGCAAACAAGACTTTGATGGCCGCCACGGATCTGAAGAAGACCGTCGACGTCGCCGCAAACGCAGAATAAGAGGCAGGAGAGGACAATGGCTGGACCATCCGCTCACCACGATAACCATGCGCATGGCGACGCGCATGACGACCACGCGCACAAGCCGATGAGCTTCTTCACGCGCTGGTTCCTTTCGACCAACCACAAGGACATCGGCACGCTCTACCTGATCTTCGCGATCATCGCGGGCATCATCGGCGGCGCGCTGTCGATCGCCATGCGCGCCGAGCTGCAGGAGCCGGGCATCCAGATCTTCCACGGTCTGGCCTCCATGGTCTACGGCTTCGAGGGCGATGCTGCCATCGACGGCGGCAAGCACATGTTCAACGTGTTCACCACCGCGCACGCGCTCATCATGATCTTCTTCATGGTCATGCCGGCGCTGATCGGCGGCTTCGCCAACTGGATGGTTCCGATCATGATCGGCGCGCCGGATATGGCGTTCCCGCGCATGAACAACATCTCCTTCTGGCTGATCGTTCCGGCCTTCTTCCTGCTGTTGCTTTCCATGTTCGTGGAAGGTCCGGCAGGCGCCTATGGCGTCGGCGGCGGCTGGACATTGTATCCGCCGTTCTCGACGACCGGCATGCCGGGTCCCGCGGTGGATCTCGCGATCTTCGCGCTGCACGTTTCCGGCGCCTCGTCGATCCTCGGTGCGATCAACTTCATCACCACGATCCTGAACATGCGCGCGCCGGGCATGACCCTGCACAAGATGCCGCTGTTTGCCTGGGCCGTGCTGATCACCGCCTTCCTTCTGCTGCTGTCGCTCCCGGTTCTCGCCGGCGGCATCACCATGCTCCTGACCGACCGTAACTTCGGCACGGCCTTCTTCTCTCCGGAAGGCGGCGGCGACCCGATCCTGTTCCAGCACCTGTTCTGGTTCTTCGGTCACCCGGAAGTGTACATCCTGATCCTGCCCGGCTTCGGCATC
>CAMFHE010000085.1 GCA_945952045.1 uncultured Rhizobium sp.
AGCGGCCACTGACGACAAACGGCTTGCGCTGCAAAACCGTAGCGCAAGCCCTCGGGGCAGCGACTGGACAAGTCGCGCCGCGCTGTTGTCAACCGGTCAAAACCGGTTGAGGAGTCACGGCGGCGAGGAGACCTTTTGTTAATATCCTGAATGCGTCGTGCGGCTTTTCTCGTCTTCGATGAGATCGCGGAAAGCGATAACATTGGCTCTGGCTGCGCCTGCGAGAAGGCGAACGTCGTTGGAGACAGTGACGGAATCGAAGCCCCAGCCGACGGCCTTGGCGGCGTAGGCCGGCGTACCGCAATGGAGCGCAGCCTTGATGCCGGCCGCATGTGCGGCATGGAGGATACGCTGGATGGCATCGACAATCTCCGGTTCTTCGCGATCGAAGCCCGATGGATATTTTTTGCCGGTCAATCCGATGGTCAAATCTGCAGGCCCGATGTAGATGCCGTCGAGGCCAGGCGTTCCGACGATCTCCGCCAAATTATCGACGGCTTCCGCCGTCTCGATCATGGCGAAACAGACAATCTGTTCTTCGGATTCGACGAGGTAATTGTCGCCGGCGGAGAAGACGGCGCGCGAAGGCCCGAAACTGCGGATCCCCGCCGGCGGATATTTCACATAAGATACGAGGCGCTCGGCCTCGGACCGGTTGTTGATCATTGGACAGATGACGCCATAGGCCCCCGCGTCGAGCGCCTTCATGATGTGGGCCGGGTCGAGCCACGGTACGCGAACGATCGGCACGACATCGCTCGCCCGCATCGCCTGAAGCATGGTGACGGCGGCCTGGTAGTCGACGATGCCATGCTGAAGGTCGATGCCGATGCTATCGTAGCCCTGTGCCGCCATGATCTCCGCGGAAAAAGCGCTCGGGATCGAAAGCCAGCCATTGAGCGCGCATCGGCCTTCGGCCCAGATCTGTTTCAGTTTGTTCGGTTTCATGGCCTTCTCCTTCGACCGTCCAACTCAAAGCTTTTCATCGTCATGCCGCGTTGGGGCATCCAAACAGGATGCGCGGCGCCCGTGTTCTTTACCGGGCGCCGCGAAGGTATCAGCGGCGATAGGGCGCGATAAGCGCTTCCATCATGCTGATTTCGTCTGCGGTAAGGTCAGTCAGGGGAGAACGAACCGGGCCGGCGTCGAAACCCTGGATGCGGACGCCGGCTTTCACGGCGGAGACGGCATAGCCCTTGCCGCGATTGCGGATCGCCATGAATGGATAGAAGAAATCCTTCAGAATGCGCTCGCAGGTCGCGCGTTCGCCGGCGCGTAGCGCGGTGTAGAATTCGTTCGCGAGGCCGGGCACGAAGTTGAACACCGCCGAGGAGTAGGTGGTGAAGCCCGCGCCGAGATAGGCTTCGGCGAAAAGCTCGGCCGTTGGCATGCCGCCCAGATACATCAGCCGGTCGCCCATCTTCGCCGTGATCTGCCGCACGAGGCCGATATCGCCCGTGCCGTCCTTGAAGCCGATGAGGTTCGGGCACTCATCGCACAGGCGTGCAAGCGTATCGGCCTGAAGGACCGAGTTATCGCGATTATAGACCATGACGCCGAAGCCAACGGACTGGCAGACCTTCTTGATGTGCGCGTAAAGGCCTTCCTGCGGGGCGTCGATCAAATAGTGGGGGAGCAGCAGGATGCCGTCTGCGCCAACCCTTTCCACGGACCGCGCGATATCGATGGCGATCTCCGTGCCGTAACCGCAACCCGAAACGATCGCCGTCTTGCCGGCGGCCTCCTTCGCGGCCGAGACGATACCCGGAATCTCGTCCGGCTTCAGGGAGAAGAACTCACCGGTGCCGCCGGCGGCAAAGAGCACAGGGGCTTCATAGCTCGCCAACCACGCCACGTGCTCCTTGTAGCTCTTCTCGGCGAAGCGGCCTTCCGCATCAAAATGCGTGACGGGAAAAGAGAGCAGGCCGGAGCCAAGGGCGGCCTTGAGTTCTTGGGGGGTCATTTCTGTGTCTCCGATTTGAATGCTGATGCGAGATTACCAGCAAGGCCACGCAAGTCAATATGAGATAATATCTCTATGAAAAATCTCACAATGAGATCATATCTTTTGAGGGGAGGCTGATTATTCAAATATCGACGGATATTCAGTGACTTGTTTGCGGATAATCGTTGCGATCGGCGTTCGTTGACCAAAATCGAGGTCTACAGCCGGCGCCGTAATTCGCGAGGTGAAATATGATGTCTTTATCGACGAGATCGACCATGCCGATGAACAGGCGCGATCGGCTCCATTCACGGTGGGGCAATGGAACGATCCCGCGCCATCCCTGCACTGGCTTGCGACAAGGTCTTTCCAGTCGGCATGGCGTCATGCTCCGGTCTCATTGCAGGTTCGCGCCGGCAAGGCGCTCCAGCGATTTGACGATCGCGGAATGGTCCTTTTCCCAATCGCCATTCGCTTTGGCCGAGGTCAGCAATTGGCGGCAGAGCGCCGTGCCGGGCAGGGGAATGCCGTTCTCGCCGGCCGCCTTCAGGGCGAGGTCGAGATCCTTGGCGTGGAGGGAGATGCGGAATCCGGGTTCGAATGTCCGCTCGATCATGCGCTGGCCATGCACTTCCAGAATGCGGGATGCGGCAAAGCCACCCATGAGCGCCTCGCGAACCCTGGCGGGATCGCAGCCCGATTGTCGCGCAAAGACCAATGCCTCGCCGACGGCTTCGATCGTCAGCGCGACGACGATCTGGTTGGCGATCTTGCAGGTCTGGCCGCTGCCGTTTTCCTCTCCGACATGGGTGATGTTTTTACCCATGGCCTGCAGCAGAGGCATCGCCCGCGCAAACACCTCGGGCAGACCGCCGCACATGATGGAAAGCGTCGCATTTTTCGCGCCGACCTCGCCGCCCGAGACGGGGGCGTCCAGGTAGTGGATGTCTTTGTCCCGGATTTTCGCTGCGAATTTCTTCGTCGCCACGGGATCGATGGAGCTCATGTCGATGAAGAGGCTGCCCGCGGCGAGCGCATCCGCGAGCCCCTGCTCGAAAAGGACGCGCTCGACGTCGGGCGTGTTGGGCAGCATGGTGATGACCGCCTCGCAACGCGCCCCGACCTCTCTCGGGCTGACATGAACCTGCAATCCCCTGGCGAGGAGCCCGGCCGGTGCGGGCGTGCGGTTCACCGACGTGTGAACGGTGTGTCCCGCATCGAGAAGATGTCCCGCCATCGGCGCGCCCATCACGCCGAGCCCTATGAATCCGATATTCATCTCAGCAAACCTCCATCACTTGGCGAAGATGCCGCCCTGAAGGCGATTGACGATGTCCTCCCGGCCGGGATGGGGGTCGGCGGCGCGGATCTCGGCCTGCCAGGCGTCGGCGCTGTCCTTCGGCCGGTAGCCGATATGCGAGGCGAGACGATTGTCCCAGAAGGTCGCGCTGTTGTTCGAAGCGCCGTAGATGATCGTGTGACCGACGCGCGGTACGCTCAAAGAGCGCTCGACGAGTTGCCACATATCGTCGAAGGACAGCCAGGTCAGGAGATGGCGGCGTGTGCTCGGCTTCGGCTCGCATGAGCCAATGCGGACGGAGACGGTTTCGAGGCCGTGCTTGTCCCAATAGAGTTGCGCGAGGTTTTCGCCGAAGGCTTTGGCGACGCCGTAGTTGGAATCGGGCCGTGCGGGCACGTCCGTTCCGATGATCTGCATCTGGTCGTAGAAGCCGATCGCATGGACGGAACTCGAGAAGACCACGCGCTTGACGCCGGCAAGGCGCGCTGCCTCGTAAAGGCTCTGGAAACCGACGATATTGACGCGGCAGATCGAGGCGAAATCCGCGTCCTTGGACAGGCCGCCGAAATGCACGACGGCGTCGATGTCTTTTACCAGGGTTTCGGCGGCAGCGAGATCTCCGAGGTCGGCGGTGACCAGTTCCTCGTTGGGGGCCGCATCGGACATGGCGACGATATCGGTGGAGCGAAGGAATTTTACCTTGGAGGCGAGGCGTTTGCGCAACTCGGTGCCCAGCAGGCCGGCGGCGCCCGTCAACAGGATGCGATCGTAGAGCATGTTCGTCTTCCTTGCAGTTTCAGATGTGGGATGAAGGCTCGCTCAAAAGGCGCGTGAAGAGGCTTTGATCGACATTTCCCCCGGAGACGACCACGACGGCAGTCGCCCCCTGCATTGCATTCGCCTGCGAAAGCAGGGAGGCGAATGCGGCGGCGCCGCTCGGCTCGACAACGAGATTGAAGCGCTCGAACAGGATGCGAACCGCGTTCGTCACCTGACCGTCGGTCACGGTATCGAAATCAGGGGAGAGGGTCTTGACGATCTCGAAGGGGATTTCGCCGGGTTGCGGCGACATGAGGCCGTCGCAGAGCGTGCTCGCGCCGGCTTCGATGGTCAGGCGCCTGCCGGCGGCATGAGATCTGGCAAAATCGTCGAAGCCATGCGGTTCGACCGCGACGATGCGGCAGCGCGCAAAGGCATGCCGGACCGCGCTCGCCGAGCCGGCGAGAAGGCCGCCGCCGCTTGCCGGAACGAAGAAGGCGTCCGGCTGGAGCTTCCGCCTTGCGGCCTGTGCTGCAACCTCCAGCCCGACCGTTCCCTGCCCGGCGATAATGTCCTCATGATCGAACGGCGGCACGAGGATCGCGCCTGCGGCAACGAAATCGGCCGCCCGGCGCGCGCGATCGGCAAAGAAATCCGTCAGGATCTCGACCTTGGCGCCGAATGCGCGCGTGCCTGCGATCTTGCGGGCCGGCGCGGAGGCCGGCATCAGCACGGTCGCTCTGGCTCCCACGATATGCGCAGCATAGGCAAGCCCCTGCGCGTGGTTGCCGGAGGAGAAGCCGACGAAATGCGCATCGGGGGCCTCGCCGCGGCGAAGCACGAAATTCAGCGCGCCGCGGGCCTTGAACGATCCTGTCTTCTGCAGGCATTCCGCTTTGACAAGAACGCGCAGGCCGAGTTCGTCGTTGAGCGCGTCGTTCTCCAACAGAGGTGTGCGAAGAACGATGTCGCGGATCAGCGTCGCTGCCTCTTCTATTCTTTCCTGAAGGCGGTCCACGACGGTCGCCTCACAGGTAGCGGGCGAGGTTGAATGGCGACAGGTCGATCCTGCTCTTGCCGTCATGGATGACCTCGGCCACCGCTTCGCCGATGCCGAGCGAGTGCTTGAAGCCGTGCCCGGAACAGGCGGAGACGACGATGACCTTGTCCATGTCGGGGTGGTTGTCGATGATGAAGCCGTTGTCGGGCGTGTTGGTGTAGAGGCAGGTGGCGTTGTTGACGATGTCTGGTTTGACGCCCACCATATTGGGACCGACATGCCTGGTGTAGAAATCCACGGTTTCCCAGCGCTCGGCCGCCGGCGTTCCCTGCTCGTGATCGAAGTCGGGCGTATCGCGGCTTGCGACCATCTTCACGCCTTCGCTCGGATTCGTCACCGGGAAGCCGGTGAAATAGTCTTCGAGCCGATCGGTGACGAACCAGATGAAGACGGGCATGTTTTCCGGGGAAAAGGGCTCGAAATCGTCCGCGTCGTACCAGTGGATCGTCTGGCGCGTGACCGTCAGGAGCCTGTCGAAGGGGGCGCCGAGCAGGCGGCGCGTCCAGGCGCCGGCGGCAACCACCGCCCGTTTCGCGTAAACCGTGCCGCTGCTGGTTTCGACAACGACCTTGCCGTCGATCTGATCGATCCTGTCGACGATCGTGTCGGTCAGGATGCTTGCGCCATGGGCCTTCGCGCCGGAGACCTGCGCTTCGATCAGGGCCTCCGGCAGCATATAGCCGGCGTTCGGCTCCAGATATCCCCGGTCGGTATCGCGGAAGGCCCGGAACTGCGGATAGCGGGCGCGGAGCGCATCGGCGTCCAGGACCTCATGCGCAATACCGAAGCGCTCGGCCATTTCGATGCTGCTTGCCAGGAAATCCCGGGCGCCGTGCAACGGCGTCGCACCGGACATCGGCGAGCCGACGATGAGCGTACCCGATTTCACAAGGAAGGGACGATCGAATTCGGCTTCCAGCTCCGCGATGATCTCGTGGGAGCGCATGGCGAGCGGCACATAGGCCGGACCTTCCCCAACAGCTTCGCGGGTGACGCGCGTGCCGCCATGGCTGGAACCGTGGGCGTGGGGAGGAACGAAACGGTCGATGCCGAGAACACGCTCGCCGCGCTTGGCAAGCTGGTAAAGGGTCGACGCGCCCATGGCGCCAAGGCCGATCACGACGACATCGGTTTCGATAGGAGCTGCATTCGAGGACATGGCCATGCTTTCTTAAGCGCCGGCAGCTTCGCCGGACATCGGTTCCAGACGCCTCATGCACCGTCGCCTGCCCCATGGGAGGCTGCAGATGCCAGAGAAGCGGACGTGTCCCATGCCTGGTCGATATCCCCGAGACATCCGGCTCAAAGCCGAAGAGCATATCCTCGTTCAATCGAGGCGTCATAAGATCACATGGCCATAGTCATCATATCTTATATCTATTCGTCAAGACCGTTGTCGGCTGGCCGCGTCGATTTTTCGGCCTCGACCATGAGGCCACGGTAACGCATCTGGCTTCGGCCAATATGATTCTTCATGGCTTCTCGTGCCGCCTCGACGTTCTGACCGGCAATCGCTTCGCAGATGGCGTGATGTTCGCTGGCGGTTTTTTCAAGATACTGCGGGGTGATAAGGGTTCCGCGCTTGGTTCCTTCCAGGGCGCGGCGGGGGAGAATCGATAGGCCGAGGCGATCGAAGAATTCTACGAAGGCCTCGTTGTTGGTGGCTTCCGAGATGGCGCGGTGGAATGTCCAGTCAGCCTGTTCGGTCGGTTCGTTCTGAGCCAGGGCGTCTCGAAACCGACCGGCTGCCTCCCAGATTTTTGCCTCCTGAGCCCAGGATCGCCGTGCTGCGGCGAGGCCTGCGGCGTGCACCTCCACCGCCATACGCAGCTCGAGAATATCGAGAACGGAGGCGGAAAAATGAAGATTTCCAACGGTTTCCGCCGAGGATGCGCCGGTCTCGTTCTTCTGTGAAACGAAGACGCCGACCCCATGCTTGGCTTCAAGCAGGCCATCGGCGCGAAGGGCTGCGACGGCCTCGCGGATGACGGTACGGCTGACGCCAAATTCCTGGGCAAGCGCCTTTTCCGTCGGCAATTTGTCGCCGACCTTGGTCGCCTCGTCGAGGATAAGCTCCCTGAGCGCATGTGTTGTCTTCAGCGTCAGGGTGTTCTTTTTCTTGCCGGCCGGTGGGGCCGCCATGTCGCCGGTTGTCGTCATATCTTTCGTCATTTCTGTCTGCCCGTCCCATTTTCGTTGTCTTTCGGCCTCGGCAATGGCTGCTGCCAACGGCTCTTTGGGTCCGCAGATTATATTTTTGCACCGTCGAAAACAATCCACTTGACAGGTGATCATATCTCTATCACGTTTAAGATACGATCTTAGCCGCAGCGCGATCATATGCGCATAAGTAAAACGGGAACCGCGGCTGAACGTTTCAACGGATTTGTTTTCCAGCACAGGGCATGGATAGATGGACAGCGAAAAGGCCAGAATCGGCGTCGATATCGGTGGGACGTTCACCGACGTTGCGATGGAATACCGCGGCAGGATTTTCTCGACGAAGGTCTTGACCAACTACGCCGCACCCGAAGCGGCCATCATTCAGGGCGTCGCCATTGTCCTCGAGGATGCCGCGCTGCCTTTCTCGGAGGTCGGTACGATCATTCATGGGACGACGCTCGCCACCAATTCGCTGATCGAGCGGCGCGGTGCGAAGACCGCCTTCGTGACGACGCAAGGTTTTCGCGATGTCATCGAGATGCGCACCGAAAACCGTTTCGAGCTTTATGACCTGAATATCGTGCTGCCGCCGGCGCTGATCCCCCGCCGCGACCGCTTCGTCGTTAGCGAACGGGTCAGCGCGTCGGGGGAAATCCTGCATGCGCTCGACGCGGCCGAGGTCGCCGCGCTCGCGCGGACCATCCGCGACGGCGGCTATGAGAGCGTCGCCATCGGCCTGATGCATTCCTACGTCAACGATGTGCATGAGCGGCAGGTGCGCGACATCCTGCTGTCCGAAATTCCGGGCCTGTCAATTTCGCTGTCGAGCGAGGTCTCGCCGCAGATGCGCGAGTTCCAGCGCTTCAACACCGTCTGCGCCAATGCCTATGTCAAGCCGCTGATGGCTTCCTATCTCAACCGCCTCGTCGACAAGCTGCGCGAGGCCGGTGCGAACTGCCCGGTTTTCATGATCCATTCCGGCGGCGGCATCATCACCATCGAAAGCGCTGCCGAATATCCGGTGCGCCTTCTCGAATCGGGTCCGGCGGGCGGGGCCATCTTCGCCGCCGAGGTTGCCAAGCGCTACGGCCTCGACCGCGTGCTCTCCTACGACATGGGCGGCACGACGGCCAAGATCTGCCTGATCGACGACGCGACGCCGAAAACCGCAAAGACCTTCGAGGTGGCGCGCACCTATCGCTTCAAGAAGGGCAGCGGCATGCCGATTTCCATTCCGGTCATCGAGATGATCGAGATCGGCGCCGGCGGCGGCTCCATTGCCTCTGTCGACGGCATGAAGCAGATCCGCGTCGGGCCGCACAGCGCCGCCTCCGAGCCTGGCCCCGCCTGCTACGGCCGCGGCGGCGACAAGCCGACGGTGACGGATGCCGACCTGCTGCTCGGCCGGCTCGATGCCGACAATTTCGCCGGCGGCTCGATCAAGCTTGCCGCGACCAACTCCGAAGCGGCCTTTGCCCGCGAGGTCGGCGAAAAACTCTCCATCGACAACAATGCCGCCGCCTTCGGCGTCTGCGAGGTGGTCGATGAGAGCATGGCCAATGCGGCGCGCATGCATGCCGTCGAGAACGGCAAGGAACTGGCCGAATACAGCATGATCGCCTTCGGCGGCGCCGCACCCCTGCATGCCTCGCGGCTTTGCGAGAAACTCGGCATGAAGGAGCTGCTGATCCCGCCGGGCGCCGGTGTCGGTTCCGCCATCGGCTTCCTGCGGGCGCCCATCGCTTTCGAATCCGTCCGCAGCGCCTATATCCGCTTCGCCCGGTTCGATGCGGCCAAGGTGAATGCGGTGCTCAAGGACTTGCAGGACGAAGCCAAGCGTTTCGTCCATGCCGCCGATCCGAACGCCAAGGTCGAGATGGAATGCATCGCCTATGTCCGCTATGTCGGGCAGGGCTGGGAAATCCCCGTCATCGTCGACATCAAGCCCTACGTCGATGCTGACGGTCCGGCGCTGCGCGCCGGTTTCGAGGAGGCCTATGCCGCCTATTTCGGTCGCGGAATCGATGGGCTCGATGCCGAAATCATCAGCTGGTCGCTGCGGGCGAGTTCCCCGCTCCATTCGGCGGCGCCCGTGATGCGGGCGGCGAAGGGCAAGGCGGCTCCGGTGCCGGCGCAGCGCGACATGTTCGATGCGCGGGCCGGCAAATACCTGCCGTCCGGCATCGTCGAGCGCACCTCGCTTTCCGCCGGGGACTATGTTTCCGGCCCGGCCGCCATCGTCGAGCGCGAGACCACCACGATCATCTCTTCCTCCTATGAAGCGATCATGCAGCCCGACGGCTGCCTGCTCGTCACTGCCAAGAGCGCGTAAAGGACAAGGACCATGACGAACAAGCGCGATGCCATCGCCGAGATGCGTCTCCAGATCATGTGGAACCGTCTCATTTCCGTCGTCGAGGAACAGGCCCTGACGCTGGTGCGCACGGCCTTCAGCACCTCCGTCCGCGAGGCGGGCGATCTGTCGGCGGGTGTCTTCAACATCGCCGGCGAAATGGTCGCCCAGGCGGTGACCGGCACGCCCGGCCACGTCAACGCCATGGGCGAGGCGGTCGGCCATTTCATCGAGACGATCGGCCGCGACAACCTCTTCGAGGGCGACGTCTACATCACCAACGACCCCTGGAAGGGCACCGGCCACCTCCATGATTTCACCGTGGTCAGCCCGTCCTTCCACAAGGGTCGCCTGATCGGCTTCTTCGCCTGCACCGCGCATGTGGTCGATGTCGGCGGGCGCGGTTTCGGGCCGGACGCCAACGAGGTCTATGAGGAAGGCATCTTCATCCCGATCATGAAGTTCGCCGAGCGCGGCACGGTCAGCCGCGATCTCGTCAACATCGTCCGCAACAACGTGCGCGAGGCCGATCAGGTCGTCGGCGACCTCTATTCGCTCGCCGCCTGCAACGAGATCGGCCACAAGCGTCTCATCGAAATGCTCGCCGAATTCGAGATCGACGATATCGAGGATCTGGCGAAATTCATCTTCGACCATTCCTACCGGGCGACCATCGACCGGATCGCTCAACTGCCGCAGGGCATCTATCGCAATTCCATGCGCGTCGACGGCTACGGTTCGCCGATCGACATGGTGGTCAAGCTCGACGTGCGCAAGGACGAGATCATCGCCGATTTCGACGGCACTTCCGGCCCGAGCCCGCTCGGCATCAACGTGCCGCTGATCTACACCACGGCCTACGCGGCCTATGGCCTGAAATGCTCGCTGGCCCCCGAGATCCCGAACAATGCGGCCTCGCTGAAGCCGTTCAGGATCGTCGCGCCCGACAATTGCATCCTCAATGCCCAGCGCCCGGCTCCGGTCGCCGTTCGCCATGTGCTCGGCCATTTCGTGCCGGATACCGTGCTCGGCGCGGTCCACAGGATGCTGCCGGATACGGTGCCGGCGGAAGGGGCCGGCGCGCTCTGGAACATCCATCTCAGCGCCCGCCCGTCCGGCGGCCGGGTCGCCAACGGCCTCGACCTGCACCGCACGGAAATCCTGATGTTCAACTCCGGCGGCAGCGGCGCCCGCCCGGCGCTGGACGGCCTCAACGCCACGGCCTTCCCGAGCGGCGTGCACAGCATGTCGGTGGAGGCGACGGAACATGTCGGGCCGATCATCGTCTGGCGCAAGGAGCTCCGCAACGGTTCGGGCGGCGAGGGCCGTCAGCGCGGCGGGCTTGGCCAGGTGGTCGAGATCGCGCCGACCCAAGGGCATGAATTCTATTTCAACGCGATGTTCGACCGTGTCGAAAACGCGGCGCGCGGCCGCGAAGGCGGACATGACGGCGCGGCTGGCCGCGTTCATCTCGACGACGGCACGCGACTGAAGACCAAGGGACGCCAGTTCGTGCCCGAAGGCAAGCGGCTGGTGATCGAGCTGCCCGGCGGCGGCGGTTACGGCAATCCCGCCGAGCGGCCGGACGAAACGCGCGAGCGCGATTGCCTCGACCAGTACGTCGTCGCGGATTGAAGGACACGGGCGATGAACGCAATCGAGACCCTGGCGGCCGAGATAGGACAGTTCGAGCTGACGCCCGGCCTGCGCGGCCTGCCCATCGGCACGCGCGTGACGAACGCCGCCGCGGTGAACGGGGCGGGGTGGCATCCGGCGGATGGTGCGATGAGCCTGCCGCTTCTCTCGCTCGACCTGAAGACCTATGCCGATAACAAGGCGGCGATGTTCGCGGTCTGCTGGGCGTTCGGCTGCGAGATCGCCCCGCATGCGAAAACGCCGATGTCGCCCGTTCTGGCCCGGGATCTGGTGGAAAGCGGCGCCTGGGGCGTCTCGGTCGCCGATCTGAGGCAGGCGGAGGTGATGTTGCGCCATGGCTTGCGCAAGCTTCTCATCGCCAACGAGATCGGAGGCCACGCCGCCGCCAGGCGGCTGGCGCGCCTGCTCTCGGCCTATCCGCAGGCGGATATGCACCTGTTCGTGGATTCCACCGATCTTGTCGCCGGCCTTGCCGAAGCCTGGCAAGAGGATGCCGGCCTGCCGCCGCTCAAGCTGCTGGTCGAGATCGGCTGCGGTCGCGGCGGCGTGAATTCGAATGCCGAACTCGACCGGCTGCTCGCCGCCATCGCGGCGCTGGATGAGAAACGGATCGTCCTGACCGGCATCGCCGCCTACGAGGGAACCGCGAACCGTTCCGTCGAGGCCGAGCTCCTGGCCAATCTCGAGGATCTCTTTTCCCGCGTCGCCTTTGGGCTGAAGGCGGTGCGGCAGGTTGTCGGCGGCGGCAGGCCGCTGATCCTGTCCATGGGGGGCTCCAGCCTCTTCGACCATGTGATCACCCGCTGCCGAAGCATTCTCGACGGGGACGGCGCGGCGGTGCTGCTCCTGAGAAGCGGTGCCTGCTTCTTCAGCGACAACGGGCCGATCCGCGCGCGTCTTGACGCCATTGTCGAACGCGGCCTGCTCGGACCGGAGATCGGTCGCCGGATCGCCGGCGCGTTCGAGCCGACGCTCCGGCTCTGGGCGGAGGTGCTGTCCCTGAACGGCCCCGACGACGCGATCTGCGGCGTGGGAATGCGGGATGCCGCCCATGACCAGGGGCCGCCGACGCCGCTCGCCCTTTGGCGGGACGGCAAGCGTCTCGCCACGCTCGGCGCGGGCGCGGTGGTGACCAAGCTGAACGACCAGCATGCCTTCGTGCATGTGCCCGGACAGGCCGTGGCGCTCGGCGACGTGGTCGAGTTCGGGATCAACCATCCCTGCACGACGATCGACAAGCATGACGTGATTTTCGGCCTCGATGAGCAGGGCGCCGTTAGCGTCGTCCTGCGGACCTTCTTCGGCTGACCGCAACAGGATTGAAAAGATGAGTGCTTCCATAGCCGAACGATTGAGCGAACTGGGCATCGCCCTGCCGGCCCCTTCCGCCCCGACGGCGACCTACATTCCGACGAAGCGGATCGGCTCGACCCTTCTCGTCTCAGGCCAGGTTCCGCGCGTGGACGGCAAGATGAGCTTTATCGGCAAGGTCGGCGACACGATCTCTCTGGAGGAGGCGCAGCAGGCCGCGCGAGTCTGTGCGCTCAACATCGTCGCCCAGCTTCACGCTGCGGTGGATGGCGATCTCGACCGCATCGCCGGCTGCTCGCGTGTGCGTGGCTTCGTCAATGCCGCGCCGGACTTCGGCGCGCATGCCGCCGTGATCAACGGCGCCTCGGATCTGATCGTCGAGATTTTCGGCGAGCGGGGGCGTCATACCCGAACGGCCATCGGCGTGGGGTCGCTGCCGCACGGCGTCGCAGTCGAGGTCGACGCGGATTTCGAGATCGACGGTTAAGGGCAGGCTCCTTTCGGCAGGCTTAGCAAAACAGAGGGAACGGCGAGCACGGATATGGGATACGAATTCGACTTCTCGGCGGTATGGGACGCCTGGCGCACGCTCTTGGACGGCACGCTGGTCGCCCTCTATTACACGGGTATTTCCAGCGTCCTCGCGCTGGTCCTCGGTATCGTGGTGATGGTCATGCGGCGCAGCGAAATCTGGCCCGTCAGGCTTTCTGCGCAGGTGTTCATCGAGGTCATCCGCAACACCCCCTTTCTGGTGCAGCTCTTCTTCATCTTCTTCGGCCTGCCGGCGATCGGTCTGAAGTTCTCGGTTTCGGCGGCTGCGATCACGGCGCTGACGATCAACACCGCGGCCTATATCGCGGAGGTTCTGCGTGGTGGCGTCGACGGCCTGCCGAAGGGCCAGATCGAGGCCGGCAAGGCGCTGGGGCTGAACCGCCGGCAGATCTTCTTCGATATCGTCCTGAAGCCGTCCGTGCGCTCCGTCTATCCCGGCCTTTGCTCGCAGTTCGTGCTGCTTCTCCTGACGTCGAGCGTCGTGGCGTCGATCTCCGCGCCGGAGCTTACCTACTCCGCGCAGATGATCGAGGCCCAGTCCTTCCGCAGCTTCGAAGTCTACTTCGTCGTGACCGGTATCTATCTCGCGCTTTCGGTTTGCCTGTCGTCGCTGCTCCGGCTGTTCGGCCGCATCTACTTCTCCTATCCGATCAAGTGAGGCTGGGGCCATGATCAGAGAAATTTCGGTCAACGATCTGTGGATGCTCCTCGAAGGGCTGAGGTGGACGGTCCTGCTGTCGCTCGTCGCCTTCGTCGGCGGCGGTATCGTCGGCGTGCTCGTCGCGCTGATGCGAACCAGCACCTATGCCGTCCCGCGCTGGATCGCCTATCTCTATATCGAGGTGTTCCAGGGAACGCCGCTTTTGATGCAGCTCTTCGTCTTCTACTACGGCGTGGCTCTCGTGGGGCTCGATGTCAGCGCCTGGGTTGCCGCGGCAATCGGCCTGACCGCCCATACCAGCGCCTTCCTCGGCGAAATCTGGCGCGGCGGCATCGAGGCGGTGCCGGACGGCCAGACGGAAGCGGCGCGCGCGCTCGGGCTTCCTTATCGGCACCGGATGTTCGACGTCATCCTGCCGCAGGCCTTCAAGATTTCGCTGCCCGCGACGATCGGCTTCATGGTCGGCCTGGTGAAAGGCACCTCCCTGGTCGCCATCATCGGCTTCACCGAGCTGACGCGCGCCGGCCAGATCATTTCCAACAACACATTCCAGCCCCTTCTCGTCTTCGGGATCGTTGGTGCGGTCTACTTCGCGATCTGCTGGCCCCTCTCGCTTCTGAGCGGTCGGCTGGAACGGAAGATGTCCTTTGGGCGGTAAGAAATCGGCGAACTCGGCACGCTGACAAGAATTGCTATGCCGATCAACAATATAGAGGTGAACACAGTGCTTTCTTTGAACAATGGCCTCGGCCGCCGCAGCTTCCTCGCACTCGCCAGCGTTGCCCTTGCCGTCGGCGCGGCCGGCCTGTCGAACGTCCGCCCCGCGCAGGCCGCCACGCTGGAGGAGATCAAGCAGAAGGGTACGATCACCTTCGGCATCGTCACCGACCAGCCGCCCTTCAGCTACATCAATGCCGATGGCAAGAATGAAGGCTATGACATCGACATCACCCAGATGATGGCAAAGGAACTCGGCGTCAACGTCGCCTATGTGCCGATCACCAGCGCCAACCGCATTCCGCAGCTGATGACCGGCAAGGTCGACATGCTGATCTGCGTCATGGGCGTCTATCCGGATCGCGCCAAGGTCGTTCAGTATGTCGCGCCCTATGCCGAGATCAAGGCCGCGATCTACGGTCCCAAGGACGGCGTTGCGAAAATCGAGGAACTGTCCGGGCATTCCATCGCCGTCGAGAAGGGCAGCTCGATGGACAAGGCCGTCACGGAATCGGCCCCGAAGGACGCCAATATCCAGCGCTTCGACGATGCGTCCTCGGCTGTGCAGGCCCTGCTGTCCGGCCAGGTCGAATATCTCGGCAGCTACAGCCACCAGTTCGGCGGCGTCGAGAAGGCGGCGCCCGGCAAGTACGAGCAGAAGATCGTTCTATCGACCGAATATGAAGGCATTGCAGTCAGCCCGAAATCCACCGAACTGGGCCAATGGGCCGGCGATTTCTGGACCCGCCACAAGAAGGACGGCAGCCTGAACGCGCTTTACCAGAAGCACTTCGGCGCGCCGTTCCCCGACATGCCGGCGACGATGGACGGCATCACCTTCACGGCGAAGTAAACATAGAGAGACGGCCCATACTGCGAAAGGATGACGCCAATGGCAGACAAGACGATTGAAATGGTGGACGTCGACAAGTGGTATGGGCCCCTTCACGTCCTCAAGAAGGTGAGCCTTGAGGTGAAGAAGGGTGAGCATATCGTGTTGTGCGGCCCTTCGGGCTCGGGCAAGTCGACGCTGATCCGCTGCATCAACTATCTCGAGGAGACGCAGGGCGGCAGCATCTCCGTCAACGGGATCGAGCTTGGCAAGAAAGGCACCAATGCCGACCATATCCGGCGCGATGTCGGCATGGTCTTCCAGCACTTCAACCTGTTCCCGCACAAGACCGTTCTGGAAAACTGCATGCTGGCGCCGAAACGGGTGAAGCGCGTGTCCGACAAGGATGCGCGCGAGACTGCCATGCGCTACCTGGAGCGGGTCCGTATCGCCGAGCAGGCGAACAAATATCCCGCCCAGCTTTCCGGCGGCCAGCAGCAGCGCGTGGCGATCGCACGGGCGCTGTGCATGGGGCCGCAGGTCATGCTGTTCGACGAGCCGACCTCCGCACTCGATCCGGAAATGGTCAAGGAAGTGCTCGACACGATGATTTCGCTCGCCGAGGACGGTATCACCATGATCTGCGTGACCCACGAGATGGGCTTCGCCCGCGCGGTCGCCCATCGCGTCATCTTCATGGACGGTGGCCAGATCATCGAAAGCGCACCGCCGGACGAATTCTTTTCAAACCCGCAATCGCCGCGTGCCAAGGCGTTCCTGGGGCAGATCCTGAACCACTAACGGCCGGCCACAGACACCGCCGTGCTGGAATCCGGGCGCGGCGACATCCCGGAAACATGCTGCCCATCGCGGCAGGCGAGAGAAAAAACGACCATGATCGCATTTGAAAGCCGCAGGGCCGCCGCCGTCAAGTCTTCCCCCACCATGGCGATTTCCAGTGCCGCCAAGGCAATGCGGGCAAGGGGCGAGCACGTCATCGATCTCTCGCTCGGCGAACCGGATTTCGAAACGCCCTCCCATATCGTGGAAGCCGCCGTCGAAGCGATGAAACGCGGGATCACCCGCTATACCGCGCCGGACG
>CAMFHE010000086.1 GCA_945952045.1 uncultured Rhizobium sp.
CCCGCGACGACGTGTTCAAGCCGTTCTTCCGCCTGGACGAGGCGCGCAATCTCGACGCCTCCGGCACCGGTCTCGGCCTCGCTATTGCCCGAGACATCGCCCGCAGCCATGGCGGCGACATTACGCTCGGCGACAGTCCGCTAGGGGGCCTTCGCGCCGTCATCCGCATTCCCGCCTGAGGAGGAGACCATGGCAAACGACCCATCCGAGACTTCTGCTTCCGATCTCATCGATGCCCGTATCGCCGAACTCGGCGACTGGCGCGGCAAGACGCTGGCGCGTATGCGTTCGCTCATCTGTGACGCCGTGCCGGAGGTCGTCGAAGAGTGGAAATGGCGCGGCGTTCCCGTCTGGTCCGATGCCGGCATACTCTGCACCGGCGAGACCTACAAGGCCGTGGTCAAACTGACTTTCGCCAAGGGCGCTTCGCTGGATGACCCGGCCAAGCTCTTCAATTCCAGCCTCGAAGGCAATACCCGCCGCGCCATCGATATCCATGAGGGTGAGGAGATCGACGCAGACGCCTTCAAGACACTGATCCGCGCCGCCGCGGACCTGAACCACGCCGGAAAGAAGAAAAAGAAGAGCTGAGCCTATCTAGTTCGCCTTGCCGCCGGCAAGCATCGCCAGCGTCTGGCGCACGACTTCCGGCGAAGGCACGCGGCCAAGTGCTGCGGTCTTGACCTCTGCGGAACCGACCCGGATCGAATAGCCGCCCATCTCGTTGACGGCGGAAAACATCGATTCATCGGTCAGGTCGTCGCCAATGGCAACTGCCCTTCGGCCGAAAAAAGCCTGTTCCTGCATATAGCGCGCGACCGCCTCGCCCTTGCTCGATTTCGCCGGCCGGATCTCGTAGACCATCTTGCCCAGTTGCAACACCCAGCCATCGCCGGCCTGCGCAACGAAGTCGCGCATGAGATCGCCAAGCGGCTCCTCGAACTCAGGCGCAAGACGATAGTGGGCGGCAATTGCAGCCCCCTTGTCTTCGACGATCACGCCTTTCATGGCTGAGGCATGCTCGGAGAGATTTCGCTTGAGGGCTGCGAATGCCGGCGTCACCAATGCCGGCAGGATCGCGCCGTCGGAGCCGCGCATTTCGGCCCCATGCAGCCCGGCAATCGGAAAATGGAACGGCTCGAACAGGCTGTCGGCATAAACAAGCGCTCGACCTGTCACCAGCGCCAGCGCGCCATCCAGACGCCCGGAAACATTGTTGAGATCGGTCGGTAGACTGGGAGGCACCTGGATCGTGTCCGGCGTCGGGGCCAGATCGAGCAGCGTGCCGTCGATGTCGAGAAACAGCGCCCAGCGCCCGGGGTTCCGGCCGAGATCGGAAAAGACCGCGTCGGGTGAAGCAAGGGCGCCGATGGAAAAATCGGTAGCGTGCATCCCTGCCGATCTAGGTCAGCGGGTGTCGAGGGCAAGGGCAAAATGCCGATCTTTCGCCATAGGCCGTTCTGGCGGAACCACCGACCGGCTCACGCGTTTCTGCTCACCGGTCGGGGTTGCAAAACGGGGAGCGCATGGCAAAAACCAGGAAGAAGCAGGTCGATGAGGTTGCAGCACCCATCGTGCATGGCGCAGCCGAACTGCCGGCCGTCACCATCGACGACTACAATCTCGAGATCAAGGACGGCGACGGTTTCATCGGCGACCGAGCCTGCAAATCGGCCTTCCTGGATCGGCTCGACGAGTGGCGCAAGCGCGTCAAGCGCAATGGCGACGATCCGCTCGGCGATACGCCGACCCACGACTTTTCCAAGAAACAGCTCGATGCACTGTTTGCCGGCGACGATCTTGTGCCTCCAGCCCTGATCCTCGGCGCCATCGACGACTATGCCACCGCCTTTTCCGGTGTCATCCAGCGCTTCATGAAAGAGGACCACTGGAAGAAGACCGAGCGCATCGCCATCGGCGGCGGCTTCAAGCAGAGCCGCATCGGCGCACTTGCCATCACCCGCACCCAGCTCCTGCTGCGCGCCGAAGGCATCAAGACGGAATTGTCGATCATCCCGCAGCATTCCGACGATGCCGGGCTGATCGGCGCGGTGCAATTGATGCCGCCATGGATGATGAAAGGCCATGACGCCATCGTCGCCGTCGATATCGGCGGCACCAATATCCGCACCGGCATCGTTGAGTTGCGCCAGAAGGAAGAGGCCGATTTCTCCCGCGCACGCGTCTGGAAATCCGATATCTGGCGCCATGCCGACGACGATCCGCGCCGCGGCACCTCCATCGAAAAACTGGTGGAGATGATCGAGACGCTGGTCGCCAAGGCCGACAAGGCCAAGCTCGTCCCCGCCCCGGTCATCGGCATCGCCTGCCCCGGCATCATCGATGCCGACGGCTCGATCCTGCGCGGCGGGCAGAACCTGCCGGGCGGCAATTGGGAGAGCGAGCATTTCAACCTGCCCGAGGCGCTGACGAAAGCGATCCCACAGATCGGCGGTCACGACACCTTCGTCATCATGCACAATGATGCCGTCGTGCAGGGCCTGTCGCAGGTGCCGTTCATGCAGGATGTCGAGCATTGGGCCGTACTGACGATCGGCACCGGCCTCGGCAACGCCCATTTCAGCAATCGCCCCAACACGACGCACGCCAGGAAAACCAAGGCCAAGTCGGAGCGCAAATGAGACCGGCACGGCGCAAAAACCGCTTTGCCCGATAGGCGGTCTGCGCCTACACTTGGGTCATTGCGAAAGAAAGGGATTGCCGATGTCGTCAGATTTTTCCGCCATGACCTGGCTGAACGCGCCGCCGCACAGCGAAACGCAAGACGGCATCCTCACAGTGAAAACCGGCCTGCACACCGATTTCTGGCAGAACACCTATTACGGTTTCGAGCACGACAACGGCCATTTCCTGCATCAGGTCAGACGTGGCGATTTCACGATGGAGGTGCGGTTTTCCGGGCGTTACGAAACGCTCTACGATCAGGCCGGGCTGATGATCCGGGCCGATGCCCGCCACTGGATGAAATGCGGCATCGAACTCACCGATGGCCACCAGCATTTGAGCGTCGTCGTCACCAACCGCCATTCCGACTGGTCGGCGATCCGCCTGCCGACGCCAGCGCAAGCGATGCGCCTGCGCGTCACCCGCATGTTCGATGCCCTGTTCATCCAGTACCGCGCCGACGACACGCCCGACTGGACCATGGCGCGGCTCGCCTATTTCCCGCCGGAATTCGACACGGTTCAGGCCGGCGTCCTGGCCTGCTCACCGCAGCGCGAAGGTTTCGAAGCGAATTTCTCGGAGTTTTCGATCGGAGAGCCTGTGAGCCGCGACATTCACTGATCGCGGCCTGCACGATCACATCAACTTCTTGCCGTTGGGCACCGGGCGTTCCAGCGCCGAAAGCACGATCGCGCCGGCCTCATCCTCGAAACCGAGGGTCAGCACTTCCGAGCGCATCGGCCCGATCTGGCGAGGCGGGAAATTGACGACCGCCATCACCTGCCGACCGACGAGTTCCTCCGGCGTATAATGCACGGTGATCTGCGCGGACGACTTCTTGACGCCGATCTCGGGACCGAAATCGATCAGCAGGCGGATTGCCGGCTTACGTGCTTCGGGAAAGGGCGCGGCCTCGACGACCGTGCCGACGCGGATGTCGACACGCTCGAAATCGGCGTAAGTAATTTCTTCGCTCATGGAAATCGTCCGTTTCGGAGTGTTTTGTTGTATCGCATTTCCGGACGGAAAACCGGTGTCCACTATTCCGGGAAATGCGTCTTAACCGGCCAGTTCTTCCGCGCGGCGACGAGCCGCAGCCAGCGCCTTGTCGAACAGCGGCTGCATCCCGTCATCGGCCATCAGCACCGAAAGGGCAGCGGCCGTGGTGCCGCCGGGCGACGTCACGTTCTGGCGCAGCCGGGACGCGTCGTCGGGGGACTGATGCAATAGCTCACCAGCCCCCGAGACCGTTTCCCGCGCGAGTTTCATGGCGAGGTCCGCCGGCAGGCCAAGCTTGCGGCCTGCTTCTGCCATGCACTCGACGAGATAGAAGACATAGGCCGGGCCACTGCCCGATAGCGCCGTGACGGCATCGATATCGTTTTCGCCGGCCACCCACTCGACCGGGCCGCTGACCTTCAATAGCGCCTCGACCTGGGCGCGCTGCTCGGCATCGACGGCGGCATTGGCATAGGCGCCGGTGACGCCGCGGCCGATCATCGCCGGCGTGTTCGGCATGGCGCGCACCATTGCGGCCTCGCCCAGATGGCTTTCGAGATAGGAGAGCGTCTTGCCGGCGGCGACGGAGACGACCACCGTCTTCGGCCCGACCACGGTCTTCAGGGGTGGCAGCACCGCGTCCATCGCCTGCGGCTTCACCGCCAGGAACAATACGCCGGCAACGAGATCGGCCGGTGCAGCGGTCATATGGCGCGCGCCGGCATCGGACATGATGGTGCGCATCGCATCGGACGGGCCGGGATCGATGACGACGACGGAGGAGCCGGGCACGCCGTTGCGCAGCCAGCCGGCCAGCATCGCGCCGCCCATATTGCCGGCGCCGATCAGAACGATTGGCCCATTGGTGGAAGAAATGCTCATGGTCATGCCTCGCCTACGGTTTCGAACAGAACGGCTGCCAGCGCGTTCTTGGCGTCCATACCCGACCAGACGACGAACTGGAAGGCCTGGTAATAGGCCTCGCAGGCCTCGGCGGCACTCGACAGCAGGCGCTCGACTTGATGATTGTTCGGCTCTGCCCCGCCGCACAGCAGCAGCGACTGGCGGAAAATCACCGCTTCCTCGTCGCGCCACAGGTCGAAATGCCCCATCAGCACCTGGCCGTTGATCTGCGACAGAAGCCGGATCACCTCGTTCACCCGCGCATCCGAGACTTTCAGATCGAAGGCGCAGGCGACGTGCAGGGCCTCGAAATCCGCCATCCAGGAAAAGGAAACGTGATAATCGGCCCAGCGACCGGCAACCGTCATGGCGATCTCGTCTTCGCCGGACCGCTCGAAGCTCCAGTCGTTGTTGGAGGCCACGAATTCGATCATGTCGACCGGGTTCGACTGGCGTTGAACTTCCATTTCCATCAGGCTCATGCTGCACCTTTTTGACCGGCACGAAAACGACGCACCCGGCTTTTGAAAACCCGAGACACGCAACGCTATCTGAACCGGAACGCAATCACTGACGACCCGGTCACGAGAGACGGGAATACACGGCTACAGCCCGCCGGAACCGCAACGGCCCCGTTTCGAATCATCATTTAAAATCAGTGTATAACGGCAGAGTCTCAACACCAGCCCCCGAGGGGCGTTTTGACGCCGGCGGCTGTGGATAGGTGCTGCGAATTTGATTCAGCACAAGAGTTTAAACGACTCTGGAAATTGGCTTTTTTGGGCATGTCCACAGGCCCAAAAAAATCTTGGATTTTTAATGTTTCGGCCCGGCGAAGCACTCGCCGGGCACCGTCGTCAGGTCTTACTTGCCGTCGCCTGCGAGACGGGCTTCGAGCGCATCGATACGGGCGCGCAATGCGTCGTTTTCGTCGCGGGCCTTGATCGCCATTTCGCGCACGACCTCGAACTCCTCGCGCTTGACGACGTCCATCTTGTTGAGCCAGCGCTCGACCTGAACGTTGAAGGCGGTTTCCATCTCGCGGCGCACGCCCTGCGCAGCGCCTGCCGCGTCGGTCATCAGCTTGGCGAATTCATCCAGAACGCGGTTCGATCCGGTGGTCATGACGGGCTCCTTGGCTATTCTTGTGCCGCTCGAAATCATGGCAAAGGCGGCCTGAAAAGTGAGGTAGGGTGTGGATAGTAAGGATGCAAGGAGAATCATCGCCGCTAAAGCGCGTCGCGCGCTTTCAGATCAGCTCTTCGCGCTTTAGCTCTTTGCTTTTCGCATGTCGTTCTCGCAAAACCGCTGCACAGTTTTGCGCGACATGCTCTATCCCCCCAAGCTTTGCCGATCGGCCAAGATTCGGCTTGACCCTCAAGGATTTGGCCGCCATTTTCCGCCGGACGAAACGGAACCGGAACATTGTTGCTCGCGCCCCAACTCCAGTCGATCATGCCCTTTCCGGATATCAATCCGGTTGCGCTTCAAATCGGGCCGCTGGCGGTCCATTGGTATGGCCTCGCCTATGTCGCCGGCATTCTTCTCGGCTGGCTCTATGCGCGCCGTCTGGCGCTGAAGGCGTCGCTTTGGCGCGGCGACGCCTCGCCGATCACGCCCGCCCATCTCGACGACTTCCTCGTCTGGGCGGCGGCCGGCATCATTCTCGGCGGTCGCATCGGCTATATCCTGTTCTACGATCTCGGGCCGGTGCTGGCCGAGCCGATCCGCGCCGTCCAGATCTGGAACGGCGGCATGTCCTTCCATGGCGGCCTGATCGGCACGACCATCGCCATGATCCTGTTTGCCCGGCGCAACAGCATCCCGGTCTGGAGCATGTTCGACATCGTCGCGGCGGTCGCGCCGCTCGGCCTGTTCTTCGGCCGCATCGCCAATTTCATCAATGGCGAACTCTGGGGCCGTCTTTCCTCGATGCCCTGGGCGGTGATCTTCCCCAATGGCGGCCCCTTCGCCCGCCATCCGAGTCAGCTTTATGAGGCGGCGCTGGAAGGCATCGTGCTTTTCGTCATCCTCGGCCTGCTCATCCGCTTCGCCGGCGCGCTCAAGAATCCCGGCATGATCACCGGCGTCTTCGTCGCCGGCTATGCGGTGGCGCGCATAACGGTGGAATTCTTCCGCGAGCCGGATGCGCAGCTCGGTTATCTCGCCGGCGGCTGGCTGACCATGGGAATGGTGCTATCCTTGCCGATGGTGCTCATCGGCATCGCCATCGCGCTGCGTGCGCGGCGGTCCTGAAAAGGGAGCATGACGGCGTGACGACACAGCTCGGCGATACGATCAAGGCCCTGATCCGCACGCATGGACCGATCAGCGTGACGGATTACTTCGCGCTGTGCCTGGCTCATCCCGAACACGGCTATTATCGCAGCCGCCAGCCTTTCGGGCAGGGCGGCGATTTCATCACCGCGCCGGAGATCAGCCAGTTGTTCGGCGAGATGATCGGCGTCTTCATGGTCCACGCCTGGCAGCGGCATGGCACGCCCGGCGATATCCGCCTCGTCGAGATCGGCCCCGGCCGCGGCACGATGATGGCCGACATGCTGCGCGTCGTCGCCCGCATCGCGCCCGAGCTTTACGCCGATATGAGCGTGCATATGGTCGAGACCAGCCCGAAGCTGCGCGAGCTTCAGCGCCTGACGCTGGCAGCCCATGCCGGCAAGGTCGACTGGCACGATTCCTTCGACGAAGTGCCGCGCGGCTTCATCCTGCTCGCTGCCAACGAGCTTTTCGACGCCATTCCCTTCCGCCAGTTCGTCAAGACGGCGACCGGGTTTCGCGAGCGCATGGTCAGCCTCGATGCGGATGACGAATTGACCTTCTCGCTCGGCGTCGCCGGCATCGATCCGGCTTTGCTGCCGGCCGCACCCACCGGCCTTTCCGATGGCACGATCTTCGAGATCGCGCCGGCCCGTGAGGCGGTGATGGACACGATCTGCGCCCGGCTGAAGGAAGTCGGCGGCTCCGCCGTCGTCATCGATTATGGCTATACGGTCACCGCCTATGGCGATACGCTGCAGGCCGTGCGCCATCATGAATTCGATCCGCCACTTGCCCATCCGGGCGAAGCCGATCTGACCAGCCATGTGGATTTCGACCGGCTGAGCCGCACGGCCGCTGCCAGCGGCATTGACGTCAACGGCTTGATGCACCAGGGCGATTTCCTGCGCGGCCTCGGCATCGTCGAGCGGGCGCAGGCGCTTGGCCGCGACAAGGATCCGGCGACGCAGAACGAAATCCGTCTTGCGGTGGAGCGCCTCGCCGGCGAAGGCTCCGGCAAGATGGGCGAGTTGTTCAAGGTGCTGCTGCTCTCCTATCCGGGCATCGACCTCAGGCGCATGCGCCCCACCGCCGGCGAATGAGGCCCGATTGACAGCCGGGCGGGCGTTGGGCCAAGCTGCCGCAACCCGTGGGGTGGTGATTTGCCCCGAACGCTCCATCCCGAGCCCAGGCGTCGGGACCTATCAGAGGCAGCAGAATGCAGCATGAAACAGGGCCGCGCCCGATCGTCAGCGAGGCGCTGTCGGATACCGGCCGCATCCGCCACGGTTACTTTACCCGTCAGGGCGGCGTCTCCGAAGGCATCTATCGCGGCCTGAACGTCGGCATCGGTTCCGCCGACAGCCGCGAAAACGTCACCGAGAATCGCGCCCGCGTCGCCGGCTGGTTCGGGGCACCGGCTGAAAGCCTCGTCACCGTCTATCAGGTCCATTCCCCCGATGTCGTCACCATCGACAGCATCGAGGCCTGGCAAGCCCATACCGAGCGGCCAAAGGCCGATGCGCTGGTGACCGATCGCCCGGGCATCGTGCTCGGCGTGCTGACCGCCGATTGCGGACCTATACTTTTCGCCGACCCTCAAGCAGGCGTCATCGGCGCTGCCCATGCCGGCTGGAAGGGAGCGCTGACCGGCGTTCTGGAAAACACCATCGAGGCGATGGTGGCGCTTGGCGCCGAACGCGAACGCATCGTCGCCGTCCTCGGGCCCTCCATCGGCCGCGACAATTACGAGGTCGGCCCGGAATTCGTCGAGCGGTTCCTGGCGCATGATCCCTCCTACGAGGCCTATTTCTCACCTTCGCAAAAGGACGGCCATGCGATGTTCGACCTGCCGGCGCTGACGGTTCGCCGGCTGGACGAGGCCGGCGTTCACGCCGGCCAGCTCGGTCTCTGCACCTATGCGGATGCCGACCGATTCTTCTCCTATCGCCGCACCACACATGCGCGCGAACCCGATTACGGCCGGCAGGTTTCGGCCATCGCCATCATGGAGGACTGACATGGCATTGCATTTCGAACGCGACGAATACGCCGCGCGGCTGGAGCGCCTGACCGCCAGCATGCGCGAGGAAAAACTCGACGCCATGCTGCTGTTCGCCCAGGAGAGCATGTACTGGCTGACGGGCTACGATACCTTCGGCTACTGCTTCTTCCAGTGCCTCGTGGTCAAGGCAGACGGCACCATGGCGCTTTTGACGCGCTCGGCAGACCTGCGTCAGGCCCGCCAGACCTCGATCATCGACAATGTCGTCGTCTGGGTTGATCGGGTGAACGCCGATCCGACCTCCGATCTCAAGACGTTGATGTCGGAAATGGATCTGCTCGGCGCCAAGATCGGCATCGAATACGACACCCATGGCATGACCGGGCGAATCGCCCGCCTGCTCGACAATCAGCTGGCGGCCTTCGGCACGATCAGTGACGCGTCCTACCTCGTCAGCCGCCTGCGTCTGATCAAGAGCGCGGCCGAGATCGCCTATGTAGAGCGCGCCGCAGCGCTGGCCGACGACGCGCTCGATGCGGCCCTGCCGATCATTGCCGCCGGCGCCGACGAGGCCGATATCCTGGCGGCCATGCAAGGGGCGGTGTTTGCCGGCGGCGGCGACTACCCCGCCAATGAATTCATCATCGGCTCCGGCGCCGACGCGCTGCTTTGCCGCTACAAGGCCGGCCGCCGCAAGCTCGACGCGCAGGACCAGCTCACCCTAGAATGGGCAGGCGCCAGCGCCCATTACCATGCGGCGATGATGCGCACCGTCGTCATCGGCGAGCCGACCTACCGCCATCAGGAACTGTTCAACGCCTGCGTGGAAAACATCCAGGCGATCGAGGCGGTGCTGCGCCCGGGCCATATCTTCGGCGACGTCTTCGATACCCATGCCCGCATCATGGATGAGCGCGGCCTGACGCGCCACCGGCTGAACGCCTGCGGCTATTCGCTCGGCGCCCGCTTCTCGCCGTCGTGGATGGAGCACCAGATGTTCCATGCCGGCAATGTCGAGGAGATCAAGCCCGGCATGTCGCTGTTCGTCCACATGATCATCATGGATTCCGACAGCGGCACGGCGATGACGCTCGGCCAGACCTATCTGACGACGGACGATGCCCCGCGCTCCCTCTCCCGCCACGGCCTGGATTTCCTCAGCCGTTGAGCCGGCCCACCATTTGCAATTGCGAAAACGCAATGGCGGGGGATTTCCCCGCCATGCAATTGACAGGCGGGGCGCCAAGCGCCCATAAATCCGCCAGTGAACGAAAAACGCATCATGCAAGGGAGGCGTCATCGGTGCACGGATGGAAAAAGGCGATCATTGCCCTTTGTTTGGCTCTCGGGCTTTCCGCCTGCAATACGACCGATGCGCTGACACCTCAGGCCGAGATTCCCAATGCAGGCCCCGCCCGGTCCGCGCCCGTGACCCAGGCCGATGCCGAACGCCTTGCCTCCGATACCGCGCAGGATAACACTGCCCCCCGCCCTGCACGCAGTCAGCCGCGTCGCGGCGCGCAAAACACGCTGCAGGCCCAGGCCGAGGCGCTGGACGGCGGCATTGACGACCAATCCGCCGCAACGCCCCGGACACCGCCCGCCCAGCAGTCTGCGACTGCGGCAGCCTCGGGCGACGCCAGCATCCGCTTCCTGCCGATCATCGGCGCGCCGGTGCAGGCGGTGACGCCGCTGTCGCGTCAGCTTGGCACCGATGCCCGCGCCAACGGGCTGAACATCAAGGCTTCGGGCGATTCGTCCAGCCAGCATATTCTGAAAGGCTATTTCTCCGCCTTCTCCGACGGATCGCAGACGACGGTCGTCTATGTCTGGGACGTTCTCGACGGCAGCGGCGCGCGTCTGCACCGCATTCAGGGACAAGACAGCGTGCCGGGCGGCGGGGCCGATCCATGGGCCAGCGTGCCGGCCGCGACCATGCAATCCATCGCGACGAAAACCATCCAGGAGTATATGCGCTGGCGCAGCCAACATGCCGGCTGACGCGAGTCACTCAAATTGTCGGGATGTTTTACAGAAGAAAACAACGACGGGCGTTTCTAGCCCCTTGCATTCGCAAATCGGGGCGTTAATAAGCCCCCAACAGCACGGACACACACGAGGCGGGCCAAAATGAAGGTTTTCGCAGGCAATTCGAACCGGCACCTTGCCGAAGCGATCTGCAAACATCTCAATGTTCCCCTGGGCAAGGCCAGCGTCAGACGGTTCGCCGATCAGGAAATCTTCGTCGAAATTCAGGAAAACGTACGCGGCGAGGACGTTTTCGTCGTCCAGTCGTCGTCTTTCCCGACAAATGACCACCTGATGGAACTGCTGATCATGATCGATGCGTTCCGCCGGTCCTCGGCGCGCCGCATCACCGCCGTGATCCCCTATTTCGGTTACGCCCGCCAGGACCGCAAGCCCGGCCCGCGCACGCCGATTTCGGCCAAGCTGGTCGCCAACCTGATCACCGAGGCCGGCGCCGACCGCGTGCTGACGCTCGATCTTCACGCCGGCCAGATCCAGGGCTTCTTCGACATACCCACAGACAACCTCTACGCCGCGCCGATTCTGGCCCGCGACGTCAAGGAACATTACGACCTGCAAAACGTCATGGTCGTCTCGCCCGACGTCGGCGGCGTGGTGCGTGCCCGCGCGCTCGCCAAGCGCCTCGACTGTCTGCTGGCCATCGTCGACAAGCGCCGCGACCGTCCGGGCGAATCGGAAGTCATGAACATCATCGGCGAAGTGCACGGCAAGGACTGCATCCTGATCGACGACATCGTCGATTCCGGCGGCACGCTCTGCAACGCGGCCGAAGCGCTGCTGAAGAACGGCGCCACGAGCGTCACAGCCTACATCACCCATGGCGTGCTCTCCGGCGGCGCGGTCAACCGCGTCGTTTCCTCCAAGCTGCGCGAACTCGTCATCACCGACTCGATCCAGCCGACCACCGCCGTGCAGTCCGCGCCGAACATCCGCGTGATCTCCACCGCCGGCCTGCTCGGCGAAGCGATCAACCGCACGACCCACGAAGCTTCGGTCTCGAGCCTGTTCGACTGATCGGCTTTTCCGGTTTCCCAAAGAGAAAGGCGCGCCCGCGAGGACGCGCCTTTTTTGATTCTTTCGACGTTGCATTTGCCGCCTGCCCCTCACCGGCAAAGCGGACACCGTCTCCCGGCAATCGGGGAGACGATGAGCCGCAAAACGTCAGGTTCTTATTCCGGCTGTGACTGCTGCTGTTCCGTACCCGGCTGGTCGTCGGTGGCCGGTTCGTCGGAATCGTCGGGCGTGCCGAGCGCATCCGGCTCGTCCGTACCCAGCGTTTCCGGCTCGGGAGTGACCGTATCCGGCCCCTTGACCTGCTGGCCGTTGAGGTCGACGGAACCGTCTTCGTGAACTTCGACATCCCAGCGTTGCTTGCCGGCGCCGTCGTCCTTGGCGAAGCCCTTGGCCATCATAAGGCCGAAAGAAACCTGATTGAGTTCGGGATCGGCCTTGGCAGCCTCCTGGATGGCGGCGATGGTCTGGTCGAAATTATGCGCGGTGACGGTCGCCGTCATCGATACCTGCTTGGTGTTTTCCAGCGACGATTTCAGTGTGCCGGTCATTTCGATGTCATAGGTCGGCGAGCGCGCCGCGATGCGGTCGAAGGTCATGGAAAGCTTGCCGTCCGGGAAGATCAGCTTGGCAAGTTCCGCGCCCTCGGCGTCGCTGATCGGTTCCTTCTTGGAAAAGTCGGCCTTGGCGAGAAACGCCTTGAGGAATTCGCCGATGCGCATGTCAGACATGCTGAAGGAGACTTCCGTCTGATCCGGCACCAGCTTGGCATAGACCGGAGGAATAAGCCCTTCCGGAACCACCGGCTGCTCCGCCTTCATCGACAAGCCGAAACGCATGGCATTGTCGATGCCGGACAGATTCAGGCCGTAATCGAAGGTCTTGAAGCCGAAGCTGCCGGCCGCCGTCGCGACCTTGAGGTTGTTCAGACGGATATTCTCGTCAACGGACTTGGCGAACGGCAGGGCGGCAAGCGCGCGGTTCTTCAATTCCTGCTGTTGCGCCTCGGTCAGTTCGTTGTGCTTCATGTTGTCGAGCACGAAGATGACGAGGTCGCGGATTTCGCGCAGCATCGCGCCCTTCACCGTCGCATCGAAGGCGATCGAATCGGCGGAGATCTCCACCGGCGGCGTGTTCGGCGAGACGATCTTTTCGTAGAAATCCGACAGCGTGCCCGTGCCGGTGAAGTCGAGCGCCCCGGCGGCCGCATCCGTGCTGGACACGACGTAATTCATGCCGCCGAAGCGGGCGTCGATCTGCTCCGTGCCGCCGGTCGTCGACAGCTTGATGCCCGAGGCTGCGAAGGTGCCGTTGCGCATATAGGCAATAGCCGGGTCGAACAGGCCGGAATAGCTGTAATTGGAAATCGAATATTTCATCGAGGCCGGCGCGTCGCCGACCTTGTAGCCGGCGGTCACGTCGAAATCGCCGTCGCCTTCGATCTTCCAGAGATTGTTGTCGGCCGGTGTGGCAAAAACCGAGAAGGGTTTCAGGCCGGTTACCGTCGTATCGGCCGGCAGCTTGCCGGTCAGAAGCTTCATGATGTCGGTGACGATCTCGTAGCGACCCGTCGCCGGCTTGACCGACAGAAAGCCGGTATCGATGATATCCTTGGGCAGGTAGTGCGTCAGGCCCGCCTTAAGCTTGTCGGCGCCGGCCTGATCGATATCGGCCGCCTGTGTCGTGCCGGTGGCGAAAAGCGCGCCCGCCAGGCACATTGCGGCCGAAGTCTTACGCTGCATGGTGCTTCTCCTTGTTGCAATCGATGGTATTGTGCGAAGGAGACGGGATCGCTGTCAACGCGAAAGCGCTCGGGCCAACAGGCAAAACGCCTGCGCCCGGCCAAAACCCGCGTGCGGCTTGCCTTGGGGGGCTTTATGTATTATAGCCCGCCCGTCCGCGCAGACACCCTTGGAGGCAACGCGGATGAGAAGGCTTTCGGGCCGACTCCGGTCCAGCGGAAGAAAAGGCATCTTGCCACCGCCGGGCTCTCCAAACAACCTCGAAAGGATATGCCATGAGCCACGCATCTTACGAGCTCAAGGCCGAGGCGCGCGAACGGGTCGGTAAGGGGTCCTCCCGTGAACTTCGCCGCAACGGTTTCATTCCCGCTGTCATCTATGGTGACAAGCAGGCCCCGATTTCCATCGCGCTGTCGACCAACGAAGTCACCAAGCGCATCCATGGTGGTGGTTTCATGACCACGGTTGCCGTCATCGACGTCAACGGCGAGAAGATCCGCGTCCTGCCGAAGGACTACCAGCTGGATCCGGTTCGCGACTTCACCATGCATGTCGACTTCCTGCGCGTCTCCGCCGACAGCCAGGTCACGGTTCAGGTTCCGGTTCACTTCGTCAACGAAGAGAAGTCGGCCATCAAGACCGGCGCCGTGCTGAACATCGTTCGCCACGAAGTCGAACTGCATGTTCCGGCCAACGACATTCCGGAATTCATCACGGTCGATCTGGCCGGTTTCAAGGTCGGCGACGCCGTTCACATCTCGCATGTGAAGCTTCCCGCCAACGCTTCGCCTGTTATCGCTGACCGCGACTTCACGATCGCCACGATCGTTGCGCCGGCCGGCGGCATCGCGGAAGAAGCCAGCGAGTAATCGCTGCTTCCGTTGGAACGCCTTTAAGGCGTCCTGCCCCGGCAGGGCGCCTTTTTTGTTAAATCAAGGAAGTTGACCATGCTCGTCATCGCCGGCCTCGGCAATCCCGGCAGTCAATATGCCGGCAATCGTCACAATATCGGCTTCATGGCGCTCGACGCCATCCAGCGCCGCCATGCCTTTTCGCCCTGGTCGAAAAAATTCAAGGGCGAGATTTCCGAAGGCGATATCGGCGGCGAGAAGGTGCTGCTGATCCGGCCGCTGACCTATATGAACCTGTCGGGCGAAGCCGTCGGCGAAGCCATGCGCTTCTACAAGCTGACGCCGAAGGATCTGGTCGCCATCTATGACGAGCTCGACCTGCCGGCTGGCAAGGCGCGGATCAAGACTGGGGGCGGTCATGGCGGCCATAACGGCATCAAGTCGCTGGATGCCCATTGCGGCAAGGAGTATCGCCGGCTGCGCCTCGGTATCGGTCATCCCGGCATCAAGGAAGCCGTGGTCGGCCATGTGCTCGGCGATTTCTCCAAGGCGGACGCTGCCTGGCTGGAGCCGCTGCTCGACGCCATCGCCGACAATGCCGCCATGCTGGTGAAGGGCGAGGATTCGCAGTTCATGAACCGCATTACGCTGGCGACCGGCGGCAAGCCGGACGAGGTGAAGCCCGCGCCTGCACCGAAAAAGCCGGCGGGACAATCGCATATCCGCCAGGCGCGGCCGAATGCGGCGACAAAACCCCTGCCCGCCTCCGGCCCGATGGCCGATATGCTGAAGCGCATGTTTTCCAAGAAAGGCGAGGAGTAACCCCCTACTCCTCGGGCTCCGCGGTAAACATCAGCGGAAAGCCGGCTTCCTTGCCGAGATCGGTCGCCTCCTTCGCCTTGGTCTCGGCGACGTCGCGCGGGCAGACGGTGACGACACAGGAGCCTTTCTGGTGCGCGGTGATCATGATGCGCCGGCCGGCATCCTCGCTCATGCGAAACACCGCCTTCAGCACCATGGTGACGAAATCGCGCGGCGTGTAATCGTCATTGAGCAGGATGACCTTGTAGAGCCTGGGCCGCTCGACCTTCGGCTTCGTCACCACCTTTGGTGTCAACTGGGTGCTGTTGCCGGCCATGGGCTCCCCCGCATCGGGATATATTTTGACGATATTGCCCCGGCGCACGCTCTGGGGCAAGGTTTTCGGCCACAAGGCTTGACCTTGCCCCGACCATTCCGCAAAAGGCAGCACAGACAGTTTTCCAAGAACGGGTTTCAAGACCATGGGCTTCAAATGCGGTATCGTCGGCCTGCCGAATGTCGGCAAGTCGACCCTTTTCAATGCACTGACCAAGACGGCCGCCGCGCAGGCCGCCAACTATCCCTTCTGCACCATCGAGCCGAACACCGGCGAAGTCGCCGTGCCGGATGCGCGCATGAAGGCGCTGGCCACCATTGCCGGCTCCAAGGAAATCATCCCGACCCGCATCTCCTTCGTCGATATCGCCGGCCTGGTGCGCGGCGCCTCGAAGGGTGAAGGCCTCGGCAACAAGTTCCTCGCCAATATCCGCGAAGTCGATGCCGTGGTGCATGTGCTGCGCTGCTT
>CAMFHE010000087.1 GCA_945952045.1 uncultured Rhizobium sp.
CAGGCCGACTATGCACTAACATTCCAACCGGATCACCCCATGGGGGCAGACCAAGGACGCTTGCCTGTACACATGCGTGCGGGAGCTTCTGAAAAAGCGCTCGGCCTGATCGACCGACATCGCACATATCGGATCACAGGCTTTTCTCGCGGTTTACTTTCCACGTTTCACCGACCAAAGCGCCACGGACATCAAAACGAGGCCCAGCATCTGGATCATTGAAAGCGCGTGGCCATAGATCAGCCAGTCCATGATGAAGGCTGTCATCGGATAGACGAATTGGAGGACAGCGATCCGTCCGGTGGTCAGGCGGGAGAAGCCCGCATACATGATTGCATAGGCAAGCCCGGTATGGATGACGCCCAACCCGACCAGCCAACCCACAGAACTCCAATGATCGGGCCATCCATGCAGGAACGGCCACCAGACGGTGAACACGGCCCCGACAAGGCATTGCCACCAGGCCAGTGCGTAAGAACTGACGGATTTCAAGACCTTCGCGGCCAAAGGGACGCCTGCATAGATAAAGGATCCGGTCAGGCTCATCAAAATGCCGGTGACGTAACCTTCCGACATTCCGATCCCGCCGTCCATGAGGCCGGTCGTCAGCGTCAAGCCGATGAAGGCCAGAACGGTCGCGATCACCTGCTTGGCGGAAACCTTTTCCTTGAGCAGCCAGGCGCCGAGCGCCATTGTCCAGAACGGTTGGATGTGGAAAACGACTGTGGACACGCCAATCGAGGTTCTCGGGATGGCGGCGAAATGAAGCGCCCAGCTCGCCGTCATCAGGACGCCTGTTCCGATGGCCCCGAACAGTTCGACACCCGTCAACCGGATCTCGGGAAGACGCCCCGAAAGCGCGCCCCAGAGAAGCAGCGCAAGGCAACCGGCCGTGCATCGGAAGGCAATCGTCGTCATCGGATCCTGTGCGCCTTCGATGACGAAGACGCCCATGGTGCCGAGGATAAGCCCCCCGAGGATAACGAGAAAGGTTCCGTGCCGCTCACGGGCCGCCGCTTGGACGGCAGTCTCAGATGTCGATGAATAGGCGAGTGTGTTCGTGCTCATTCTTCAATATCTGGCCCGAGACCTATACTCTGGAAAGCGAATATCTGTTAGGCTGCCTATTCGATTTTCGAATGGTGATTAAATATGCAGGACCTTCAGATCGATTGGTTGCGCGCCTTCCTGGCAGTGGTGGATACCGGTTCGATTACGGCCGCTTCCCGGCAGGTATTCCGCTCTCAATCCGCTGTGAGCATGCAGTTGAAAAAGCTGGAGGATGCCGTGGGGCGGCCGCTTCTCAACCGCGATCCGCGGCAATTGTCGCTGACGCCATCGGGCTTCGATCTTCTGGCCTACGCCCGCCAGCTCATCGAATTGCACAGCCGCGCGCAGGTGGCCATGCGTGGATCGGCGATCACGGGTAAGGTTTCCCTCGGCGTTCCCGACGACTACGTGTCGCCCTATTTTGCGCCGCTGCTGCGAACCTTCGCCAGCCGGTTCAGCGAGGTGGAGATATCGCTGGTCGCCGAGCCATCCAGCTCGCTCATTCCCAAAATCGACAGGGGCGACATCGACCTTGCTCTCGTCACCCGCGACACCGCAGCGAGAGGTGAGCCCAATCGCGGAACCTTCCTCTTTCATGAGGCGCTTGTCTGGGCGGCTTCCGATCAGCATGAGGCCTGGAAGCGAAACCCTCTTCCGCTGGCGTTGCATGAACTCGGAAACCGGTTTCGCAGTGAGGTTCTGGCGGAAATCACGGCGCAGGGCCGCGACTATCGCGTCGTCTACGGCAGCGCGAATCTGACGGGGCAATTGGCCACGGTGGAGGCCGGGCTGGCCGTGGCGGTTCTCGCTCGCTGCAGTGCTCCATCGCACTTCAAGCTGTTGGACACCAGGCATGGTTTGCCGAGCTTGCCGATGATGGAGGTGGCATTGGTCCGCAGCAAGGGCTCCAAACGCTCGGCGGCCGTCACCGCCATGCATGACGAGATATTGCAGGCCCTCATGGCGCCCCGGCCGGAAGGCGTTTCGCAGTCGTCATCGTCAAACTGTTGATCGGCGCGATTTGTCGGCGGCCGCAGTTTGACTTGCCCAGCGGCGGCGTTCGCGCCGGCGCTAAAAGGGTATGCGATGTCGCGTCCGATTGTATCGACGTCGTCTGTCTCGCGTACCCCATGGGGGCCGCAATGCTAGATTTCGCAATTGGCGTGACTGAAAATTCCCGTCTATCGTGCTTCACCTATCCCGCGCAGATGCGGGCGACGCTCAAAGTTGAGGAAAACCAATTGGCAATGAATTCAACTTCGACCGTCGCGACGGGCATGTCCCGAATTCCTCAGGGCGTGCCCGCCATTGTCGCATCCGTGTTCGGCATGGCGCTGGCGGATGCGATCATCAAGCTGGTGAGCGCCGATATGTCGCTGTGGCAGATATGGGTGCTCCGGTCGGTGATCGTTATACCCGTGCTCTTCGCGTTTGCGCGTGGGCGGGTTACGGTTCCTGGCATGGGATGGATCGCGCTGCGAAGCATGATCCTGATTGCCATGTATCTCTTTATGTATCCGGCTCTTCCGTTCCTCAATCTCGCTTTGGCGGGGGCGGCTTTCTATACGGCGCCTCTGTTCATCGTCGGTCTTGCGGCCATCGTGCTGGGCAATCGCGTGACGTCCTATCATTGGCTAGCGATCCTTACGGGCTTCGCCGGCCTTCTGGTGATCGTCTGTCCGTTCGCGGCGACGTTCAGCCCACTCGTTCTGATGCCCGTCGGCGCGGCCTTGTGCTATGCCGTGGCAGCGATCATGACGCGCGCGCGCAGCAACGATGTGCCTCCGGTGGTCCTCGGCTTCTGGCTGAACGTCACCTTCCTGATCATCGGCCTTGTGGCAATGGCCGTCCTTACCTCCGGTCTGGTGACCCCGAATTCCGATTTTCCCGTTCTGCTCGCACCCTGGCAGCCGACTGATACAGGTGACTGGGGAATGCTTTCCGTCCTGGCGATCCTGATGGTCGGAACCTCCATCGGTTTGGCCAAGGCCTATCAGTCCCCACGGCCCGAAGTCGTTGCCGCCTTTGACTATTGCTACATGGTCTTCGCAATCTTCTGGGGTGTCGTGCTGTTCGGCGAGGTGCCGGACGTCTGGACGCTGGTCGGCATGGTCCTGATCATCTGCGGCGGCATCGGAGGCTTGATGGCGGACGCAATGCGCTCGAAGCGGTGAGCGGGAACGTTCTGTCGATATTGGGAGGATGTCTCGTATCCTGACATTTCCGCCCCCATACGAGAGTCGATGGGCATCCCTTCGTTGCGACATTGCCTCAACGCTCATCTGCAAATGTGCGCAAGCTCGATATCAAGCTTCATGGGCCGCGAGTTTCGCAGGCCCATGAAGTCTTGCGGGGTCGGGATAGGATCAGGACCCGACCTTCACCACCAACTTGCCGAAATGCCCCGCATCCCGAAGATCGGCATAGGCCGAATTCGCGTCCTCGAAATCGAACACCTTGTCCACTTGCGGTTTGAGGTTCGCCTTCACGAGTTTCGCGAGCGTGGCGACCGGACCGACATAGATGCCCTGAAGCGTAATGCGTCTTTCGAGAATGGCCGCCGTATTGATGGGACCGTCGAAACCGGTGAGGACGCCCATCAACGAGATCCGTCCATCGAACCGGGTCGCCGCCAGCGTTTTGCTGAGGGTCGCAGGTCCGGCGACGTCGACAGCAAAGTCAGCGCCGACACCATCGGTAAGGCGAAGGACTTCCTTTTCCCAATCCGGCGTCTGTCGGTAATTCACGGTCTCATCGGCTCCGAGAGACCGCGCCCTTTCAAGCTTTGCGTCCGAACTGGAGGTGATGATCACCCGGGCGCCGGCCTTCTTCGCAAGCTGGAGCGCGAAGATGGAAACACCGCCTGTCCCAAGCAGCAGCACGGTCTCGCCGGGTTCGAGGGGGCGTCGCTCAAACAGCGCCGACCATGCCGTGACCCCGGCGCAGGGCAGCGTCGCCGCTTCCTCGAACGACATCGTATCTGGAATTTTCACCACGCCGGTTGCGGGAACGACAATCCGTTCGGCGAGGACACCATCGACACCGTTTCCGCCGAGGCTGGCGTTTTTCCGCGCCTCGGTGATCGCGCCTTCCGTCCATCCTGGCATGAAGCCGATGACCACACGATCACCGACGCCGACGCCGTTCACACCCTCGCCGATCGCCGACACCACACCGGCGCCATCCGACAAGGGGACGGAGCCACTGACATTCTTCGCGACAAGGAGGTCACGATAGTTGAGCGACGCGGCCTTGACGTCAACCGTGATCTCGCCTTTTCCGGGCGCCCGGATGCCGCCCGTTCCAAGGTTTGCAAACGGCGTGTCGGTCCCAGTCAGAATATAGCGTCTCATAGAGTATCTCCTTTTCACGGACCGAAGATAGAGCTACACGTCTTCAGAGATAAGTACGCACAAAGAGAGCATGTAGTATCATGAATGATAGTGTCTCCGTCAGGCGCGAACGTCGCAAGGCAGGCCGAACCGGATGCGCGGTGGAGGCGACCCTTTCCGTTATCGGCGGCATCTGGAAGCCGGTCATCCTGTTTCACCTCCTCGACGGCAAGCTGCGGTTCAATGCGCTATGCCGCCTTGTAGAGGCCGCCACGCCGCGCATGATGACCCTGCAGTTGCGAGAGCTCGAAGCGGATGGAATCGTGTCGAGAATTGTCTATCCCGAGGTCCCGCCAAAGGTTGAGTACGAGTTGACAGATCTCGGCCGGTCCCTGGCTCCGGTCTTGCTGAGCATGCGCGACTGGGGCGAACGGATTCAGGTAGCGGACGGCGGGCCTGAGTTGACAGTCCGCTGCGCCTCGTCGTCAACTCCCAGCTCAAAGGCGACCGCACGTTGACGCGACGCGCCACCACACCCATCTAAGCGCCATGCCAAAACCCGAAAAGCCCGACATCGAACTGATCCGCACATGGAGGTTGCCCGCGTCTGCGACATTGGGTTCCGCAGTGCGCGCCAAGGGCATCTTGCTTGAAATCCGCGCCAGGCTTCCGGCGGTGTCGAAAAAGTCGGTCGAGCTTGACGCCGGCGAAGTGACATTGGCGATGCCTGCGGCTGCAAAAACCGAGTTCAAGGCGGCTGTCGGCATCATTGCCCAGACGATGAGCGAGCTCGACACCCTTCCCGTTATCCCACGGGAGATCCAGGATATCCTCACGATCAAGACAAGCGAACGCCATCGCTGGCTGGCCGACGGGCGCCTGCCCAGCGCCGGCACGCGGACAGTCAGATTGAACGGACGCGCCAAAAGGATCACCTTCCACGTCTTCGATCCCAAGGTCGTGGAAGATCTTCTCGATCGGGGCGCCGTCGACGAATGGCGCGTGGAGGATGCCGAAGCAAAGGCTGAAAAACGCCGTGAGGCCGCCTACAAGGCGAAGCTCACCCGCACCTTGAAGAAGAAGGCGAAACCCTCGGCCGCTTCGAAGCCTTCGTCAACTGAGGCGCTTGAGGGCTGGGACGATTTCGAAGGCAGCGGCCTTCTACGCTGACCCTGCTCGTCTATCCGCCAGCTTAAGCTGTTGAGCACGCGGGCGGCAAGAAATCGCTCCTGTCGGCACGGAGCGCCGCTGCGAAATAGCGGATCTGATCCACTGTCATCGGAATATCCACGACCATGCATTCGCGCAGAGCGCTTGCCGTTGCCCCTGCATCAGCGCAACCCCAAACACCAAAGCAGCATCTGTTTACCTGACTAAAATATTCAAGTATTTAATCGTCGACCGCTGCGCCAAAAGACGACAGCCGTCTCGATAAAGCGCGATTGGGATCTCATCGAGTGCCGGCATTAGGATAACAAGCATGAGCTTAATCGAACCACATCAGTTTATGCCGTTCGAAGCTGGCGAGACCACCAACGTTTCGTTGCCCGGTCTCTCGCGTCATACTCATGTTGACATCCTTCGAATAAACGCAGGCTTGGTCTTGGCGCACAGCCACTTTGGTTCAATGATCCGCCATGAAGATGACATCCGGCGGCCAGCCGACCAATTGATCCTTGCTTTCAACCTTTCGGGCCGCATGCGACTAATCGACCCCTGCGGGCAGGCACATTATATCTCAAACGGCCAAGGCTGGATCATCCGTTCGGGCGGCAGGAAGCTGCAGCGAATTGTGGAGAAAGGTGACGGCTGCTCGAACCTTGTGATTGCGCTGACCGTTTCCCGGCTGCCGCCGGAACTTGTCGCAGTGCTCGACCACGCGCTGCCGGAGAATGCGCCGTTCCGCCGTCTGCGCTTGCCCGTTCCAGGCAACACAACATTGGATACCCTGCGCGACGGTCGCACTGATCCGGCGGCGATCCTGCGCAAGGAAGGGCAGTGCATGGCGCTGGTAGGCCATGCGCTGGAGGAATTGACTTTTGCACCGGATCCGGGCGGACCGGTTCATGATCATGCGCTGCTGGTAGAGCGCGTGATCGCATTCCTTGGCGAACATCTCGCTGAGACGATCGCCATGTCGGATATCGAGCGGACCGCCGGGCTAAGTCATGTCACACTCAACCAGATTTTCCGATCCCTCACAGGGACGACCGTCTTTGAACGCCTGCGCGCATTGAGGTTGGAAGTGGCCGAGGGCCTCGTCCGTAAGACGGACCGGAGTTTCACTGACATTGCCAGCGAATGTGGATTTTCCGATGCCAGCCATCTTTCGAACGCCTTTCGCAAGCGATACGGCATGACCGCAAGTGCGTGGCGCCGCGCCCAACACCAAAATTCCTAGTCTCTTTCACGATATTCAAGAGTATTTTCGTCAAGTTCAAGAGTTCGTATCAACGACATGGCACGCACCGTCTCAACCAGGAGGCCGTTCATGTCCCTTTCATACTCTTCGCGAATTTTGACGCGCCATACCGCACTGCTCGGTCTGACAAGCGCAATTGTCGGTGGCCTCCTGCCGGTCACCGTTTGTGCCCAGGAGAACACGACCGTGCTTGAACCGATAACGGTTTTCGCCAATTCCTGGGAGGAACTGGCTCGCAAGGCAGCGGCGACAGCCACTGTTCTCGATGAGGAAGCTCTATCCCGCCCGTTGTCGCCGGATCTGGATGCCGTTGCGGGACGCTCCGCCAACACCGTCTTCCAGCGCGCCAATTCACAGGAACGGCTCGTGGTGCGAGGCATGTCGGCCTTCGACAACGCGCTGGCCGACCCCGTTGGCTTTATGGTCAACGGTGTTCCGTTGCCGCTTGGCGCTATCCAGCTGCCACATTTCTTTGGCGCGGAAAACGTGACGCTTCTGAAGGGTCCGCAGGGCACAATCTTCGGCAGAAATTCGGAAGCTGGTCTCCTTTCGTTTGACACGGTCTCGCCCGGCAGCCGCGAAGGCGGAGAGGTCAACGTCGGCGTTCAAGGTTCCGACGCGGGAGCTCGTCCGGTTGGAGGCATCGGCTCCATCTTGTGGTCCGGCCGACCGGAAAATGGGCCGGCCCTGTCCTTGGGGCTGGAATTCACTCGGGATCCCGGTGTGATCAACAATCCAGCGACCGGAGCCGACGATGGCGGCAAAGACAGACGTGTCACCGGCTTTGCCGGCGTTGAATGGGCGCTGGACGATGGCGGATACCTGAAGCTGACCACCGTAGCGGAAGATCAGAAGTTCAATAAGGAGCAGTTCCGCTACATCAATGGACCGCTGGCAACCGACCGCTATGAAAGCATCTATTCCAATCCATCATGGGAAAGCCGGCGCAGCTCGATAACCGCGCTGGAATATGGCGCCAGCTTTGAGAGTTTCGACCTCACGGCAATTACCGGTCTCACCACGTTCGACCGGACATTCGTGCTTGATTTCGATAGCTCGCCCCTGCCGCTTGGCGTGACGACATTGGATGTGAGCGACCGGACCGTGTCGCAGGACGTCCGTTTGACGTCAACGACCGAAGGCCCATGGAAATGGACGCTCGGCGTTAACGCCTTCAGACAGGCGACCGACGCCGATTTCAATCTCGGCTCCATGTCGACCGACCGCCATACGGAAATCGATCGGACAGGTGCGGCGATCTACGGCTTCTCGGAGTACTCGCTCACCGAACGCTTGCGCCTGGGCGCAGGACTGCGCGTCGACTACATCTCCTCTGATGGCTGGCAACAATTCTCCTCGCCAATGGCAAGCCTACGGTACGACGCCAACGAAACCTCGACAGCTCTTCTGCCCAAGTTTACGGCGTCTTACGATCTGACGGACGCAACGACACTGCATGGCAGCTACGCTCGCGGCTATATGCCGGCGGGCTACAATTATGGCTTCGCCAACAGCGCGACCAGTCTCGCATATGAAGCAGAATATAGCTGGAACGCCGAGGTCGGGATCAAACATGAGTTTTCGACCGGCGCGATGTTGAGCCTCGCCGCTTTTCAGACCACGGTCAAGGACAAGCAGATAACCGAGACCATTCCAGGCGCTGCGCAGTATATTTCTAACGCGGGCGAAGCGAGGAGCTACGGGATCGAGGCGGAACTCTCCACGCCGCTCGCATACGGATGGGAAATTGCCGCCAATGCCGGCTGGCAGCGCGCGCGCGCCACCTCCTTCCAGACAACCTCGATGAATCCTGCCACCGGAGCACTGGTTGGGGTCGACTGGTCCGGGAATGATCTGCCAATAGCGCCTGAAACCACCTGGGGCCTTTCGCTCTCGCACCAAGGCGAGGTGTGGCGCGGCCGCGTCAGTCTGAACGGTTCGGGAAGCTACTGGTTCGATCCAGGCAACACCGTCAAGCAGAAGGGTTTCATGACGGTGGATGCCGAAGTCTCGCGCAAGCTCGGCAAGGGCGAACTCACCCTCTGGGTGAAGAACCTTTTCGACGAAGAATATTACAGCGCAGCGGCCAGCACACTGCGTGGCGTGGTCGTCGAAGATGGCAGCCCCCGCACCATCGGTATGAACTGGCGCGTAAAATGGTGACGCCTGAACGCCGCTCCGGAGCAGGCCTTCTTCTGGAAACGCTCGAGGGCCCCATCCGCTATGCGTTGCTGGAATGGACGCTCGAAGCCGGATTGTTCGACCTTTGCCGGGCAGCCGCCACACCCGATCTTCTGGCCGAGCGAACCGGCCTGCCGGCCGCATCGCTATGGCTTGCCCTTCGCGCACTGGTCGCGGCGGGGTTCATGGAGAGGAATGACGCCGGATTTCGCACAACGCCAGACATTCTCCCCTTCGTCACGGCGGGCAGCGCGCGCGACATGCGCGAAACGCTGCGCTCAATGGCACAAACTCGCCACGCAGGTCTTGGACGGTTCGGCGAACTCATCGGCGGCACTGCCGGCGCTCAAGGCCCACGCCTGTTCGACGATGCGCACTGGGACGCGAACCATCGTTCGCTCGCAGCCTTCCACAACGCGATTGCCGCGGACGCCATGGAACCGTGCCTCACGGGCCTGCCGGAATGGGCGAACGCCAGCCGCCTGCTTGAGGTGGGCGCCGGTTCCGCCGTTCTGGCACGGAGCCTTCTGTCGCAGCGCGCGGAACTCGACATCACCTTGTTTGACCTGCCGCCGGTTGCGAAACGGATCGCTGACGATTTACACGGACTGCCGGTGACTGTCGTGCCGGGCAACTACAACAGAGAACTGCCGGATGGCCGTTTCGATATCATCTGGTGTTCGATGACGCTCTATTTCCACGATCAGGGCCTCCCTGTCCTGATCAGGAGACTGGCCGAGCGGCTGACGCCCGGCGGCGTGCTCGTCAGTTTTCACGAGGCGCTGACCGACGACCGGACGGGGCCAGCCGAACATGTTCTCGGTCGGCTGATCCCGGCATTGCGGCAGGGCGACGTATCCTTCGCCGACGGCGAGATCGCGGCAGCGATGGCGACGGCCGGGCTGGTCAATGCCACGTCGGAATTGCTTTCCACTCCGTTCGGCCGCTTCCGGCTGGACGCCGCCCGCAAGGAGGTCTGATATGCGAGGCTTTTCCCTTCTCTCTGCCCTCGCATTTCTGCTATCCACCCTGCCCGCGCTTGCCGAGGACATCCTGCTCTCCGGCCCGCCGATCTGGGAGAGCGCACCTCTGATCGAGCTAGCCGAGACCCAGCCCGTGGAAGGCGTGCGTTTCATCTTCCAGCCCTGGGCCAATCCGGAGCAGCTGCGCAAGATGGTCATGGAGCCAACGCCCCTCCTGGCCGTCGCGCCTTCCCCGACCGCAGCAATCTTCTCCGCAAGCGGTATCGATCTCGATGTCGTTTCGGCGACGGTGACCGAGGGCAGCGTGTCGCTGGTCGGTCGTGGGGAATCCATTTCCCGCCTTTCCGATCTGAAGGGTCGATCCCTCGCGCTGCCGTTCAAGGGCTATCTTCCCGACCTGATGATGCGCCGCATCGCCGAGCCGGGCACCGGCACATGGCAGCCGAACTACACAGGAAGTCTCGTTGCCGGCATGCAGCTGCTGCTGGCCGGAAAGGTCGATACCGCCATGCTGGCCGAACCCATGGCGACGCTGGCGCTCGACAGAGACAAGGCGCTTTCGCGCCGCGCTGATCTTTGCCGGTTATGGCGCGATGCGACGGCGCTTGCGGATTGCCCGCCCGCCGGCGTGGTAATCGCCAATCCTCAATTCGGGAAAAGGCCCGAAATCCGCGAGGCCTATCGCGCCGCCTTCGCCCGCATCGCCGGCGATCCCGGCTCGGCTGCAGCACTTCTGGCGCAATATTTCCCGGATATGGCGGCGGCCAGTGAAGGTTTTACGCGGATAAAAGCCATCGACTTGCCGATGCCGGAACGGGCTGCGGTGCTGCGGGAATTTTACGCGGCAATCCTTGAAATCGAACCGGCGGCCATCGGCGGCAGGCTACCGAACCCGGATTTCTTCGGCGAATGAAACAGCGGCTGGTTCTCCTCGCCGGTGCAGTCCTGCTGCTGGCTGTCTGGGCGCTTGCTGCGCGGGAGAGCCTGCCCGCAATCCTGCCGGGGCCAACGACCGTTGCTGACGCTCTCGTAAAACTGATCGGCGAAGGGTCGTTCTGGAAGGACACCTTGTTGCCGAGCCTCGCGCGGGCCGCGGCCGGCCTGGTTTTGGCCATTGTTTTCGGGTCCGCGCTCGGACTTGCAGGATGGCGATGGCCGCTGGTTTCGGCCCTGCTTACGCCGATGCGACTGATCTTGCTGGGCATGCCGGCGCCGATCCTCGCCATCCTTTGCATTCTGTGGTTCGATGGCGGCAGCGTCACGGTCGTTCTGACCGTCGCAGCACTCCTCGTACCGGTGATGCAGATCGCCGTTGCCGAGGGCATGCAAGCGGTCGATCCGCAATTGCAGGAGGTGGCGCGGATCTTTCGCGTACCGGTGTTGCGCAGACTTCACCGTGTCGTCCTACCCGCCGTCTGGACCGCCTTGGGCCCTGCGCTTCGGATCGCGGTAGCCAATGCATTGCGCGTGACCCTGCTGACAGAGCTTTTGGCCGGCTCTGAGGGACTGGGCGCGGCTGTGCAACGGGCCCAGAGCTGGCTGCAGACCGACCGGCTTTTCGCGCTGATCATCGTCATCCTCGTTCTGATCGGTATGACGGATGCCATGCTCTCCTTTGTCCTGCCCCGGAGGCGTTCCCGATGATCCTGTTTTCGGCCGAGAGGGTTGGCCTCCATTATCCGTGTAGCCCGAAACCTGCCTTCCAGGATATTAGCCTGGACATTCGTAGGGGCGAAAGCATTCGGCTGACTGGACCAAGCGGCGCGGGCAAGACAAGTCTGATGCGGTTGATCGCAGGCCTGGAGCGCCCTACTTCCGGGAAGGTCACGACTTTTTCATCTCGCGTGGGGATGGCCTTTGCCGAGCCGCGTCTGCTGCCGCAGCTCAGCGTGATGGAGAACCTGCTTTTTGTCGCACCGGATGCCCGCCAGCCGCTGGAGAGAATGCTCGAGACACTGGCGATCGGCGAGTTGCGTGATAGCGGTGTGGCCAATCTGTCCAAAGGCGAGGCGCAGCGCGTCGCTTTGGTCCGCTGCCTCGTCGTTCGTCCCGACATTTTCTTTCTGGACGAGGCACTGGGTGGTCTGGATCATGCTGCCTGGAAACGCGCATGCGATCTCGTCGACAAATGCCGCAGTGATTGTTCCTTCGCCATGGTGGAAATCAGTCACGATCCCACGCGGCTGCTGGTTCCGGACGCCCGCGAAATTTCCCTCGGCCCTGGATCAATATGAGGCCGATTTTCGATCGATGGATTTCTCAGCGATAGAACAGACCGAATAGGTACGCTCGATAAAGCGCCGCCGCCATGGCCTCGACGAATGAGCTTGCCGTTCGGGAGGCACTTACTGAACTGGCCAAGTCCAAAACACTGGTGATTGTGGTTCGCAAACTCTCGACCATAGAGCACACTGATCAGATTCTGCTCTGGAGAGGCGGCCACCTTCAACGACCGGCACCTGAAAGCCTCCGATGCAACAGCTCTTGAAGAGATGACAACCGACGCCCCCTAGATGGAGAGACATAACGTATCGTAATTTCAATAACTTGAGACCGGTTAACAATCAGAGATCGACATGAAGGTCTCCGCCAGCCGCCGGGACCGAGCAACAGATCAAGGCCTCGTCGTTTGCGACCGGGTGGACAGGCCTAGAAAGATAGCTGACCCCTCCCTTCGATATCTTCGTTTTGCATTCGCCACAGTGGCCGGTTCGGCAACCAAACGGCGGCTCCAATCCGCGCTTCTCGGCAAGATCGAGCAATGCACTGTCACCCGGCTTCCAGCGTGCCTCCTTCCCCGATTGTGCGAAAATCACCCGGACCGGCTCTGTAGCAGCGGGCAGAGTGGAAGCGGGGCGTAGACCTGGTTCGGCCTCACGCTTCAGGCCGGATGGCCCGAAGGGCTCGGCATGTATTCTCTCATCGGTTATGTTCAATCGCCGCAAGCCATCATAGATCGACTGCATGAAGGAGGCCGGTCCGCAGAGATAAAAATCATAGTCACCGAACGGCAAATGCGCCTTTAGCAGCTCCATGTCGATGTGGCCTGTTATGTCATAACTTCCCTCTTCGGCAGAGGGGGGCCCACTCAGGATCCGGAGATCGCGGACTGAACCATGCCCACGCTCAACCAACTCCGCGATCTCGGCATCAAAAGGTCTTTCTTCAACTGTGCGCGACGATCTGAACAGCCAGACAGGGCGGCGGTGGCGTGTCCGATCACCCTCGTGGACGACATGGCGAAGCATCGACAATAGAGGTGTGATACCGACGCCAGCCGCGAGCAAAACGGCAGGCCGGCTACGCTCCATTGCATTGATGGTGAAGGCACCGGTAGGCACGAGTGTCTCAATCTCGTCACCCACCCGCATGCCATGCAGAAGAATGGACGCCCTTCCCTCACGCTTGACGCTCAGCCGATAATATCGATCGGAGGGTGCGCTCGACAGCGTATAGCTTCGACGAATGAATTCACAGCCATCGGCGATCCGGATCGGCAGATGCTGGCCGGCCAAATGGGGGATGAGCGCCTCGCCATCCACCGGTGCCAGATAAAAAGAACGGATTGTGGCGCTTTCGGCAACGATTCGTTCGATGCGGAACCGCCGCCACGTCCTCGCCTTGGCAGCCCCCTGCAGTCGGGCTTCCGCCTCCTGCCAGGTACCGGTCAGAAGGATGCTTGGCGACATTCCGTTTTCCGCAAACGTCCATCGCAGAGGCAGCGCGTCGGACCGCAACACGACCATTTCAGGGATGACCCGCCAGAGCCGTTCGGCGCCCTCGAAGGCCGCAATTTCCGGACTGTCCAGAATGATCTCCGTTCTGCCGGCAATTTGCAGCACGTCCCCTGTTTCGTGATCAAGGAACAGTAGGCCAGCGCGCGGATTGACGAGGAAATTGCCAAGCGTATTGAAGAAGAGGTTGCCGTTGAAATCCGGGATTGTCAGTCCGCCATCCGCATCGATGCGTACGAAGCCCGGCCTTCCGCCACGATGGGAAACGTCGACCTGCCGGCCCTCGCCTTCGCGGTCGGTGTAGGAGGCGACGAAGAACGTATCGGCTGCCCTTATGATCTGACGCGCGCGGTCATCGAGTCGGTCCGAAACGAGGGGGGCTGACGAAGATAGCTCGGCCGGATCCCTGACAAACCGGAAATGCCGGTTCTGGATATAGCGTGGGCAGTTCCCGTAGCTGTCATCTACGACAACGGAAAATCGATCATTCCCGCTGCGCACGATCGTTCCGTTCATCCGGTTGCGACGTCGCGTGATGAGATCAATGCCAAGCAACCCGACAGGATCACCGTCATCCATGCCCTCTTCCGCCGGATCGGCCGGATCGCGGATCGCGTCGATGTCGAGCGTCTGTGGATCGGGAGAATTCAGAAAACCCGGCTCACCACAGCGGATCGTCGCCCACGGAACGCCCCGGCGATCGACAGTTCCGACGGCGATGAACGAGATGAGCGGGAAAAACTCACGATGCTGATCGAGCAGGAAATGCCGCACGAATTTGCGCCCGACCGTATCCATCTGCTCAGCAACGCCTGCATGGCGCTGCAATTCAAGCTCACCCTTGTGCCAGGGAGAACGCGGCGAAGCGGCGTCAATCAAACCTGATTTCTGCAACATGATGCCTCCTATTCAGAAAGGAAGCGACCGGAGTGGACCGGCCGCTTCCTCGTGGTCAGGCAGCGAGACCGATCGCCGTCTTCGGGAACGGCACGAACCCGGGCAGTGCCTCGATGCGAGCCAGCCAATGACGGACTTCCGGATGTGGCGTCAGATCAACGTTTCCTTCAGGTGCGCCGACGATGTAGCTGTAGAGCGCGATATCTGCGATGGTTGGTCGGTCACCGACGATGAACCGATGCTGCTCGAGTTCCAGGTTGATCAGACCGAGAATATGGTGAGCGCGGGCTATCACCTCGTCGGCACGGAAGTCAGCGTTGAATACCGTGATCAGGCGCGCCGCAGCAGGTCCGTAGGCAATCTCGCCCGCAGCAACAGAGAGCCACTTCTGGATCTTGGCGACGGAGTGGAGATCATCCGGCAACCAATCCTTGCGGCCGAATTTGGTGGCCAGGTAGACGAGAATGGCATTGGAGTCGGCAACGACGAGCCCCTCGTCGTCGAGAACCGGAACCTGACCGAAGGAATTGAGCTTGAGGAAATCCGGCGCCTTATGAGCGCCATTTGCCAGATCCACGTCGATGACGTCTGCCTTGACGCCTAGCAGCGACAGGAACAGCAAAGCGCGATGGGCGTGGCCGGAAAGCGGGAAATTGTAGAGTTTCATGAAAGGCTCCTTTGAAGCGCCGAACAAAAGCGTCGATGACAGCAAGGAAGCTATTGGTATCCGCATTTCTGTAGTAGATGGATATTCGAAAAGGTATCCTCTCGAATTCTGGAATGATCGATGGATCGTCTCGACGCCATGTCCGTGTTCATCGCAGTGGTTGAAGGCGGCAGCCTCTCCGCCGCATCCAGAGCGTTGCATTCGCCACTGCCGACCGTCAGCCGCAAGATTTCGGAGCTCGAGGCGCATCTCGGGGTGCGCCTGATCACGCGCACCAGCCGAAGGGTCCTTTTGACCGAGGCGGGCGAAAGCTATGTGGGCGCCGCGCGGGAAATCCTGGGGCGTGTCGAAGAAGCGGAACGTCGTGCCTCTGGTGAATATGTCAGCCCGCGTGGGGATTTGACGATAACCGCACCGATCGTTTTCGGCCGCCTGCATGTACTGCCCGTTATCACGGATTTTCTCAAGGCGTTTCCCGACATCAATATCCGTCTGGCGATGAGCGATAGATCGGTCAGCCTCGCAGACGAGCAGATCGACGTGGCGCTTCGGATTGGTCATCTTGCTGACAGTAGCCTGATCGCCATTCGCGTCGGCTCGATCCGCACCACCGTTTATGCCAACCCGGATTATCTGAGACGCAACACTGGTCCCACCCATCCCCGCGACCTGGCGAACCGGGACTGCATCGCCTTCGAAGGACTGCTGTCAAATCGGTTCTGGACATTCCGTGACGGTCGGCAGGAGATCTCCACGCAGATCCGGACGCGCCTTTCCGTCAATACAG
>CAMFHE010000088.1 GCA_945952045.1 uncultured Rhizobium sp.
TCGAGATTGCGCGCCTCGTCCAGGCGGAAGAACGGCTTGAACACGTCGTCGCGGGACGCTTCGGGAATGCCGGGGCCGTCGTCATCGAAAGTGATGGTCAGCCACTTGGCGCTGTGGCGCGCATCCATGTCCAGCCGGCTGGCATAGCGGCGGCTGTTGGTGGCGAGATTGGTGACGAGGCGGGAGAAGGCGTTGGGACGCACCTGCACCTCGTCCTCGCCGTCGATGCGATAGGTCAGCGTCTTGCCATGCATCTGTGCATCCGCCTGCAGCTTGTCGAACAGGCTGGCGAGGCTGACCATGCCGACCATTTCCTCGCTCTCGCTCTTGGCAAAGGCCATATAGCCTTCCAGCATCGTCTGCATATCCTCGACATCGTCGCTCATGCCCTGCAGGTCGGGATTGTCGCCGGCGAGCGCCAGTTGCAGCTTGAAGCGGGTGAGGATGGTGCGCAAATCGTGGCTGACGCCGGTCAGCATCGCGGTGCGTTGCTCGATCTGGCGCTCGATGCGTTCGCGCATCAGGATGAAGGCGAGGCCGGCGCGGCGCACCTCGTCGGCGCCGCGTGGCGAGAAGTCGGGCGATTTCTGACCCTTGCCGAAGCTTTCCGCTGCCTGCGCCAGCGACAGGATCGGCCGGATCTGGCCACGCAGGAAGAGAAGCGAAATCAGGATCAGCACCAGCGAGGCGCCGACCATCCACAGGATGAAAATATGGGTATTGGACGCGTAGGTCTGGCTGCGGCGGGCAAAGACGCGCAGCACCTTGCCCTCGAGCTGGATGCGGATCTCGACCAGCCGCGAATCCCCGACCGTATCGATCCAGAAGGGCAGGTGGATCTGCTGGTTGATCTCGTCGGAGAGGATCTCGTCCAGGATCGAGAAGAAGGGTTTCGGGCGCGGTGCCGGCAATTCGCCGCCGGGCTCGATGGAGATCGTCAGGTTCAGCCGTTCGCGGGCGATGCGGATGATTTCGCCGACATCCTTTTCGCCGGGATAGACGCCGATCAGGTCGATGACGGCGGCAATGTCGCGGGTCACGGCCGTCGACAGGCGTTCGGTCACCATCTGCCAGTGGCGTTCCATGAAAACGAAGGCGACCACCGTCTGCAACAGCACCATCGGCAGGATGATGATCAGCACCGAGCGGGCGTAAAGGCCGGTCGGCAGGCGACGGCGCAGCCAGCGCGTCATGTATCGCAGGGCCGAGCCGCCGCGTTCCTGTTCCCTGCGCAAGACGTCGGTGAGCGCCATCTGCCTGATCCTCAATCGATGCTCAGGCGATAACCGATGCCGCGCACGGTCTGAAGCCAGACGGGGTTGGCCGGATCGTCCTCGATCTTGCGCCTGAGGCGGTTGATCTGCACGTCGATGGTGCGCTCGCCGACATCGGAATCGTTGCCGACCAGTTCGTGGCGCGGAATGGTCTCGCCGGCGCGCAGCGCGAAGAGCAGCATGATATCCTGCTCGCGGTCGGTGAGGCGGATGATTTCGGCCGCCTTCTTCAACTCCTTGCGCGAGATCGAGAAGGTATAGGGACCGAACATCACCTGTTCGATCTTCGGCGTGTTGGCGGGGATGTTGCGGCGCAGGATGTTGTTGATGCGCAGCACCAGTTCGCGCGGATCGAAGGGTTTCGGCAGGTAATCATCGGCGCCGGCCTCCAGCCCCGCGATGCGCGAGGAGGCCTCGGCAAGGGCCGTCAACAGGATGATCGGCACTTTCTTGATCTCGGACAGGCTCTGGGTGAGCGACAGGCCGGTCTCACCGGGCATCATCACGTCGAGCACGATCAGGTCGAAATCCAGCCCGTTCAGCTTGCGTCGCGCCTCGGCCGCGTCCGCCGCCACGGTGACGCGAAATCCCTGCTCGACCAGATAACGGTTGAGCAGGGCGCGGATGCGCTTGTCGTCATCGACGACCAGCAGATGGGCGGCGTCGTCGGAAAGGGGCGTTTTCGGTGTCGTCGTCATGGCCTGACCGGAGTGTGAATGATGTCCAGCGGGTTTATTTATCGCGCATGCCCTCAAGGAAAAGCTTGATGCCGGGCCGCATGTCCGCCGGCACCTTCTCGAATGCCCGCGCGATGCGGCGGGATTGCGGCTCCGCCAGCGCCAGCGCCAGGGTTCGGCCCTTCGCCGTCGGATAGAGCTTGCGCTGGCGGCGATCCTCCGGCCCTGCGACCTGGCGGATATAGCCGGAATCGATCAATTGCTTCAAGACGCGCGCAAGGCTCTGCTTGGTGATCTTCAGCGTATCCAGAAGCGTCGCCACCGTCATGCCGGGTTCGCGGTTGACGAAATGCACCACGCGGTGATGGGCGCGGCCGAAACCGCTATGGGAAAGGATCGCATCCGGATCGGAGACGAAATCGCGATAGGCGAAGAAGAACTGCTCGATGATTTCGAAATCGATCGTATCGGTGTCCTGCAGCGCCGTTTCCAGCAACTCCTCTTTCACGGCTTTCGCCCGCATGTGCGCTGACACCTCGTCGTTTCCTTTCGTCTTTTTCGTCTTTGGCTGCATCGTCGAAAATGCATGCGCGGTTGCACGTTATGCAACGCGACTGAAAACACAAACGAAAATAGCAGGTTTTACCGTGGCTGAGCAGTCGAGCGGTATTTGCATGTTTCTTGGGAAACAGCGGGATCGAATGAAGCCTTTAAACGTTAGTGAACCAAGGGCGACAACACGATCGATACGCAGGAGAGGATCATGACCACCATCACCACCGCCGCCAAGCGCGAGCCGCAGGTAAACGCAGCCTTGAAACCGGTTCTCTATACCGTTTTCGCCGCAAAGCTTCTGGTCGCCGGATTGCTGGTTGCCGCCGTCAATCTGCCGACGCCATCTGCCCATGCCGACCAGACGGTCATTGCCGGCGATTTCTGAGTTTTTATTGTCCAAAGCCTGATCCAGCGTCTATATGCCTCTTCGGATTTCCCAAAAGGAGAGGCGTATGGGCATGCTACAGGCCGGGGTGATTCCGGTTACACCCTTCCAGCAGAATTGCACTGTTCTGTTCGACACCGACACCAAGGAAGGCGTCGTCGTCGATCCCGGCGGCGATGTCGAGGTTATCCTGCAGGTGCTCGAGGAGAACGGCATCGACGTCAAGGCGATCTGGCTGACGCATGGCCACATCGACCATGCCGGCGGCGCCGACGAATTGCGCGAGGCGTTGGGCGTCAAGGTCGTCGGTCCGCACAAGGACGACCTGCCGCTGCTTAGCGGCCTCGAAAAGCAGTCGAAGATGTTCAATGTGCCGATGGCGGTGCGCAATGTCGTGCCCGACCAATGGCTTGCGGACGGGGATACCGTCTCCTTCGGCGATCACGTCTTCGAAGTCTATCATTGCCCCGGCCATGCGCCCGGCCATGTGATCTATTTCAACCGCAAGCAGGGCTTCGCCCATCTCGGCGACGTGCTGTTCAGCGGCTCCATCGGTCGTACCGACTTGCCGGGCGGCAATCATCAGCAATTGCTGGATTCGATCCGCGACAAGGTTCTGCCGCTTGGCGATCAGGTCGGCTTCATCTGCGGTCACGGCCCCGGTGGCCAGATCGGCGAGGAGCGCCGCACCAATCCCTTCCTGCGCGGTCTTTAAATAAAGAAGCGCCGGCCTTCAGGCCGGCGCTCGATATTATCCGTCCGCCTTCTCAGCTTAGCCGGCAGTGCAGAAATGCTCGCGGCCATCATACCCGACAAAGGTGCCGGTGCTGGGGTCGAAGCTGCGGTAACGATCCGAGCAATAACGGCGCCAGGCCTGCGACCAGGGACGCAGTTCGCGCACCGGCTGGACATAGCCGGGATCCTCGACATAGACGCGAGCGCGCGGCTGGTAGACCGGAACCGGTTCGACATAGTCGGGTTCGACGTAGACCGGGCCTTCTTCGACATAACGCGGGCGGCTGGCGAGCGCCGAGCCGAGCAGAACGCCGGCGGCGAGACCGGCCGCGCCGAGCGCAATGCCGTCACCACGGTGATGGCGGCGGTAATAATCTCCAGCCGATGCCGGTGCAATCGACGTCAACGTCGCAGCCGCGACGGCGACGGACAGAACGGCGGATTTGATCATCGCATGCATCATTCGTTTCCTCGTTCAGCGGGCGACGATGTCGGCCCTTTCGATGAGACCAAACTATTCTTGCCATCATGAACGAAGCCTGAATGACAAAACCCGGCATTTCTGCCGGGCTTCAACTTGAACGAAATGCCTCGGTTGAGGCTCAGCCGGCGATCTGCAGATTGACGGCCTTCGGGCCCTTGCCGCGACGATCCGGTTCCGTGTCGAAGCTTACCTTCTGGTTTTCAGACAGTCCCGACAGGCCGGAAGCCTGAACGGCGGAAATATGCACGAAGATGTCGGCGCCACCGTTGTCGGGTTTGATGAAGCCGAAGCCCTTGTCAGTATTGAAGAATTTTACAGTGCCAGTCTCGGCCATGCGTCAGGTCCTTTTCTCTCTGCCCGTGTCAGACCGGGCAGCATTACTATCTTGCCCTAGCGGGCGTGGGGCAGGCAGTTCTCGAAATGTGAGGAAAGGTCCTGTATTACCGCGAACGGCGAAGCGATTTCCCTCGGGTTTCGACTTCACCGGATCGCCCGGATCTTCTTGCGTCTCCGGCGCGCATTCATTGTTAAGGTCTTCCCAATGTTCGTAAAATGCCCGAACGATGGCACAGTGAAGCCTTTGTAAAAAATTGGCAAGCAAAACTTTTACGATCCCGGTGCGCTGAACAGGGCGCACTGGCGCAATATTTTCCGTCGATTTACGCATAGTATGGATCAAAATTACCCAAGGCGGGTAAAAAATTGATCGCCAGCGATGCATTGGAACGTCAAAAGCGCAATAAAATCACAATTTGCCCTCCTGAGGAGTATTCGGGAAAAAATTGTGCGAATTACGACATGGCGGATGTTAACCGTTAATATCTTCGGGTTGCACCCAAAAATGGTGGTTTTCCAAGGCTCCCGGATGGGGCTCAAGCCGGTCATGCGGGCAGGCGCCATGTCGATTTTCCCCCGAAACGCCGATGGCCAGCGCCTTGCGGCCGTTTCGCGCGGCTTGGCCTGTTGGCGGCAGGCTGCGGAAGGTGTCTGAAAATCCTGTCTCCATGACGCGTTTGTGCTTGAAAGACCCGGCCAAGTCCGACATAGAGCTTCACGCCGGTTCCAGTCGTCCCGCGCCAAGAGAAACCGGCGGTTTCAACAGATCCAGGATCGATCATCATGGCCTTCCTTGCCGACGCCCTTTCTCGTGTAAAGCCTTCCGCCACCATCGCCGTGTCCCAGAAAGCGCGCGAGCTGAAAGCCAAAGGCCGTGACGTGATCGGTCTCGGCGCCGGCGAGCCGGATTTCGATACGCCCGACAACATCAAGCAGGCAGCCATCGACGCGATCAACCGCGGCGAGACGAAGTACACGCCGGTTTCGGGCATTCCGGAACTGCGCAAGGCGATCGCCGCCAAATTCAAGCGCGAGAACAATCTCGACTACACCCCGGACCAGACCATCGTCGGCACCGGCGGCAAGCAGATCCTGTTCAACGCCTTCATGGCGACGCTGAACCCGGGCGACGAAGTCGTCATCCCGACGCCCTACTGGGTTTCCTATCCGGAAATGGTGTCGCTGTGCGGCGGTACGCCGGTGTTCGTCGCCACGACCCAGGAAAACAATTTCAAGCTGAAGGCCGAAGACCTGGACAAGGCGATCACGCCGAAGACCAAGTGGTTCGTCTTCAACTCGCCGTCCAACCCGTCGGGTGCGGCCTATTCGCATGACGAGCTGAAGGCGCTGACTGACGTTCTCGTCAAGCATCCGCATGTCTGGATCCTGACCGACGACATGTATGAGCACCTGACCTATGGCGACTTCAAGTTCGCCACCCCGGTCGAGGTCGAGCCGAAGCTTTACGATCGCACCCTGACCATGAACGGTGTGTCCAAGGCCTATGCCATGACCGGCTGGCGTATCGGCTATGCAGCCGGCCCGCTGCAGCTGATCAAGGCCATGGACATGATCCAGGGCCAGCAGACCTCGGGCGCCAGCTCGATTGCCCAGTGGGCTGCCGTCGAGGCGCTGAACGGCACACAGGACTTCATTCCGGCGAACAAGAAGATTTTCGAAGGCCGTCGCGATCTGGTCGTCTCGATGCTGAACCAGGCAACCGGCATTTCGTGCCCTTCGCCGGAAGGCGCCTTCTACGTCTACCCGTCCTGCGCCGGCCTGATCGGCAAGACCGCGCCGACCGGCAAGGTCATCGAGACGGACGAGGATTTCGTTTCGGAGCTCCTGGAATCGGAAGGCGTGGCCGTCGTTCACGGTTCGGCCTTCGGTCTCGGCCCGAACTTCCGCATTTCCTATGCGACGTCGGAAGAATTGCTGGAAGAAGCCTGCAAGCGCATCCAGCGCTTCTGCGCCAATTGCAAGTAACGCGACCGCTTCAGGAAGCGATGATGTTTGAGGGCGGAGCCGGAGACGGCTCCGCCCTTTTCTTTACCGGGTCTTCGGCTTTTCGACGGCGACAACGTCGCGGCCGAAAAGCTTGTCGCGCTCGCGCCACAGCGCCGGCAGGCTGAGCAGCGCAAGCGCGACGGCGGCGATGGTGGTCTTGGTCAGCTGCGACAGCATCGGCGTGCGGCCGTCGAGATAATAGACCATGTAGACGATCAGCACATGCCAGACATAGATGTGCAGGGAATGCCGGCCGAGAAGGCGCAGATAGCGCAGTGTGAAAAGGCCGGTCAGCAGCGCCGCCGCCTTTCGCACCCAGGCCGCGCGATGATACGGGCCGGCAATCAATACCCAGGCGATCAGCAAGGCGACGCCGGCGAAATTCATCGCATAGACGGGGCCGAAATCGGCGCGGATCTCCATGGTCGCGAATTTGTCGAGCATGTATTGCGGCAACAGGTCATGGGCCGTCAGCAGCCGCAGCGGCAGGAAGAACAGGCAGATGGTCAGCGCCAGCCCGGGGATGACGGTATCCGAGGGCTTGAAGATGCGATGCCAGTCGATGCGACCGGTCGCGGTCAGAACGCCTGCGATCAGTCCGGTGAAAAACACCAGTTGCCAGCCGAGCAGATTGAAGCTGGCGCGGATCGGCTCGCCATCGGTGCGCAGCATCCATTCATTGACGGGTTCGGTGACGAGGCGCTGCAGGCCGAGCTGGCCCGCGGTCCAGATCAGCAGCGAGGCCAGCGCCACGGTTCCGTAACGACCCTGGACGCAGTACCAGACGGCCAGCGGCGCAAACAGCATGTAGACGATGTATTGCGGCAGGATATCCATGAAGGTCGGCTGAAACAGGAAGCCGCCGATGAGCGACAGTCGCAGCGGATCGTCGAAGTGGGAATAGGCGAGCCAGTTTCCCCAGACGCGATAGGCGTTCGGCAGCAGCATCTGCGCCACCAGGATGACGAAGACGGTGCCCATCGCATAACGATAGAGTTCGAAGGCGCGTGCCCAGATGAGGTCGCGGCCGGCCGCATAACCCTGCTTCTGCATCTTGCGGGCATAGACCATACCGATCAGCAGGCCGGACAGAAAGACGAAGCCCTGGGCATCTTCGACGAAGGCAAGCTGGCGGTGGTTGATTTCAACCAGCCAGTAGCCGCCGGCGAAGATCAGATGATTGATCAGCATGAAGACGAGGAAATAACCGCGCATGCCGTCAATAATGTCTAGTCTCTTCAACAGCGTTTTCCCTGTTCCTTCCACCGGATGAAAACCGGCGGCGATTCCAAGTGGACGTTTGCCCGCCGAAAACGAGCCGAATTCCGTGCCGAATGTATGGCGAGGGAGAAAGTTCCGGCCGGGCGGGGCGCGAGCGCGCCGTCAAGCGGTGGTACGACCGTCATATGACAGCGGCACGACAGCAGGCGGAAAGCCCGATCACATACGCGTTTCCAAGGCTTAGAGCCGATCCGCTAGCCTGTCACATAAGCGCGGAAAAACACTGCGATTCGCAGGCGCAATTTCTTTTGCGCGGCATCACAGGCCGATCGTAGTCAGCATGACGAAGGTGGCGAACAGGATGAAATGTGTCATGCCCTCGATGGCGTTGGTTTCGCCGTCGTTGAGGTTGATGGCGGCGGCAATCAGGGTGATCGCGACCATGACCGTCTGCGTCGGCGTCATCGCCATGACGAAGGGCTGGCCGGTATAAAGCGCGATGCCTTCCATGACCGGTACGGTCAGAATGACCGTCGAGAGCGAGGCCCCGAGCGCGATATTGACCACCGCCTGCATGCGGTTTCGCAAGGCGGCGCGCAGCGCCGTCATGATTTCGGGGGCGGCGGAAATGGCAGCGACGATGACGGCCATCAGCGCCAGCGGCGCGCCGCTGCCCTCCAGTCCGTGGTTGAGCAGCACCGACATCGCCTCCGCCAGCACGCCGATCAGGACGACGCCGAACAGGATGACGGCGATGGCGACGGTCGTCGAGCCTTCCTCCTCTTCCGCTTCATGCGCGGTGGCGCCGGTGCGCTCCCGGCGTGGATAGGCGTAAGAGAAGAAGTAGCTGTGCTGGCCGACCTGCATGCGCAGGAAAACGCCGTAGAGCGCGATCATCGCGACGATGGTGAAGGCGGAATAATAGTGCCATTTGTCGACGGGCACGAATTCCGGCACGACCATGGAAATGCCCATCGCCGTCAGGATCATCACGCTGTAGGTCTTGCTGCTGTCGTCGTTATAGGGCTGCTCGCCATGCTTGATGCCGCCGAGCAGAGCGGCAAGGCCGAGGATGCCGTTGATATCCAGCATGACGGCCGAATAGATCGTGTCGCGCACCAGCGTCGGCGATTCCTGGTTGCTCATCATGATCGCGAGAATGATGACTTCCACCAGAACCGCCGACAGCGTCAGGATCATCGTTCCATAGGGATCGCCGACCTTGACGGCCAGCACCTCCGCATGATGGGCGACACGCATCGAGGCAATGACGATCAGCACGATGAGGGCGCCCGCCGCCAGCACCGAGACGAGCTTGCCGGCCTCGACGATCTGATGTTCGAAGGCCATGGCGATGATGGCGCCGAGGATCGGCAGGAGAAGCAGGCGTTCCTGTCTGGCGATAGTCAGCATGATGCGATGTCGGTCCCCGTTGTGAGCGGCAATGTAAGGCAAGGGCGGGTGGCTGCAAGCCCGGGGCGTGCGAGTATTTGCAGTTGCCGGTTTTTGATGAGATAGTCTTTGCATTCAGGCTTTTCGCCACAGGCTTTGACCGTCGGTGGAGGCCTATGACCGCAGATCGCCCGCCTTTTTGAGAGGTGGGCGCTGCCATGCCCTCGCGGCCACCGTCTCCATCCCTGGCGTGGCCGCCCGGGCGGGCGCCGTGACGGGAATTCCACTCGCCTCATGGCGCCGTGCGCACATTTTTCGGGATCAATCGGGACCGGAAAATGCGTGCCGTTGCAAGCGATTGCGGTGCGTGGTTCAGACGTTGAATCCGGCGTGGCGCATCACCGGTCCGAAGGAGGTGAACGGATGGTTAAAGTGGTTTATGAAGTCGTGCCGCATGATGGCGGCTGGGCGTACAAGCTCGGTGAGGTCTTTTCGGAGGCGTTTGCCTCACATGCCGAGGCGTTGGAAGCGGTGCGCATCGTCGCGGCCGAACAGAGCGTCGCCGGCGAGGCCTCCATCATCAGCTATCAGGACAAGGACGGTGTCTGGAAGCGCGAATATGACGACGGCAGCGACCGGCCGGAGCCGGAAATCGTCGACGGCATGTTCCGCAGCCGCGCCTATCGCGCTGGCACCAGCGACGCCTGACTCAAGCGCCTGTGAACGCCTTCAGCCCTTGAACCAGGGCATCGAAGACGACGCGGCAGCGGCGCGCGCTCTTCATGTCCTCATGCATGACGACATGGGTTTCGAGCAGCAGTTCGATGTCGTCTTCAAACAGGCGCACGAGGTCCGGCTGGCGGCGCGCGAGCGGCACCTGGCACAGGCCGATGCCGAGGCCGGCGCGGATGGCGGCCAGTTGCGCCAGATTGTTGTCGGCCCGAAACGAAAAGGTAAAGCCGGACAGCAAAGGCAGCGCTTCCATCGCGGCGCGGATGAAGGCGGTTTCGCGATCGAAACCGATCAGTCTATGGCGTTTGAGATCGGCGAGGCTTTCCGGCATGCCGCAGCGCTCGAGATAATCGCGCCGCGCATACATGCCGAGCGAGACCGGGCCGACCGTGCGCACCAGCAATACCTCCTGCTTCGGCGCGGTCATGCGCACCGCGATATCCGCCTCCCGGCGCAACAGGTCCTCGATCTTGTCGGAGAGGGAAAGCTCGATGGTCAGTTCCGGATAGTCGGCCTGCAAGGCGGCCAGGATCGGCGGCAGGACCTCGACGCCGACGACATCACTGGCGCTGATGCGCACTGTCCCGGACACACGGTCGCGTTCGCCGCTTGCCATGCGCAGCAGAGAGGCCGCCGTCGTCGCCATCAGCTTCGCCTGCGGTTGCAGCCGCTGCGCTGCTTCGGTCGGCATCAGGCCTTGCTGGGAGCGAGTGAACAGCGGAAGGCCGAGATGGCGCTCCAGCGCCTCGACATGGCGGCCGGCGGTTGGCTGTGTCAGCCCCAGGGACCGTGCGGCGGCCGAAAGCGAACCTTCCTCCAGCACCGCCAGAAAAGTCCGATACCAATCCCAGTTAGAAAGGTCCGTAGCCATACATTTTTGTATATCATGGACAGAAATTTTCGCAATTTCGTTTATCGCGCGATTGGAGACAATGGCCGTCATCACAAACGGAGACGATGGTCATGACACAGATGAGCGAAGAGACCGCGACGGCCCTCGTGCTGGGTGCGACTGGCGGCGTCGGCGGCGCTGTCGCCAAGGCATTGCTGGCACGCGGCTGGCGGGTCAAGGCGCTGACGCGCCGCGCGCCGAGAGAGATGGCGCGCAAGCGGCCGGACATTGCCTGGGTCGCCGGCGACGCAATGGATGCCGGCGCGGTTCTGGCTGCCGCTGCCGGTGCAAGCCTGATCGTACATGCCGTCAATCCGCCGGGCTATCGCGATTGGGACAAGCTGGCGCTGCCGATGCTGGAAAACACCATTGGCGCTGCCCGCGCGGTCGGCGCGCGCATCCTGTTTCCGGGCACGATCTACAATTACGGGCCGGATGCGCTGCCGGAGCTGAACGAAGACAGCCCGCAACATCCGGTGACCGGCAAGGGCGCCGTGCGCGCCAGCATGGAAAAGCGACTGCGGGCAGCGGCGGCAACCGGCGTGCCGGTGATCATCCTGCGCGCCGGCGATTATTTCGGGCCGGATGCCGCCAACAATTGGTTCGGGCAATTGCTGGTGACGCCGGGCAAGCCGGTGCGCTCGGTCACCTATCCCGGACGCAAGGGCGTCGGCCATCAATGGGCCTATCTGCCGGATGTCGCCGAGACGATGTTGCGGCTTGTCGATCGCCGGGCGGAACTGCCGGATTTCGCCGAGTTTCATATGCAAGGCGTCTGGGATGCGGATGGCACGCAGATGATCGCTGCAATCGGTCGGGTCGCCGGCGTCGCGCCGAAGGTCAGGGCCTTTCCGTGGTGGCTGCTGCCGCTCGCCGCGCCCTTCGTGCCCCTCTTCAGGGAATTGCGTGAAATCCGTTATCTCTGGCAGATGCCGGTGCGGATGCACAATGACAGGCTGGTTGCCTTTCTGGGGCAGGAGCCGCGCACGCCGCTCGATGAAGCGATGCGCACCACCTTGACGGCGCTGGGCTGCATCCCGCCAGCGCGGCTGGCCATTGCCGATCATCGGCCGTCGCTCCGCTTGCCGGCGTGAGGCTCAAACAAAACCGGCCCCTGAGACAGGGGCCGGTGTCGATGGTTCAGGCGAGGGCCGGATAGTCGGTGTAGCCGACTTCCTTGCCGCCATAAAACGTATTGCGATCCGCCTCGTTGAGAGCGGCTTCCTCGCGGAAGCGGCGAACCAGGTCCGGGTTGGAAATGAACAGCTTGCCGAAGGCGACGAGGTCGGCCTTGCCAGTTGCGACGGCGTCCGTCGCGCTTTCACGTTCATAGCCGTTGTTGACCATCCAGGCCGCCTTGCCGCCGGCGGCGCGATGGGCCTGCTTGAAGGCCGCATAATCGAACGGCTTGTCGCCCTGCTGGAAGTTGCGGTCGCCGCCGGTCGCGCCTTCGATCACATGGATATAGGCAAGGCCATAACCTGCGAGCTTTTCTGCGACATGGTTGAAGATCGGCTGCGGATCCGGGTCGGACGCATCATTTGCGGGCGTGACCGGCGACAGGCGAATGCCGACGCGACCGCCGCCGATTTCTGCCGTCACGGCTGCAACGACCTCCAGCAGGAAGCGCGCGCGGTTTTCGATCGAGCCGCCATAGGCATCGGTGCGGTGGTTGGTGCCGGTGCGCAGGAACTGGTCGATCAGATAGCCATTGGCTGCGTGCAGCTCGATGCCGTCGAAGCCGGCCTCGATGGCGGCGCGGGCGCCCTTGCGGAAATCCTCGACGATCCCGACGATCTCGGCGGTTTCCAACGCGCGCGGCTCGGATGTCTCGGCAAAGCTGCCCTTGCCGGCGTCATCGATGATGTAGGTCTTGCTCTTGGCGATGATCGCCGAGGGAGCGACGGGCGGCGCACCATTCGGCTGCAGACTGACATGCGAAACGCGGCCGACATGCCAGATCTGGGTGACGATCTTGCCGCCCTTGGCATGCACGGCATCGGTCACCTTCTTCCAGCCGGCAATGGCTTCCGGCTTGTAGAGGCCGGGTACGTCGGCATAGCCCTGACCCTGCTGGGTGATCGGGGTGCCTTCGGTGATAATCAGGCCGGCGCCGGCGCGCTGGCGGTAATATTCCACCTGCAGATCGTTGGGGATGGCATTCGGCGAACGGTTGCGTGTCAGTGGCGCCATGACGACGCGATTGGCCAGCGAGATATCGCCAACGGTGATGGGATCGAAAAGGCTCGTCATTGTCTGACCTTTCATTGGGATTTGGTCATTGGGAGGGACGGTTATTCGGTTTTCCCGGGGAGGGACCGGCTTTCGCCGGACTGGAGAAGAGTTGACAGCTCTGCGAGGAAGGCGGCGATGGTCTCTTCGTTGCGGCTATAGAAGATCCACTGGCCAAGCCGCTGCGAGGTTATCAGGCCGGCGCGCTGAAGGATCGCCAGATGCGACGACACCGTGGATTGCGACAGGCCGCAGCGTTCGAACTGGCTGGCGCACACGCCGAGGTCGAGCGGATGCGTCTGGCCGGAAAAATGGGCTTCGGGCTCGCGCAACCAGAGCAGGATCTGCAGCCGGGCCGGGTGGGCAAGCGCCTTGAGGATGTCGTCGGTGTTCATCTGTCGCTCAACGGTATATCGCGATTTATCGATACATGTATCGATGAAATCCGATATGGCAATTCACGAGAGCGTGATGACACTTCCCCAAGCGAGGCGATGGAAAATTTGGGCAAAAAAAGAGGGCCTCCGGAACGTGTCCGAGGCCCTTTTAAGTGTGAAGGTCTATTCAACCTCCAGAGGGGAACAGCTAGTGCAGCGGCACTGGGAGGAAAACCGCCATGTGCATTAGCTGTGTGCAATATGCGCGCTTTTTGTGCAGGGCACAATGAGCAAAGATGCAGGTCAGCCATGCATTTTTGATCGGTTGGTAAACAAAAGGGAAATACGGGCAAAAAAAGAGGGCCTGCGGAACGTGTCCGAGGCCCTTTTAAGTGTGAAGGTCTATTCAACCTCCAGAGGGGAACAGCTGGTGCAGCGGCCACTGGGAGGAGGAGCCGCCATGCGCATCAGCTGGGTGCTATATGGGTGTTTTTTGTGCAGGGCACAATGAACGAAAACGCAGGGCGGCCATGCATTTTTGACCATTCGGTAAAAAATCGCAGCGCATTGCTCCGGGCAAAGCTATCGCTTTTCAGACATGCGCGCAAAAAAAAGGGCCGCCGGAAAATTCCGCGGCCCGTAGGTATGAAGGTTAAATAACCTCCAGAGGGGAACAGCTGTTGCGGCGGCACTGGGAGGAAAAAGCCGCCATGTGCATCAGCTGGAGGCGATATGGTGCTTTTTTAGTCCGCCTTCAAGGGGCAATTCTGCATGGCTGACATGCAATTCATGCAACTCTTTGAGCGTGACGCGCAAAAAATCATCCCCTTTAGGTTGTTTTCGTCGGCGCAAATAGTCGATAAATCCATGAAATCAATCGACAATATCGGGTTGTGCTGGCGTCGAACTCAGCGGCTGCCGTTGGCGTGGAACTGGCCTAGAAATTCCAGTTCCGTGCCTTCGAAACGATGAAATCGCGAAAAGCTTTCAGCTTGGCGGCGTTTTTCATCTCGTCGGGATAGCAGAAATAGGTGTCGAACGAGGGGACATCGGCATTGATGGCCAGCTGAATGAGGCCGGGATCGCGCCCGACGATGTAGTCCGGCAGACAGGCGATGCCGATACCGAGCAGGCAGGCGCGCTTGATCGATGTCTGGCTGTTGATCTGCAGATGCGGCACGCGCTTGTTGTCTGACGAGCGGCCGGCGACTTCGAGCCAGTTGACGTCGAGCAGGTAATTCGGCGTCGGCTCGCCGAAGGAGATGATCCGGTGATTGTCCAGATCGTCCACCGATTGCGGCTCGCCATACCGATTGATGTAGGAGGGCGCGGCATAGACGTGCATATGCACGGTGAACAGCTTGCGCTGGATCAGATCCGACTGCTGCGGCTGGCGCAGGCGAATGGCGCAGTCCGCATGGCGCATGTTCACGTCCAGTTCCTCGTTGTCGAGGATCAGCTGGATCTGCACATCGGGATAAAGCTGCAGAAATTCCTGGATCTTGTCGGTCAGCCAGCCCTGGCCGAGACCGACCGTCGTGGTGACGCGCAGACGGCCGCTCGGCTTTTCCGTGGTTTCCGTGAGCTGCATCTTCACGGTTTCGAGCTTGAGCAACACCTCATGGGCGGTGCGATACAGCAACTCGCCCTGTTCGGTGAGGATCAGGCCGCGCGCATGGCGATGGAACAGCTTGACGCCGACATCTTGTTCCAGCGCGCTGACCTGTCGGCTGATGGCGGATTGCGAGAGGTGCAGCTTGTCGGCCGCATGTGTGAACGAGCCGGCTTCGGCCGCGGCATGAAAAATGCGCAGCTTATCCCAGTCCAGCGGCATGCCTACACCCCTCATAATTCCCCCTTATTCAGCCGCGATGGCCACGGTTTCGATGCCGGCGAGATAACGCTCGGCTTCCAGCGCCGCCATGCAGCCCATGCCGGCGGCGGTGATGGCCTGGCGGAACGTATCGTCGGTGACGTCGCCGGCGGCAAAGACGCCGTCGATTGTGGTTGCCGTCGAATCCGGCGCGGTCCAGATATAGCCGTTCGACTTCAGCTTGATCTGGTCCTTGAACAGCTCGACCGCAGGCGCATGGCCGATGGCGACGAAGACGCCGTCGATCGGCATCTCGGTGATCGCGCCGGTCTTGGTGTCGCGCAGCTTCGCGCCGGTGACGGACGGCGGCATCGGCGGCTTGGCCGGCGTGCCGGTGATTTCAGCGATTTCGCTGTTCCAGAGAATCTTGACATTCTCCTTGGCGAACAGTCGTTCCTGCAGGATCTTTTCCGCGCGGAAGCCTTCACGACGGTGGACGACGGTGACGCTCTTGGCGATGTTCGACAGATACAGCGCTTCCTCGACGGCCGAATTGCCGCCGCCGACCACGATGACATCGCGGTTGCGATAGAAGAAGCCGTCGCAGGTGGCACAGGCCGAGACGCCGAAACCCTGGAAATGCTGCTCGCTGTCGATGCCCAGCCACTTGGCCTTGGCGCCGGTGGCGATGATCAGCGTATCGGCGGTCCAGACCTGGCCGGAATCGGTCTTCAGCGTGAAGGGACGATGCGACATGTCGACCGAGGTGACGAGGTCGTTGACGATCTCGGCGCCGACATGCGTCGCCTGCTTGAGCATCTGCTCCATCATCCACGGGCCCTGAACCGGCTCGGCATAGCCCGGATAGTTCTCGACATCGGTGGTGATCATCAGCTGGCCGCCCTGTTCCATGCCGGC
>CAMFHE010000089.1 GCA_945952045.1 uncultured Rhizobium sp.
TTCTGCTCGGGATCGACGACGATGTAATCGACCAGCATACCGGGCACACGGACATCGTGCGGCTTCAGCGAGCCTTCCTTGGTGATGCGCTTGACCTGGGCGATGACGATGCCGCCATTGTTGCGGGCCGCAAGCGCCTGGTCGAGGCCGCCGAGATAAGCGCCTTCATGCTCATAGGTCAGGTTGCCGCGCTCATCCGCCGTCGTGGCCCTGATAATGGCGACCTGCGGAATGATCGAGCGGAAATAGAGATAATCCTCGCCGTCGAACTGGATCTTTTCGACCACGGGCTCGGCAGCCGCCTTGTCGTTCATGGCGCAGCCCTGCCGCGTCGGATCGACGAAGGTATCCAGCCCGACCTTGGTGATCACGCCCGGGCGCTTGGCGGCGGCCTCGCGATGCATGTCGAACATCACGCCGGAGGGGATGTTATAAGCCGGGATCTCGTTGCCGGTGATCATCTGCCAGATCAGCGGTGGTTCCGAGGTCGAAGGACCGGAGGGATAGGATCCGCCGAGGATTTTGGCAAGCAAGCCCTTCTTGGCGATGTAATCGACGCCCTTGATGCCGCTCATATCGCCGGCGGCAATCGGGTGCAGCGTCGTAATGTTTTTAGGATGACCGGTGGCGTCGAAACGCTCGCCGATCGCCCTCAGCATCAGGTCCGGGCAGCCGAGACCGGAGGAGGAGGAGACCGAGACCACAGCGCCATCGGGAATGAGGGCGGCGGCTTCGGAGGGAGAGATATGCTTGCTCATCGTCTTACTCAAAGTCCGGATTCGATTTTCACGGCCTGGCCAGTTGCCGCCGCCTTGACGACCGCAAGTCCCGTTGCGAGCGACCAGATGCCATCTTCGCCGCTGCACAGCGGCTTGCCCTTGCCTGAAATGGCGGCATGGAAATCGGTAAGTGCTGCTTCGTAGAGATTGCCGCGCTCGATTGGCAGGTCCTGCTCGCCGTCCGCATTGCGCAGAGTCACTGTGCCGACGGGGCGCTGGGACATGCAGTTGCGGCCGATCAGCGAACCCTCGGTGCCGTGTATTTCAAAGCCGGTTTCGGCGAATTTGGTGGTGAAGCCATCATGGAACTGGGCAATGACGCCGGATTTGAAGCGCAAAACGCCCATCACGGCATCCTCCAGCCCGGCCTTGGACATACCGCCCTGCTGGGCGAAGGCGACAGCTTCGACCGGATCGTCGCCGAGCACGAAGCGCAGCGTATCGGTATCATGCACGGTGATATCGAGAATGACGCCGCCGCCGGCTTCGGGCTTGTCGAGCCGCCAGCCCTGCAGATGCGGCGGCAGGTAGACGGCATGGAAGACGCGGGCCGAAAGCGGCCGGCCGATCCGGCCAGCGGTGATGGCATCGCGCATCGCCCGATGCGTACCGGCGCCGCGCAGATGATGGTTCGTCGCCATGATGACGCCAGCAGCTTTCGCGGCCTCGACCATTTCGCGAGCATCGGCAAGGCTGACAGCCAGCGGCTTTTCGCAGAGGATATGCTTGCCGGCTTTGGCGGCGGCCAGCGCCTGCGCCTTGTGCAATTCGTTGGTTGTGGAAATATAGACCGCATCGATCTGCGGGTCATTCACCAGCGCCGAAAGCTCGGTAACGGAATGCGGGATGCCATGCTCGGCGGCATAGGTCTTGCCGCGCTCGGCGCTCGAACTCAGGACCGAGACGATATCGCCGCCGGTGGCGCGGATGGCGTCGATCACCCATTCATGCGCAATCGTGCTTGCGCCGATCAATCCCCATCTGGTCATACGGCACTCCTCCATTCCTGTTTCTTGGCGCCGGCGCCACAGCTCTGGCGCACCACGAGACGCACGGCGCCGGTCAGCGCCTCCGGCTCCGGCTTTCCGGCATTGATCTGTTTCATCAGCAGTTGCGCGGCGCGTTGCCCCATGCCCTGCGGATCGACGGAAATCGTCGTCAGCGCCGGCACGGCCGTCTTTGCCTCGATTACATCGTCGAAGCCGACCACGCCGAAATCGACACCCGGCTCGAGGCGGCGACTGCGCAAACCGTCGCAGACACCGAAGGCGACCGCATCGTTGAAGCACACGGCCGCCGTTGGCCGATCCGCCAGCAGAAGCGCTCTTTGCACGGCATCGACACCGCCAGCCCGCGAGGGCGCAGAGCCGACAACCAGATCATCCGCTTGCGAGAGGCCGGCAGCGGTCAGCCCCTCACGATAGCCGACCATGCGCTCCTCGAAGACGGCGGTATCGGGGAAGCCGCCGAGAAAGGCGATGCGCCGATGGCCGAGGCTCGCCAGATGTTCGACGGCGGCGCGGGCACCGGCGCGGTTATCCGAAATCAGCGACGACACCTTCGCGCCGGCAATGTTGCGGACCACGACGACCACCGGAATGCCGCTGGCGACGAGCGGCTTGAGATCGGCTGCTTCGGTGCCGCGCGCCGGCGAAATCACCAGGCCGGAAATACCATGCTCGCGCATCGAGGCGATGACTTCGCCCTGGCGGGTGACGCTTTCGGCGGTATTGGCCAGGAATTGCACATAGCCGGCCGACTGCACCACCATGTCCACACCGACTGCCAGTTCTGCAAAGAAGCTGTTCGTCAGATCGTTGACAACAATGCCGACGATCTTGGAGGCGGCGGTCTGCCGAAGATTCGCGGCGGCGCGATTGTAGACGTAGCCCAGGTCGCGAATGACCGAATTGACCTTGGCGCGGGTGGCTTCATTGACCAGCGGGCTGCCCTGCAGGACAAGCGACACGGTCGACTTCGACACGCCAGCGGCATGTGCGATGTCAACGACGGTGACGCGTCCCTTGTTCATGAAGTCCTCCGCGGCCCTCCCGGCCAGTTGCCATGACTTAATTGGATCGATCCAAATATGTCAAGCGAGTTTTTGAATTTCGATGCAGATGAAAGTTTGAATCGGAAATGCCAGTTGGGTGAAATTTTTCGGCTGTTCACGCATCCGGCATTTTGGTTCTTCTCATTAGCGTCCAATATTGGGATATATCGTTTAAAAACAATCATATTTTGACTATTAGAAACCAAATCAAATCGTCTGCCGAGGAAGGCGAACGGGCGTGACGGATACATTCCCACTGCCGGCAACGTGCGCTCCGTGCAATGTAAAGTCGTCGCCCATTCGCTAAAAGCGCTAGCAAAAGTAAGAAAAATCATCAGTCTCTATCTTGAAATTTGGAACGATCTAAATTAGACCGGCGATCCATTGGTGAGGAGATCCATCTCATGTTGACGCTGCAGCTTCCCAAGGCCGATGGTTCGGTCGAGCAATATCGCCTGGTCGGCACGCCCACCGAGCGCCCGAATGCGCCTCCGGTTTTCAATCGCATCGCCTATGCAGCTGCCCATGTGGTCTCGGATCCACGCGCCGAAACCGATCCCTGGGGGCGCCCGGCAATCGACTGGGATGCAACACTGGCGTTTCGCCACCATCTCTGGAGCCTTGGCTTTCGCATCGCCGAAGCGATGGATACCGCTCAGCGTGGCATGGGTCTGGATTGGGCCGGCGCGCAGGAACTGATCCGCCGGTCGCTTGCCGAATCCCGTACGGTTTCCGGCGCGGATTTGGCCTGCGGGGCAGGGACCGATCATCTTTCGCCGCTCGATACCCGCTCGCTCGACGATGTCACGGCAGCCTATGAAGAGCAGATCGGTTTTGTCGAACGGCATGGCGGTCGCGCCATCATGATGGCGAGCCGTGCTTTGGCGCGCGTTGCAAAATCCGGCGAGGATTATGCGCGTGTCTATGGCCGCATCCTGTCGCAGACCAAGGACAAGGTCGTGCTTCACTGGCTCGGCGACATGTTCGACCCGCAATTGGCCGGATATTGGGGGTCTGCCGATTTCGATACGGCGCTGGACACCGTTCTCGGCATTATCAACGACAACAGGTCCAAGGTCGAAGGCATCAAGATTTCGCTGCTTGACAATGCCAAGGAGGTCGAGTTGCGCCGCCGTCTGCCGGAAGGCGTTCTCTGCTTCACCGGTGACGATTTCAACTATGCCGAATTGATCGAGGGCGATGGCGCGCATTTCAGCCACGCACTGCTGGGGATTTTCGATGCGGTTGCGCCGCAGGCCTCCAAGGCGCTGAGCTGCCTCAAGGCTGGGGACGTCGAGACCTTCCGCGCGGTCATCGAGCCGACCGTGCCACTCTCTCGCAAAATCTTTGAGGCACCGACCCAATATTATAAGGCGGGCGTCGTCTTCCTTGCCTGGCTCAATGGCCATCAGTCGCATTTCACCATGCTGGCCGGCATGCAGGCGGCCCGTGGCGCCAATCACTATGCTGAAATTTTCCGTCTTGCCGATCGTGCAGATGTCCTTGATCAGCCGGAGCTCGCCGTTGCCCGTATGTCGCATTTCATGGCGATAAATGGCGTGGCCTGAATACGGTTGCAGCGCGAAGAAAATCCTTCGCGTTGCAAAAAAATTCTAATGTGATGGAAATCTAATGAATACGATTATGACCCGCGCGCAGGAATGCGGCGGGTCATTTTTTGAAGAATTGCACGTTAGCCGAGCAAATCATCGCGCGACTACGCATAGACCGGATCGTCCCTGCGGCTTGCCAGAAGGTCGCGAATGGCGCGCTTGACCTCAACCGGCGAGTCGAAATGCTGCTCGTCGAGATCGTGAACGTGGAATTTGACGGCGATGAATTTCAGCCGATCGGCGTCCGGGATTACGATTCCAACCGGAACGCCAGCGAATTCAATAACTTGCTTTTGCATAGGCATACTCCTACCGCATCTGACGATGCAGGTGACGCGAACTTTCGAACGAGTTGTTTTTGAGATTGACTCAGAACGACATTCGACAGGTCGAACGGAAAAGCGGAGCGGTGTATTTCACCGTGAGCGCCGACCACACGAGCGTGGACGATTTTCGATATGTATGAATCATGCCACTCTCCCTGGTTGGTGTTGCGCTTTATGCCATGGGCCGATTCAAGCGATATCAGCCCGACACATCATGTAGTCCAAACTTCATTTCCGTTCAATGGCTCTTCTTATGTAGATAGAATTTTTTTCCATTTGATGACGAAATCTGGGCCTTGGCATGAAGTTTCCATGTCACCGCGCTTCATCTTCGGAAGCGGAGGTAGGGTCGCAGGTCGCATTCGACAATAGTCTAATGTCGTCGATGGGCAGAAATTGCCGCGGCAAAGAATCACAATTCCGTTTTCACGCGCCAGTTCCGACGGCTCCAGAGCGCATCGCGTCACAAGGGGGATGGCATGTCGGCGCGTCTGCTTTTATGACAGGCGTCAAATCATCCGCGAAACCCTATCGAGTCCGCCATGTCGCATCCTGCCTTCAATCCGCTGGTCAGCAATCTCTCGGCCCCGCCGGTGCCCTCCGTCCTTGCATGGGCGAGTGCCTATGACGGTAGCCGCGGGCCGAAGATCGATCTGAGCCAGGCCGTTCCCGGCTACCCGGCGCATCCGGAGACGCTGGCGCAACTCGCCGCCGCCGCCGGATCGACGGCCTATACCGGTTATGGTGAAATCGAAGGCGAGAGAAGCCTGCGCGCCGTCTATGCCGAGCATGTCAGCTGCGTCTATGGCGCATCGGTGTCGGCGGGAAATATTCACATCACATCCGGCGCCAACCAGGCTTTCATCTCCGTGCTGATGACGCTTGCCGGCGCCGGGGACACCGTGGCGCTGACGGACCCCTTCTATTTCAACCAGGAAATGACGATGTCGATGCTCGGCATCAAGCTGGCGACGATCCCGTGCGATCCGGCCCAAGGCTTTCTGCCCGACCTGGATGCGGTGCGTGCGGCGCTGTCACGGGGGCTGAAAGCGCTGGTGCTGGTGACGCCGAACAATCCGACCGGTGCGGTCTATCCGGCCGGCCTGTTGCGCGAGATCCTCGATCTCTGCCGCGCCGCCGGAACCTGGTTGGTCCTCGACGAAACCTATCGTGATTTCCTGCCGGAAAGCAGCGCTCGGCCGCATGACCTTTTTTCCGTCTCCGGCTGGCAGGACAATCTCATCTCGCTTTACAGCTTTTCGAAATCGCTCTGCATTCCCGGCCATCGTCTCGGCGCAATCACCGCCGCGCCCTTCGTGGTCGAGCAGGTCGCCAAGGTCATGGACAATCTGCAGATCTGTGCCCCGCGAGCGGCGCAAGGCGCGGTCGCGAAGGTGCTGTTGTCGCTCGATGACTGGCGGCAGGCAAACCGCGCCGAGATCATGCATCGCGCCGATGCTCTGAAAGAGGTGATGGCGACCTTGCCCGCCTGGCGCATGGATGCCATCGGCGCCTATTTCGCCTTTATACGCCATCCGTTCCCGGGCGTCAGTTCGGCCAAGGTCTCGGAGCAACTGGCGCGCCGCAATGGCGTCGTCTGCATCCCCGGCATCTATTTCGGCGCTGGGCAGGACGACTATCTGCGTTTTGCCTTTGCCAATGCCGATGTCCCGACGATTCGCAAACTCAGCGACCGGCTGGCCGATTTTCAGCTCGAATAGGCCTCCATCGGTCGCCTTCTCAAGATCGGTAAAGGCTGGATCACGCAAATTGCTGATTTTTCGGTTGAAAAATCATTGAGTTGCCGGGGGGCAGATTGCGTCCCGGCAGAGCTTGCTCTTCAATCCGCGCGCACCAGAGTATTTTCACCCAGTTTTGCGGTTGGGAATGCGACCGAACATTAAAATGGAGCGTTTTCGCGGTTAAGAAGACAAGCGGAAATGCTCCAGGAGCCGATCGATGCAGCAGCTGCCCGATACCCCGATTTTCTCGCCCGCGCAGGACCTCTATGCTCTGTCGCCGTTTTCGCAGCGGCTGGCGCGGGTGATCCGCGCCGCACAGGTGCGCGAAAACATGGTGATCGGCCTCAACGGCATCTGGGGCGGTGGCAAATCCAGCGTGCTCAATATGGCGCTGGCCTGGTTGATGGCGATGGAGCGCTCCGGCCTCGACCGCTACGCCGCCTCCGAGCGCGACGAAAGCGAGGCGCTGGAAGCGTTGATGAACGGCGTCGAGCCGGACGACCAGGAAAACCATCTCGCCGATCTCGAACAGGAATGGGGCAACAAGGCCGGCCGCACGATCATCGTGCGCTATAATCCGTGGCTGGTTTCCGGGCACGACACGCTGGTCTCGGACTTCTTCCGCATCCTCGCCGACCGCATCGGCGATGTCGTCGACAACGAAACGAAGCAGGCGATCCGCGCCGCCGCGACCCGGCTGGCCGATTTCATGGATCTGACCAACCATGCCTCGTCCGGCATGGGCCGGCTTTTGGCGCTCTATGCCGAAGCCAGCGGCGGCGGCCCGGCGCTCGACAAGCAGGAGGCGGGAAAACGCGCCGGCTTCATCAAGGGCCTGTTCCGCAAGGTGACGTCGAGCCCTATCCCGCTAACCCTGCAGGAAGCCCGCGACCAACTCGCCTACCAGCTTTACAAGCTCGCCGAACTCAACCGCCCCGTCCTCGTGGTCATCGAGGATATCGACCGGCTGCGGCCCGAAGAAGTGCGGCCGCTCCTGTCGATGATGAAGGCGCTGGGCGAACTGCCGGGAGTCACCTATCTGATCGGATATGACCGTCTGGTGCTGGAACGGGCGCTGGGCGAGGCGGATAGCGCACAAGGCCTGCCGAAATTCCTCGAAAAGATCGTGCAGGTCGATCTCGATCTGCCGCGCGTTCCCGGCGAACGGCTTCTGGATGCGCTAATGACCCAGGCCGACGAGATCTTTGGCCAGCCCTTGGCCGAGAGTGAGCGCGATGACCTGTCCGACACGTTCAGGCGCGGCCGTGTGCTTCTGTCGACGCCACGCGATATCGGCCGCCTGCGCAATGCGCTGGTGTTTGCCGATGCCGCGACTGGCCGCTCGATCCGCACCACCGACCTGATCCGCATGGAGATCTTGCGCCTCAAGGAGCGCGATGTCTTCGACTGGATCATGCGCAACTCTATCTATTTCCACCCGCGTATCGGCCTGCAATCCATGGATGCCGAGCAGCGTGGCCGTGAATTCATCGAGGAAGGGCTGGAGCAGGCGACCCGCCTCAATCGCGATTCCGTCGCCGATACGCTGGCCCATACCTTCGAAAATGCCGCCTGGGTTCTCGGGGGCGCCGCCCCTTCGCCCCGCGACCGTATGCATGAAAAGGACACGCGCTTCCCGCTTTACAGCACTGAAGGCTGGGAATGTTACCTGCAATCCTTCCCGGATGCCGATCTGATCGGCCAGGAGGAGTGGGGCTATGCGCGCCATATCTGCGTGGACGTGCAGAAATCGCGCAATTACCTGCAGACCCTGCTGACCCGCCGCCGCGCCGATGGCAAGCCGTTGCTGCTCTCCTTCCTTGAAAACATCGACCGCTTCCTGCGTGGCAGTCAGCCGGTCGGGCTGCTGACCGCTTTGTTCGAAATGAACGACGACGTGGTCGCAACGAGCTTCGACCTGTCGCACAAGAGCGCGTTGCGCAGCGCCGCGAAGCTTTTGCACCAGTCGGACGATCCTGCCGACATGCTGCTCGGCATCAGCCTCAAGGAAGGCATCAATCCCTTCGCCATTTTCGTGGTGCTGGAAGTGTTTGCCGAACAGCTCGGCCTGCTGTCGAAGAGCCGCGCCCCTGGTGTGCCGGCCTTCAGCGAGGTGGAACTGGCCGAGGCGATCTCGACGGTCTATTTGCGAATGTCCTCGGTGCCGATCGAGCGTGTAGCCCGCTGGTTCTCGACGGTCGAGTTGCACAGGCTGCTGGCGCTGGGTCTCGATACCAAGACGCTTCTGCAATTCACCCAGAAGGTGCTGGCGAAATCGAGCGGCGAAGTGCGTTTCCTGCTGGAGGAGATCTGCACCGCCTGGCCCGCCCGCCATGGCGTTCGCCTGATTCTCACCCGCCGGCCGGACGCCGATCTCTATCCGCTACAGGAGATGCGCAACTATGCCAACCGCATGGCGCGCCTCAATCCGGGCGACGAATTCTTCGAGGATTTCGTCGAAGCGGCCGATGAATTCATCGCCACACCGACGCTGAAAGACCGCACGCAAAAGCTCAAGGCCCGCTTCGGCCGCGACTGAGGCGCGATCCGCACCTATCCTTTATCCCCTTGATTTGACGAACCTTTCGGCCTTCCGGCCGAGGGGTTGACGCGACTCGCTCTTTCGCTCAGCCTGTAACGGATTTCAGCCGTTGGTGTGGAAAAATCCGTAAGTCATTCAATCGGCTGTTAGCGACTGATGTTTGCGTATTTACAAGCCCGATGGAATCGCAGGACAAGCGGGGACTGTTAAAAAAGCGTTATCCCGACGCGATATTCAGGAGAGTTGAGCAGGCATGGCGATGTCGCAGAGAAAGATGGCCGAGGGGGCCGGGCAGGACACGGAGGCGACACCCGCCGACGTGACGATTGCCGCCGATGCCCAGGCGCTTTCGCTACAGATGAAATCCATGCGCGAGCGGCTATTTCCGCCGGCCTCGCAAAAGACGCTGCGTAGCTTCACCTCGGGTGAGGCCGCGCGGCTGATCGGCGTCTCCGACGGCTACCTCCGCCAGCTCTCTCTGGCAGGGGAGGGGCCGCAGCCGGCAACGGGTGTCGGCGGCCGTCGCGTCTATTCGCTCTCGGATATCAATGCGCTGCGCGGGCATCTCGCCGATCAGGCGGCGGCCAAGGGCAATGCCGCCAAGGCGCGCGCCTATCGTCCCTGGCGCAATGCGGCGCGCGGCGAACATCTGCAGGTTCTCTCGGTCACCAATTTCAAGGGCGGCTCCGGCAAGACGACCTCTTCGGCGCATCTCGCCCAGCATCTGGCGCTGACCGGCCACCGTGTTCTCGCCGTCGATCTCGATCCGCAGGCATCACTTTCGGCACTGTTCGGCTATCAGCCGGAGCTTGATCTCGACGGCAACGATACGATCTACGGCGCGATCCGTTACGACCAGGATGTACGGCCGCTTCGCGATATCGTCCGCAAGACCTATGTCGATGGGCTGGATCTTGTGCCGGGCAATCTCGAATTGCAGGAGTTCGAGCATTCGACGCCGCAGGCGCTGAGCCGCCGGCATGACGGCAGCGAAAACGGCGGGTTGTTCTTCGCCCGCGTCGGCGATGCGCTGGCAAGCGTTGCCGAGGATTACGACGTCGTCGTGCTCGATTGCCCGCCGCAGCTCGGCTATCTGACGCTGTCGGCGCTCTGCGCCTCGACCTCGGTCATCGTCACCGTGCATCCACAGATGCTAGATGTGGCGTCGATGAACCAATTCCTGTTCATGACTTCGGATCTGCTCAATGTCGTGCGCGAAGCCGGCGGCAAGCTGAATTTCGATTTCCTGCGCTATCTGGTGACGCGGTTCGAGCCGAATGACGGGCCGCAGGCGCAGATCGTCGGCTTCATGCGTTCGCTGTTCGGCGAACGCGTGTTGACCGCCAGCATGTTGAAATCGACGGCGATTTCCGATGCCGGCCTGACCAAGCAGACCCTTTATGAAATCGGGCGCGAGAAATTCACTCGTTCGACCTATGACCGCGCGATGGAATCGCTGACCGCGGTCAACAGCGAGATCGAGCGGCTGATTCACGACGCCTGGGGGCGGTGAAAACCGCCCGGTAGACAAGCATGTCGCGCAAAAGTGTGTAGCGGTCTTGCGGCAACGACATGCGAGAACAGAAAGCTAAACGGAGCAGAAAGGACAGCTCAGGAGCAAGAAAAAAGGCCCCAAAACGTCGCCATTTCGGAAGCCCTCTTTTATGTCGCAGTTCAAGAGAATCACTTCCAGCGCCCAAAGTCAAGCGGCGGCTATACGAAAGCATAGCCATCGAAGGATGGTCTGCGGCCTGAAATAGCGGGTACGGAGCCTCTTGCCTCTTCGCAAAGAGGACCAACCCATGGAACGCATTGCAACGACGCCTTTTGGCGGCGCGCGGATGTGTGCTGAAATTTTCAGCCTGCAAAGCGCAGTCGCAAAGCGGCAGCATGCCCTCAAGACCGAAGGATCCGGCAATGATGCCGGCACGGCCGACAAATGGCAGCTTCTTCGCGCCCTCACCGAGGCGCGGGTGGCCTATGGCCTGTCGGACCGGACTCTTGCGGTTCTGGAGGCGCTGACCAGCTTTCACCCCGACCGTCTTCTCGACGGCCGAAATCCGATCATCGTTTTCCCGTCGAATGTCGAATTGTCGCTGCGAACGCGCGGCATGTCGGCCCCGACGCTGCGCCGGCATCTGGCCGTGCTGGTCGAGGGCGGGCTGATCCTGCGCCGCGACAGCGCCAACGGCAAACGTTTCTGCCGCCGCGACGAACAGGGCAGCGTCGAGGCCGCCTTCGGCTTCGACCTGGCGCCGCTGGCGCTGCTGGCCGGCGATATCTATGAGAAGGCCGAGCAGGCGCGCGCCCGCACCAAGGCGGTTCAGGCGTTGCGCATGGAAATCACCCTGCATCTGCGCGATGTCGCCAAGATCGTCGATGCTGCGCTCGCGGAGGAACGGGGAGGGGACTGGATCGGCCTTTCGGCACAACTCGCCGCCTTGTCGGGCCGGATCTCCCGTGCAGCCGATGTCGAAGCTCTCTGTGGGCGCCGCGATAACCTTGCCATTCTGCGTGCGGAGGTGGAGAAGACCTACCTGAAAAGTCTCTCTGAACAAGAAATGAGCGCCAATGACGCTGAATTTGAGCGGCATATATCAAATTCAAATACAGAATCTCATCTTGATAATTACGGCAGTGATACAGATACGCGGCAGCCGCACCATGCGCCCTCCTCGCATATCCGGGCGGATGTGGATGTCAAAATCCCGTTGGAACGCCTGCTTTCCCTCTGCCCGGATCTTTCCACCTATGCCCTTGCGCCACTGCGCTCATGGCAGGACGTGAAAAAGACAGCGGAACTGGTCCGGTCGATCCTCGGCATCTCGCCTGATGCCTGGCGAAAGGCGGTAACCGCGATGGGTGATACCGGCGCTTCGATCGTCGTTGCGGCGATCCTCCAGCGTGGCGAAGAGATCCGTTCACCGGGCGGCTATCTACGCGAATTGACGGCCAAGGCGGAAAGAGGACGCTTCTCGATTCAACCCCTGCTGAAGGCGTTGGAGGGATCACCGGGCGCCACATAATTTTGCAGTAATTCTGCAAGAAATTTTCCGAGAAACGGCTTCCAGCCGTTGCCAAGCTGCCGGATTGCGTTCATATCTCAACGCCGGAAGTGCTTGGAGGCGACCCTGGACGGGAAGGCTCCGGAGGAAACCGAGGGTAACAAGATGAAGAACGCTGATATTTCTGTTCGTAAGAACGAGGCTATTTCGCGCGGCGTCGGCATGACCACGCAGGTTTATGCCGATCGCGCCGAGAATTCGGAAATCTGGGATGTCGAAGGCCGTCGTTATATCGACTTCGCCGCCGGCATCGCCGTTGTTAACACCGGCCACCGTCACCCGAAGGTGATCGAAGCCGTCAAGAACCAGATCGACCGCTTCACCCACACCTGCCACCAGGTCGTGCCGTACGAAAACTACGTTGCCCTTGCCGAACGCCTGAACAAGGCCGTTCCCGGCGATTTCGACAAGAAGACGATCTTTGCGACCACCGGCGCCGAAGCCGTTGAAAACGCCATCAAGATTGCCCGCGCCGCCACCGGGCGCTCGGCTGTCATCGCATTCACCGGCGCCTTCCATGGCCGTACTTTCATGGGCATGACGCTGACCGGCAAGGTCGTTCCCTACAAGGTCGGCTTCGGCGCGATGATGAACGACGTCTTCCACGTTCCATTCCCGGTCGACGTTCACGGCATCACCGTCGAAATGGCGCTCGACGTCCTCGACAAGCTGTTCAAGGCCGATGTCGATCCCAAGCGCGTTGCCGCTATTATCATCGAGCCGGTTCAGGGCGAAGGCGGCTTCTATGAAGTGCCGCGTGCACTGATGAAGGCGCTGCGCCAGATCTGCGACACGCATGGCATCATGCTGATCGCCGACGAAGTGCAGACCGGCTTTGCCCGTACCGGCAAGCTGTTCGCCATGGAGCATCACGATGTCGTCGCCGACCTGACGACCATGGCCAAGGGCCTTGCCGGCGGCTTCCCGCTTTCGGCCGTCACCGGCCGCGCCGAAATCATGGATGCACCCGGCCCCGGCGGCCTCGGCGGCACCTATGCCGGCAGCCCGATCGGCGTTGCCGCTGCCCATGCCGTTCTCGACGTCATTGAGGAAGAGCAGCTTTGCGACCGCGCCAGCCAGCTCGGCGGCCGCCTGAAGCAGCGCCTGGAATCGCTGCGCGACTCCGTTCCGCAGATCGCCGACATCCGTGGCCCCGGCTTCATGATCGCCGTCGAGTTCAACCTGCCGGGCACCGACAAGCCGAATGCGGATTTCACCAATGCCATCCGCCTGAAGGCGCTGGAAAAGGGCCTGATCCTTTTGACCTGCGGCGTTTACGGCAACGTCATCCGCTTCCTGTCGCCGATCACCGTTCCGGACAACATCTTCCAGGAAGCCCTCGACATCATTGAAGAAACGATGCGCGAATGCGCGGCGGAGGCAAAGTAACGATGGCAATCTCTGAGTCCCTTTCCTCGAAGCTGAAGGATCCGTCGCTGGCCGTCGACAAGGCGTTGCTGGCGGGCGAATGGCTGTCGGCATCTGCCAGCGGCAAAACCTTTGACGTTACCAACCCGGCCAACGGCGATGTCATCGCCGTTTTGCCCAATCTCGGTCAGGCCGAGCTGAAGAAGGCGATCGATGCCGCCCATGCAGCGCAGAAGGCGTGGGCGAAGAAGACCGCCAAGGAACGCGCCGTCATCCTGCGCAAACTGTTCGACCTGATGGTCGCCAATGCCGATGACCTGGCGACGATCCTGACCGTCGAAATGGGCAAGCCCTGGGCCGAAGCCCGCGGCGAGATCCTCTACGGCGCGTCCTATGTCGAGTGGTTTGGCGAGGAAGCCAAGCGCGTTTATGGCGATACGATCCCCGGCCATCAGGCGGACAAGCGCATCCTCGTCATCCGCCAGCCGGTGGGTGTCGTCGGCGCGATCACGCCGTGGAACTTCCCGAACGCCATGCTGGCCCGCAAAATGGCTCCGGCGCTTGCCGCCGGCTGCACCATGGTCTCCAAGCCTGCCGCCCAGACGCCGCTTTCGGCATTGGCGCTGGCACTTCTGGCAGAACGCGCCGGCGTTCCGGCCGGCGTCTTCTCCGTCTTCACCTCGACGGAATCGGCGATGGTCGGCCAGGAAATGTGCACCAACGACAAGATCCGCAAGCTGACCTTCACCGGCTCCACCAATGTCGGCAAGATCCTGATGCGCCAGGGCGCGGAACAGATCCTGAAGCTCGGCCTCGAACTCGGCGGCAATGCGCCGTTCATCGTCTTTGACGATGCCGATCTCGATGCCGCTGTCGAAGGCGCGATGGTGTCTAAGTATCGCAACAACGGCCAGACCTGCGTCTGCGCCAACCGCATCTATGTCCAGGCCGGCGTTTATGACGCCTTTGCAGAAAAGCTTGCGGCCCGCGTCGGCAAGATGAAGGTCGGCGACGGCATGGGCGAGGGCGTTACCGCCGGTCCGCTGATCGACGAAAATGCGCTGAAGAAGGTCGAGGAACACGTTGCCGACGCCGCGTCGAAGGGCGCCAAGGTAGCGGCCGGCGGCAAGCGCCACCAGCTCGGCGGCCTGTTCTACGAGCCGACCATCCTGACCGGGGTCACCTCTGACATGATGGTCGCCCGCGAAGAAACCTTCGGTCCCGTCGCCCCCCTCTTCCGTTTCGAAACCGAAGAGCAGGTCGTCGAAATGGCCAATGATACGGAATTCGGTCTCGCCTCCTACTTCTATTCGAAGGACGTGGCCAAGATCTTCCGCGTCGCCGAACAGCTCGAATACGGCATGGTCGGCATCAATACCGGCCTCATCTCCACCGAAGTCGCCCCCTTCGGCGGCATCAAGCAATCCGGCCAGGGCCGCGAAGGCTCGAAATACGGTCTGGAAGATTACACCGAGCTGAAATATCTCTGCCTCGGCGGCATCGAGTAATCGATCTCCAGGTATGAATGACAAAACCCGCAGCGGAGACGTTGCGGGTTTTTTGTTGCCGAATCTGCAAAAACAAAAATGCCTGCGAAGCGGAACCTCGCAGGCACCTGAATGTCAGCTCAAAGCAAGGATCAATCCTTGGCGCGTTCGACGTAGGAATTGTCTTCGGTCATGATGACGACGCGGGTGCCGGCGCTGACATGCGGCGGAACCGAGGTACGGACGCCGTTGGACAGGATGGCCGGCTTGTAGGAAGACGAGGCGGTCTGGCCCTTGACGACCGGTTCGGTCTCGGCGATCTCGAGAATGACGTGGCGCGGCAGTTCGATGGCGAGCGCAACACCTTCGTAGATGGACAGGGTGACGGTCATGCCTTCCTGCAGGTAAGGCTTGGCATCGCCGACCGTCTCTGCATCGACGGCGACCTGGTCGTAGTTTTCCGGGTTCATGAAGTGGAAGCCTTCGCCATCTTCATAGAGGAACTGGAAGGG
>CAMFHE010000090.1 GCA_945952045.1 uncultured Rhizobium sp.
GCCTTGCCCGGCAGCCATTCCATATTGCCATGCTTGCCCATATGCACGATGGCATGGGCGCCGAAGACCTGGCGGATATAGGCATAGAAAGCGAAATAGCCGTGCGGCGGCACGAGATCGGGTGAGTGGTAGCTTTCCTTGGGATCGATCTGGTAGCCGCGCGCCGGCTGGATGCCGACCAGCGTCTCGCCAAGCTTCATCAGCGACAGCGCAAAACCATCGCCCGTGAAGAAGGGATCGGCCTCCGGCCCGCCCCAGCGCGCCGTTACTTCATCCTGAATCGAAGGAGGAAGAGAGGCGAATAACGCCTTGTATTGACTCAAGGAAAGCGTTTCGCGGATGACGCGGCCGTCATGGGCGGCATTGGTCGGGCCTTCCATCAGCCGGGCGATCAGCGCATCGCCATCCTCCGGCAGATCGGCGACCGGATACCCCGCCACCGCCATCGCCTTCAACGCTTCGACCGTGCCGGCCGGCGTATCGAGGCCGACGCCATTGCCGAGCCGACCGTCGCGATTGGGGTAATTGGCAAGCACGATGGCGATGCGGCGCTCCGCCGCCTCCAGCCGCCGCAGCCGCGCCCAATTCGCCGCCAGTCGGGCGACAAAGCCCATGCGCCCCGCATCCGGCTGGTGGGAGACGATATTGGCTTGCACCTTCTCATCGAACCGCAGCGCCGCCTTGAACGACACGGCGCGAGAGAGAACGCGTCCATCCACCTCCGGCAGTGAGACGTTCATGCCAAGATCGCGCGCCGAAAGCCCCTGCGACGAGGCTTCCCATGCCTCGCGCGACGAAGCGGAAAAGATCGCCTGCAAGACCACGGCGTCGCTCGCCTCCAACACGGTCGGCTTGCGCGCCGCGCCGGGGGCGGAAATGGCAAAGCCGGTCGTATTGACCACCACATCCGGCGAAAGATTGCGAAAAATCGCTCCGACCGTCTCGATGCAATCGGCATCTTTAAAGCTATAGGCAAAGACCGGCAGCGGTCTCAAACCCTCGGACCGCAAGGCCTCGATCATCGCCGCGACAGGCCGCGTCTCGCCGCTCTGCACCAGCGCGCGGTAAAAGGAGATGGCCGAGACCGGCGCATCCGCCGCGAGGTCAACCTCCTGCCGCCATTCCTCAACCGACACCACGCCCCGCCCCGGCCACCAGATGCCGGCCTTGGCGAGCGGCGCGGCCGCACCCGGCTTTTCGCCGCCGGAAACGAGCGCCCCGGCATAACCGAGGAAAGCGCGATAATTCTCCGCGCCGCCTTCGATCAGATAGGCCCAGAGCGCATTCAGATCCTCGGCCGCAACCGTCGAAAACGGTGCGATCCCCGGATCGGCCTTGGAATCGCCGGGCAACACGGCAATCAGCGCGCCGGTCGATTGTGCCGAAGCGTGCAACGCCTCCAGCGCATATTGAAAATAGCTTGCCCCGCCCAGCGCCCGCACGACGATCAGCTTCGCATGCCGCGCCGTGCGCTCGACATAGGTATCGACCGACATCGGATGCTTGAAGCTGATCAGGCTTGCGACGCGCAGGCTGGGACCGTCAGGAGAAACGGCATGGGCGGCGGCAATCGCCGCCATCTCGGTATCGGCTGCTGACAGGAACAGGATGTCGCCCGGCGATTGGCCGAGGTCGATGGCCTCGTCGCCTTCCGAAATCGAGCCCTTTTGCGCCAGCAGCAGATGCATGAGACCGGTCCCCCTTACGCCAGCGCCGCGATAGCGTCGCGCACGGCGGCTTCGTCCATGTCATGCAGGCCGATGACGACGAGGCGAGTGGCGCGGGCCTCGCCCGACGTCCAGGCACGGTCGAAATACTGGTCGATACGGCTGCCGACGGCCTGGATCTGCAAACGCATCGGCTTGGCCGGCACATCGACGAAACCCTTGAGGCGCAGGATGTCATGCTCGGCGATGACGCCCTTCAGCTTCTCAGTGAAGGCAGCGGGATCGGCGACCGGACCGAGATCGACGACGAAGCTGTCGAACTCGTCGTGATCGTGCTCTTCGCCGTTTTCATGCTCCAGCTCGTGATGCGACTTGCGGGCTTCGAGATCGCTCTCAGTGCCGACGCCGAGGCCGAGAAGCACGGCGCTCGGCACGTCGCCGTTCTTCGCCGCAATCATCGTCGGCTTGCGGGCGATGCGCGAGGCGACCTCGGCCTTGACGCTTTCAAGGCCGGCGGCGTCGATAAGGTCGGTCTTGTTCAGCACGATCAGGTCGGCGCAGGTCAGCTGGTCTTCGAACAGTTCCTCGATCGGGCTTTCGTGATCGAGCGATTCGTCCTGAACGCGCGCGGCATCGACCTTGTCGTGATCGTCGGCAAAACGGCCGGCGGCGACGGCGGCGCTATCGACCACCGTCACGACGCCATCGACCGTCACCTGCGTGCGGATATCCGGCCAGTTGAAGGCAGCGACCAGCGGCTGCGGCAAGGCAAGGCCGGAGGTTTCGATGACGATATGATCCGGGCGGTTTTCACGCTCCAGCAGCTTGGTCATGGTCGGGATGAAATCATCGGCGACGGTGCAGCAGATGCAGCCGTTGGTCAGCTCGATGATGTCGTCCTCGGTGCAGGCTTCGGCGCCGCAGCCCTTGAGCACGTCGCCATCGACGCCGAGATCGCCGAATTCGTTGATGATCAATGCAATCTTCTTGCCGCCCGCATTGGAGAGCAGGTTGCGGATCATCGTCGTCTTGCCCGCGCCGAGAAAGCCGGTGATGACGGTTGCCGGAATCTTCTGCATGAATTTATCCCTTCATTTTCAGCGGCAGTCCCGCCGCGATAAAATAGACTTCGTCGGCTCTCGCCGCGATTTTCTGGTGCAGCCGGCCGGCATGGTCGCGAAATTCGCGCGCCATGCGGTTTTCCGGCACGATGCCGAGACCGACTTCATTGGAAACGAAGATCAGCCGCCCCTTGATGGACGCGAGCATATCGGCGAGCGAATCGCCCGCCGCATCGACATCGCGGCTTTCCATCATCAGATTGGTGACCCACAATGTCAGGCAATCGACGAGCAACACGCGATCCGCCGCATCGGCGGCGGCGATACTGCCGACCAGATCCAGCGGCTCCTCATGCGTCGTCCAGCCGTCGCCGACGCGATCTTGCCTGTGCTTGGCGATGCGGGCGCGCATCTCGTCGTCGAAGGCGCGGCCGGTGGCGATGTAGTGGCGTTCCAATCCACTCCCGATGGCATTGGCTTCGGCAAAGCGCGACTTGCCGGAGCGCGCGCCGCCGAGCACGAGCACGGTTCGAGACGATTTTTGAGAGTGGCCGGATTGCATGATTCAGAATGCCCCGGCAGGGGCAAGGCCCGAACGGGCCGATACGATCATTGCCATGACAACCTCCGTGCTGGCAGCGGGGAGGATTCCCCGAAAGGGGGATCGCGTGAAAACACGCGTCCCGATCGGCACGGCAGGTCTCCTGGCTCGCGGCGCTCGGCAAAAATGCCGGCGGGACATGCTCGCCTTCCCGGATGGCGCTGACAAAAAGCGGACGATTCGTAGAAAAGGAGGCGTCCAGCCCGGTTGATTGCAGCGCCATTTCCAGTGGCTTTTCGGCAGGCGCCCCGTCTGCCCTGTGGCCCGCACCATTGCGAACCTAGGGCGTAAAAGACCTTCCGCCGATGCATGTCCCTGACCGCTCTACAGTCGCGGGGTCGGCTGCGATTGAAACGCCCGGATTGGGTCCGTCCCGTCGCATTCCCTTTTCATTTCCCTTCGCTTTCACGAATGGAAAACCATGCTTGTTATGGGCGGATTTAAGCAATCCCCGATCCCAAGTCAATCACGCGACTTGCCGCCGCCTGTCGCAAACGCGCCATCACCCGAGAAGCCGCGCCAGCCAGTCACGGTCGAGCAGGGTTTCCAGCTCCGCCGCCACCTCGTCCAGCGCCGCATCGACGCGAGCGCGGTAGCTTTCGCGTGAGCCGGCGATGCCGAAACTTTCGAGCAGTTTCGCCCGATAGGCGTCGCTGCCGAACAGACCGTGCAGATAGGTGCCGGCCACACGCCCGTCGCCGGAGACCGCCCCGTCCGGCCGGCCGTCGATGGTCACGAAAGGCCGGGCGCAATCATTCCCCGCGGTCACACCGAGATGGATTTCATAACCGGACAGCGCTACATCATAGGGCACTGACCAGGCCGTACTGTTGCGCACGGTCTTTTCCGGCGCCATCTCGGTTTCGAGGTCCAGTAGGCCAAGCCCGTCGATTTCAGTCGTGCTGCCTTCGATGCCCAGCGGATCATAGACCTTCCGGCCGAGCATCTGGTAACCGCCACACAGGCCGATGACCCGACCGCCACGGCGAACATGCCGCTCGAGATCACGATCCCAGCCCTGGGCGCGAAAATCGATGAGATCGCCGATGGTCGATTTGGAGCCCGGCAAAACGACGAGACCCGCATCCGCTGGCAAAGCCTCGCCCGGCCTGACGAAGACCAGATCGACCTCCGGCTCGGCGGCCAGCGGATCGAGATCGTCGAAATTGGCAATCCGCGACAGGACCGGCACCGCTACCTTCAAAGCGCCGCCCCCGGAGCGCGACAACCGCTCCAGCACCACCGAATCCTCTGCCGGCAGCCTTGCGGCAGCCTTCAGCCAGGGCACGACGCCGAAGCAGGGCCAGCCGGTAAAACCTTCGACCGCGCGGATACCGTCGTCGAACAGGCTGACATCGCCGCGAAATTTGTTGATGATATAGCCGGAGATCATCCGCCGGTCCTCGTCCGGCAGGATCGTATGCGTACCCACCAGCGAGGCGATGACGCCGCCGCGATCGATATCGCCAACCAGCACCACCGGCACGCCAGCGCGTGTCGCAAACCCCATATTGGCGATATCGCCGGCCCTGAGGTTGATTTCCGCGGGCGACCCCGCTCCCTCGACGATCACCAGATCGGCTCCTTGCCCGACGATGGAAAAGCTTTCCAGCACGGCCTCCAGCAATTGCGGCTTGAGGCGCTGGTAATCGCGACCGCGCGCCTGCCCCCAGACCTTGCCCTGCAACACGATCTGGCTGCCGACATCCGATTGCGGCTTGAGCAGCACCGGATTCATGTGGACGGAAGACGGCGTGCGCGCCGCCCAGGCCTGCAGCCATTGCGCCCGGCCGATCTCGCCGCCGTCGTCGGAAACCGCGGCATTGTTGGACATGTTCTGCGGCTTGAAGGGCGCGACCTTCAAACCCCGGTTGGCGGCAAGCCGGCAGAGACCGGCCACCAATACCGTTTTTCCGACATCCGACCCCGTTCCCTGCAGCATGATCGCCCGCGTCATCGCTCGTGTTCCCTCTTTCGTGTGGGCGGGCTCCGCCCTTATGTTGCAGCGGTTTTGCCGCGAATTCGCCTTATTTGACAGTGGCATTTTTGCACTGCAACAAGGTTCTTTACGCAAACTGCGAAGAATCGTTCATTTGCGACATCGCGCGACGACTTTGCTCATTGCGAACCGCCGGGTGCGGGCATATATACACGCTCAATTCACAACAAGAACAGCCGGATGCCCTGGCTGATGAGGACACACCAATGCTCTATATCTTCAACAGGAAGAACGCCGTCCAGATCGCCTGGGGTTCCACCGCTCCGCGCAATGCCGTCGACACCCGCCTGCAGCAGCTCGACACCACCTTCGGCGCCCTCGGTTTCATCCGCACGCGCAACGCCGGCTGACCCTTTCGCGACGAGATCGCGCGCCAGCCTCCCATGGCAGCGCAGCGTCGCTTCTGGCAAATTATTCGAACGCAAACAACCGCCAGGCGCGACAGCGCGTGGCGGTTTTGTTTTACGCAAGGATCTTATGATCGGAGGGCGCGAAAGTCGCGTGGAACCGATCCTTCCACGCGACTTGCCAAATACGGCCGCCTCAAAAACACACACGAGGCGCGCTTGAACTCCGGGACGCACTACCTGATCCGGAGTTTGTGACTGTACTCGCGTCACAGGCAGACATTTAGCCGAACATCGTTACCGGTCGGTTATCAACCCCTTAATCAAAGATGAATTTTCATTTTTTTCCAAAAAAACGAAAAAAATCCGTCGCCGGAAAAGTGTGGCGAGATTCGGCGCGGACAGGACAGAATTCGTCTCAATCGAGCATGCGTTTCTGTCATAAAAATATTGCGGGCCAATCATAAGAAAAAAACGGGGCAAAAATTTTCCACGACAGCCTTCGAGACCGCCTATTTTGCATGCAAAACCACCATTCCCTCTCGCGCTGGACAGTGCGCGTCGCGAACAGGCGGTTGATTTCTGCAATGAAAGCCGTAGGGTTACGCCCAGCCGATGAAAAATTGCCCAGATAAAAAACAACGTATCGGTGATTTGCGCATTGTTCGGCAGCCTGATTTCAAGGCTCCATTCGCGCAACACATAGCCTTGCTCCTAAAATGGCCGGGATGTTTGCAGTGATCCGGTCCATTTTCGAACGAAACACTGCATCACAAGACTGGGAGGTCTTAAGACTATGAAGAAGCTCATCGCTTCAACTTTCCTCGCCGGTGGTCTGTTCGCGCTCGCCGGTACGGCTCAGGCCGACTGCGGCGACGTCTCGATCGCGGAAATGAACTGGGCCTCCGCCGGTGTGGCTGCCCATGTCGACAAGATGATCCTGGAGAATGGTTATGGCTGCAAGGTGACGCTGGTCGCCGGCGACACCATGCCGACCTTCACCTCCATGAACGAGAAGTCCGAGCCGGACATGGCGCCGGAGTTCTGGGTCAACTCGGTGCGCACCGCGCTCGACGCGGCGATTGCCGAAGGCCGCATCATCCAGGCCGCGCCGCTGCTCAGCGACGGCGGTGTCGAAGGCTGGTGGATTCCGAAGTTCCTGTCGGATGCCCATCCCGACATCAAGACGGTTCAGGACGCTCTGAAGCATCCCGAACTGTTCCCGGCGCCGGAAGATCCGTCCAAGGCCGCCGTCATCAACTGCCCGTCGGGCTGGAACTGCCAGGTTTCGACCGCCAACCTCTATAAGGCGATCGAAGCTGAAAAGGCCGGCTTCCAGCTGGTCGACAGCGGCTCGGCCGCCGGTCTCGACGGTTCGATCGCCAACGCCTTCGAAAAGAAGACCGGCTGGCTCGGCTATTACTGGGCCCCGACCGCCATCCTCGGCAAGTACGAGATGACGAAGCTCAGCTTCGGCGTCGAACATGACAAGAAGGAATGGGATGCCTGCACCGCGGTGCCGGATTGCGCCGCCCCCAAGGTCAACGCCTATCCGACCTCGGACGTCTATACCATCGTGACCAAGCAGTTCTCCGAAAAGGCTGGCGTGGCGATGGATTACGTCAAGACACGCAAGTGGGACAACCAGACGGTCGGCAAGGTTCTCGCCTGGATGACAGACAACCAGGGCACCAACGAGGATGCAGCGAAATACTTCCTGCAGAACTATCCGGACATGTGGACCAAGTGGGTCGCACCTGATGTCGCCGAAAAGGTGAAGGCCGCTCTCTGATACCGGCGCGACCGCTCGACGGTCGATGCCTTGCATGCTGGCCCGGCCGCTGCGGCGGCCGGGGCTTCTTCACCCTTCCTCCCCGACGCGACGAAGGGCATATCGCAAGCGATGTAGAAGGTGAAAGTCGCAAACAGACCGAAGTCCTTCTCATCGATCCTGCAAGAATGCGTGGCCAAGCGTACGCATGAAGACCGGCAGAAAAGCCGGCGACCAAAGGGGGACAAATGGCAATACAATGTACCATACTACCCGATCTTCTCTGTAACTTTCCGGCAATCGGCGATACTGCCATCCGCGCCGCCCGAAAGACGATCGACGACGGCTTCCGCAACATGGTGCGCAGCAACAGCGACCTCATTGCGATCGTCGTGCGGCCCTTGCAGATTTTCCTCAATTATCTGGAGGATCTTTTCGTTTCGACGCCGTGGATTATCGTCCTGCTGGTGATGATGGCCATCGTCTATGCCGCCAGCCGCAATATTCGCATCACTCTCGGCACCGCCGTTTCGATGATGCTGATCGGCGCCGTCGGGCTCTGGAACGACACCATGGTGACGCTTGCGATCGTCACCGTCTCGACGTTGATCGCCATCGTCGTCGGCCTGCCGATCGGCATTCTCATGGCCCGCTCCGACCGGCTACAGGGCGTCATCAATCCGACGCTCGACGTCATGCAGACCATGCCGAGCTTCGTCTATCTTATTCCTGTCGTTGTGATTTTCGGCATCGGCAAGGTTCCGGGCCTCATCGCCGTGGTCATCTACGCCGTTCCCCCGATGATCCGCCTCACCAATCTCGGCATCCGCCTCGTGGACAAGGAAGTTCTGGAAGCGGCGGACGCTTTCGGCTCGTCCAGCCGCCAGAAACTGCGCAACGTGCAAATACCTCTGGCCTTGCCGACGATCATGGCCGGCATCAACCAGACGATCATGATGTCGCTCGCCATGGTGGTCGTGGCTTCGATGGTCGGCGTCGGCGGTCTCGGCAAGAACGTTCTGCAGGCCATCAACAACCAGTTTTTCACGATCGGATTCCTCAACGGCTTTGCGCTCGTCGTCATCGCCATCATTTTCGATCGCACCAGTCAAGCATTCGGCAGACGCCTGCAAAAGCACTCGGAGGTCATTCATGGTTAGTCACGGCATCGAGGTAAAGAACCTCTACAAGATTTTCGGGCCGCGCGGACGCGACTATATCGATGCCGTCAAGGGCGGCATGACCAAGCAGGAACTGAACGAAAAATACGGCCATGTTCTCGGCCTGCAGAACATCAACGTTTCCATGCCCGGCGGCGGCATCACCGTCGTCATGGGTCTGTCCGGTTCCGGCAAGTCGACGCTGATCCGCCACATCAACCGCCTGATCGATCCGACGGCCGGCGAGGTGCTTTTCGACGGTGTCGACGTCTGTCGCATGAATGAGAACGACCTGCGCGAATTCCGCCGCCACAAGACGGCGATGGTTTTCCAGAAATTCGCGCTGCTGCCGCACCGCACCGTGCTCGACAACACCGTCTACGGTCTGGAGATCCAGGGCGTCGATCGCAATGAAAGCGTCAAGCGCGCCAGCCAGTGGATCGAACGCGTCGGCCTCAAGGGTTTCGAGCGCCACTATCCGAACCAGCTGTCGGGCGGCATGCAGCAACGCGTCGGCCTTGCCCGCGCACTGACCAACAATGCCGATATCCTGCTGATGGATGAAGCCTATTCGGCGCTCGACCCGCTGATCCGCGTCGATATGCAGACCGTGCTGCTCGACCTGCAGAAGGAGCTGAAGAAGACCGTCGTCTTTATCACCCACGATCTCGACGAAGCCCTGCGTCTCGGCGACACCATCGCCATCCTGCGCGATGGCCGCGTCGTCCAGCAGGGCACAGGCCAGGAAATCGTGCTGTCGCCGGCCGATGAATACATCACCGCCTTCGTCAAGGAAGTGAACCGCGGCCGCGTCATCCAGGCCCAAACGGTGATGCGTCCGCTCGCCGGCAACCCGGAGGGCATGCCGATCCCCCACAACATGATTCTGGAAACGGTCGCGAAAACGCTGACCGAAAAGGACCAGACCCATGCGCATGTGGTGGACGAGGCCGGCAAGCCGATCGGTCGTATCGACCTGCCGATGGTCATTTCCGCCATGGTGACGCCGACCAGCCACCTGCAGCAGGAAGCGGCCTGATTACAGAACCGACTCTCTGACGAATCGACAACGCCGTCCCGTTCCCGGGGCGGCGTTTCGCTGTTCGGCAGTTGCAATCACATAAAGATATGTTTATATCTTTCTGAAATTTAGATTGAGAGGATGTATCATGACCGCGATTGCCAACCCGCTTCAGGACCTGCTTGCCGAAAAGGGCGTGCTGCTGGCCGATGGCGCCACCGGCACCAGCCTGTTCGCCATGGGGCTGGAAGCGGGCGAAGCGCCGGAACTTTGGCTTGAAAGCCAGCCGGAAAAGATCGTCAAGCTGCATCAGGATTTCGTCGATGCCGGCGCCGATATCATCCTCACCAACAGCTTTGGCGGCACGCGCCATCGCCTGAAGCTGCATCATGCCGCCGATCGCGTCTTCGACCTGAACAAGAAGGCCGCCGAGATCGCGCGCAGTGTCGCCGACAGGGCAGGTCGCCGTGTGATCGTCGCTGGTTCGGTCGGTCCGACGGGCGAATTGCTGCAGCCGCTCGGTGCGCTGACCTTTGACGACGCCGTCACCGCCTTTGCCGAGCAGATCGAAGGTTTGAAGGCCGGTGGCGCTGAAATCGCCTGGATCGAAACCATGTCCGCCCCGGAAGAAATCCGCGCAGCCGCCGAAGCCGCCGTCAAGGTGGGCCTGCCCTACATCTATACGGGCTCGTTCGACACTGCCGGCAAGACGATGATGGGCCTTGCGCCGAAGGATATCCATGGCGTTGCCGGCGATATCGGCAGCGGCCCGCTGGCCGTGGGCGCCAATTGCGGCGTCGGCGCGTCGGACATTCTCGCCAGCCTGCTCGACATGACCGAAGCCGATCCGGCCGCGACCGTCATCGTCAAGGGCAATTGCGGCATTCCTGAATTCCGTGGCACGGAGATCCATTATTCCGGCACGCCGCCGCTGATGGCAAGCTATGCGCGTCTGGCCCGCGATGCCGGCGCCAAGATTATCGGCGGCTGCTGCGGCACGACCTGCGGCCATCTGGCCGCCATGCGCGAGGCGCTCGATACCTACACGCCCTCGCCGCGCCCGACCGTTGCGGAGATCGTCGAAAAGATCGGCCCGCTACGCAACAAGACCGCCAACGAAGCGCCGGCAGCTCCCCAGCGCGAACGCAGCCGTCGTCGCGGATAAGGTCTAACCATACCTTGGCAGTCAGTCCTGCGTCAGCCTCGCCCGATAAACGGAAGAGGCTGAACCACTGACCGTCGAGACCGCATGTCGAACGCCCTGCAAGCCGCCCTGAAAAGCTACAAGGCCGGAAATTTCCGGAAAACGCTGATTGAACTGGCGCCTCTGCTGCGCTTGCCCTCTCCCCCTGTCGAATGCCTGTTGATCGCCGCACAATGCTGTGCGCGCACCGAAAAACTCGCCGACGCGGCACGGTATTACGCCCGCGCCGCCACGTTCAAACAGGGGCGGGATGCGCTTTTGCTGCGCACGCTCGCGGCGCGCACCGCCATGCAGGCGGGCGACATGGAATCCGCCCTGACGAGCGCCCGTCTCGCGGCGCGCAGCGGCATCTTCGACGCCGAAGCCGAATCGACCTATCGGCGGCTTCAGCGCGTCATGCTCTGCCTTCCCGAGATCGAAGCCGAGCAAGCTGACTTTATCGAACGGCTGCAAGCGGAAGACCCGGTCTTCTTCGGATTGGAAGCGCCGATGGAGCACATCATGTGGTGTGACAACGAGGCATTCAACAGCCGCGTCACCTTCATCAGCGGCGGCGAGGCCTTCACCCCGCATTCCCGGGCGATACGGCGCGGACGCCCGCATAGCTGGAATGACCGGCTTCGGATCGGCTATCTCTCAAACGACTATTCCGACCAGCATGCGACGATGATGCTCTTCCAGGGCGTCATGTTCGCCCATGACCGCGAGAAATACGAGATTTTTCATTTCTGCCATACGCCAGCGGATGTGGTTTCGGCAGACACTGGCAATCGCCGGCACTATCCGGGGCTGATCGAGATCGGAAACCTCGACGACGACGCGGCCGAAGCGCGCATTCGCGCCTGCAACCTCGACATTCTCGTCGACCTCAAGGGACATTCGAAGGATACCCGCACAAGCCTGATCAATCGCGGCCTCGCACCCATCCAGGTATCGTGGCTGGGCTTTCCGGGGTCCGGCACCGGCATCGATTGCGATTATTTCATCGGCGACGCCATCGTGACGCCGGATAGCTCGAAGCCGTTTTACCACGAGAAGCTGTGCCGCCTGCCGGAAACCTACCAGCCCAACGACAATCGCTTCCGCGCCCTGCCGCCGCCCGCAAGCCGCGCGAGCCTCGGCCTGCCGGAAAACGCCTTCGTGCTCGCATCCTTCAACACCGTGCGCAAGGTCACGCCTCAAACGGCTCGCCTCTGGGCGCGGGTGATGCAAGCCATTCCCGACAGCATTCTCTGGATGATCTGCGAGGAAGGTCAGCCACGGCGCAATTTCACCGCCTACATGGACAGCCTCGGCATCGATGCGGCCCGTATCGTTTTCGCCGGACGCGCATCGCATGCCGCCCATATGGCCCGGCTGCAGGCGGCCGACATTGCCCTCGATACGTTCCCCTGCAATGGCCACACGACCACGTCGGACAAGCTGTGGGCCGGCCTGCCTGTTGTGACCAAGAAGGGGCGTAACTTCGCCTCGCGCGTTTCCGAAAGTCTGCTTCACGCATTGGGCCTGCCGGAACTGGTTGCCGACGACAGCGACGGTTATGTCGCGCTTTGCCGCTCCCTGGCCGAAGATTGCCCGCGCCTGGCGGCCTTACGCGAAAAGATCGCCGCAAACCGCTTCACCCACCCGCTGTTCGATACGGAACGTTTCACCCGCCACCTCCAAAGCGCCTATGACCGGATGGCGCAACGCGGTCGGGCCGGGCTGGCGCCCGATCATATCGATGTGCCGCCATTGCCGCCACGCGATGGTTCGTTCCAACCCGCAGACCGCAACTGACCTGACGACAGGAGTTTTTCGCATGTCCTTTTCCCAGCCGCACTCCGCAACACCGGCAGCGACCGGCATTTCCGCCGGCTTCGTCGATCGCGATGGCGTTGCCCAGAACCTCAGCGGTTTCACGGATGCGGACCAGGCAGCGCTCAAGGCCGGCATGGAGCATCCGCAACGTGACGAAGCCCTGCTTGGCGGCCTTGAAATCTATCTCGATGCGGCCTCGAAGGCGCGCTTCCTCAATACATTGAAGCTTGAGAAATGCGGCGAATGGCTGGGGCGCGCAGCACCCGATCGCTTGCAGATTCGCCTCAACGAAATCGCCCGCCAGAGTCAGCATCCCGCCGTCGCCGCCTTTCGCGCAGGCCTTGCCCGCTCCGGCGGTCTGGAACGCGCCTACCCAAAGGCGAAGGTCTGATCAGCCCGGACGCGTCTCGACCACGGCGAAGATCGGCCCCATCGGGAACAGCCGGTCCTCACGCCCGGCGTCCGGAATGGTGAGGCTGGAAATCGTGCCGTCGAGAAACAGCGCATTGTCGCAGTTGAGATCGTCGCGAAACAACGTCGCGAAATCGTGGAAGCGAACCGGCCCCCTCGAGATCACCGCATGCACCTTGCCGTCGCGATCGACACCGACGCCATTGCGAATGTTGAGGCTGTCGCTTTGCGGCAGGAAGGCGGGATGCAGCTTGCCGTCGATGACCAGCATCGGCCCGGATTGCGTCGCATACCAGGGCTTTACTCCCGCAGCCAGATAAGCCTTGGTCTCCATGACAACGGCCCTGCCCTTGTCCATGTAGAAAATGCCGTTCGGCAGCAGGTGGAAATTGCCGTAACCGCCGCCGGTCACCGCTTTCTGGCGCTCAATGCCGTTTTCGACATAAAGCCCGACGGGCGACAGGTCGGCGTGATACATGCCGGCATTCATGGCGAAGAGAACGCGCGTGCGATCCACCGCCACGTCCTCGATCATCGGCCGGAAGGCGCCGTAAGGCTTGCCGGCATAATTGCTGTGGTACAGCCGCAATTCCTGCTTTGCCGGATCGAAGGTGCAGACGAGATAGGTATCGCCCAGATGCTCGACATCGCGGCAGAAATCGGCGGCCATCGCCTTTCCTCCAAACAGGAGGGCGGCGGATGCGATCATCAGCCTGACCCAGTAGCGCAAACCTTCGTCTCCCGCCGATTCGGCCTTTCAACAGGCCCGTTTCTACAGGGCGAGTGCGGCCATATAAAAGCGCAATTGTTCGGGAGGATAACGATGGTCCGCGCCGACCGGACAGGCCGCGCGAGCAAGACAACCACCCGTCATGCAGCCATCCTGTCCCGCAGGCGTCACCAGATAGTCGCGACAGCCGGCAACATCGAAACGCGCCGACGACACGGCGTCAGCAGGACAGCTCATCAGGCAGGGCTTGTCGCGACAGCCATGGCAAGGGTGCCCGCCCCCGGGCTTTTCCGCATCCGCCGACAAGCGTTCGGCAAAACCCAGCGCCCCGCGATACCCGTGCCAGAGCCCATAGACCGGATGGATGAGCACGCCGAGCGGCGACGGCTTCAGCCCTTCCGCGCGCATCGCCCATTGCTGGAACGGTTGCCAGGGCGGATCGGATGGAAAGAAAGCCTGCGCGTCCACGCTCTCCGCCACCGGCCGGATCAGGAATTTCGACCAGTTATCGAGCGGATCGACGACATCGGGATTGTCCGCCCGCCAGGCGGAAAAGGCCGGCCACAGCGAACCGCCGGCATTACCGAGCAGCACGACACTTGCCGCCTTCTCGCAGGTTTCGAGCACCGGCCCCTCGCCAACTGCAAAATGCACGATGCCGCGCAAAAAAATACCGTGCGGCGCAAGCGCCGCACGGACAATCGACAATGGGTCGGAGGGGCCGCTCATCGCGGTCCCTTATATTGATAGTGAGGCCGCCAGACCTCTTTCTGGATGAGATCGGCGACGTTCCTGGCGCCACCTTGCTCCCTGGCGGCGTCGGGCTCTCTTCAGGTGAAGGCGTCCGGCATGGAGTCCTTGCGCTTCTGGATGTAGTCGAGCAGGGCCTGATCGAGCGCCGGATCGAGCGCCGGGGCTTCATAGCTTTCCAGCCAGCTGCGGCACAGCGCGTTGGCGCGCTGCTCGATGCGCTTTTCGCCTTCAACTTCCCACTGTTCGAAGGAATTGTTGTCGGCGAGCGGCGAGCGATAGAAGGCCGTCTGGAAGTTTGCCTGGGTGTGCGAGCAGCCGAGGTAGTGGCTGCCGGGGCCGACTTCGCGGATGGCGTCCATGGCCTGGCCTTCTTCGGAGAAGTCGATGCCCTGGGCCATCTTCTGCATCATGCCGAGCTGGTCCTGGTCGATCATGAACTTCTCGTAGGAGGAGATCAGACCGCCTTCGAGCCAGCCGGCGGCGTGCAGTACGAAGTTGGTGCCAGCCAGCAGCGTCATGTTCAGCGTCGAAGCCGATTCATGGGCTGCCTGGGCATCGGGAACCTTCGAGCCGCACAGCGAACCGCCGGTACGGAACGGCAGGCCGAGACGACGGGCAAGGTGTGCTGCGCCATAGGAAACCAGCGACGGTTCCGGCGTGCCGAAGGTCGGCGCGCCCGACTGCATCGAGATCGAGGCGGCGAAGG
>CAMFHE010000091.1 GCA_945952045.1 uncultured Rhizobium sp.
AGCCTGTCGTCATCGACATGTTCTGCTATCGCCGCTTCGGTCACAACGAAGGCGATGAGCCGTCCTTCACGCAGCCGAAGATGTACAAGGTCATCCGCGGCCACAAGACCGTCGTGCAGCTCTATGGCGAGCGTCTGATTGCCGAGGGCCTGCTGACCGACGGCGAATTCGAGAAGATGAAGGCCGATTGGCGCGCCAATCTTGAACAGGAATTCGAAGCCGGCCAGTCCTACAAGCCCAACAAGGCCGACTGGCTGGATGGCGCCTGGTCGGGCCTGCGCGCGGCAGACAATGCCGACGAGCAGCGCCGCGGCAAGACCGCCGTGCCGATGAAGTCGCTGAAGGAAATCGGTCGCAAGATCTCGGAAATCCCCGAAGGTTTCCATGCGCACCGCACCATCCAGCGCTTCATGGACAACCGCGCCAACATGATCGAGTCCGGCCAGGGCATCGATTGGGCGATGGCGGAAGCGCTGGCCTTCGGCTCGCTCTGCCTTGACGGGGTGAAGATTCGCCTGTCCGGTCAGGACGTCGAGCGCGGCACCTTCTCGCAGCGTCATTCGGTCCTTTACGATCAGGAGACCGAAGAGCGCTACATCCCGCTCGCCAACCTGTCGCCGACCCAGGCGCGCTACGAGGCGATCAACTCGATGCTGTCCGAAGAGGCCGTGCTCGGCTTCGAATACGGCTATTCGCTGGCCCGTCCGAACGCGCTGACCCTGTGGGAAGCCCAGTTCGGCGACTTCGCCAACGGCGCGCAGGTCGTCTTCGACCAGTTCATCTCGTCGGGCGAACGCAAGTGGCTGCGCATGTCCGGTCTCGTCTGCCTGCTGCCGCACGGCTATGAAGGCCAGGGCCCGGAACACTCCTCCGCCCGTCTGGAGCGCTGGCTGCAGATGTGCGCCGAGGACAACATGCAGGTCGCCAACGTCACGACGCCGGCGAACTACTTCCACATCCTGCGCCGGCAGATGAAGCGCGACTTCCGCAAGCCGCTGATCCTGATGACGCCGAAGTCGCTGCTGCGCCACAAGCGCGCCGTTTCGACGCTTGGCGAACTCGCCGGCGAATCGGCCTTCCATCGCCTGCTCTGGGACGATGCGGAGATGATCAAGGACGGCCCGATCAAGCTGCAGAAGGACAACAAGATTCGCCGCGTCGTCATGTGCTCCGGCAAGGTCTATTACGACCTCTTGGAAGAGCGCGAAAAGCGCGGCATCGACGACATCTACCTGCTGCGCGTCGAGCAGCTCTATCCGTTCCCGGCCAAGGCGCTCATCAACGAGCTGTCGCGCTTCCGCAATGCGGAGATGGTCTGGTGCCAAGAAGAGCCGAAGAACATGGGTGCGTGGTCGTTCATCGACCCCTATCTGGAATGGGTGCTCGCCCATATCGACGCCAAGTACCAGCGGGTGCGCTATACCGGCCGTCCGGCCGCTGCCTCGCCGGCGACAGGCCTGATGTCCAAGCATCTGTCGCAGCTCGAATCCTTCCTGGAGGATGCGTTGGGCGGCTGATCTCAGCCGCTCTCCCCTCCTTCGATAGCTCCTTTCGATAGACCCCTATTGATCAACGGATATAAATATTATGGCCACTGAAATCCGCGTTCCCACACTTGGCGAATCCGTCAGCGAGGCAACCGTCGGCACCTGGTTCAAGAAGGTCGGTGACGTCGTCAAGGCCGACGAGCCGCTGCTCGAACTGGAAACCGACAAGGTCACCATCGAGGTTCCGTCGCCCGCCGCCGGTACGCTGTCGGAAATCGTCGCCCAGGCCGGCGAGACCGTCGGTCTCGGCGCGCTGCTCGGCCAGATCGCCGCTGGTGGCGCTGCCGCAGCTCCCGCTCCGGCCGCTGCCGCGCCGGTCGCAAAGGCGGCTGAGCCGGCTCCAGCTGCCGCAGCCGCCACGCCGGCTGCTGCAGCTGCCATGCCGGCAGCACCCGCCGCCGCCAAGCTGATGGCCGACAACAATGTTGCCGCCGCCGATGTCGACGGTTCGGGCAAGCGTGGCCAGATCCTCAAGGGCGACGTCATCGCCGCCATCGCCAAGGGTCCTTCCGCTCCCGCAGCCCCGGCCCAGCCGGTTGCCGCCCGCGCGCCCTCGACGGTCGAAGATGCCGGCCGCGAAGAGCGGGTCAAGATGACCCGCTTGCGCCAGACGATTGCCAAGCGCCTCAAGGACGCCCAGAACACCGCCGCCATGCTGACCACCTATAACGAGGTGGACATGAAGGCGGTCATGGATCTGCGCAACCGCTACAAGGACATCTTCGAGAAGAAGCACGGCGTGAAGATGGGCTTCATGGGCTTCTTCACCAAGGCCGTGACCCACGCGCTGAAGGAGATCCCCTCCATCAACGCCGAAATCGACGGCACCGACATCATCTACAAGAACTACTGCCATGTCGGCATGGCTGTCGGCACCGACAAGGGCCTTGTCGTGCCGGTCATCCGCGATGCCGACCAGCTGTCGATCGCCGGCGTCGAGAAGGAACTCGGCCGTCTCGCCAAGGCGGCGCGCGACGGTGCGCTGTCCATGGCCGACATGCAGGGTGGTACTTTCACCATCACCAATGGCGGCGTCTACGGTTCGCTGATGTCCTCGCCGATCCTGAACGCGCCGCAGTCGGGCATTCTCGGCATGCACAAGATCCAGGATCGCCCGGTCGTCGTCGGCGGCCAGATCGTCATCCGTCCGATGATGTACCTGGCGCTGTCCTACGATCACCGCATCGTCGACGGCAAGGAAGCCGTTACCTTCCTCGTCCGCGTCAAGGAAAGCCTCGAGGATCCGGAACGCCTGGTTCTCGATCTCTGATCGACCAACCCAAAGCCGTCCCGGATCGCGGGGCGGCTTTTTACCAGGTCTGAAGCGTTTCCGGAAAAGCCGGACATGCTGGATAACAACAAGAAGCGCAGTCGCCATGGACGTTTCCCCGTTTTCCGCATCGCCCCTTCTGCCGATGATCGGCTGGAGCGTCGTTCTCCTGGTCGTCCATGTTCTGTTGCAGGCATTTTCGACCAGCGCCGAAGCGTCGAAATCGCTCGGCGCCTCATGGAATGCCGGGCCGCGTGACGTCGATTTCAAGCCCGCCGGCAAGTTCGCCGGCCGTGCGAAGCGGGCATCGGCGAATTTTCGTGAAACCTATCCCGCCTTTATCGGTCTGGCGCTGGCGCTCGTCCTGAAAGGCGAAGCCTCCGGCTGCGCCATGGGCGGCGCATGGTTGTGGTTTGCATGTCGCCTCGTCTACATTCCGCTTTATCTGGCCGGCATTCCCTATATCCGCTCGCTGGCATGGGTCGGTTCGATGGCGGGCCTTGCCGCGATGTTCGTCGCGCTGGTTTTCTGAGGGCCGCTTAAACGGAGGTGATGCGATGCATCCTTATCTGATCGAACTGGCATCGCTGATGGCGATCTTCTTTTTCGCCATCGTCTCGCCGGGCGCCGATCTCGCCATGGTCATTCGCCAGTCGATCGTGCAGGGGCGGCGCGCGGCGATCGTGACGTCGTTCGGCATCGGCGCCTCGCTGATGTTCCATGTCACCTATACGATCCTCGGCCTCGGGCTGATCATTTCGCAGTCGATCTATCTGTTCAACATCGTCAAATGGTGCGGTGTCGCCTATCTCGTCTATATCGGCATCAAGGCTCTGCGCGCCGGCAAGACCGAGCTGCCGGCGGATGTGACTGACATGGCTGCGGCGGGCGAACGGCAATCGCTCACCCGCGCCTTCGGCCTCGGCTTTCTCGCCAATGCGCTCAATCCGAAAGCCGTGTTCTTCTTCCTGTCGATCTTCTCGACCGTGGTCAGCGCCCATACGCCGGTCGCCGTGAAATTCGGCTATGGGTTGGTCATGGCCACCTGCCTGATCGCCTGGTTTGTCGGCGTGTCGCTGTTTATGACGACGCCGCGCATGCGCGCCGGCTTCTCGCGTATGAGCCAATGGATCGACCGCACCAGCGGCGTCGTCTTCATCGCGCTCGGGATCAAGCTTGCGACCGAAAAGGCGGCCTGAGCGATGCGCGCCGCCCTTGCCATCCTGCTCGTGCTGAAGACTGCCTCAACGGCGGTCGCAGCCGATTGCACGCAGGAGCGAGCGATCTATGGTGACGAGGCCGGCCTCTATACACTCACCTTCCAGCCGGTTGATGCCGAAACTTCGGCTGCAAGCCATCGCTTCTCGGTCAAGGTGAAGGACAGCGCGGTGATGCTCGACGGTTATGTGATGACGACAGAGCCGGTGGCGCGTCCGCAAGGCATGCTGTTTTTCAATTGCCCGGACGGTGACGCGACCGGCGCCGATCTCGCCGCCTGCACCGTCTGGCAGGATATTCTCTACGGTACATCGGCCGGAAAGATCGTGGCGTTGCCGGCGCAAGGGCAGGCGGCACTCACCGAGCTGCTGCTGCCGGGCTTCGCGCCGTCGCTGCAGGCCTCTTCCGCCTGGGGTAAGGACAAGCTGACCGTGACGCCGCCGGATGTGCTGGCGCTGAAAGGATGCGCATCATGAGCGGGCTTTCCGAAGACCGGCCCGTCCTCCTCGTCACCGGCGGCAGTCGCGGCATCGGCGCTGCGGTTTGCCTCGCTGCGGCCGAACAGGGCTGGCGCGTCGTCGTCAACTACGCCACCAACGCATCAGCGGCGCAGGATGTCGTTGCCCGCATTCGCGATGGCGGCGGCGAAGCGATGGCGGTGAAGGGCGATGTCGGTTCCGAAGCGGATATTCTGGCGCTGTTTGCCGAGGTGGACCGCGCCTATGACCGCCTCGACGGGTTGGTGAACAATGCCGGCATCGTCGACTGCGCCGCCCGTATCGACGAGATGAGCCTTGAGCGTCTGGAGCGGATGATGCGCATCAACATCGTCGGCTCGATGCTCTGCGCCCGCGAGGCGGTGCTGCGCATGTCGAGCCGCCATGGCGGCCGGGGCGGGGCGATCGTCAATCTGTCCTCGATGGCCGCGGTCCTCGGTTCGCCGGCGCAATATGTCGACTATGCCGCTTCCAAAGCTGCGATCGACACGTTCACGATCGGCCTTGCCCGCGAGGTTGCAAGCGAAGGCGTGCGCGTCAATGCCGTTCGCCCCGGCATCATCGATACCGATATCCATGCCTCGGGCGGTCAGCCGGATCGCGCGACGCGGCTGGCCTCGACCATTCCCATGCAGCGGCCGGGCACGGCGCGCGAGATCGCCGATGCCGTCCTCCATCTCCTTTCGCCCGCCTCGTCCTATACGACAGGCGCGATCCTCAACGTGAGCGGTGGCCGATAGAGCCGCTCGACCAATGAAAAACTGAAGGAAAAATCCATGTCCTATGATGTCATCGTGATCGGCTCCGGCCCCGGCGGTTATGTCTGCGCCATCAAGGCGGCCCAGCTCGGCCTCAAGGTCGCCGTGGTCGAAAAGCGCGCCACCTATGGCGGCACTTGCCTGAACGTCGGCTGCATTCCCTCCAAGGCGCTGCTGCATGCCTCTGAAATGTTCCATCACGCCGGTCATGGCATGGATTCGCTTGGCATCGAGATCGCCGCGCCGACGCTGAACCTCTCCAAGATGATGGCGCACAAGGATGCGACGGTGAAGTCGAACGTCGATGGCGTCGCCTTCCTGTTCAAGAAGAACAAGATCGATACCTTCCAGGGCACCGGCCGCATCGCCGCCGCCGGCAAGGTTGCCGTGACCGCCGAAGACGGCAAGGTCACCGAGCTTGAAACCAAGAACATCGTTATCGCGACCGGTTCCGACGTCGCCGGCATCCCGGGCGTTCCCGTCGAGATCGACGAAAAGGTCATCGTTTCCTCCACCGGCGGCATCGCGCTCGAAAAGGTTCCGGAAAACCTGATCGTGGTCGGCGGTGGCGTCATCGGCCTCGAACTCGGCTCGGTCTGGTCGCGCCTCGGCGCCAAGGTCACCGTGGTCGAATATCTCGACACCATCCTCGGCGGCATGGACGGCGAAGTCTCCAAGCAGTTCCAGCGCATGCTGGCGAAGCAAGGCATCGCTTTCCATCTCGGCGCCAAGGTCACGGCCGTCGAGAAGGCCGCCAGCGGCGCCAAGGTTACCTTCGAGCCGGTCAAGGGCGGCGACGAGGTAGAACTCAATGCAGACGTCGTGCTGGTCGCGACCGGCCGCAAGCCGTATACGGCCGGCCTCGGCCTCGAGGAGGCGGGCGTCGCGCTCGACAATCGCGGCCGCGTCGAGATCGACGGCGGCTACCGCACCAATGTCGCCGGCATCTATGCCATCGGCGACGTCGTCAAGGGCCCGATGCTGGCGCACAAGGCCGAAGACGAAGGCGTGGCGCTGGCCGAGATCCTCGCCGGCCAGCATGGCCATGTGAATTACGACGTCATTCCGGGCGTGGTCTATACCCAGCCGGAAGTCGCCTCGGTCGGCAAGACCGAGGAAGAACTGAAGGCCGCCGGCATCGCCTACCGCGTCGGCAAATTCCCCTTCACCGCCAATGGCCGCGCCCGCGCCATGCAGGTGACCGACGGTTTCGTGAAAATCCTCGCCGACAAGGAGACCGACCGGGTGCTCGGCGGCCACATCGTCGGCTTCGGCGCCGGCGAGATGATCCACGAGATCGCCGTGCTGATGGAATTCGGCGGCTCTTCGGAAGATCTCGGCCGCACCTGCCATGCGCATCCGACCATGTCGGAAGCCGTGAAGGAAGCGGCGCTCGCCACTTTCTTCAAGCCGATCCATATGTAAGTCCGGCGCAATATTAAATTTCAGACAAACAGGATGCCGCGGATTGGCTTTTGCCCCGCGGCATTTATCATGAGGGGAGAACACACGCCAAATCCTTGAGGAAAGACAAGAAATGGCTTCGACGTCTCCCGTTTCCTATTCGGTTTCCCAACGCGTCCTGCATTGGGCGATGTTTCTTCTGATCGGGTTCAACCTGATCTTTTCCGATGGCATGGAGCATTGGAACAGGCTCGTGCGCCGTGGCGAGACGGTGACGCCGGATGATGTGGCGGCCGCCAACATCCATGCCTATGTCGGCATTGCCATTCTCTGTCTTGCCGTGCTGCGGCTCGTTCTGCGCCTGACGCAGGGCGCGCCGGATGCGCCGGCGGAGGAGCCGGCGATTTTCCGCCTGGCGTCGAAGCTGGCGCATGGCGCCTTCTATCTGCTGTTCTTCCTGATGCCGCTCAGCGGCATCGCCGCCTATTATTTCGGCGTGCCGCAGGCCGGTTTCCTGCATGGCGGGCCGATGAAGGTGCTTTTCTGGGTTCTGATCGTCGGTCATGTCGCCGCCGTCGCCGTCCACCAGTTCTATTGGAAGACGCCGGTGCTGAGCCGGATGACGAAGGGCGTCTGACGCCGGTTATTGCACGGGGGTGACCGTATAGCCCTGCTGGCGCAGAAGGGTCACGAGGCCCTGTTCGCCCGGCAAATGCAGCGCGCCGACCGCCATGAAGACATTTCCCTTGGCGAAATGCGGCGCGGCGCGGGTCGCCATCACCTTGTTGCGATCGATGATGATGCGCTGCTCGAAGGCAGCATAACCCTTGTCCGGATCGGTGCCGAGCGGCGTCAGCGTCTTCAGCATCGGCATGGTCAGCCCGATATCGCCGGCGAGGTAAAGCTCGATCATCGTCTCGACCGCATCGTCCATGCGGCTGCCGAGCGCCAGCGTTTCGATCAGCGCATCGAGATGGAATTTCACCGGCAGATCGGCCATGGCCGAAAGCTGCTCTTCCATGGTTTCGAGGCCGACAAGCGTCTTTCCCTCGGCCTTGGCGTCGCCGGCGATCTTCTGGTCGAGAAATGCGGCGCCCTTGGCCTTGCGGGTGAATTCGCAGGCCGGCAGCGATACGAAGCTGGAAATCATCCAGGGTTGCATGCGCGCCACCAGCGGCAGCGACAGGCCGCGCGCCTTGAGGCCGGCCTCCAGCTTTTGCGTGTCGCCGGGCGAGAGCAGCCCCGATATGGTCGAGCCATCGGTCAGCATGGTCAGTTCAGGGCGGGTCAGCAGGCCGACCATTGCCTTCTTTTCATCGAGGATTTCATCGGATTCGACGATCACCGTTTGCGCCGAAGGCCAGGCCGCCCGGGCGGTATCGGGCATGGCGAGTACGCGTGCATCCGTCAGGTGCATGGTGCCCATCAGCCAGGAGGTGGCGATGCCCGGCTTCTCGATCTTCCAGAAAATCCCCTTGCCGTTCGGAATGGCGGCGCCCTCGTCGAGCACGCGCTGATAGGCCGAGGGATCGCTGTCTTTAAGTGCGCTGAGGATATTGTTGCCGCCGCATTCCGCTTCCTGGGCATCGGCCGGGCCGGCCATCGCCAACGCCGCGAAAAGGGCGATCATCAGGAGGGCGGGTATGCTGGCGGCCAATGCCAGGAGCCAGGAAGACAGGCGCTCCACGCCGCCGGGCGGGTGCTGCTTGTCAAGGGTCACTGTCGTCATCGTCGGTCCTTTATCGCCAGCTGCGGGCGCACACTGTCATACGATGTTTCGATGTCATGCGGCATTCGCCGGAATGGTTAGCTTTTCGTAAACGCTCAGGCGCGCGGATGGGCGCGGTCATAGGCTTCCAGCAGCCGGCCGGTGTCGACGCCGGTATAGACCTGGGTGGTCGACAGGCTGGCATGGCCGAGCAATTCCTGGATGGTGCGCAGATCGCCGCCGCCGGCCAGCAGATGCGTGGCGAAGGAATGGCGCAACGCATGCGGCGTCGCCGTTTCCGGCAGGCCGAGCGCGCCGCGCAGGCGCTGCATCTCGCGCTGGACGATGCCGGGCTGCAATTTTCCGCCACGCGCGCCGCGAAACAGCGCTTCGTCGGCCGGTAGCGCATAGGGGCATGCGGCGCGATAGGCCTCGACCGCCGCGCGCACCACCGGCAGAAGCGGCACGATGCGGGTCTTGTTGCCCTTGCCGAGAATGCGCAACGTATCCGGCGCGCCGGCGAAATCGGATGGCAACAGGTCGAGCGCTTCGGAGATACGCAAGCCGCAGCCATAAAGCAGCGACAGGACGGCGGCATTGCGCGCCGCGATCCATGGCTCCTCGGCAAGCTGGGTCTCGTCGGCGACGACGCGCAGCGCCTGGATGTCAGTCAGCGGCTTCGGCAGGGATTTCGGCTGTTTCGGCGAGCGAACGGCGCTGGCGCCGGCCGCATTGGCAAGGCCCTTGCGTTCGAGATAGCGGATGAAGGAGCGGATGCCGGCGAGATTGCGCCCGAGCGAGCGAGCGCCGGCTCCCTCCTTGCGACGGTTGGCGAGGAAGCTGCGCAAATCGGCCGGCCGCAAGGTCTCGACATCGGCAAGCCCGGCGGGGCCGCCGACATGGCCGGTCAGGAAGGTCAGGAACTGCCGGGTGTCGCGCTCATAGGCGTCCAATGTCTTCGGCGACAGCCGGCGTTCGCCCGCCAGCGCGTCCAGCCAGCGTGTGCGCTCGCCCATCAGGGCGGAATCGGCGATGATCAGCAGTTCATTCAAGGCGCGACCTCAGTCCGGAACAGGTCAGGCCATTCTGCGGCGTCGCGGTTAGGGAATTGTTAAGTGGCGCTTGCGGTTGCATTGCCATGCAATTTCCTTGTTCGGGGTGTTGATATCCGGCCATGGCCTGCCATCAACTTTCCTTTCACATTTCCTTTCGTGGCGGGACGCGGCAATGTCCGCCCCGATGACCAGCGATTCGTCCGATCTCTTCGGCGCCCTTTTCGAAACGCCCGCTCTGAAGCGCGCCGTTCCTGTCCTTGTCCCTTTACCGGTGCCGAGCGCCTATTCCTATGCCGTGCCGGAAGGCGTGCATGTCGAGCCGGGCTCCGTCGTGCAGGTGCCGCTCGGACCCCGGCAGGTGATCGGCGTCGTCTGGGAGGGCGATGACGACGGCAAACTCGATCCGAAGAAGTTGAGGCCGATCGAACGGGTGTTCGATTGCCCGCCGCTCGACGCCACCATGCGCGCCTTCATTTCCTGGATCGCCGCCTATACGCTGACGCCGCCTGGCCTCGTGGCGCGCATGGCGCTGCGCGCGCCCGCCGCCTTCGATCCCGAGCCGATGGTCGAGGGCCTGCGCTTTGTCGGCGGCGCGCCGGAGCGGATGACGCCGGCGCGCGCCCGGGTGCTCGATCTGGTGCAGGACGGATTTTCGTGGACGCGCAGCGGTTTGGCGCATGCGGCAGGCGTTTCGACTAGCGTCGTCGACGGGCTGATCACGCAAGGCCTGTTCGAAACCGTCTTCCTGCCGCCGCCCCCGGTGGTCGCCAAGCCCGATCCCGAATTCGTCGCGCCGCGCATCGCCGGCCCGCAGAAGGAGGCGGCCGCCGAACTGGTGGACATGGTCAAGGAAGGCGGTTTTGCCGTCTCGCTGATCGACGGCGTCACAGGTTCGGGCAAGACGGAGGTCTATTTCGAGGCGATTGCCGAAACGCTCCGGCGCGGCAAGCAGGTGCTGATCCTGCTGCCGGAGATAGCGCTGACCGCCAGCTTCATGGAGCGCTTCCAGGATCGTTTCGGCGCCAAGCCCGCCGAATGGCATTCCGATCTTGCCCCGCGCATGCGTGAAAAGGTCTGGCGCCAGGCGGTGACCGGCGAGGTGCGGGTGGTGGCCGGCGCACGCTCGGCGCTGTTCCTGCCTTTTGAGGATCTCGGCCTGATCATCGTCGATGAAGAGCATGATCCCGCCTACAAGCAGGAAGACCGCGTCTTCTACAATGCTCGCGACATGGCCGTGGTGCGCGGGCGTCTCACCGGTTTTCCGGTCGTGCTGGTCTCGGCGACGCCTTCGGTCGAAAGCCAGGTCAACGGCCAGACGGGGCGCTACACCACCATCCACCTGCCGACGCGCTACGGCGATGCAGCGCTGCCCGATCTGCATCTCGTCGATATGCGCCGGCATCCGCCCGAGCGCGGCGGTTTTCTGTCGCCGCTGATGCTGCGCGCCATCGGCAAGACGGTCGAGAAACAGGAGCAGGCCTTGCTGTTCCTCAATCGGCGCGGCTATGCGCCGCTCACCCTCTGCCGCGTCTGCGGCCACCGGTTCCAATGCCCGCAATGTTCGAGCTGGTTGGTGGAGCACCGTTTTCGCGGCCAGATCCAGTGCCATCAATGCGGCTATGCCGAACGCACGCCGGACGCTTGCCCCGAATGCGGCACGCTCGATCATCTCGTCGCCTGCGGTCCGGGGGTCGAGCGCATTGCCGAAGAGGTGGAGCGCCATTTCCCCGATGCGCGCACCATCGTGCTCTCCTCCGATCTTGGCGGCGTCAAGCGGCTGCGGCTGGAACTGGAGGCGATCGCCAAGGGCGAGGCCGATATCGTCATCGGCACGCAGCTTGTCGCCAAGGGCCATAATTTTCCGCTGATGACGCTGGTGGGTATCGTCGATGCCGATCTCGGCCTTGCCAACGGCGATCCGCGCGCCGCCGAGCGCACCTTCCAGCTTCTGAGCCAGGTGACCGGCCGCGCCGGCCGCACCGGTTTGAAGAGCCACGGGTTGTTGCAGACTTACCAACCACAGCATCCGGTCATGCAGGCCATCGTCTCCGGCGATGCCTCGGCCTTCTACGATCGTGAGATCGGCGAGCGGGAAAAGGCGGCGCTGCCGCCCTTCGGCCGTCTGGCCTCGATCATCGTCTCGGCCGATACCCGGCAGGACGCGGAAGGTCATGCGCGCGGCTTGCGCCAGGCGGCACCCGAGGTCTCCGGCATCATGGTGCTCGGCCCGGCGGAGGCGCCCTTGGCGCTGATCCGAGGCCGTCATCGCTTCCGCCTGCTGATCCATGGCCGCCGCAACAGCGACCTGCAATCTTACTTGCGCGAAATGCTGCTGCGCGGGCCGAAGGAGCGGGCGAGCATCCACGTGCAGGTGGATATCGATCCGCAGAGCTTCCTGTAGCTTAAATACGTGAGCCGACATGGTTAAAAGTCTGTGTCGAAACGGAACATGGCATTTCGCCGCCCGCCGCATCATGCCATAAACCAGAGCCTTTCCGGCAAACCGCAGTGCGGTCTTGTATGCGGAAATGGATGTAAACAATGAGGCTGAGCGCATTCGCGAATCGAAGACGCGCGAAACCGTGCCAGCGGCGATTTCTGTGTCGGGGATGACAGGATGGAACTTTATTTTCCGGCCGAACTGGGCGAGCGGCTGGCCTTCGGCGCGGCGGCCTTCGTGGCGTTGACCGGCTTTTTCATGATGTTCGCACCGGGGCTGACCTTCCGTATCCTTGGCCTGCAGACGCGGGAAGGCCGGTCGAGCGCGCTCGGCGAAGCCCGTTCCATGCTGGGCGGCTTCTATCTCGGCACGGGGCTGGCGGCGATCATCCTCGCCCAGCCGATGGTGTATTTCGCGCTCGGCGCTTCCTTTGCGCTTGCCGCCTTCGCCCGGGTCATCTCCATCCTGTCGGATCGCGGCGGCGCGATCCAGAATTTGCTACTCCTGATTGTACAGGCGATACTCGCGACACTGCCGCTTCTCTACGTGTTCGGCTGGGTCTGATCCCTCAGAGCCAGCCTGGCAAAGCCTGCAGGCCGCCGATACGGTATTTTTGCCTCAATTTCTCCGCAATATTGGCGGTCGAAACGCGTATTCCGCACTTACGCGTGTTGCGAGTCCCGGTCGCCTATGGTAGAGCGTCCCCGAATTTCGGAAAAGGCATGACCCCCGGTCAGGCCGTTTTCGGGTGAAACCGAAACATTTTCAAGTACATCGCCGCTTCGAAGCGTCATGGCGGTGTCTTGGAGGGAAATCAGGGAATTTTGTGCCCGTGGCAGACACCTCCCAGATCACATCCGGTGTGGCAGAACGGTATGCCTCGTCTCTTTTCGAGCTTGCGCTCGAGGGGAACGCGGTGGACGCCGTCAGCGCCGACCTCGACCGTTTCCAGGTTCTGCTCGACGAGAGCGAAGACCTGAAGCGTCTGATCGCCAGCCCGGTCTTTTCGGCCGAGGAACAGTCCAAGGCCCTCGTGGCCGTCTGCCAGCGCGCCGGCATTTCCGGTCTCGTGGGCAATTTCCTGAAGGTTGTCGCCGGCAATCGCCGCCTGTTCGCCCTGCCGGGCATGATCAAGGCGTTCCGCGTCATTGCCGCGCGTCACCGTGGTGAAATCACTGCCGAGGTCACCTCGGCCCATGCGCTGGATCAGGCGCAGGAAAATGAACTGAAGGCGGCGCTGAAGGGCGTGACCGGTAAGGACGTGGCGATTGCCGTCACGGTCGATCCGTCGATCCTCGGCGGCCTGATCGTCAAGGTCGGGTCGCGACAGATCGATACGTCGCTTCGCACCAAGCTCTCTACCCTTAAGCTCGCATTGAAAGAGGTCGGCTGATGGATATCCGCGCCGCGGAAATTTCCGCAATCCTGAAAGATCAGATCAAGAATTTCGGCAAAGAGGCGGAAGTCTCCGAAGTCGGCCAGGTTCTCTCCGTCGGTGACGGTATCGCCCGCGTCTACGGTCTGGACAATGTCCAGGCCGGCGAAATGGTCGAATTCCCGAACGGCATCCGCGGCATGGCGCTGAACCTCGAAGCCGACAATGTCGGCGTCGTTATCTTCGGCTCCGACCGTGACATCAAGGAAGGCGACACCGTCAAGCGCACCGGCGCCATCGTGGACGTGCCGGTCGGTCCGGAACTGCTCGGCCGCGTCGTCGACGCGCTCGGCAACCCGATCGACGGCAAGGGCCCGATCAATGCCTCGCGTCGCGCTCGCGTCGACGTCAAGGCTCCGGGCATCATTCCGCGCAAGTCGGTGCATGAGCCGATGTCGACCGGCCTCAAGGCCATCGACGCCCTCATCCCGGTCGGCCGCGGCCAGCGCGAGCTGGTCATCGGCGACCGTCAGACCGGCAAGACCGCCATCATTCTCGACACGATCCTGAACCAGAAGGCCATCCACGACAACGGCCCCGACAACGACAAGCTGTTCTGCGTCTACGTCGCTATCGGCCAGAAGCGTTCGACGGTTGCCCAGTTCGTCAAGGTTCTGGAAGAGCGCGGCGCGCTCAAGTACTCGATCGTCGTTGCCGCCACGGCTTCCGATCCGGCCCCGATGCAGTATCTGGCTCCGTTCGCCGGTTGCGCCATGGGCGAATACTTCCGTGACAACGGCCAGCACGCCCTGATCGGTTACGACGACCTTTCCAAGCAGGCTGTCGCCTACCGCCAGATGTCGCTGCTGCTGCGCCGCCCGCCGGGCCGCGAAGCCTATCCGGGCGACGTTTTCTATCTGCATTCCCGTCTGCTCGAGCGCGCTGCAAAGCTCTCCGACGAGCGTGGCGCCGGCTCGCTGACGGCTCTGCCGGTCATCGAAACCCAGGGTAACGACGTTTCGGCGTTCATCCCAACCAACGTTATCTCGATCACCGACGGTCAGATCTTCCTTGAAACCGACCTGTTCTACCAGGGTATTCGCCCGGCTGTTAACGTCGGTCTGTCGGTTTCGCGCGTCGGTTCGTCGGCCCAGATCAAGGCGATGAAGCAGGTTGCCGGCTCGATCAAGGGTGAACTCGCCCAGTATCGCGAAATGGCCGCCTTCGCCCAGTTCGGTTCGGACCTTGACGCTGCAACGCAGCGCCTGCTGAACCGCGGCGCCCGCCTGACCGAACTCCTGAAGCAGCCGCAGTTCTCGCCGCTGAAGACGGAAGAGCAGGTCGCGGTGATCTTCGCCGGTGTCAACGGTTATCTCGACAAGATCGCCGTCAACCAGGTCGGCAAGTTCGAGCAGGGCTTCCTGTCCTACCTCCGTTCGGAAGGCAAGGCGATCCTCGATACGATCCGTGCAGAAAAGCAGCTCAGCGACGACACCCGCGCCAAGCTGAAGGCCGCGCTCGACAGCTTCGCCAAGTCGTTCGCCTGATTTCACAGTCACGAGTAGGACGGATCACGGATGCCTTCACTTAAGGATCTGAAAAACCGGATCGCCTCCGTCAAGGCGACG
>CAMFHE010000092.1 GCA_945952045.1 uncultured Rhizobium sp.
TGATCATCGACGACATGCAGTTCCTGCAGGGCAAGATGATCCAGCACGAGTTCTGCCATCTCCTCAACATGCTGCTCGACAGCGCCAAGCAGGTCGTCGTCGCCGCCGACCGCGCGCCGTGGGAGCTGGAATCGCTCGATCCGCGGGTGCGCTCGCGCCTGCAGGGCGGCGTTGCCATCGAGCTCGACGCTCCCGATTTCGACATGCGCCTGGAAATGCTGCGCCAGCGCCTCGTCGTTCTGCGCCAGGACGACCCGTCGGTCGATATTTCCGAGGAGATCATGGCGCATGTGGCGCGCACGGTCACGGCCAGCGGCCGCGAGTTGGAAGGCGCGTTCAATCAGCTGATCTTCCGTCGCTCCTTCGAGCCGAACCTGTCGATGGACCGGGTGGACGAACTACTGGCGCATCTGGTCGGTGCAGAGCCGAAGCGCGTGCGCATCGAGGATATCCAGCGCGTCGTCGCCCGCCATTACAATGTCTCGCGCCAGGAGCTGGTTTCCAACCGTCGCACCCGCGTCATCGTCAAGCCGCGCCAGATCGCCATGTATCTGTCGAAGACGCTGACGCCACGCTCCTTCCCGGAAATCGGCCGCCGTTTTGGCGGACGCGATCACACGACCGTGCTGCATGCCGTGCGCAAGATCGAGGATCTCATCTCCGGCGACACGAAGCTCAGCCATGAGATCGAGCTGCTCAAGCGCCTGATCAACGAGTAAGCGGATATGAACGAAAAGCCCGCCATTCCGAAAGGAAGGCGGGCTTTTTTGTCTTTGTATCCGTGGTGTTCGTAAGTGCGCGAAAACCTCAGCAGGCGAGATCGGCGACGACAGCGTCGAGGATGAGCATGCCCGCCGGCGTGCAGCGCAGGCGGGAATTGCCAAGCCGTTCGATGAAACCATGTTCCAATAGCGCCTGTTCGCGATCCGGATCGGGATCGCGGCCGGACAGCTGTTGCCAGCGGGCGAGGTCGACGCCCTCGCGCAGTCTGAGGCCCATCAGCAGCAATTCGTCGGCCTGCTCGTCGCGCCCAAGGCGCTCTTCATCGACGATGCCATGGCCATGTTTTTCGACCAGTTCCAGCCAGCCCTCCGGCCGGCGCATGGTTGCGGTCGCCAGCTTTTCCGGCCCACGCGTCAGCCGCCCATGCGCACCTGGTCCGATGCCGGCATAGTCGCCATAGCGCCAATAGGTGAGGTTGTGACGGCTCTCGGCGCCCGGCCTTGCATGGTTCGAAACCTCATAGGCCGGCAGGCCTTCGGAAGCGGTGATATCCTGCGTCGCCTCATAGAGCAGGGCGGACTGGTCGCCATCGGGGACGATAAACTTGCCGGCCTTGTGCAGGTTGAAGAAGGGCGTGTCTTCCTCGATGGTCAGCTGATAGAGCGACAGATGGTCGACGGCGTAGGAAATCGCCTGCCGCAACTCCTTCTCCCAGGCTTCCACCGTCTGGTGCGGCCTTGCATAGATCAGGTCGAAGGACATGCGCGGAAAGATGTCGCGCGCGAGACCAATGGCCTTCAGCGCATCGGCGACGTCGTGCAGCCGGCCGAGGAATTTCAGATCTGTATCGTTGAGCGCCTGCACGCCCAGCGACACGCGGTTGACGCCGGCAGCCCGGTAACCACGAAAACGCGTCGCCTCAACGCTGGAGGGGTTGGCCTCCATGGTGATCTCGATGCCGTCGGGCACATGCCAGTGGCGGGCGATGCCGTTGAGAATGGTCTCGACCGTCGCCGGTTCCATCAAGGACGGCGTGCCGCCGCCGAGGAAAATGCTGGTGACCGTCTTAGGGCCGCTGAGGCGGCGCATCCATTCGGTTTCCTTGAGGAATGCAGCGGCGAAGCGTTCCTGATCCACCGGCTGATGGCGGACATGGCTGTTGAAATCGCAATAGGGACACTTGGCCGCGCAGAAGGGCCAATGCACATAAACGCCAAAGCCCGGCTCGCCGGTATCCGGCAGCAGCGGGCTCTGGTCGCGGTGGGAAAGATCAGGCGTCAAGGCAGGTCTCGACAAACAGTTTGAAGGCGCGCGCCCGGTGCGACAGGGCTTCCGCGTCACCCGGCTTCCAGCCATGCTTCTGCTCGGCGCTCATCTCGCCGAAGGTCTCGGCATAGCCTTCCGGCTGGAAGACCGGATCGTAGCCGAAGCCTTGCGTGCCACGCGGCGGCCAGACCACATGACCCTCGACCTCGCCACGGAACAGTTCGGTATGCCCGTCCGGCCAGGCGAGGCAGAGCACGCTGACGAAGCGGGCTGTGCGCTGCTCAAGCGCCTTTGCGCCCTTTTCCTCCAGCGCCGTCTCGACCTTTTCCATGGCCCAGGCGAAATCGCGGCTGCCATCCTCACGCTCGGCCCAGTTGGCGGTGTAGACGCCGGGCGCGCCATCCAGTGCATCGATGACCAGGCCGGAATCGTCCGACAGGGCCGGCAGGCCGGAGGCCTTGGCCGAGGCAAGCGCCTTGATCGCGGCATTTTCCTCGAAGGTGGTGCCGGTTTCGTCCGGTTCCTCGAATTTCAGGTCGGCCGCCGATTTTGCCGAAAAGCCGAAGGGGCCGATCAGGTCGGCGATCTCGCGGATCTTGCCGGCATTGTGGCTGGCGACGACGATGGTGCGGGTATCGAGTTTGCGCATGTCCAAAAGTCCTATTCGATGCCCCAGATGCGGGGTTCGGCACATTCGAGGCTGTTGCCGGCCGGATCGCGGAAATAGATAGAGCGGCCGCCCATTGGCCATTCGAAGTCCGCTTCGATGGGGACACCGGCTTGGGCCAGCCGCGCGATCATGCCGTCGAACCCGTCCCGCGTCAGGCGAAAACAGGCATGGCCGACGCCGTTCGTTCCATGGGCAGGCACCGGCAGCGCGCCGGGCGAAGCGGGCTTGACCGTCTCGTCCGGGTTGAAGACCAGAAGCACGCCGGCGCCACAGCGGAAGAAGACGTGCCGGTCCTTGACCCGGGTGATGACATCGAGGCCGACGACATCGCGGTAGAAGCGTTCCGCCGCATCGAGATCGCGCGCATAAAGCGCGGTTTCCAGAATGCCCTCGACGACGGCGGCGCTCATGGTGTCATGTCCTCAGGCGATCGCCTGCTTCTGCAGCGTCACGAGTTCGCCGATGCCGGCGCGGGCAAGCTGCATCAGGCTGGAAAATTCCTGCTCCGAGAAGGGCTTGCCTTCCGCCGTGCCCTGAATTTCGACAATGCCGCCGGTGCCGGTCATGACGAAATTGGCGTCGGTCTCGGCGGCGCTGTCTTCGAGGTAATCGAGATCGAGCACCGGCTGGTTGGCGAAGATGCCGCAGGAGATCGCCGCGATATGGTCCTTGAGCACGCGCTCGACCTTGATCATGTTGCGGCTTTCCATCCACTTCAGGCAATCGTGCAGCGCGATCCAGGCGCCGGTGATCGAGGCGGTGCGGGTGCCGCCATCGGCCTGCAGCACGTCGCAGTCGATGGTGATCTGACGTTCGCCGAGCGCCTCGAGATCGACGACGGCGCGCAGCGAGCGGCCGATGAGACGCTGGATTTCCTGGGTGCGGCCGCCCTGCTTGCCGGTGGCGGCCTCGCGGCGGGTGCGCTCGCCGGTGGCGCGCGGCAGCATGCCGTATTCGGCGGTCACCCAGCCCTTGCCGCTGTTGCGCAGCCATGGCGGCGTCTTGTCTTCGAGGCTGGCGGTCACGAGCACATGCGTGTCGCCGAACTTGACGAGGCAGGAGCCTTCCGCATGTTTTGAAAAGCCGCGCTCGAAGGAAACCTTGCGCATCTGGTCTGTTTTTCTGCCTGAGGGCCGCATACGAAACTCCTGCCGTTACATGACGCCTTCTAAGGCCGGCAGCCGTGATTTGCAAAGGAAAAGGCGGTGTCGCCATCGACACATTCGCGCAAATTCCCTTTGGATATCGGCCGTGGCATGACTATATTTGCTGCGAACGCAACAACTGGATGACCGCAGACCGCGATGCCGCTACGCAAACCGCCTGGACATGACGCGATTGCAGCGCTGGATGAGCGCTCCAGGGAAGTCTTTCGGCGGATCGTCGAGGGCTATATCGACAATGGCGAGCCGCTCGGTTCACGCAATCTGTCGCGCCTGTTGCCGATGTCGCTGTCCCCGGCTTCGGTGCGCAACGTCATGGGCGATCTCGAAGAGCTTGGCCTTATCTATTCGCCGCATATCAGCGCCGGGCGCCTGCCGACACAGGTCGGCCTGCGCTTCTTCGTCGACGCCTTCATGCAGGTCGGCGACCTCTCGGCCGAGGAACGCCAGTCGATGGAGCGGCAGATCGGTCTGCCCCAGCGCGACAAGCCGGTCGAAAGCCTGATGACCGAGGCGAGCCGGGTTCTCTCGGGCATGTCGCGCGGCGCGGGCCTGGTCATCACCGCCAAATCCGATCCGCTGCTCAAGCATGTGGAGTTCATCCGGCTGGAGCCGACCAAGGCGCTCGTCGTGCTGGTCGGCGATCATGACCAGGTGGAAAACCGCATCATCGACCTGCCGGCCGGCATCACCTCGTCGCAACTGACCGAGGCTGCGAATTTCCTCAATGCCCATATGATCGGCCATACGCTGCCCGAACTGCGCGGACAGTTGCAGAAGCTGAGGATCGCTGTGTCGAATGAGCTGGATGCGCTGTCGCAGGATCTGGTCGAGCGCGGCGTTGCCGTCTGGTCCGGCGGCAAGGACGAGGATACGCCGGCGCGCCTCATCGTGCGCGGTCGGGCGAACCTTCTGGAAGGTCTGGCCGGCGCCGAGGATGTCGACCGCCTGCGGCTGCTGTTCGACGATCTCGAGAAGAAGGATAGCCTGATCGAACTGCTCAACCTTGCCGAAACCGGCTCGGGCGTGCGTATCTTCATCGGTTCGGAAAACAAGCTGTTTTCGCTGTCGGGGTCGTCGTTGATCGTTGCGCCCTATCGCGACGAGAACGACCGCATCGTCGGCGCCGTCGGCGTCATCGGGCCGACGCGGTTGAATTATGCGCGCATCGTGCCGATGGTCGATTACACCGCGCAAATCATGGGTCGGCTGTCGCGTCCACGCTCGTAAAACCCTGCAAACCGGGTGAAATGCCGGCCAACCCTTGATTTTTTCCCTCCGAGCCTCGATATCGGGCTCAAAATTCGAAATCATCGATCTGGAGATACATCATGACCGACGAGACCACGACGAGCGGAACCGAAGCTGCGGACACCTCCGCTGCCGAAACCGCAGCCGTAAACGAGGCGGATGCCGCTGCCGTCGATCCGGTGGAAACGCTCAAGGCCGAAAACGCCGATCTGCGTGACAAGTTCCTGCGCCTTGCCGCCGAAATGGACAATCTGCGCCGCCGCACCGAGCGTGACGTCAAGGATGCCAAGGCCTATGCCGTCACCGGCTTTGCACGCGACATGCTGTCGGTTTCCGACAATCTTCGCCGCGGCCTGGATTCGGTGACGCCGGAGCAGCGCACCGGTGCGGAAGCCGGCCTGTCTGCGCTGATCGAGGGCGTGGAAATGACCGAACGCCTGATGCTGTCGACGCTGGAGCGCCATGGCGTGCGCCAGATCGACGCCGAAGGCCAGAAGTTCGACCCGAACTTCCATCAGGCGATGTTCGAGATCCCGAACCCGGCCGTGCCGAACAACACCGTCGTGCAGGTCGTCCAGGCCGGTTACTCGATCGGCGATCGCGTGCTGCGCCCGGCCATGGTCGGCGTTGCCAAGGGCGGCGCCAAGGCGGAAGCTCCGGCCGAGCCCGGCACCGGCGCGCTGAACGAAAAAGACGCCTGATCGCATCCGGCTGACACCAAAAGAAAAAGCGCTTTCACGGTCTCCGCGAAAGCGCTTTTTCTTTCGAATTTTTCAGGCAACGCCTCAGGCGGCGTTGGAAGCCTCTTCCTGGTTCAGGAAGGCATAGATGGCGGAAGCCGAATCGGTGGCGCGCAGCTTGCTGACCAGATCCTGATCGCGCAACACGCGGGCGATGCGCGACAGCGCCTTGAGATGGTCGGCGCCGGCGCCTTCGGGCGCCAAGAGCAGGAAGACGAGATCGACGGGCTGGTCGTCCAGCGCTTCGAAGTCGATGGGCGAATCCAGGCGCGCAAACAGGCCGGTTATCGCCGGCAGGCGGGCAAGCTTGCCATGCGGAATGGCGATGCCGTTGCCGACGCCGGTGGAGCCCAGCCGTTCGCGCTGAAGAATGACGTCGAAGATTTCTCGCTCCGGCAGCCCCAGTTGCTTGGAGGCTCTTGCGGCCAGTTCCTGAAGAAGCTGTTTTTTGGAATTCACCTTCAGGGCAGGGATGATCGCATCTTGCTGCAGCAGGTCTGCCAATGCCATTTTAACCTTTTCCTTCGCTAGAGCGCCGGGCCATCCGACGGAGGCACAAGGGACGCTCTATCTTTTTGCTTGTTGCGCACTTCCGAACGGAAAACCGCTCTGAACTTTTCCTGGAAATGCTCCAGCCGGCAGAAGGCAGGCGCGCCGGGCATGCTTGGCCCGGCGCGCCCTTGTCGCCTTTTAGCCCTTGATGCTGGCTGCGTCGATCCAGCCGATATTGCCGTCGCGACGACGGTAGACGATGTTCAATTGCTCCTGACCGGGGCTGCGGAACAGGAAGACCGGGTCATCGGTCATGTCGAGCGCCATCACCGCACTTGCCACCGACATCACCTTGAGAGCCTTGCTGCTTTCGGCGACGATCGTCGGCGCGAAATCTTCAGCGATCTCGTCGTCTTCCTCGGGCACGGCGTCCATCACCGTATAGGCGACCTCGACGGAACCGTTGCCGTTCGCACCGCTATGGTGGTCTTTCAACTTCCTCTTGTAACGGCGCAGGCGCTTCTCAAGGCGCTCGGCGGCTCCATCGAATGCCGCTTGCGGATCGTTTGCGTCTCCCGTGGCATGCAGGTTCACCCCGCTGTCCAAGTGAATCTTGCAATCCGCAGAAAAACGCGAACCGGATTTTTCGACCGTGACCTGACTCGAATAACCTCCATCGAAGTACTTGGTCACTGCCTCCCCAATATGGCCTTCGATCCGCTGACGGAACGCTTCGCCAATCTCCATATGTTTCCCGGAAACACGCACACTCATGGAATTTTCCTTCTTGTAGTGATTTGCGGGTAACAGTCTACGCCAAGGCCCTGTCTCATCCAAGCATTTCGCGCGGCGAACATGTTAAAGAGAGCGCTTCCTCTCTGTGCGGGGCCTATTGATCCGGAATTTCATCCTGTCGATGTGCGGCGGGCTTCTAGCCGCAGCCTGTGATGGAGTCAAGCCCGTTAACGGTTTTTTGAGGTTTGAAGCATTCGGGCCTTACCCTTGGCCGGCCTTGGACAAGGCCCGCTTTTCCCGCCGACGCTGAACGGAGGAGGGAATGTTCATCGCTTCGCGATATTTCGCAACCGTACGTCGCGCCAGATCGATGCCGGCCGCCTTCAGGCTGTCGACGATATCGTCGTCCGAAAGCACCGCATCGGCCGCTTCCTGGGCGATCATGGCCCGGATACGGTGGCGCACGGCTTCGGCCGAATGGCTCTCGCCGCCTTCGGCGGAGCTGATCGAGACTGTGAAGAAATATTTGAGTTCGAACAGCCCCCGCGGCGTCAGCATGTATTTATTGGAGGTGACGCGGCTTACGGTCGATTCATGCATCTTGATCGCCTCGGCCACGGTTTTCAGGTTGAGCGGCCGCAGGTGGTCGACCCCGTGGACGAGGAAGGCATCCTGCTGGCGCACGATTTCGGTGGCCACCTTGATGATCGTCTTGGCGCGTTGGTCGAGACTGCGCGTCAGCCAGTTGGCGGTTTGCAGGCATTCGGACAGGAAGCCCTGATCCTCGCCCGGCCGATGCTTGTGGCGGCTGACCTCGGCATAATAGGACTGGTTGACCAGCACGCGCGGCAGCGTATCGGGATTGAGTTCGATGGCCCAGCCGCCCGTGGGCGACGGCCGCACGACCACGTCGGGCACGATCGCCTCGCTCGGCGCCTCGTCGAAGCCGCTGCCGGGCTTTGGGTTGAGCTTGCGGATCTCGGCAAGCATGTCGAGCAGGTCTTCCTCGTCGACGCCGCAAATCTTCTTCAGGCTCGGAAAATCGCGCCGCGCCAACAGGTCGAGATTGTCGATCAGCGCCGCCATCGCCGGATCGAAGCGATCTTTCTGACGCAACTGGATGCCAAGACATTCGCTGAGCGAGCGGGCGAAAATGCCGGGCGGATCGAGGCCCTGCAAAACCGACAGCACCGCGCCCACTTCGCCGGGCGCACGTCCCAAACGTTCCGCAATCTCGGCGAGATCGGCCTGCAAATAGCCGGCTTCGTCGAGATGATCGATCAGAACCTGCGCCGTCAGCCGGTCGGAGGGCGCCGGCAGCGCCAGCGCCACCTGGCCTTCGAGATGGTCGCGCAGCGTCACGCGGCCCGCGACGAAATCGTCGAGGTCGTAGCTTTCGCCGCTCTCGCCGCCGGGCATGGATTTCCACTGGCTGAGAAGCTCGGGCGCATCTGGCCGCGCCGGCACCGCCTCGTCCGAAAGCCCGGCCTCGAAATTGGTGTCGAGCTCGCTGCTCAGCCGGTCGGCCGCGCCTGTGTTTTCGCTTTCGTACCAGTCGGACGAGAGATCGCTGCTGGCAGGGGCCGGCGCATCCGTGCCCGGCTCCTCGCCGCCGAAGGCAATATCACCGTCATCTCCGCCGCTGCCGCTGCCGCCGGAAGCGCCATCGGCCGCCGAAAATTCGAGCAAAGGATTCTTTTCCACTTCCTGCGCGATGAATTGCGTCAGTTCGAAATGGGTCATCTGAAGCAGCTGGATCGACTGCATCAGCTGCGGCGTCATCACCAGAGACTGGCTTTGGCGCAAGAAAAGACTGGCCGACAATGCCATGATGGACGCGAAACTCCCTGCAACCCGCCGGCGGCGGTGACGCCCGGCGCGCGTGTCGAAGTCTTGAATCTGAACTGGCCCAAAAATTGCTTTTTTGAGGGGTTTGGTCAAGTCGCGAGAAGAGGTGGTCGCACGAATTTGCCATGCGCACCACCGAAGCCCGGATTTTCCGAAATTCTTACAGGCTGAATTTGTCGCCGAGATAGAGACGGCGTACTTCCGGATTGTTGACGATGTCGTTGGCCCGCCCATGGGTCAGCACTTCGCCGGCATGGATGATATAGGCGCGATCGATCAGGCCGAGCGTCTCGCGAACATTGTGATCGGTGATCAGAACGCCGATGCCGCGCGCCGTCAGGTGGCGCACCAGATTCTGGATGTCGGAGACCGAGATCGGGTCGACGCCGGCAAAGGGTTCGTCGAGCAGCATGAAGGTCGGATCGGTGGCGAGCGCCCGGGCGATTTCCAGACGCCGCCGCTCGCCGCCCGACAGCGCCACCGCCATCGACTTGCGCAGCCGGCCGATATGGAATTCCTCCAACAGCGAGTCGAGCTTCTGCTCGCGACGCTTGACGTTCTTGTCGTGAATCTCAAGCACGGCGCGGATGTTTTCCTCGACCGTCAACCCGCGAAAGATCGAGGCTTCCTGCGGCAGGTAGCCGACGCCGAGGCGGGCACGGCGATACATCGGCAGGCCGGTGACGACATTGCCGTTGATCTCGATCGAGCCTTCGTCCACCGGCACGAGGCCGGTGATCATGTAGAAACAGGTGGTCTTGCCGGCGCCGTTCGGCCCGAGCAGGCCGACGGCCTCGCCGCGGCGCACCACCAGCGAAGCGCCGTTGACGACGCGGCGCGTGCCATAGGTCTTGGTCAGGCCACGCGCGATCAGCGTGCCTTCATAGCGGGTCTTGTCCGCGCCCGGATCCGCCGCTTGGGCGGCAGGGGCGGGCGCGTCATTCTGGGTAAGAAAAGGAATCTTCACGGGCGTCCGGCGTTCAGTTCTTCTTTTGCGACTTCGGATCGAGCTGGATCTGCACGCGCTGGCCACAGCTTTCCAGCGTTGCCTTGCCTGTGGCCATCAGCACGGTGAGCTTGCAGCCGGTGAAGACGTTGGCGCCTTCCGACAGCACCACGCGCTTGCCTGTCAGCGTAAAGGTTTGCGAGGCCATGTCGAACGTGCCGGCATCGGCCGTCGCCTGCTGTTCGCCGGAGCTCAGGAACACCTTCTTGTCGACGAGGATGCGATCGATATCGGCCTTGCCGCTGGCGACCGAACTTTTGTCGCTGCCCTGCTTCTTGTAGTAGACGGTCATGTTGCCGGCCTGCATGGTCGTGGCGCCCTGCACCACCTTCACGTTGCCGGTGAAATAGGCGACGCTTTCCTGCTCCTTGATCTCGAGCTTGTCGCTTTCGATCTGGATCGGCTGGTCATTGGAAAGCTTGAGGTTGTTCATGCTTCCGGTCGTGGTCGACTGGGCAAGCGCGGCCGAACCGAAAAGCGAGGCGGCCGCGAAAAGAGCAGCGGCGGACAAGCGGGAAAAATGGATAAGTGCTGACATCGAGTGCTGCTCTCATTGTGCCTGGTTGCGAAGTTCCGCCGGCGTAATATTCATCCGCACGTTGCCTTCGAAAGTAATGGTGCGTCCCTTATCCGTCATCTTGAGTGTCTGCGCAAGAATGGAAGCCTGGTCGGACTGGATGGAAACCGGGTCGTTCGAACTCATCTGCCCGGACTTGATATCGAGGAAGGCGGACTGGAATTTCGCTTCCATGCCGGTGTTCAGCGTCACCGTGAAGGGCTGGGTCATGTTGAGCCTGTCGCTGGCGCGGTCGTAGATGCCTTCCGATGCGTCGACGCGGGCGATGACCTTGTCGCTGACCGGCACGGCCGCCTTGATGGTCTCAAGCGTGATCATGTTGGGATCGCGAATGTCCTGCAATGCACGTTCGGCGAGCATGGAATAGTTGATGCCGTCGGCATTGCGGCCGGAGATGGCCGGTTTTTCCATCACGACCTTGCCGTTTTCGATACGGGCGGATTCGAGTTGGATGTTTTCCGGCAGGTAGGCGCGCACGATGGAGACGGCGACGAAGGCGAGCGAAATCGCAACCGCCGCAACCGGCAGCAGAACCTTCAGCCGGCGCACCCGCGCCGAATGTTTCAGCGCCATGCGATAGGCGTCCTGCGGTGAAGGCCCGCCGGCGATATCGAGCCCAGGTGTGTTGACGCTGTTGAGCATGAGTGTCCGATCTGTTCGACGACGGGTGCCTGCTGAAATCGCAGGCACGCGGCCACGCCATGCGGCGGATCGCGTCATCGCCCGCCAATATGGACATTTTTTTGCAACAAACAATAAATGGCTGAAAAAATCCGTGAGAGGGCGGTTGATTGCCGGTAAACGGGGCCTATGAATGGCCCAGACAAAACGAGAGGACTGACCCATGGATGCATCGGCGATCACTGAGCGCCGCCGCCTTCGGCGCAAGCTGGCTTTCTGGCGGATCGGGGCAGCGCTTCTGCTGGTCGCGGCCGGCCTGCTTCTCTATCGAATCTGGGGACCTGAGGCTGCGCTCGACAAAAGCGCGCCGCATATTGCCCGCGTCGAAATTTCCGGCCTGATCCAGGACGATCGCGAAATGCTCGACCGCCTGAAGACCATTGCCGGAAACGACCGGGTCAAGGCGCTGATCGTATCTATCTCTTCGCCTGGCGGCACCACCTATGGCGGCGAGCGCCTGTTCAAGGCGATCCGCGCCGTTGCCGAAAAGAAGCCTGTCGTTTCCGACGTGCGCACGCTGGCCGCCTCCGCCGGCTACATGATCGCATCCGCCGGCGATACGATCGTTGCCGGCGAAACCTCGATCACCGGTTCGATCGGCGTCATCTTCCAGTATCCGCAGGCCAAGGATCTGCTCGACAAGATCGGCGTCTCGCTGGAGGAGATCAAGTCGGCGCCGCTGAAGGCCGAGCCGTCGCCCTTCCATCCGGCCAGCGAGGAAGCCAAGGCGATGATCCGCGCCATGGTCATGGACAGCTACGACTGGTTCGTCGATATCGTCGCCGAGCGCCGCAAGCTGCCGCGCGACGAGGTGCTGAAGCTCGCCAATGGCGCGATCTTCACCGGCCGCCAGGCCCAGAAGGCCAAATTGGTCGATACGCTTGGCGGTGAAGAGGCGATCCGTGCCTATCTCGCGACCCGCGGCCTCGACGACAAGCTTGCCATCGTCGACTGGGAAGCGCCGCGCAGCGGCTCGCCCTTTGGCATTCCCGGCGCTCTCTCGACCGTTTTGAAGCTGCTCGGCTACGATAATCTGCTGCCCTCCGGCGATCTCGGACGTGGCGTCACGGAAAAGTTGTTCCTTGACGGCCTGATTTCAGTTTGGCAGGTTGGGCATGAATGAAAAGATCAATCATTTGAGGGGGCTATCGTGATAAAGTCGGAGCTGGTCCAGATCGTTGCAGCGCGTAACCCGCATCTCTATCACCGTGACGTGGAAAACATCGTCAATGCCGTCCTCGATGAAATTACCGACGCGCTGGCGGCGGGCAATCGCGTCGAATTGCGCGGTTTCGGCGCGTTTTCGGTGAAAAACAGGCCGTCGCGCTCGGGGCGCAATCCGCGCACTGGCGATACCGTCTTCGTCGAAGAGAAGTGGGTGCCGTTCTTCAAGACCGGCAAAGAGCTGCGCGAGCGCCTCAATCCGAACATGGAAGACGAGGACGATTGATCCTTCGCCGTCCGGTCTGTGCCTGTCCGGCATCCTGCCGGGCGAAATCGTTTCGGAAAAAACGCGTGCCGCTCTTCAATGACGGGCGTGTTCAGACGCGCGGGCGGCTTCGCGATTGTTTGACACCCCGGGCTTGATCGCAAGCGGCAGGGCCGGATTGATAGATACCTGGAGAACAAGCCCCATGGTCAAGAAGATCGTCAATCTCGTCATTCTGCTGCCGCTGGCCGTAGTTCTGGTGCTGCTGTGCGTCGCCAACCGGCAGTCGGTGACGCTGGCGCTCAATCCTTTCAGGCCGGAAGACCAGGTGCTGGGCATCAGCGCGCCCTTCTTCGTCTTCCTGTTCCTGGCGCTCATTCTCGGTCTGGCGATCGGAGCGTGCGTCACCTGGGCGACGCAGGGACAGCATCGTCGCCGCGCCCGCACGGAAGCCAAGACCGCCGTGCGGCTGCAGGCCGAGGCCGACAAGCACAAGGCGCGCGCCGAAGAGCTTGCCGCTGCCCAGCAGACCGTCGCCTATGGCCGCCTGCCGGCCAAGTGAAGGATGCGCGCCGACGGCCTGACGAAGGTCAGGCCGTGGCGTTTTTCGCCTGCGCTGCGGCGGTGAAATCCGCGAAAAATTGCTGGGCGAGTTTTTTCGAGGTCGAGTCGATCAATCGTGCGCCGAGCTGGGCGATCTTGCCGCCGACCTGCGCCTTGACCTCGTAGGACAGGATCGTGTCGCCGCCATCCTCCCTCAGCGTCACGTCGGCGCCGCCTTTGGCGAAGCCGGCAATGCCGCCTTTTCCCTCGCCAGAGATCGTGTAACTTTCCGGGGCGTTGATGTTCGACAGCACGACATCGCCGGCAAACGAGGCCGAGACAGGCCCGACCTTGAGCTTCACCACCGCGGAAAGTTCGGTTGGCGATCTCATCTCCAGGCTTTGACAGCCCGGAATGCATTGCTTGAGGATCTCCGGATCGTTGAGTGCGGCCCAGACCGCCTCGCGTGGTGCTGCGATCCGCTCTTCTCCCGTCATGTCCATGCTCGTTCCTCCTCCGTCTTGCCCGGCAACTATTGCAGATGGGAAAGCGCTTTGCCAAGTCGAGCGCCGGATGCTATCTGCACCCTGATCCGAAGAATGGAACGAGCCTCGTGAAGAACAAGAGTGGCCGCCCGCCGCGCAGCGGCGCCCCGGCGGCGAAAAGAGGACCGGGCGGCGATTTTGCCCGCAAGCCCGAACGGCCCCGTGACGGCGCCCCCCGCAAGCCGGCGCCGCAGCAGGAGCGCGGTTCTGCGCCCGCGCGCGACAAGGCGGTTGCAAAGCCGGAGGTCGCCTCGACCGAGCCGGCGCGCAGCCTGATCGCGCGCCGTGGCGAACTGCCGGCCGAGCGCGTGCCGGTCATCCTGGAATCGCGTGGCCGCGACAAGGACGATTTCCGCCTGATCGACAGCGGCAAGGGCGAAAAGCTGGAGCAATACGGACCCTACCGGATCGTGCGGCCGGAAGCGCAGGCGCTGTGGCCGCGCAGCCTTCCCGATCATGTCTGGGACCGCGCCGACGCTGTCTTTACCGGCGATACCGACGAGGACGGCATGGGCCGCTGGCGTTTCCCGCGCGAGGCGCTCGGCGAAACCTGGCCGATGCATCTGGCCGGCGTCGATTTCCTCGGCCGCTTCACCGCATTCCGCCATGTCGGCGTCTTTCCCGAGCAGCTCGTCCATTGGAACTGGATGCGCGAGGCGGTCGAAAATGCCGGCCGGCCGCTGAAGGTGCTGAACCTGTTCGGCTATACCGGCGTCGCCTCGCTGGTCGCCGCCTCTGCCGGCGCCGAAGTCACCCATGTCGATGCCTCCAAGAAGGCGATCGGCTGGGGGCGCGAAAACCAGACGCTCGCGCGCATGGACCGCCTGCCGATCCGCTGGATCTGCGAGGATGCGATGAAGTTCATCCTGCGCGAGGAGCGCCGCGGCAGCCGCTACGACATCATCCTCACCGATCCGCCGAAATTCGGCCGCGGGCCGAACGGCGAGGTCTGGCACCTGTTCGATCATCTGCCGATGATGCTCGACATCTGCCGCGAAATTCTCTCGCCCAAGGCGTATGGCCTCGTGCTGACCGCCTATTCGATCCGGGCCAGCTTCTATTCGATCCACGAGCTGATGCGCGAAACCATGCGCGGCGCCGGCGGCGTGGT
>CAMFHE010000093.1 GCA_945952045.1 uncultured Rhizobium sp.
CCGCGGCAGCATTATGCCGCCGCTACCGTGGCCGACTTTTGCACCGCCGCTCTCAAGGATTGTCGCGGCGCGGTAAAGTGCAACGTCGAACGACCAGCCGAGAAAAAGCAGTGTTGCGAAGGCGAGCACAGACCCAACGACGACGGCGATCGTGTATTTCTGCCCGAACCATTCGCTGAAGCGCTCCGAGGGCGCGCGCGCGGCCTGGGCCTCTGTCACGAGTGCGATCATCCGGGCGACGGTGCTTTCGGTGATCGCGCGGCTTACCGTCATCACTAGAACGGAATTGAGGTTGATGGTGGCTTCAAACACCTTGCTGCCGGGGATCTTTTCGACAGGCATCGATTCCCCGGTGATTGTCGCTTCGTCCATAGAGCCGGTTCCCTCGAGCACCACGCCGTCGGCGGGAACGCGCGACCCCGGCCGGAGGACGACAACGTCGCCCGGTGCAAGATCCCGCACCTGGACCTCTATCGTCTCACCATCTGCAAGTTTCTTGAGCGTTGTGTCCGGCCGAAGCTTCATCAAGGCTTCCACCGCCCGGCGCGCCCGCGCCATGGCGCGATGTTCCAATGTCGTGGAGATACTGAAGAGCGTCAGGAGAACCGCCCCCTCAAGCGCTGCGTCGACGACGGCGGCCGCGATAGCGGCCAGGATCATCAAGAAATCGATATCAAGGACATGGCGCTTCCACAGGGTATGCAATGCATTCATCCCCGGAGGAAGCCCGCCAGCAATGTAGGCAAGACAGAGTCCCGCCAGGCCCCAGGGGCCGGTGATGACGAACGCGTCGAGCGCGGCAGCGCCGAGGCCGAGAACAGTCAGTCCGCTGTGAAGCAGCCTCTGACGGTCATTCGTGAAGTCGATCATCAACTTTCGATCCTGAGCCGGTTTGCTCGAATTTGGAATAATTCCAAAAAATCGCTTTAGTGCAATTGACCGCGGTCAAGGATGGCCAGCAAGGGCATCCCGTTCTCGTAATTGAACAGTGAGGAGGCCTACACTAGCCGACAGGCTCGCTTTGGCGGCAGAAGTTCTCATAGAGCGTTGCGATGATATCGCGGGCAACCTTGCTCTCGACGCGATACCACATGGTTTGGCCGTCGCGGCGTGCTGCGATAATCTTGTCTCGGCGCAACAAGGCAAGGTGTTGCGATACGGTGGAGTCGCGGATACCCAAAAATTCTGCAAGCTGGCCTACGGAGCGTTCGCCGTCCAGGAGACGGCAAAGGATAAGCAAACGATGAGGGTTCGATAGCGACTTTAACAGTTCGCTCGCCATCTCCGCACCGGACTTCATTGCTTCAGGATCAACCTTCATAGATACGAATATATAGAGGGATCTGGGCAGATGCAAACCTTGGGCTGTGAAAATCGTGTCTTGTGTTATGCGAGCGCTGCACGCGGCACGGCGGCACCTATCAATATTCGTTGTCTCCACAGTCCGTCGTTGTTGACATGTTCAGCAGCTGTTCGTGCTCTGAGCCAAAACCAATCATCGCGCGGCAAGTTTTAGCCAGACGCCGCGGTCAAATCATCGTCAGACGGCAGCGTTGCCCCCACACTCCTTCATACTGGACGCGACTAGATCGTCGGTTCCGACAAAACACGGTGCGAGGTTGCGGTTGAAGACGCGATTGAGCAAGGTTGTGCGGATGGGTGCTCCTCAACCAGAAGCAAGCCAATCCCGCTTTTTTTGATGGCGTCCTGGACCAGATCCGGATCTCCGCCGATCAACCCTCAAGGGGTCCGCTAGCAAGCTGCGGCCGCTGGGCTTTGCCTGCGCGGTGATCGCGACCGTCTCCGGTCCTTTGAGGAGCCATCAGCGGGAATTGGCCCGCTCCCGGATGGAGGTTCTCAATGTCGCACGATCTTTCCCTTGCACAATCGCACGCTTTCGCTCTCGCCCGGACCCTTATGGTTCCAGTGACGCTCTTCCGATCAGGCGACGAGTTCGGCGTCCTGCCGTCCGACGAACTCGACGAAGACGACGTTGTCGTCATCCACGAAATTGATCCCTTCGATTTCGGGCCGGCTCATTGAGCCGGCCTGTGCCGCTTGCGAGCGGGCGGGCGCAAGGGAAGCTTCGCCGCGGCGCGGTGCAAATTTGCACCTTGTCGGCCGCGCCCTTGTCACCCTTGCTCTTCGCGGGGGGCGAGATAGGTCGCTCGAAGTGCGAAGAGATGAGGAATAACAGAGGTCGATCGCAAGGCGATCGAGAAAAAATGAACCGAGAAGAGATAAACGCCTTGAAAGAGAAGGTGGGTTGCCCGGCGATCCTGGAAACTGCAGGCTTCGCCATCGATGTGAAGGAAAGCACGCGCCGAGCCATGAAATACCGGCGCGGGAGCGAAATTATCATCGTCACACACGAAGGTCGTGGCTGGTTTGACCCTCTTGGAGAAGCCAAAGGTGACGTGTTCACACTGGTGGAGCACCTCGATCACGTGAATTTTGTCGAGGGGCTAGAACGGGTGGCGAGACTTGTCGGCCTTGCCCCTTCGTTACCCGAGTGGCAAAGGCCTAAGCGGTCTTTGGCAGCCAGCCCAACGATGAGCGAGCAATGGAAGCTTCGCCGTCAGCCATGGCAGGGCTCAGCCACCTGGCGATATCTCGTCAGAGAACGGAAGCTGCCTCCGCAGATCGTTCGCTCGGTCATCATGCAAGATAATTTGCGGGAAGGACCTCGGGGAAGCATGTGGGCCGCTCATCGCGACGAAAGCGGAAGTGTTGTCGGTTGGGAAGCACGCGGCCCGGAATGGCGTGGTTTTTCCACGGGCGGCGCAAAGGTATTGTTTGCGCTCGGGCACTCCGATGGCTGCCGTCTATGCGTTACCGAGGCCGCGATTGACGCCATGAGCTTGGCGGCAATGGAGGGGGTTCGCGAAAGCACGCTCTATCTCAGTACGGGCGGGGGATGGTCGCCGACGACACATCAAGCGTTGCGGGCGCTCGCCGGCCGACCGAATACGACCCTTGTTGCGGCGACCGATGCCAATGACCAAGGCGATGCCTTTGCGTGCCGGTTACGCGATCTCGCTGAGGATGTCGGCTGCGATTGGCAGCGACTGCGGCCACCTATAACCGACTGGAACGAAACCCTGCGACATCACCACAACGTGGGGCGACGAGACCGAGTTACGGCGGCGGCCAGAGCATAGACGATGCGCGCTGCCGAGACACGTCGCTGACCTGGACCGCACCCAGGCGTGCGAGCCGCCATAATGTCGGTGAACGAATGCTCAATATATCGACCGGTGCGGCTTGGCAGGGTGGTGAATGGCCGCGGCGTTTCCCTGGATGGAATGAAGTGAACCGATCTGAGAATTCATCCACATAGGAAGAAGAGGGAAAAGAAGGAGGGAAGGAGGAAGAGAGATGACGTGCCGCATTCGCGTCGCTCGCGTCAAGGGAGGCTTTGCCCGGCCAAGGCCGGCCCTTGACCCGCTCGACCGCGATGCCGGCGGCTCGGGAGGGGTGATGAAGGACTGAAGACGAAAGCGAGGCCATAGGGGCGTCGCAAGGCTTTGGCCCAAAACCCCCAAAGGAACAGCATATGACGACCTCACCCCTTCCGCGAAAGGTCTTTCAGGGTATCGCCGAGCGCCACCAGATGTTTCGGCTGTTCGACCGCCACGCGCAACGCCCGAACCGATGGCAGGATGAAGCCTCCCCCCTCTATGCGGGAGAGTGGTTCGAGATCACTGAACGCGAACACGACTACATGTTCGAGATTCTTCCGCCATTGTGGATCCGTGGATCGATGTTCGCGATGCGTGAGTTTCTGACTGCTTCCGTTACGTCCGTTTTCTTCGCACTGCGTATCGACGGTGTGATCAGACATTTTCACGGATATTGCGACCTATCGGCCGAGAATTCCGTCGAGACCATGCGCCTCGCAATCATTGATCGCGAAGCAAGGCCCGTCCGGGCCATGACGAGGCAGGAGCGGCTTGAGCATATCTGGAGTAGCACGGCAGACGATTATCGTGGCTACGATCTGCATTCCGGCGAGACCGGGCAGCAGTCATATCGCTGGGTGCAGTTTTATGGCGGCACGTGCGCCAGCATCACCAAGCAACTGCATGAGCTGACAGACCAGGAGATCGCCGCAAAGCTGCCGGTTCACTTGCGTTACCTTCCGGTAGCGGCATGAGGCATTTGAACATGCTTTCCTTCCCTATCGAACGCGTGCGCGACGTCCTGGCGCGCGGCCGCGATGACGCCGCGACGAACGGAGGTTTTCGCAATCCCTATTATGGGCTGCGACCCGGCGAAGGCGAGCAGGCCGGCGTCTGGCTGGTAGGTGACCATGGTGTTTACCTCATGTCGAACGGCGTCCTGACCGACGGACAAACGCCTCTGGTTGCCTATGCCGTCGAATGCGACCCTACCAGCAATGCCGACTGGTGGGAGACGAAGCGCCAGACCTTTGGCGGCGATGATGGCATCGACTTCATCGATGCATCTGAACTGGAGACGATGATCACCGCCAGTCCAAAAGCAACCCATCTGTGTATCGAATTCCTCATGGATTCGATGCAGCTCTCCTTGGTCGAAAGACCCTGACTCACTCCGTTATCCGGAGCTTTCCCATCCCGAAATCGCGCCTTTGACCGATGGCCTCCAGCCGCGTCGGAAGGCGTTCGCCTGCTCGAAAGGAGACATCATGAGCAACGCCCCCTTCACCCTTGATATGTTTGGCAGCAGTGCACTGTCCTCAGGTTTCGGCCTTGGCCTGATGCCACTGGTCGGTTCTGAGCCGGTCGCGGCCAACGACGATGAGCCCGACCCAACGCCGCCGGCATCCGCGCCCGCCATGTCGGTTGCGGATAAGCGTCGAACATCACGCAAAAATGGCGACCGCGCCAACTTCTTTCTCGGTGGTGAAGACCGCGGTCTAGCCACGACATGGAAGGAACGGGCGAGATTGAACATCGCGGCCATCCTGACCACAAACGAGATCGAGCGCAACGAAATCCCCGTGACGCGGGATCATCAGAAGCGGCTGATCCGCTTTACCGGGTTCGGGGCCTCCGAACTTGCCAACAGCATGTTCCGCCGCCCCGGAGAAACCGAATTTCGCGATGGCTGGGACGATCTCGGAGAATCACTTGAAACAGCGGTGACCGAGGCCGACTATGCGTCGCTCGCGCGCTGCACGCAGTATGCCCATTTTACGCCGGAGTTTATCGTCCGGGCGATCTGGGCCGGGCTTCAGCGCCTTGGCTGGCGCGGCGGCCGCGTGCTGGAGCCGGGTATCGGCACTGGTCTTTTCCCCGCCTTGATGCCCGAACCCTATCGAAGCAACAGCTACGTCACCGGTGTCGAACTCGATCCCGTCACGGCGCGGATCGTCCGACTGCTCCAGCCAAGGGCCCGCATTCTCAACGAGGATTTCGCGCGCGCCGACCTTGGCGCCGTCTATGATCTCGCAATCGGCAATCCACCATTTTCCGATCGCACCGTGCGTTCGGATCGAAACTATCGGTCGCTCGGTCTGAGGCTGCATGACTATTTCATTGCCCGCTCGGTCGATCTCCTGAAGCCGGGAGGGCTTGCCGCCTTCGTTACCAGCGCCGGCACGATGGACAAGGCGGATGCCAGGGCGCGCGAACATATCGCCAAGTCCGCCAATCTCGTCGCCGCGTTCCGCCTGCCCGAAGGCGCTTTTCGCCGGGACGCCGGCACGGACACGGTGGTCGACATCCTCATCTTCCGCAAGCGCAAGCCGGCCGAGCCGGAGGGCGATCTCATGTGGCTCGACGTCGACGAGGTTCGCCCGGCGAGCGACGACGAGGGTGCGATCCGCGTGAACCGCTGGTTTGCCCGCCACCCCGATTTTCTACTCGGCGAGCACGCGCTGACCTCTGGCCCGTTTGGCGAGACCTATACGTGCCGGCCGCGCGCCGGCGACGATCTCGAAACGCTGCTGAATGCCGCGTTCGATCTTCTCCCCGAAAACATCTACGACGGCGAGCCGACCGAAATCGATCTCGACCTTGAGGACGATCTGGCCGAGATCGTCGATCTTCGCCCTGACAATGCCAGGGTGCGCGAGGGCAGCTACTTTATCGATATCAGGCATGGGCTCATGCAGATCGTCGATGGCGAGCCTGTCCAGATCAAGGTCCGCAAGGCGCGTACCGGCGACGGGATCTCGGAAAAACACGTCCGGATCATCAGGAAGCTGATCCCGGTTCGCGATGCGGTGCGTGAGGTGCTGAAGGCGCAGGAGACCGACCGACCGTGGCGCGATCTGCAGGTTCGGCTGCGCATTGCCTGGTCGAGCTTCGTACGCGACTTCGGTCCGATCAACCACACCACGGTGAGCATCACCGAGGATTCGGAGGGCGGCGAGGTGCGCGAGACGCATCGCCAGCCCAATCTCCAGCCATTCAGGGATGACCCGGATTGCTGGCTGGTGGCGTCGATCGAGGACTACGACCTCGACACCGACACAGCGAAGCCCGGACCGATCTTCTCGGAGCGTGTCATCGCGCCGCCTGCCCCGCCGGTCGTGACCAGCGCGGCCGACGCACTCGCCGTGGTCCTCAACGAGCGCGGCCGTGTCGACGTGGAGCACATTGCCGAGCTCCTGCATTGCGATCCCGACAAGGTGGTCGACCAACTCGGTGATACCGTCTTCCAGGATCCTGCGGACGGATCGTGGAAAACGTCAGACGCCTATCTTTCCGGCCCGGTCAGGACGAAACTTGCCGCCGCGGAGGAGGCGGCCGCGCTCGATCCGATCTATGAGCGTAATGTCCGCGCCCTGCAGAGCGTGCAGCCTGCGCCACTGCGCCCGTCCGACATCACCGCGCGTCTCGGCGCTCCCTGGATCCCCGCCAGCGACATTGTCACCTTCGTGAAGGAGAAAATGGGGACCGATATCAGGATCCATCATATGCCCGAGCTCGGCTCCTGGACGGTCGAAGCGCGGCAACTCGGCGTGATCGCGGCCGGGACATCGGAATGGGGCACCAGCCGCCGGCACGCCGGTGAATTGCTCTCCGATGCACTCAACAGCCGCGTGCCGCAGATTTTCGACGTCTTCAGGGATGTCGGCGGCGAGCGGCGGGTCCTGAACGTCGTCGATACCGAAGCCGCCCGCGAAAAGCTCCAGAAAATCAAGACCGAATTCGAGCGTTGGGTTTGGACCGACGCCGACCGAACCGACCGGCTGGCCGGCGTCTATAACGAGCGCTTCAATAACCTGGCGCCCCGCAAATTCGACGGCAGCCATCTCCAGCTACCTGGTGCCTCTGGCGCCTTCGTTCTCTATTGTCATCAGAAGCGCGGTATCTGGCGGATTATCGCCGACGGTTCGACCTATCTGGCCCATGCCGTCGGCGCGGGCAAGACCATGACGATGGCGGCTGCTATCATGGAGCAACGCCGCCTTGGGCTGATTGCCAAGGCGATGCTCGTCGTGCCCGGTCATTGCCTTGCGCAGGCGGCGCGAGAGTTCCTGGCGCTCTATCCCAATGCCCGCATCCTTGTCGCCGACGAAACCAACTTCACCAAGGACAAGCGCGGCCGGTTCCTGAGCAGAGCGGCGACCGCGACCTGGGATGCGATCATTATCACCCATTCCGCCTTCAAGTTCATCGCGGTGCCGTCGGCGTTCGAACAGAGCATGATACAGGACGAACTGCAGCTCTACGAGGACCTTTTGACCCGCGTCGACAGCGAAGATCGCGTGTCGCGCAAAAGGCTGGAGAGGCTCAAGGAAGGTCTCGAAGAACGGCTGCAGGCGCTCTCTACCCGCAAAGATGATCTCCTGACGATCTCGGAGATTGGGGTCGATCAGATCATCGTCGACGAAGCGCAAGAGTTCCGCAAGCTGAGTTTCGCAACCAACATGTCGACGCTGAAGGGCATCGATCCGAACGGTTCGCAACGCGCCTGGGACCTGTTCGTCAAGTCTCGTTTCCTCGAAACGAAGAATCCCGGCCGCGCGCTGGTACTCGCGTCCGGCACGCCAATCACCAACACGCTCGGCGAGATGTTTTCGGTCCAGCGGTTGCTCGGCAGCGAAGCGCTGCACGAGCGTGGACTGCAAGAGTTCGACGCCTGGGCGTCGACGTTCGGCGATACGACGACCGAGCTGGAGATCCAGCCGTCCGGCAAATATAAGCCCGTCAGCCGGTTCGCGAGTTTTGTGAACGTTCCCGAACTGATTGCCATGTTCCGGGCCTTCGCCGATGTGGTGATGCCCGACGACCTCCGCGCCTTCGTCAGGGTCCCCGCGCTCTCCACGGGCAGGCGTCAAATCCTGACCGCGCCGCCAACCCCGGCTTTCAAGGCCTACCAGCAGATTCTTGAGACCCGGATCAAGGCTATTGAGATGCGCGAAGGACCGGCACAGCCCGGCGACGACATCCTGCTCTCGGTCATCACCGACGGCCGCCACGCGGCGATCGATCTTCGCCTGGTCATGCCTGCCAATGACAACGAGCCGGACAACAAGCTCAATATGCTGGTGCAGAACGCGTTCCGCATCTGGCAGGAAACGGCGGAGCAGACCTATCTCCGGCCCGATGGCAAGCCCTATGAGCTGCCGGGCGCGGCCCAGATGATCTTCTCGGACCTGGGCACGATCAATGTCGAGAAGACGCGCGGTTTCTCAGCCTATCGCTGGATCCGTGACGAGCTCGTCCGGCTTGGCGTGCCGCCGGCCGAGATTGCTTTCATGCAGGACTACAAGAAAACCGAGGCAAAGCAGCGCCTGTTCGGTGACGTGCGCGGCGGCCGGGTACGCTTCCTGATTGGTTCTTCCGAGACGATGGGCACCGGCGTCAACGCGCAACTGCGGCTCAAGGCGCTCCACCATCTCGACGTGCCATGGTTGCCATCGCAGATCGAGCAGCGTGAAGGTCGGATCGTCCGTCAGGGCAACCAGCATGATGAGGTCGATATCTTCGCCTATGCCACGCAAGGATCGCTCGACGCCAGCATGTGGCAGAACAACGAGCGCAAAGCACGCTTCATTGCCGCCGCGCTTTCTGGGGATACCTCTATCCGCCGTCTTGAAGATCTCGGCGAAGGCCAGGCAAACCAGTTTGCAATGGCCAAGGCGATTGCGTCAGGCGATGAGCGTCTGATGAAGAAGGCCGGCCTGGAGGCGGATATCGCACGCCTTGAACGCCTGCGCGCCGCCCACGATGACGATCTCTTCTCCGTTCGCCGGCAGCTGCGCGATGCCGAGCGTGACGTCGAGACTTTCACTCGTCGGATCAACGAGGTCGGTCAGGACATCGCGCGGCTGGTTCCGACCGCTGGCGAGGCCTTCACGATGACAGTGGTCGGCGTTGCACAAAGAGAACGCAAGGAGGCTGGCCGTGCGCTGATGAAGGAAATTCTCACGCAGGTTCAGCAGCAGAGGAATGGCGACGTGCATATCGCCACGATCGGAGGTTTCGATTTGGTTTTCGAAGGAGAACGCGTCGGAAAGGACGGCTTTCACTATCAGGCGCTCCTTCAGCGAACTGGCGCCGATCATGAGATCGACCTACCGATCACGGTCACGCCGCTGGGCGCGATTTCTCGTCTTGAACATGCGCTTGGAGGCTTTAACGAGGAACAGCAGCGCTTTCGCCAGCGGCTCGACGAAGCGCACCGACGCCTGGCATCCTATCGGTCGCGCGAGGGCGGCAATTTCCAGTTTGGTGATGAGCTGGCTGACAAGCGACAACAGCTTCGTGCTGTCGATGAAGAGCTCGCCTCCTCCGCCGCGGCCACAGAGGATACCGGTTTGGCCGCTTGATTTCGTTCACGCCTTCGATGGGCAGGCTCAAAACGCTTGCCCGTCGAACCGCTGATTAATGGCTGATCTGTGCCGCAGATGTGCAGGACGCGATTTCGAGGCAATTTCATATACCTCGCGGCCCTGAATTATCGCGAGCCTGTCTTTGGAACCGGTCGCGAGCTCTTTTGCGCTTGGACTACGAGATGGTTTCGACAATCTCATGGCTCTTGATGAATGTCTCGATCCCGTCGTTCAACAAAGCAAGGATTGCATCCTTGGTCACGGGAACGGTCTCGATTTTTTCTATATGGATCGGGGACCATTCATCCCGTGTATCTCTCAGAACCTCGCGCCTGATGTCGAGAACGGACAGTCTCGCCGTCTCCGCATCTTCAAAGAAGCTGTCCGGTATTCCCGTCGATGCCCAACGATCCTCGTCTGTGCCGTCTGCTCGCGTGAAGGTATATAGTATCAGGGAGTGCAGTTCTGGCATGGTTTCCTCCAAGGAGCATTCAGCGGTGCGCCCCCGCTCTTGTGCTCATTGACCCCTGGTGATCGGGGAGTTCGAAACCGTGTACCCACAGCCCTGTAGCCTTTAGCTCGGAGAGCCTATTGCATACGCCACAGGCTCCCCGACCGCAAAGGTCAAGGAGAGAGCCTTTTTGGTAGGCCCAACCGTCAGGTACAGGGGTTTCGACGCCCCAGGCAGCGCGTACTGCCTGAATACCGAATAGCCGATAGACTTCCGATTGTCGCGGGATTTGTGCGTAAACTTGCGATGTTGAACGCTGCCATTCCACCGGGTCGGGTTTTGTAAGAAAAGCCCGGTGACATCACGCCACGATGCCTCGAGGCGTGATGACGGTGATCAGGGCGGGGGAAGGCTTTCTTTCCCGCTCCTGACTATTCCGACCGATCGAGCGCATTTTCGATCATGCGACGGATTTCGACGATCGAGAGGCTGTCATGCAAGCCACGATAGGTCTGCGGCGAACCGTTCCACAAACTGCCCTTCGTCACGAACATGATCTGCCCGCCCAAAAGGCGGACGATCAGCCGGGACCCTTCAGGCAAATCGCGGCGATGGCCGGCCGGGTCGATGAAGCTGCCGTCATCATAGCCGTCGCGCGCGACATATTCCCCACGACCAATGTCCACCACCTCTTCGTCCCTGCGGTCGCGCAGTCGCGTATTCGTCGCGTCGTCATACACGCCACTCGGATCGAGATCGTCGAGCTCCAGCATCAGGAACGACTGGGCGGTGTCACGATCAATCCGCTCCAGAACAAGCCGCCGCGGCTTGGCGAGCAAGAACGTCGACCCAGAGACGCCAAATTCCAGGCAGCCGGGTTCGCGGCTCAAGGAAACATTGAGGAAGTCGAAGCCACCACCGGTGGGCAGGTGACCATGGTTGGCGCTTGAGCCCATGAAGGGCTGCAGCACTTCCGCGATGGAATGGGGCGTCGTCCAAGTGCGTGAATGATCGCCTGCGGGCACATTCATATTGATCTTGGCGATCCATTCCGATCGCGCCTTTGCGTGAAAATCTGACACAGTCATGTTTCGAGAAGTCCTTGTCGTTGAATTCGGCGCGTCATTGCGCGGAGCGTGACTCCCGCGTGACAATTGCCGCTTGGCGTGGAGGAAATTCTGGTAGCCCGCAGCGCGCGCCGCCTCATGGAGAGCAGCCGTATGCTTTATGGACTTCTCGGATGCGATATTCTTCGCAAGACGCTTGATGCCATCGATGGACGATGGCGGACCCGATCGAGTCGACATGCCGATTCTCCGGCTCCTGCGAAGCGTCACCCGTCTCCACTCCAGAGCCCGAACCAGACATGGACGGGATGGTTTTTAAAGACAGTGCCGCTTGCAGCTTTGCCATGACGGGCGTCCGGCTCCTGTCCAGAGCCGCCCCATATGTAGGGCGGGAGGCTGTGCATATGCAATATGCCATGTCGAGAAAATTCGGGTTTCGTCGACACTCTCTCCAAACCTCCACGCCGTGCGATCAGAGTTTGCCGGCCGCTGCCTCCTGGCACCGTGGCCGGCAACCGAATGCCGTGCCGGCATATGCGGAAAGAAAATAAGAAAGAGAAAGAGGGAAACCGGTCGCAGACCGGTCAACCCGCCGCCGCTGACGCTCAACCGTCGGCGTCGGCATCCCGGCCACTGGCCCTTCGCAGGGCTGTGAGCCCCGCTTGTGCTGTGCGGCAGGGATGCTCCGCGCGCAGTTGCAGCCGGCCGCCCGTCCTGCGGTCCGGGAAGTGTCTTCGCAAAGAAGTGAGGACAGGAAGGGGCGCCAAACGGCCGCTCCGCAACCCCGAAAGGACAATCCGATGCATATCATCAAGATCGACCCGCGCGCTGTGAAGGACAATCCCGATGACGCACGCCGCTCGAAATCATCGCCGCAGGCCGATTCTCTTCTTCTGGCGACCATCAAGGCGGTGGGGATTATCCAGCCCCCGGTCGTGGCGCCTGAAACCGGTGGCGGCAACGGCTATGTCATCCAGGCCGGTCATCGTCGCATTCGGCAGGCGATCGCTGCAGGCCTTGAGGAGATCGAAGTCATTGTCAGCGAGGCCGCCAATGACAATGGTGCCATGCGGTCCATGGTTGAGAACATCGCCCGGGAACCCCTCAACCCTGTCGATCAATGGCGGGGCATCGAGCGGCTCGTCGCTTTGAGCTGGACCGAGGAGGCGATTGCCGTTGCTCTTGCCCTGCCTGTCCGCCAGATCCGCAAGCTCCGCCTGCTCGCCAATGTTCTGCCTGCGATGCTCGACCACATGGCACTTGGCGATATGCCAAACGAGCAGCAACTCAGAACGATCGCCGCCGCCAGCCTCGATGATCAGAAAGAGGTGTGGAAGGCCAACAAGCCGAAAAAGAACGAACGCGCCGACTGGTACAATATCTCGCGTGGCTTGTCGAAGACGCGTATGTTCGCGAAGGACGCCAGTTTCGGTGACGAGCTTGCTACGGCATACGGCATCGAGTGGGTCGAGGATCTCTTCGCCCCTGCCGACGAGGACACGCGCTACACGACAAATGTCGAAGCCTTCCTCGGCGCCCAGCAGGAATGGATGACCAGCAGCCTTCCCAAGAAGGGCATCATTGCAGAGATAAACGGTTGGGGTCAGCCGGAGTTGCCGAAAAAGGCCGAGCGCATCTACGGCAAGCCCTCCAAGTCAGACAATGTCGCCATGTATCTCGACCGCGACGGGAAGGTGCAGCAGGTTCATTTCCGGCTGCCCGAAGACAAAAAGGCGAAAGGCGGCATGTCGTCGGATGCCCTGGACAACACGACCGGTGATCACGTGATGGAGCCGTCTCGTCAGCGGCCGGACGTGACACAAAAGGGGCAGGATATGATCGGTGATTATCGCACCGACGCCCTTCACGAAGCGCTCGCTCGCGCACCCGTCGAGGACGACATGCTGATGGCTCTTCTCATTCTCGCCTTCTCGGGCCTGAATGTCCGGGTGGATTCCGGTGCGAGCGACACCGTTTTCGGGGCAAAGCGATTGCAGCGCCATGCCGCTCGCCTCTTCTCGTCCGAGGGAGCCTTGACGTTCGACATGGACACGGTGCGCAGCGCGGCCCGCTCGATTTTGATCGAGGTCCTTTCATGCCGGCGCGGCATGTCCAACAGTGGCGTTGTCTCTCGCGTCGCCGGCGAGGCCATCGGCGCCGATGGCTATCTGCCCAACATGGGCTCGGAGGATTTCCTCCTATGCCTGTCTCGCAACGCCCTTGAAACCGCGGCCAAGGAAGCGAACGTCCAACCTCGCCCCCGTGTCCGGGAAACGCGCGCTGCTCTTGTCGAGCACTTCAAGGACGCGAGCTTCGTACACCCTGCGGCTCTTTTTGCTCCCGACAACTCGGAGCTGATTGCTCTTCTGAAGCTGGCCGACGGCTCCGGCGAACCCGACGGCACGGACTTCGGCGACGAGGCGGACGGTGCCGTGGATGAAAATGCCGACACTATCGCGCACGACGAGCAGCTCGATGGTCTGAACGACTTTTCTCGCGAGGAGCCCGAGGCGACAGAGCCCTCCGACGAGGAGGAAACAGCCTACGGCATCGCGGCCGAGTAAAACCCGAACAATCACAAAGCTGTCCGCCGCCGGCCGCAACCGGCGGCGGAGCTGTTTCTACATCTCAAAAACTGGAGCCAATCAATGTCTGCTCACGTCATTTTCGAGCTCGTACCTCTGGGAGCCATCATCGCCTGGTCCGACGGGTCGCCCCGCCCGCCCGAACGGCATGCGAAAAAGCTTGCGGCGTGGAAAACACGCAATAGCTTCGGCCGGCTGGTGCGGAAAGAGCCGCCGCGCCAATATGGCAATCATCTTTCGGCCGGATATTTCACGCTGCACGAGGGAAATATCGGCCGTAAGGGCACCATCTTGGTGACCATTCACAGAACGTTTGGCGTCGACTCGACGCTGACCTTCGAGGTGAAGGAAATGCCCGCGACTGGCTCCGTCCTTGTCCTCGATGGGGCTGGTGCCAATGCCCAGTTGCTTCATCTGGCACCGAGCAGTGCGGATGCCGAAGCGTGGTTGAAAGACAACCGGCATCCCCGGGCCGTTGTCCAGAAACTGCAGGAGCCTGTTTCGGCCGCGCCAAGTTCCGAAGGGAGGGCCGCCGCATGACCGCCAACCCGCAGAGGCAAACCGCTCTTCCCCGCGAGCCCGATCGATCCCTGGAGTTCGCTGAGAGCGCGGATGGCTTGCCGGTCGCTCGTGTCGATGACATCGTGTTCGCCATGGTACCCTGCCGGGGTGGCGGGCACTTCATTGCCAGCGCCTGGCGTATTGCCCGACCGCTCTATTCCCTGGTTCGTGCCAACTTCTATTCTCATCATGGGTCGGTCGCGGGACTTTCAGAGTTTCGTGCTCACGTCGCTGAACAAGCTGAGCACAGGCGAGAGCTGCACGGTCTGGCCCGGACGCTGTCTCTTATACACATCTGACGCTGCCGACGAAGAGGATAGTGTAG
>CAMFHE010000094.1 GCA_945952045.1 uncultured Rhizobium sp.
GTGCGCATGGTGCCGTGGAAGGACGGCAAGGCCAATCGCGGCCATTCCTGCGTCAAGGGCCGTTTCGCCTATGGTTATTCGATGCACAAGGACCGTGTCCTCAACCCGATGATCCGCGAGAAGATCTCCGATCCCTGGCGCGAAGTCACCTGGGAAGAGGCCTATGCCCATGTCGCCTCCGAATTCCGCCGCCTGCAATATCAATATGGCCGCGAATCGGTCGGCGGCATCACCTCCTCGCGCTGCACCAATGAGGAAACCTACCTCGTCCAGAAGCTGATCCGCGCCGGCTTCGGCAACAACAATGTCGATACCTGTGCCCGCGTCTGCCATTCGCCGACCGGCTACGGCCTCGGCCAGGCCTTCGGCACCTCGGCCGGCACGCAGGATTTCGATTCGGTCGAGCATAGCGACGTCGTCGTCGTCATTGGCGCCAACCCGACCGACGGTCACCCGGTGTTCGGCTCGCGCCTGAAAAAGCGCCTGCGCCAGGGCGCCAAGCTGATCGTCATCGACCCGCGCCGCACCGATATCGTCAAATCGCCGCATATCGAGGCGGCCTATCACCTGCCCCTCAAGCCCGGCACCAACGTCGCCGTCATGACGGCGCTCGCTCATGTCATCGTCACCGAGGGCCTTGCCGACGAGCGCTTCATCCGCGAGCGCTGCGACTGGTCTGAATTCGAGGATTGGGCCGCTTTCGTCGCCGAAGAACGCCACAGCCCGGAAGCCGTGGAACAGTTCACCGGCGTGCCCGCCGATCTAATTCGCGGCGCGGCGCGCCTCTTCGCCACCGGCGGCAACGGCGCGATCTATTACGGCCTCGGCGTCACCGAGCACAGCCAGGGCTCAACGACTGTGATGGCCATCGCCAACCTCGCCATGGTCACCGGCAATATCGGCCGGCCGGGCGTTGGCGTGAACCCGCTGCGCGGCCAGAACAACGTGCAGGGCTCCTGCGACATGGGCTCCTTCCCGCACGAACTGCCGGGATACCGCCATGTCTCCGACGACGCCACGCGCGAAGTCTTCGAGAAGATGTGGGGCGTGACGCTGTCCAACGAGCCGGGCCTGCGCATCCCCAACATGCTGGACGCCGCCGTCGACGGCACGTTCAAGGGTCTTTACGTGCAGGGCGAGGATATCCTTCAGTCCGACCCGGACACGAAACATGTGGCCGCCGGCCTCGCCGCCATGGAATGCGTCGTCGTGCAGGATCTGTTCCTCAACGAGACTGCCAACTACGCCCATGTCTTCCTGCCGGGTTCGACCTTCCTTGAGAAGGACGGCACCTTCACCAATGCCGAGCGCCGCATCAACCGCGTTCGCAAGGTGATGACGCCCAAGAACGGCTATGCCGACTGGGAAGTGACGCAGAAGATGGCGCAGGCCATGGGTCTTGCCTGGAATTATACCCATCCGTCGCAGATCATGGACGAGATCGCCGCGACCACGCCGAGCTTCGCGCTGGTCTCCTACGACTATCTCGACAAGATGGGATCGGTGCAGTGGCCCTGCAACGAAAAGACGCCCGAGGGTTCGCCGATCATGCATATCGACGGCTTCGTGCGCGGCAAGGGCAAGTTCATCCGCACCGAATATGTAGCGACCGACGAGCGCACCGGCCCGCGCTTCCCGCTGCTTTTGACCACTGGTCGCATTCTCAGCCAGTACAATGTCGGCGCCCAGACGCGGCGCACCGACAACGTCGTCTGGCATGAGGAGGACCGGCTGGAAGTGCATCCGCACGACGCCGAATTGCGTGGCATCCGCGACGGCGACTGGGTGCGCCTGTCGAGCCGTTCCGGCGACACATCGCTGCGCGCCCTGATCACCGATCGCGTCGCGCCGGGCGTCGTCTATACCACCTTCCATCACCCGACGACGCAGGCCAACGTGATCACGACCGACTTCTCCGACTGGGCGACCAACTGCCCGGAATACAAGGTGACGGCAGTGCAGATTTCGCCTTCCAACGGCCCGTCCGAATGGCAGGTGGAATATGACGAGCAGGCAAGGCAATCGCGCCGCATCGCCGGCAAGCTGGAGGCGGCCGAATAATCGGCCGCATCGACGATGGCGAAAGGTGGGCGGACACGATGACGGCTCCCGGGACAACGGCGACCGCCCCGCGCATCGCCCGCCGCGACGGCATCGTCCGCGAGGGCACGCGCGTCGTGCCCGAGGAGGTGCCGATTGCCTTTTCCTATGGCGGCTCGACCCATGCGGTGATGATGGGCACGCCGGCCGATCTCGCTGACTTCGCGCTCGGCTTCAGCCTGACCGAGGGCATCGTCAGCTCCGCCGCTGACATCGCCGCTATCGACATCCTGAAGGCCGGCGATGGCCTCGACGTGCAGGTCACCCTCGTCGACGATGCCGCCGATGCCTTACGGGTCCGCCGCCGGCACATGGCCGGCCCGGTCGGCTGCGGCCTGTGTGGCATCGAATCCATCGAGCAGGCGACGCGCGCCGTGCCGGATGTCTCGGGCGTTCCCCTGACGCTCGACCATCGCCAGATCGCCGCCGCCATCGCGGCGTTGAACGACGGCCAGCCGCTGCATCGCCTGACCCATGCCGTGCATGGCGCTGGCTTTTTCATTCCAGGCGAAGGCCTGATCGCGGTTCGCGAGGATGTCGGCCGCCACAACGCGCTCGACAAGCTCTGCGGCGCCGTGCTCGCCGCCGGGCGGCAGGGCCATGAGGGTGCGGTCGTCGTCACCAGCCGCATCTCGGTTGAGATGGTGCAGAAGGCGGCGATCCTGGGTGCCGGCATCCTGATTGCCATATCCGCCCCGACGGCGCTGGCGCTGCGCACCGCAGAGACCGCCGGGCTGACGCTGATCGCGCTTGCGCGCGGCGAGGACTTCGAGATTTTCACCCACCCGCATCGCATTTCCGCAGGAGTATCCGCCCATGTCGCATGATTCGGCATCGACCGAGGACAAGCTGATCCGCATGGCCAACCAGATCGCCACCTTCTTCGATTCCCAGCCGGAAAAGGAACGTGTGGACGGCATCGCCGGCCATATCAACAAATTCTGGGAACCGCGCATGCGCCGGCAATTCTTCGACCTGGTCGACAAAGGCCATGAAGGCTTTCATCCGATGGTGCTGAGCGCCGCCCAACGCATCAACCGCCCCGCTCCCGTCGAAGCGCGGCCGGCCTGAGCGATCAAGATCCGGGCAGACCGATAAGGGGCGACCGGCACTGCCCGCCCCTCAATATTCCTTCTCGTAAAAGATACCCGCAGCACCCTCGCCATCGCCGCCGGCTTCGCCGCGCAGCTTGACGCCGCGGCCGACATCGAGGTTGATGACCGCCTTGCCGCCGGAGGAGCCGCCGCCCTGAAGCTCGATATAGGTGCGGCTGTTGAGGTATTTGCCGGCGGAAACGCGGGCCTCACCCTTCTCGTCGGTGGAGATGTCGAGGTCGTCGACACCGAGTTTCGAGCGCAGCGACTGGAACAAGGAGGTCGAGCGGCCGCCGGCAAGCTGGCTGGCGGCATCGGCAAGCTGGGCGATCTGCAAGGCCGAGAGCTTCGACATCGACTGACCGAAGATCAGCTGCGCCAGGATTTCATCCTGCGGCAATGCCGGCGATGACGAGAAGCCGATCGTCGGATCGTTGGCCGCGCCGCTGACCGAGACCGTGATCGTCGTCGATCCGGAGACATTGGTCGCCGCCATGTCGAGCGTCGGCGTCAGCGAGCCGCCGAAGCCGATCTTGCCATTGGTGAAATCCAGCCGCTTGTTGAGGATGATCAACCGGCCACGGCGCATTTCGAAACCGCCCGAGACGATCGGCTCCGAAGCGGCGCCACGCACCGTCAGCTCGCCGCCGAGTTCGGCATCGATGCCGCGCCCGCGCACGAAAATCTGCGACGGCGCCGAAATTGTGATGTTGAGCCCGATGGAGGACTGCGCGCCATTGCCGCCGCCTTCATCCCGCTTGATCTTTTTCGCCTGGGCGCGCACGTCGGCCGGCGCATTGCGATGCTGGACGTTGATTTCCGAGAGCGAGGCGGGCAGCTTTTCCGGCACGGTGATCGAGGTCTTGCCAAGCTGCAGCGTGCCGCCGAGAACGGGCGACGACAGGACGGGGCCGGTCAGCGTCAGATTACCGCTGACGACCGTCGCGACCAGCTGGCCGTCGACATAAGCCGCCTTGTCGAGCTTGACCGTGAGGTCGGCCGGGAAATTGCTGCCGGGCGCGATCCCGACTCGACCGGTCACCGCAACCGTGCCACCCTGGGCAAGCTTGCCGGTCAGCCTGTTGATGGTTGCCGCCTCGCGGTCGATGGAAACCGTCAGGCCGATATTGTTGAGCGCGATGTTGCGGCGCACGTCGACCAGCTTTGCGCCATCGGCCGTGACCGTGCCGTTGATCGCCGGAGCGGACGCCGTGCCGCCGATTGTGAGATCGATGCGGGCATTGCCTTCCAGGCTCAGCCCCTGCGCCGACAGCTGCGCGGCAAGCAGCGAAAACGGCACCGTGCCCTTGAAGGCCAGCGACAGCGGCTGGTTACCGGATATCCCGACCGTGCCGCCGCCGTTGAGCGACAGGCCGCCGGCGCCGCTCAACACGGTATCGATGCGCAGCACATTGTCCGCCAGCCGCCCGTTGGCGCGGATGTCGAAGGCCGCGACCCCTGCGGATTTGGTCTGCGTCAGCGCCGCCTTGGCCCAATTTAGCTGGTAATCGACCTGCGGCGAGGCCGTCGTTCCGCGCAGCGCCACCGTGCCGGAAATCGTGCCCTCCGCCCCCAGAGACGGCACCACCGCATTGGCAAGGCTCGCCGGCAGATTGGAAATCCGCGCGTCCAGCGCCAGGCCGGTGCCGCTGGTGCCGGTCACCGAGATCACGCCATTGCCGGCGCGAATGCCGAGATTGGACAGCTGGACGCCATCCTTGCCGAAGCGAATGACGGAGGGCGCATCGAGCTTCAGCGCGATGCGGCGCGGGGCTGCGGCAAGCTGGTTCAGCCCGATTGTCCACGTGCCGTTGTCGTTCTTCAGATTGCCGGCAATCACGGCCGGCGCGCCGTCGTAATTCGCCTTGACGTTGAAGTCGGTCCTGCCCTGATCCTGGCTTGCGGTCAGCACCAGCCCGTCGATGCGATTTTCACCGGAGACGATTTCCTTGGCCTTGATCGTGCCCTCGGCGTTCAGGGTCGAGAGATCGTTGACCCTGACATCGATGACGGGATTGACGATGCTGAGCGCATCCTGGCGGATGCCGCTGCCCGAGGCATTGATCGTCGCCCGGAGCTTTTCGCCGTCCACCGCCAGATCGACGGCCCCCTTGAGATCGCCGGAAGCCTTCTGGCCGGCAAGCGCCGCCATGAGGCCAAGATCGGGAAGATCGAAATTCAGCGTGCCCTGCGGCAGGAAACTCGGCGTGAAGGCAAGCGCGCCATCGATGCGGTTGCGGCCGATTACGGCGCTCAGTCGGTCGAGCGCGATCTTGCCTTCCGTGGTCGCCAGATGCGCATCGACATCGATCGCCTGGCCGCCAAGCGAACCCGATGCCTTCACCGTCGCTTGCGGCGCGTTGACGTCGGCCAGTGCATCCGCCGTCAACGACAGCCCCGTCAGCGCCCGTCCTGCCAGCTCGGCGCGATCGGCAGCAAGCGAGAGCTTGACGTTCGGAGCGCTCAACGGCCCGGTGGCCGTGAGGTCGAAGCGCGCTTCGCCCTTTGCATCGGCAAGCAGCTTGCCGAGATCGGGCAGCGTACCGGTCAGCGTCGCCGAAACCTCCTGCGCGGCGCTGAGCGACGCCTTGCCTTCGGCGGTCAGCGTCTTCGACCGGATGGCGAGGCTATCGACCTGAATGACGCCGCCAACGATCGCCGTGATGGCGGCGTTGACATTGACAGGCTCGTTGAATTTTCCGGCAAGGCCCGGCGGCAGGGCCTCGGGCTTGGCGGACAGCTCGACATTGGCGGTCGCGGTCTTATTGGCGATATCGTAGACGCCCTTGACCGTGCCGTCGAGATTGGCCGTTGTCAGGCGGGGCCCATTGAAGGCGAGCTTGCCCTCGAGCAGCGCAACGGGTCCTTCAATGGTGATCGGGCCGGTCAGCGCTCGCGTCAGGTCGGCATTGTTCAACGTCGCCGAGCGAATCTGCACGCGCGTATCGATGACGCCGGTCGGCCCGGCAAGCGTCAGATTCTCCGCCTTTGCCGTCACGGACACATCTTCGAAACGCCCTTGCGGCAATTCCAGTGTCTTCAGGGGAGCCGACATGTCGAATTTCAGCAAGGGCGCGGAGGCGGGGCCGGTGATCTCGGCTTTTGCCGACACCAATCCATCGACCGATGTGCCGGGCATGAACTGCTTGACCAGCGACGCCGGCAGATCGACGGCCCGGACATTCAGGGCCAGCTCGGAGCCGGCCGTGCCATCGGCTGTGATGCGCCCGTCGCCCACGCGCATGGTCAGAGCCGGCACCGTGACCACGCCGTTCTCGACGGTGATCGTCGTCGGATCGGCAAGCGACAGCGCAATACCGCGCGGTGACGCCCCGACCGCGTCGAGGCCGATGGCGAGCGCGCCATCGGTGGTGCGCGCATTGCCCCGCAATTGCAGCGGCGCGCCGTCATATTGGGCATTCAGCGAAAAATCGGTGCTGTCGGCCTGTTGGGCGATATCGACGGTCAGGGCATCGATGCGGTTGCTGCCCTCCTCGATCGCTTCGGCATTGATGCGGCCTTTGGCGACCAAAGACTTGAGATCGCTGATCGTCAGGTCGATATCCGGCTTGAGCAGTTGCACGGCATCGGTGCGCAAGCCATTGCCGCCGGCGGTTACCGTCGCCTGGATGCGGCCATCCTGATGGCCGATGGTCGCCGAGCCCTTGAGATCGCCTTCCGCCTGCTGACCGAGCAGCGCGAAGACGAGACCGAGATCGGGCAGGTCGAAATTCAGTTTTCCCTCAGGCAGGAATTCCGGCGTGAAGGCGAGTTGTCCATCGACATGGTTCGGCCCGACGGAGAGTTTCAGCGTCGGAACTGTCACCGTGCCGCCCTTGCCATCCAGCGACGCATCGATCTGGATCGGCTGGCCGGCGATGCTGCCATTGCCGGCAATCGTGCCGGACGGGGTTTCGACGCTGGCGGTGCCGTTGGCGGCGATCGACAGATTGACGACCTTGCGTCCGGCAAGCTCGGCCTCATCGGCCGCGACCGTCGCCTTGACGGTCGGCGCGGACAGGGGACCCGCCGCCGACACCGTGAAGCTCGCCGCCCCCTTGCCATTGGCCAGCCATTTGCCGATATCCGGCAGGTTTCCGGTCAACGCCGCCTGGACCGTCTTGTCGGCATCGAGCGAAACCGCGCCACTCGCCTGCACGGCATCGGATTGAAGCGAAAAATCGGTCAGGTTGACAGCGCCGCCCTCGGCGGTGGACAGCTTGCCGGCAATGGCGATGGTGCCGCCGAATTTTTCCGCAAGGCCGGGCGGAAGCAGGCCGGGTACGGCAAACAGGCGCAGATCCGTAGTAAGGCCACCTGTGGCAAGATCGTATTGACCGGTGGCCGTGCCGCCAAGGCTGCCGCTTTCCAGCGCCAGCGGCTGAAAGACGATAACGTCACCCGACACACTGATCGGCGCCGTTATCTGGATCGGCCCGCGCACAGCGCGGTCGATATCGGCGCTGACGAACTTGGTCTCGTCGATGGACAGGCGCGATGCGATGCGGCCGGACCGGGCTGCAAGATCGAAGGCATCGCTGCGCGCCTGCAGATGCAGACCGCCAAGATGGCCCTGCGGCAGGTCGACCGCGGTGAAGGCTGCGGCGAGATCCAGCTTGGCGGCGTTGGCCGGACCGGTGACGCCGAGCGTGGCGCTGTCGATCAGCACGCGCGCCTCGCCATCCGCCAAGGGCCAGCGGAAATCGATCGGGCCCGTCTTGCCGGTCAGCCGGGCGTTGAGATCGTTTGCGCCGGTGGGATCGAAGGTGCCGGCGGCAACGAGATCGAGATTGCCGGTCGTTAGCCGGCTATTATCGACCGTCAGACGTCCATCGACACCGAGCGATGCGGAAAGATCGATATCGGTTGTGCCGGCAAACAGCGGCCGGAAGGCGGGCGGCAGGATGGAATCGAAACTGCCGCCGCCCTTGACGATCAGGTGGTGGCCGCCTTCCGTGGTCGCCTGGTGGCGTCCGTCGACGGAAAGCACCGGCTTGCCGTCAAGCGCTGCCGAAAGCTTGCCCGACCAGTCCGACAAGGGGCCTTCGCCCGCGATGTCGAAGGCCAGCGCCGGCTTGTTGGGCAGGCGCAGCAGCCCGGCGATCAACCCGCCGGCCGGTTCCGCGACACGTGCATTCAGCTCAAGCCGGTTTTGCGACGGTGCAAAGGCGAAGACCACATGCGCGCCGGCCTGCGCCACGTCGGCGCGATTGACGTCGAGGGTCGATTCGATGCGGTCGCGGTCTGCGGTCAGCGCGCCACGGGCCTGAAGCCGGTATGCATCGCCGGTGAGATCGGCGCCCAAGCGAATATCGGGAAATTGCAGCCGCTCGATCTCCAGCGCGACCGGCAGGCCACCGCCCGAATTGTCCGGGGGAGCGGGCGGCGCAACTTCGGTGACGACAGGCGGACGTTCGACGCTGACAAGCCCTGCCGAAACCTGATCGGCGCGGAACGTGCCCCGCAGCAGCGACAAGGGCGACCAATCGACGGCGATATCGCGCAACTCGGCATAGGCGCCCTTGGTGTCGGAAATGATAACCGAATCGAGACGCAGGCGCCCGCTCAACAGGCCGGACGGCTGGCCGAGCGCAACCTGCCGGTCAGGCGTCGAGGCAAGCCGTGCGACCTGATCGGCAGCAAGCCTTGCGCCGACAGGCGTCAGACCGACGAACAACAGGCCAAGCAGCGCGATGCAGACGAGCGCCAGCACGGCGTAACCGAGAAACCGTGCGATGATCCGGATAATGGCAAGGGCGGTCGTCATGGTCGGCTGCATGTCCTCGTCTGTCTCGGCGCCCTCCGACGGCTTTGCCGGCTCGCTTTAGACGTCAACTGGTTCATGGCGAATCAACTGACGTCCAGGTCTTTTGTTCTGCTCGCCTTCCCGGAAAGCTGTCTTCCCGGAAAGTGCTAGAAGGCCTGGCCGATGCCGGCATAGATCCCGTAGCTGCTGCCGCCGTCATATTTGTTCAGGGGCACGGCGACATCGAGCCGGATCGGCCCGAACGGGGTTGCATAACGCAGACCGATACCCGCGCCAATGCGCGTATCGGAAAAATCGGGCGCCATGGAGTCCGACACCGCCGCCACATCGACGAACGGCACGATCCCGATGGTGTCGGTGATTTTCACGCGCGCCTCCGCCGAGGCGACGACATAGGAGCGGCCGCCGGTCGCCTTGCCCTCGTCATTGTAAGGGCTGATTTCCTGATAGGCGTAACCGCGCACCGAGCCGCCGCCACCGGCAAAGAAGCGCCGGGTGGTCGGAATATCCTGCAATTCGCCGGAGCCGACCAGCGTTCCCGCCGCCAGCTTGCCGGCCAGCACGAAACGATCATCCTCGCCAAAGCCCTTATAGGCGCTGATCGAGCCTTCGAAGCTGGAAAAGACCGCGCCGCTGAGGAAATCATAGCTTGGCTTGGCGCCGATCGTCGCCCGGTAGCCCTCGGTCGGATCGAGCTTGTTGTCGCGGGTGTCGCGGGTGAAATCGATCGGCACGGAGAACGTCAGATACTTGTTCTTGCCGAAGGCGTCTTCGGTGTCGGCATAGGCCAGCTCGACGCCGCCTGAAACCGTATCGAAGTCGTTGATCTCGTAGGAAATGCCCGTATAGGCGGTCACCGTATCTGCGTGATAGGTGTCGGGATGTTCGGACTTGGCGCGTATGCTGGCATTCAAAGTCGCCGCCGGCAGCAGGAAACCGGGCTTGGCGAAGATGATGCCCGCCGAATAATCCAGTTCGTCATAGGAAGACGCTTCGCCAAGCCGCGAAACCGCGCCTTCGATGCGCAGCGATTCGGCTTGGCCGAACAGGTTGCGATGGCCCCAATAGCCCTGCAGCCCGAAACCGTCCGTGGTCGAATATTGCGCGCCGACGCCGAAATAGCGGTGCTTGCCTTCGGAAACGGTGATGCCGACCGGAATGCTGCCATCGCCTGAAAGCGCCGAGGCTTCCTTGATGGTCACCGAGGAGAAGACGCCGAGCTTGCGCAGCCGTTCGCTCGCCTTCTTCATCTGGTCGGGCGAAAACGGCTTGCCTTCGTTCAGACGGGCATAGCGGCGGATGAAATCGGGATCGACGCTTTTCTGGCCGGTGACGGAGACATCGCCGACCGGAGCCACCGGCCCGCCTGCGGCATCGAGCACCACGTCGACGGTGTGGTTTTCATGGTCGGCAACGACGCTGCGCTGGTTGAGTTTCGCCAGCGGCCGCCCCTCGTTGCGCAGATCCGAAACGATCTTGTCGCCGGCCTTGAGGATCAAGAGCGAACTGGCATTGCCGCCCGGCGCCAGATCATAGGCGGCCGGATCGCGCCCGGCGGCATCGCCGGCAAAGGTCACGCGGCCAAGCGTGAAGGCCGGCCCCGGCTCGATGCGGACATCGACGGACACAGGCCCGTTGCCGGGAAATTCCGGCGCCGGCGGCAGCTTGTCGATATCGACGCCGTTGACGGTGACGGTCACGACGCCGCCATAGCGGGACTTTTCGTAAAGCGTGGCGATCAGCCGGTCGCGGTCGTCGCGCGCCTTGATGACCACGCCGAGATCGCCTGAGACGGGCTCGTCCTTGTCCTGAACCAGATGCGAGGCCTGCTCCAGCGAGTTCTTGAGGTCGTCATCGGCGCCAGGCGCTTCAAGTGTCACGGAATAGGTCACGGGGTCGATGACGTTGACCGCCTGTTCTTCCTCGCCCCAGAGCGTGACGCCGAACAGCTTGAAGGCATAGGCTTCGCTGACGAGCGCCGGGCACAACAGCGCTCCCGCCGCAATCGTCAGGGCAGTCGTCGCTTTCCGATACGCAATACTCAGTTTCGGGTTACGCAAGATGATCGGCATACGCGGCTTTTCGTTGTGAAGACCAGTATGACAGCGAAGGCGTTGCACTGCCGTTAACGCGGACATTAACCCTAAAACGTCGCAATCGGAAGTGCGCGACGGCCACACGCAGGCTTTGAGAGCCGGCGACCGGATACGCGCAACAGGACTTCGCCTTGCGAGGACAAGATAGCGCCGGCACACAAACGACAAAGCCCCGGACCTTGCGGATCCGGGGCTTGTCAGGCCTTTGATGGCGCTTAAGGGCCGTAATCAGTAGCCGCCGCGCGGGCAGGAATCGATGTAACGGCGGCCGTAGCGGTCGCGGTAGTAGCACTGGCCGGGCTGTTCGGCGACCGAGCCGATGACCGCGCCGGAAACGCCGCCGATGGCAGCACCGACGGCTGCGCCGCGTACGTTGCCGGTGACCGCGCCGCCGATGATGGCGCCGGATACGGCGCCGATGCCGGCGCCCTTTTCAGTCTGCGTGCAGCTTGCGACCGACAAGCCGACCAGTAGAAGCACGAGGGCCTTCTTCATGAACTCTCTCCACAGTTGAAGCCAGACGGCTTTTTTCGGTCCGCGTATTGCCGCGCCGGTGCCGTGCTGACGCGTCGATCCCAGGACCACGCTGGAAGAAGATGATAGAGCCGAATTCGGCGAAGTCCATCGCCGTATGCGAAATTTTGCATGTCTTGCGATCCGCATGGTTAAGCTGCCGGTCACCATGCGCGCACTGTCGATCTACTGGGAAAATATTTCGCCGATGCCGGGAACTTGCGGTTGATCGTAACGCGAAAACGGCAAATGATGGTCATGAGTTTGTCGGGAGCGACGGGAACATGTTTTCCCGCAGGGCAAACGAGACCACGGGAATTCAGTGTCTGGGAGAGACACCAAGGAGGAATTTCATGGCGAAAGTGACACTGACGGTCAATGGCCGGAAGGTGAGTGGCGATTGCGAGGAGCGCACGCTGCTCGTCCATTTCATCCGCGAAAAACTGGGGCTGACGGGCACCCATGTGGGGTGCGATACGTCGCAATGCGGGGCCTGCGTCGTCCATCTCGACGGCAAGTCCGTCAAGAGCTGTTCGATCCTGGCCGTTCAGGCATCCGGTTCCACTCTCACCACCATTGAGGGACTGGCCGGCCAGGGTGACATGCATCCCGTCCAGGCCGCCTTCAAGGCGCATCATGGCCTGCAATGCGGCTTCTGTACGCCCGGCATGGTGATGGCGGCGGTCGACATGATCAACCGTCACGGCGGAAAACTCGACGAAGAGACGGTCCGCTCCGAACTCGACGGCAATATCTGTCGATGCACCGGTTACCACAATATCGTCAAGGCGATCCTTGCCGCGAGCGCGGATATGTCCGCAACGCAGCAGGCCGCCGAATAACGACAAGCGAACCGGCCGACCAGACCGCCGCTTTTTCGTATTCTGCCTGCCAGCGGCGTGATGACCCGGCCCCGACCATCCTTTGGAGGATATCGATGGGTATCGAGGGAATTGGCGCGCGGGTTGCGCGCAAGGAAGACAAGCGTTTCCTGACCGGCAAGGGCCGGTATACGGACGACATGGTCGTCCCCGGCATGAAATATGCCTTTTTCATCCGCAGTCCGCACGCCCATGCGAAGCTGATCTCAATCGACACGACCGCCGCGCTCGACATGCCCGGCGTGATCGCCGTGCTCGACGGCAAGCAGTTGCAGGCGGACGGCATCGGCAACCTGATCTGCGGCTGGATGATCCATTCCAAGGACGGTTCACCGATGAACATGGGGCCATGGCGGCCCTTGGCGGTCGATACCGTGCGTTATGTCGGCGATGCCGTCGCCATCGTGGTCGCGGATACGCTCGGCGAAGCCCGCGATGCGGCCGAGGCCGTCGCCATCGAATATGAGACGCTCGACGCTGTCACCGAGGCGGTGGATGCGCTGCAGCCCGGCGCGCCGCAGGTGCATGACAATGCGCCGGGCAACCTGATCTTCGACTGGGCGCTCGGCAATCCGGAAGCCGAGGTCGATGCCGCAATTGCCACTGCCGCCCATGTCACCGAGATCGAGATCCACAACAACCGCCTGTCGCCGAACCCGATGGAGCCGCGCGCAGCACTTGGCATCTACGATTCGGCCGAGGACCACTATACCTGCTACACCACCAGCCAGAACCCGCATGTCGCCCGCCTGGTCATGAGCGCCTTCTATAATGTCGCGCCGGAAAACAAGCTGCGGGTCATCGCCCCCGATGTCGGCGGCGGCTTCGGCTCGAAGATCTACATCTACCCGGAAGAGATCGTCTGCCTCTGGGCCTCGAAGAAGACGGGCGTGCCGGTGAAATGGACCGCCGACCGCACCGAAGCCTTCATGACCGACGCCCATGGCCGCGACCATATCTCCAAGGTCAAGATGGCCTTCGACGCCAGCCATCGCATCACCGCGCTGAAGGTCGACACCATCGCCAATCTCGGCGCCTATATGTCGCTGTTCTCGTCCGCCGTGCCGACCTATCTCTATGCGACGCTGCTGTCGGGCCAATATGCCATTCCGGCGATCAACGCCAATGTCCGCACCGTCTATACCAACACGGTGCCGGTCGATGCCTATCGCGGCGCCGGCCGGCCGGAGGCAACCTACCTGCTTGAGCGCACCATCGAGACGGCGGCGCGCGAACTCGGCCTGTCGCCAGCCGAACTGCGCCGGATCAACTTCATCCGGTCCTTCCCCTACCAGACGCCTGTCATCATGAATTACGACGCCGGCGACTACGAGGCCTCGCTGAACGCGGCGATGGTCGCCGCTGATTGGGCCGGCTTCGCCGCCCGCCGCACGGAGGCGGAGACACGCGGCAAGAAACGCGGCATCGGCATGAGCTGCTATATCGAAGCCTGCGGCATCGCGCCGTCTGCGGCGGTTGGTTCGCTCGGCGCCGGCGTCGGCCTCTGGGAATCGGCCGAGGTGCGCGTCAACGCGGTCGGCACCATCGAGGTGATGACCGGCTCGCACAGCCATGGCCAGGGCCACGAAACCACCTTCGCCCAACTTGTCGCCGACCGGCTCGGCGTACCCATCAACAGCGTCAACATCGTCCATGGCGACACCGACAAGGTGCAGATGGGCATGGGCACATACGGCTCGCGCTCCGGCGCGGTCGGCATGTCGGCTATCGTCAAGGCGCTCGACAAGGTCGAAGCCAAGGCCAAGAAGATCGCCGCGCATCTGATGGAAGCCGACGAAAGCGATATCGTCATCGAGGGCGGCGAACTGAAGGTCGCCGGCACCGACAAGTCCCTGCCCTGGTTCCAGGTGGCGCTCGCCGCCTATACCGCCCACAACCTGCCGAGCGGCATGGAGCCCGGCCTGAAGGAAGGCGCATTCTACGATCCGGCCAACTTCACCTTCCCCGCCGGTTGCTACATCTGCGAAGTCGAGATCGATCCCGAAACCGGCACGACGAAAATCGTCCAGTTCGTGGCGGCCGACGATTTCGGCAATATCATCAATCCAATGATCGTCGAGGGCCAGGTGCATGGCGGCATCGCCCAAGGCGTCGGCCAGGCGCTGCTGGAAGGCGTGCATTACGACAAGGACACCGGCCAGCTGCTGACGGCAAGCTTCATGGACTACGCCATGCCGCGCGCCGACGACCTGCCCTCCTTCAAGCTCTCGCACCAGAACACGCCCTGCCCCAGCAATCCGCTCGGCATCAAGGGCTGCGGCGAGGCCGGCGCCATCGG
>CAMFHE010000095.1 GCA_945952045.1 uncultured Rhizobium sp.
AACAACTTCGATTTCCCTTAGCGGGTATTATTGCAGAAATGCCCACGGAGCCCCTGACAGCCGTTCCTATATGACGGCGGTGCTCGCCGGCCTGGGCGTTGCGCAGGTTCCGCTTTTCATGGCGCGCGATGCACTGGCGGACGGGCGGCTGGTTTCCGTGCTGGAAGAATGGCACCGAGAACCGTTGCCACTCTATGTCGTCTATCCGCAGACGCGGCACCTCAGCAACAAGGTGCGCGTCTTCGTCAACTGGCTGGTCAAGCTGATGCACAACATCGACCAGCCGGACAGCGGGGCAACGAAATCTTACGGGCGTTCGTGATCTCGAACGCACGCGCTCATCATCCATTCGTCACAAAGACGGCGATGAACGCGTGGCGAGCCACTGGAAGGAAATTGCACCGGGACGATTGCGAAACAGGCTAAAAACCCGCTGGTGAGCGAGTCGCTGCAATTCGGCTTGCTCACGGTGCCAGCCAGCTGCTCCTCAGGCTGCGGCGCGAGCGCCGGAGCGCAGATCCGTCGGGGTCATGCCGTAAATGCTCTTGAACACGCGGGTGAAATGCGAGGCGCTGGCGAAGCCCGTCTCCAGAGCGATTTCGATCAGCGGCGCCTTGGATTTCAGCAACAGCACCTTGGCATGATCCATGCGCACCTTCTTATAGACCACCATCGGCGACATTTTGACCTCGTTCATGAACAGCCTTTCGAGCTGGCGGCGCGACAGACGCGCCGAGGCCGCAAGTTTCGCCATGGTCAGCCCACCGTCGAGATGGCCTTCCATCAAGAGCAGCACGGACTTGATCCGGCTGTCCTGGCATTCGATCGCCAGGGGCCGGCGCGGCTGGATGTCGAAAGGCGAACGCGCCTTTTCGATCTGCAGCACTTCCAATGCATTCTTTTCCGCAGCCCTGCTGATGTAGCGACGCACGAGTGCGGCGGCCATGTCGGCCGCGCTCGAGCCGCCCGCGCAAGAACCGCGATTGCGATCGAGGCTGTAGATCCGGTCGGAACGCACCTTATGCTCGGGAAAGCGCTCGCGAAACGCCTGGAAATGCAGCCAGCTGACGCAGGTATGGTGCTGCTTCATCAGGCCGGCATCGGCGAGGATGAAGGTGCCGGTGCAGACGCCGATCAGCGGCACATTGGCGGCATTGGCGCGCTTCAGATAGGCGAGCGTCTCATTGTCGACCGGCTCCTTCACCGTCAGAAGGCCGCCGACAACGACGATATAATGGAATTGCGAGGGATCGACGAGATCGGAGGTCGGCGCGACCTGCACCCCGCAGCTCGACGATATCAGATGCCTTGTGCTGCCAAGCACCTGCCAGTCGGCAAGCACGCGACCGGAGCGATCCAGCTCATCGCTCGCCAGGCGCAGCGTATCGACGAAAAGCGCGAATGCGGAGAGGGTGAACGACCTGGCCAGCACGAAACCGACCCTCAGCTTACGCTCGGCAACATCGACACCGACAGGCTTTGGAACCGAAATCGTCATTCCCATTCACTCCTGCTTTCAAAAGTCACGCATCCCGCCGATCCCATCGGCAGCGAGACACGGCCGCAACGAATCCGGGAAACACATCCCTCGATCCTGCCGCCGGTGACGTTTCCGGGCCCTGCCTGAATTTTCCCGGCCAACGCCGGGCAATCTTGCATTTGTAACTGATTTAGCAGCCCCCTGTACAGTCTCCCATCATCTGGCGACAAAGACAGGCGCACAAACGGCGTCAGAAGCGTCGCCATAATGCCGGGCGCGGCGCTTCGCCGGCGGTTGACGCCCGGTCGCGTCCATTTTCCTTGGAGCGATAAAGCGCGGCATCGGCGTCGGCGATCAGATCAGCCGGCGTAAACGGCCCCGGCCCTTCCACCACCGCAACGCCAACGCTCACGGTAACGAGCCCGAAATCGCTTCCGCTGTGGGGCATCGCAAGTGCGCGAACGCGCGCGCGCAAGGCATTGGCGGCGGCCAAGGCCGCCTCGCCGTCCGTATCCGGCAGGATAAGGGCAAATTCCTCGCCGCCATAACGCGCACAAAGGTCGGTGTCAGCCTCCGCCACATCCGTCAGGCATTGGCCGACCTGCTTGAGACAATCGTCTCCGGCGAGATGACCGTAGGTGTCGTTATAGATCTTGAAGCGATCGACATCGACGAGAAGCAAGGCAAGCGGTTTTCGCTCCGCCGCTGCCGCCTGCAATTCCTTTTGCAGTCGATCATCGAAGGAGCGCCGGTTGGCGACGCCGGTCAGCGCATCGGTTTCGGCAAGCCCCTTCATCTGCTCGGCGAGCTTGCGCAGTACGATTTCGGACTCCTTCGCCGCGGTGATATCGGAAGCGACGACCAGCGCCGAACCATTCTGGCCAACGCGGGTGCGGAGATGGATCCATCGGCCGTCGAACAGCCTGAACGTCTCGTCCTTGTCCTGATGAAGGCCGAGCGCTGCCGTGCGAATGTCTTCATGGCTAAGGTCGGTCGGCACGTTCTCGCGTTCGCCCGACCGTATGACGGCAACGAGGATATCGACGATATGCGAGCCCTGGACCCGTACATGAGCGGATCTCGGAAACAGATCGCGATATTGGGTGTTGCAGAACAGCAGGTAACCCTCGCTGTCGAACAGCGCCAGACCGTCCGACATCTCCGCCGTTGCCTGCGTGACGATGTCGCGGCTGCTTTGCAGCTCCTGTTCCAGCTTCTTGCGGTCGCTGATGTCGATCGTGACACCGGCCAGACCGATAAGCTCGCCATGACGGTTGCGCAACGGCACTTTCGATGTCGAAAACCAGCGCGGCTCGCCACCCCTATGGCTGATATGCTCCTCGAAGCCGATAACGGGAACGCCGCTTTCGAGGATCTGTCGCTCGATGGCTTCCAGTTCCTGCGCGCGCTCCGCCGATTCCAGGTCGAAATCGCTGAGACCGACCATTTCCGAAGCGCGGTCACGGCCATGGTAGCGCGCGACATTGAGGTTCGTCGCGACGAAACGGCGCTCGATATTTTTGACGTAGTGAAAATCCGGGGTCTGGGTCAGCGCGGCGCGCAAGATATCGCGCTCCAGCGTGAAGCGTCTGAAATAGGCGATCACCAGTGCTGCGACAGCGGAGACCACCATGTTCAGGACGGCAATCGGCACGCCGACGGACGGGATTGCATGGTAGAGGCTTTCCCGCGGCAAAAAGCCGAGAACAAGCAATGACAAAGCACCGACGAAAAGGGAAAACAAGGGTATGAGCGAGAGACGGACCGTCTTTTGCCGCCCTGCCAGCCACCAGACGCTAAAACCCAGGACCGATGCGACCGCAATGCCGCTCAGCCCCTGAACAACGGCCCCACCGAGAAGGAGACGAAACAGCGCCGCCATCGCCGCTGTCAGCAGCAAGGCAATGGGACCGCCGAAAAGCGCGGAAATTTCAATCAGCGCAATGCGCAGGTCGAAATAGACCCCTGGATCGAATTGCACGGACAGGAGCATCGACACGATCGAAGCAAAACCAAGAACCACGCCGAAACAGATTTGCTCGTGCCGCGGCGTCAGCCGATACAGCCGGTAGCTCACATGCATCCACGCCGAAATCAGCAGCGCAACGCATGCGAAATTGCCGACGAGGATTTGCCATACAACGGTCATGCGCAGTCTGTCCCACTAAATTCGCGGGGTTGATCCTAGTGCGCAGACCTTAATTCAACATTGATCTCAGGCGGCCAGCGACCCGTGGTCATTCGACCTCGGATCGCCTTCTCCAAAGCTAAAAAATCAAGCCGGCGTAAGCGTCACAGAAACGCCGCCGGCGGCGGCATTCAGGCCGAGCTGACCGGTGACGCTGATCGTCTGAAGATGGATCGAACCGCTGGTGCCGCCGATCAGCACATTGGCGCCGACGCCAGCGCCGACCGTCGCTTCAGCGGTCACGCCTTCATACAGGCCGGCAAGCGAACCCTGGTGATACCCGGCAGTCGGCGCAAAGACCGCCCAGATCAGCCGGCCACGCGTGGTGACGCCGACATCGATGCCGAGCTTGCGGATCACACCTGCATATTGATCGACCGGTTCGCCGTTCCTGGTCGAGCGAAACACGCAGTCGACTTCCTTAGCAGACCCGAGCACATAGCCGGCGCCACCGCCGATATCGCATTCCAGATAGCCGATCCTCACGCCGTCACGCGCGCCTTCCGGCGCTTCATAGCGTCGCTCCACGACATCCGCCGCCTGTGCGATGACCGCGCCGGCAAGGCAAACGCCGGTTGCGAGCATGATTTTGAAGAGGTTCGTTTTCATTCCCTGTCTCCTTGGTCGGCACCACCTGCGGCGAAGCGATCGCGATCGTCGCGGTGGATAACGCATGTCATCGAGAATCGATCCGGCGGCATTGAGGCAAAACCGGATGTTTGCACGCGACCACGGAAATTGCAGGGACCGAAGCCGTTTGCTAAGCGCTGTCGGCGTCGAGTTCCGGATAGTGCCGAAAGATACCGTTTTCGTTGAAAGCCAGCCGCCGGGGCGATGCCAGATAGGCGCTGATCCGTGGCCGCGCCCTGACCGCTCCATGCAGTGCGGCGATTGCAGGATAGTGGCGCTCGTAACCCTTCATGGCCTTCGGGAAAGCGTAGCAAAGCCCTTCCACCACCTGGAACAGCGAGAGATCCACCGTGCCGATAGCATCCCCGACGAGATAGGCGCTGCCATCGGGATTGTGCCGCAGCACGCGTTCGAAATAGCCCAGAAATTTCGGAATACGGCTGTCGCGGAACTCGGCGGCGCGCGCTTTCGCCTCGTCCTTCTGATCCTCGTAATATTTCGAAATCGCAATCGGATGATGGGTGTCATGCGCCTCGGCGACAAAATCGGTGATCGTCAATTGCAGGCCGTTGGCGAAAATGCGCAGCGCCTCGTCCTTCGGCGCGAGGCCGAGTTTCGGGCCGAGATAGAAGAGTATATTGGCGACATGCGAGACGATCTGCGCGCCGTCTTTCAGAAAAGGCGGCGCGAAGGGAATGCATGGCTCGGCATCGCTCTTGAGAAGCGCCATCATTTCGGTCGTGCCGCGATGCGGATCGCGCACCACGTCCACATAATCGGCGCCGGCCTCCTCCAACGCCAGCCGCACGAACTCCCCTCGCCCCTGAATGCCGTCCCAGTAATACAGCTCGTAAGTCATGCTTCGACTTGCTCCCGGTTCAACCACTGGCAAATGCGAAGCCTGACATAGTTTTGCGCCGCTGGCGAGGCAGGCGCAAATCGAGCTTCAATGAAGGCCGAGATAGGCCTTGCGCACCTCGGGATTATCGAGCAACGAGGCGCTTTCCCCCGAAAGGTGGATGCGACCGTTGACCATGACATAGGCACGCTGCGAGAGCTTCAGCGCATGGTTGGCGTTCTGCTCCACCAGAAAGATCGTCTTGCCCATGGTGGCGATCTCGCCCAGCACTTCGAAGACGCGCTTGACGACCAATGGCGCCAGGCCAAGTGACGGCTCGTCGAACAGGATGAGTTCGGGCCGCGCCATCATGGCGCGGGCGATCGCCAGCATCTGTTGTTCCCCGCCGGACATGGTGCCCGCCGTCTGGTTGCGACGTTCTTTCAAACGCGGAAAGAGATCGAACATCTGCGCGCGGTCGGTCTCGAAATGGGTCATGCCGATGGGCGTCGTGCCCATCATCATGTTTTCCTCGACGCTCATATCCTGGTAAATCTGTCGCCCTTCCGGCACCAGCGCGATGCCGCGCCGTGCGATGCGACTGGTCGGCAGGCGCGAAATATCCTCGCCGCGATGGAGGATACGGCCGGACGAGGTGCGTGGCGCGCCGAAGATGGTCGACAGGAGCGTCGTCTTGCCGGCGCCGTTGGCGCCGATCAGACTAACGATCTCCCCCTTGGAAATGGTGACATTGACCGATTTCAGCGCCTCGACCGGGCCATAATGGGCATGGACGGCGGAAAATTCGAGCAACGGGGCGGTTGTCTCCATCATACTCATGCCTGCACCTCTTCCTCGCTGACGCCGAGATAGGCGGCGATCACCGCCGGGTCTTCGGCAACGCTTTCGGGCGTGCCGTCGGATATCACTTCGCCGTGGTCGAGCACGACGATGCGGTCGGCGATGCGCATCACCAGCCCCATGTCATGCTCGATGACGAGCACGGACAGAGCATGTTCGGCGCAGAGCCGCTGAATGACCTCCGAGAGTTCGCGCGTCTCGGACGGGTTGAGCCCGGCGGCCGGTTCGTCGAGGCAGATCAGCCGCGGCGCGGTACACATGGCGCGGGCGATCTCCAGACGGCGCTGGCGGCCATAGGGCAATTCACCGGCCAGACGATTGGCGTCGTCGACGAGGTTCATCTGCCCTAGCCAGAAATAGGCGCGGTCCACCGCCTCCCGCTCGGCTGCGCGAAACGCAGGCGTCTGGAAAACGCCTGACAGAAGTCCATTGCGGGTCGCCAGATGCTGGGCGACGAGCAGGTTTTCCACCACCGACATTTCCTTGAACAGGCGAATGTTCTGGAAAGTACGGGCAATGCCGGCGCGGGTGACCAGATGCGAACCGCCGGTGATCGGCCGGGTCATCAGGGCGCCGATATCCTCCGGCCCGCTGCGTCCATGAAGCAGGATTGCGCCTTCGCTCGCCCGGTAGAAACCGGTGATGCAATTGAACATCGTCGTCTTGCCGGCGCCGTTGGGCCCGATCAGCGCGGTGATCGCACCCTTTTGCGCCGTGAAGCTGACATTGCGGTTGGCGACGATGCCGCCGAAACGCATGGTGACGTTTTGCACTTCGAGAATGGGCGCGCTCATCGGCCGGCCTCCGTCCGCGGCTGGAGGGAGAGCGTTTGCGCGGCAGGGCGCGGCGTTCCGGACGGGAAGAAGGCCGGGCGCGTCAAGCGCACGAGGCCGCGCGGTTTCCAGATCATCATCACCACCATCAGGATGCCGAAGACCAGAACGCGATATTCGGCGAAGTCGCGCAGCAGTTCCGGCAGGATGGTCAGCACCAGCGCGGCAAGGATGACGCCGACCGTCGAGCCGAGGCCGCCGAGAACGACGATGGCGAGAATGAGCGCCGACTCGAAGAAGGTGAAGGAGGTCGGATTGACGAAGCCCTGATGCACGGCAAAGAACACGCCGGCCAGACCGCCGGTCGAAGCGCCCAGCATGAAGGCCGAAAGCTTGGTGAAGACATGGTTCACGCCGAGCGAACGGCAGGCGATCTCATCCTCGCGCAGCGCTTCCCACATCCGCCCGAGCGGCATGACGCGCAGACGTTGCACCGTGTAGATCACCGCGCAGACGACGAGGAACAGTACGAGATAGATGAACCAGAACTTGTAATCGCCACTATAGGAAATGCCGAGGAATTCATGGATCGGGGTGCCGCCCTGCTTGGCGGTACGGGTGAATTCGAGACCGAAAAGCGTCGGCGCCGGCGCCGGTGCGCCGTTCGGGCCACCGGTGAAGTCCAGCCAGTTGTTGAGCACCAGCCGAATGATCTCGCCGAAGCCGAGCGTAACGATCGCCAGATAGTCGCCGTGCATTTTCAGCACCGGGAAGGCGAGCACCATGCCGAAGAATCCGGCCAGCAGCGGCGCAATGATCAGAGCGCTCCAGAAGCCGATGCCCAGATACTGATAACCGAGTGCAAGCAGATAGGCCCCGACCGCGTAGAAGGCGACGAAGCCGAGATCGAGCAGGCCCGCCAGACCGACGACGATGTTCAGCCCCAGTCCCAGCAGGCAGTAGATCAGCGCCAGAATGGCGATGCCGAGGAAATATTTGTCGGCGAAGAAGGGAAGCGACAGGCCGGCGACGAACAGCACCGCAAGCAGCAGGAAAGGCGAGCGTTCTGCGCCGGTTCGCACGGTAACCCCCGACTGGCGATTACCGAGCCGGCCGATCAGGCCGCGCCCGAAACTGGTGCTGCCGATAACGGACAAGGCGAGCCGCCCGGCAGTGACGATGCCCGCCAGGGTCACGGCGCGGGCAATTTCGTTTTGAAAGCCGAAGCCATCCAGCACAAGGCCGGAAATCGGCCCGAACAGGATCAAACAGACGGCAAAGGTGAGGACGGCCTCCTTCAGGAGGGCGCCGATGCGATTGTCCAGCATGGTGTGGTTTCCTCCCGATCAGACCTTGACGACTTCCGGCCGGCCAAGCAGGCCGTAAGGGCGGAAGAAGAGCAGGATGATGAGCAGGGAAAAGGCGAAGACGTCCTTGTAGTCGGTGCTGACATAGCCCGCGAACAGCGCTTCGGTCAGGCCGAGCAGGATACCGCCGAGAACCGCGCCCGGCAGCGAGCCGATGCCGCCCAGCACGGCGGCGGTGAAGGCCTTGATGCCCATGACGAAGCCGATGAAGAAATTGAACGACCCGTAATTGAAGGTCACGAGCGTGCCGCCGACGGCGGCGGTCGCCGCACCGATAACGAAGACGGAGGAAATGATGCGTTCGGTATTGACGCCGAGCACGGCTGAAATCTGCCGGTTCTGCTGCGTGGCGCGGCATTCGCGGCCGATGCGGGTATGGTTGATCACATAGGTGAGGATCGCCATGGCCGCCACAGACGCGATCAAGATCACCGTCTGCATATAGGTGATCTGCACGAAATGCTGTCCGTCGCCGAAACGGAACGCACCCTGGATGAGGATCGGCACGCCCTGATCACGCGCACCTTGCGAAATCTGCACATAACTCTGCAGCATCAGCGAGATGCCGATCGCCGAAATCAGCGGCGCGAGCTTGGTGGAGCCGCGCAGCGGCCGATAGGCGACGCGCTCTATCGCCCAGCCATAGACCCCGGTAATAAAGCAGGTGATGACGAGGATCGAGATCAGTGCGAAGGGCACTGACTGGATTCCGAAGAAATGCAGGATCGCAAGCGTGATCGCCGCAATATAGGCCGAGACCATGTAGACATCGCCATGGGCGAAGTTGATCATACGGATCACGCCGTAGACCATCGTATAGCCAACGGCGATCAGCCCGTAAATCGTGCCGAGCGTGATGCCGTTGACGAGCTGCTGCGCCAAGATGAACGCGTCCATGGCGAACCCCTCTCATGATGTGCGTTGGAAACCGGCCGGAGAATGCTCCGGCCGGACGGCGGTGCTGCCAGCTTAGTTGCTGCGAACCGGGGTTCCCTTGTCATCGAAGGTGTAGAACACGAACTTGAAGTCCTTGACGTCACCCTTGTCGTTCCAGGCGAGGTTGCCGACGGCGGACTTGACGCTATTGGCGCGCAGCCACTTCACCTGATCCTCGACCGGGCCTTCCTTGGTGCCCTGGATGGCGGCAACGATGGTCTGGGCGCTGGCATAGCCGAACAGCGTGTAGTTGTCGGGCGCGATATTGGCCTTCTTCAACGCTGCCTGCGCATCTGCTGTCGCCGGGTCTTCAAGCGGATTGGCGGCAGAGGAGTAGTAGACGTTCTTCAGGTTCTGCGCGCCGCCGGCGGCGGTGACGATTTCCGTCTGGGCGAGCGCGTCGCCGCTGACGAATTTCACGTCGAGACCCTGTTCATGAATCTGGCGGATCAGCGGACCGGCTTCGGGAATGAGGCCGCCGAAATAGACGGCGGTCGCGCCGGTGCTCTTGATCTTGGTGACCAATGCGTTGAAGTCGCGCTCGCCGCGGGTCAGGCCTTCATACAGCACGGGCTGAACGCCGCGCTCTTCCAGCGTCTTCTTCAGCGCGTCGACGAGGCCCTGACCATAGGTATCCTTGTCATGGATCAGCGCGATCTTGTCGAGCTTCAGCGTATCGAGGATGAAGGAACCAGCGACGACGGCCTGCTGATCGTCGCGACCGCAGGTGCGGAACATGGTCTCGAAGCCACGATCGGTGACGATCGGGTTGGTCGAGGACGGCGTGACCGTCAGGATGCCGTTGTCATTGTAGATTTCGGATGCCGGGATCGTGCTCGACGAGCAGAAGTGGCCGACGACGGCCTGGACCTTGTCCTGATCCACGAGGCGGTTTGCAACGGCCACAGCCTGCTTGGGCTCGCACGCGTCGTCGCCCTTGACCAGCTCGATCTGCTTGCCGTCGATGCCGCCGGCGGCGTTGACTTCATTCACATAGGCCGAAACGCCGGTCCATACCTGCTCGCCGAAGGTGGCGTTGGCGCCGGTCATCGGGCCGGCAACGCCGATCTTGACCGTATCGGCGGCAAACGCCTGGGCAAGAAGCAAGGTTGACGTAATTGCGGTCGCGGCAAGAAGTTTCGAAAACTGCGTCATATTGGCTTCCCTCTGGTTAAGCCGTTGATGTTGCTAGAGACGATGCAGGTTTTTCCCCGCATTCGATTGCCTTTGCGCGGCCGCGTGCCGCCCCTGTTCCAAAGGCCGGCAAGCGCCATCGAGTATTCCGGCAGCGACTTTTCGATGTCGTTTTCCGGCTTCAATTTCAGTTGACACATGTATGATAAGTGATATATCCAAAACCCGTCAAGCGGAAATGTTGCGGCGAAGACCAAGGCCGTGGATTATGGGCCGCACAGCCGACACGCGTGATTTGCGCCGCCGCGAGCGGATCTGATCTGGGGAACGAAAACGGTGACCACTACACAACGAAACTGCCGGGTCGGCGTCGATATTGGCGGCACCTTTACGGACATTGCGCTCGACATTGACGGCGCGCTGCATTCGACAAAGGTTCTGACGGACTATACGGCGCCGGAGCGGGCAATCCTGAAGGGCGTCAAGGCCGTGGCCGATATGGCCGGCATCGCGCTCTCAGACATCGATCTGTTGATCCATGGCACGACGCTGGCCACCAACGCGCTGATCGAGCGCCGTGGCGCAAAGACCGCCTTCGTCACGACGGAGGGTTTTCGCGACGTCCTGGAAATGCGGACGGAAAATCGCTTCGAGCAATATGATCTCGACATCACCCTGCCGCCGGCCCTGATTGCCCGCGCCGACCGCTTCACGGTGCGCGAGCGCATCAATGCGGCGGGCAAGGTCCTGCTGCCGCTCGACGCCGCTTCGGTCGAAGCTGTCGTCGCTGCGATTGCGGCCGGCGGTTACGAAAGCGTCGCCATCGGCTTCATCCACGCCTACACCAACGGCGCCCATGAGCGCGCCGTGCGCGAGGCCATCCTCAAGCGCCTGCCGCAGGTCTCGGTATCGATCTCCAGCGAAGTCTCGCCGCAGATGCGCGAGTTCGAACGCTTCAACACCGTCTGCGCCAATGCCTATGTGAAGCCGGCGATCAAATCCTATCTCGACCGTCTGGTCGTCTCGCTGAAGGAAATCGGCGTCGGTTGTCCGGTCTTCATGATCCATTCCGGTGGCGGCATCGTCTCGGTGGAGAGCGCCTCGGAATTTCCGGTGCGCCTCGTTGAATCCGGTCCTGCCGGCGGCGCCATCTTTGCCGCTGATATCGCGCGCCGCCATGGCCTCGATACGGTTCTGTCCTTCGACATGGGCGGCACGACGGCAAAAATCTGCCTCATCGAAAACCAGGTGCCGAAGACGGCCAAGACCTTCGAGGTCGCCCGCACCTATCGCTTCCGCAAGGGTTCGGGCATGCCGATCTCCATTCCGGTGGTGGAAATGGTCGAAATCGGCGCAGGCGGCGGCTCGATCGCCTCTGTCGACGGTATGCGCCAGATCCGCGTCGGCCCGCATTCGGCGGCATCGGAACCGGGCCCGGCCTGCTACCAGCGCGGCGGCAAGAACCCGACGGTGACCGATGCCGACCTTCTGCTCGGCAAGCTCGATCCGGAAAATTTTGCCGGGGGGGCGATTCCACTGTCGGCCGACGCCAGCCGCCAGGCCATGCGCGACGATATCGGCGCCGTCATCGGCCTCGATGCAGATGCCGCAGCCTATGGCACGTGTGAGATGGTCGACGAGAACATGGCCAATGCCGGCCGCGTTCACACCGTCGAAAACGGCAAAAACATCGCCGACTTCACGATGATCACCTTCGGCGGCGCCGGCCCCCTGCATGCCGCGCGGCTTTGCGAGAAGATGGGCATCTCCACCTTCCTGGTGCCGTCAGGCGCCGGCGTCGGTTCGGCCATCGGCTTCCTGCGGGCGCCATTCGGCTATGAATCGGTGCGCAGCGCCGTGTTCAACCTCTCCGCTTTCGATATTGCAGAAGCCAATGTGCTGGTGGACGCCATGCAGGCCGAAGCCCTTGGCTTCGTCGAAGGTGGGCTCGACAGCGGCGCGCCGGTCATCGAGCGCACGCTGTTCATGCGGTATGCCGGCCAGGGCTGGGATATTCCGGTGCCGCTCGCGTCCGGCAAATTCGATGCCGGCAGTGCGGCGACGATCGCCGGCCTGTTCGAGACCGAATATGAACGCTTCTTCGGCCGCGCCATCGAAGGGCTCGATATCGAGATCGTCAGCTGGTCGGTCAAGGCCTCGTCGCCGCTGCCGCCGGTTGACCGTGTCGAGGCCGTCGCCGAAGGCAAGGTCGTTTCGCCGGCGAAGACGCGCAAACTGTTCGAGGCGGCGCAAGGGACTTTCCTCGATGCCGGCATTCACGAGCGCGACGGCCTGAAACCCGGCGACGTGGTCAATGGCCCTGCCGTCATCGTCGAACGCGAAACCTCCGCCGTGCTGACCGCGTCCTTCAAGGCCATCGTCCAGAACGACGGCTGCCTGCTCGTTACCCGGATCTGAGGATATCTCCATGAACCAGTCGATGATCGATATCCATATGCAGGTCATGTGGAACCGCCTGATCTCCGTCGTGGAAGAACAGGCGCAAACCCTGATCCGCACCGCGTTTTCCACCTCCGTGCGCGAGGCGGGCGATCTGTCCGCCGGCGTCTTCGACCTCGAAGGCCGCATGCTGGCGCAGGCCGTCACCGGCACGCCGGGCCATGTCAACGCCATGGCCGAGTCGGTCGCCCACTTCATCAACGATATCGGCCCGGATAATATCTTCGAGGGCGATGTCTACATCACCAACGATCCCTGGAAGGGTACCGGCCACCTGCACGACATCACCGTCGTCACGCCCTCTTTCCATCACGGCAAGTTGGTCGGCTATTTCGCCTCCACCGCCCATGTGGTCGATGTCGGCGGCCGTGGCTTCGGGCCGGATGCCCGCGAGGTCTATGAAGAAGGTATCTTCATTCCGATCATGAAGTTCTTCGAGCGCGGCCAGGTGGATCGCACGCTCATCAATATCGTGCGCAACAATGTGCGCGAGAACGACAAGGTGATCGGCGATTTCCATGCGCTGGCCGCCTGCAACGAGACCGGCCATCGCCGCCTTATCGACATGCTGACCGAGTTCAACCTCGACGATCTCTCGATGATCGGCGGCTTCATTCTCAAACACAGCCGCGAGGCGACGCTGGAGCGGCTGAAGAACCTGCCGCATGGCACCTGGAACTACAGTCTCGATCTCGACGGCTATGACGAGCCGGTGCATCTAGCGGCCAGCCTGACCATTGGCGCGGACGGCGTGCTGGTCGATTTCGACGGCACGTCCGGCATGAGCAAGTTCGGCATCAACGTGCCGCTGGTCTATGCCAAGGCCTATGCCTGCTACGGAATCAAATGCGTGGTGGCGCCCGATATTCCCAACAATGCCGCTTCGCTTGCCCCCTTCGATGTCGCCGCCCCCGAAGGCTGCATTCTTAACGCAAAACGCCCGGCGCCGGTTGCCGTTCGCCATGTGCTCGGCCACTTCGTGCCCGATCTCGTGCTCGGCGCGCTGCATCAGGCCCTGCCCGGCAAAGTGCCGGCGGAAGGCGCAAGCGCGCTCTGGAACCTGCATATGAGCGTGCGTCCGCTATCCGACCAGATCGGCGGCAAGGGCGCGGAAATCCTGATGTTCAACTCCGGCGGCTCCGGTGCGCGCGCCTCGCTCGATGGCCTGAACGCGACCGCTTTCCCAAGCGGCGTCCATACCATGCCGATCGAGGCGACCGAAAATGTCGGCCCGGTCATCGTCTGGCGCAAAGAATTGCGTGAAGGTTCGGGCGGCGCCGGCGCGCAGCGCGGCGGTCTCGGCCAGATGATCGAAATCGAGGCGGCCGAGGGCTTTTCCTTCCGCTTCTCCGCCATGTTCGACCGCCTTTACCATCCGGCCCGCGGTCGCGATGGCGGGTTCGACGGCGCGCCCGGCGGCGTGGCGCTCGATGACGGAACCGTTCTGAAGGGCAAGGGCCTGCAGTTCGTGCCGGAAGGCCGCAGGCTGGTTCTGTCGCTTCCCGGCGGCGGCGGCTATGGCGATCCCGCCAAACGCCCGGCAGACGCTGTCACCCACGACGTAAAACACGGTTACATCACCGCGCAACAGGCCGAACAATACGGCAAGCCGGGAGAAAAGGCATGAACATGATCGCGTTCGAGAGCCGCAAGGCTTCCACCATTAAGTCGTCGCCATCCATGGCGGTTTCCATGGCCGCCAAGGCAATGCGCGCCAAGGGCGAACCGGTCATCGACCTCTCGCTCGGCGAGCCGGATTTCGAAACGCCCGCCCATATCGTCGAAGCCGCCGTCGAAGCGATGAAACGCGGGATCACCCGCTATACCGCGCCGGACG
>CAMFHE010000096.1 GCA_945952045.1 uncultured Rhizobium sp.
CGCCTCGTTTACACCGAGGATGTCGGGAGTTCGAGTCTCTCATCGCCCACCATTTTATTCCTTCTCCCCGGAATTTCAGTACATCCCGCTAAACGCGAAGTATTTGTGTGGACGTGACTTGGTGCCCGTTGGTGTCGTTCGCGGCCGTTTTCGCGTAGTATCCCTGAAACGTGTGTCCGCGGCCCGCAACCACACGTCACAAGCGGCAATCGACCAAAACTGGTGGCACCAGTTTTGGCGTTTTCGTCAGTTGTACCAGATCGCTTAACTCTTCCTCGAGTTCAACTCTGGGGGAATCAGATCATGCCAGCCGGTGGTACCGCCGTCTCGACGACGGGCATTTCTTATATCGACGGAATTCTTTACGGCACAAAGTGGAATTCCAATACGCTGACTTTCAGCTTTCCGACGCTGGCGTCGCAGGTGACCGGCTACGAAGCCGGCCCTGAAAATCCTGTGCAGAACAGCGGTCCCTTCGAAGCGCTGACCGAGGCGCAGAAGGCGGTCATGCTTCGGGCGCTGGGTCATTGGGCGAGCGTCGCGAATATCAATTTCGTCGAATCGGCCGATCCGTCTGCTTCGGACATCCGCATCTACTGGTACAAGAGCGCCGACAATTCGACCGCGCAGGTCGTCGATTTTCCTGGCGACAAGGCCGAGTCGGGCGATGTGCAGCTTGGCGGCGGCATGGATCCCGCCCTGCCCTGGTCGGAAGGCACCTACGAATTCGCCACGCTTCTTCACGAACTCGGCCACGCACTCGGGCTGAAGCATCCGCATGATGCGGTCGGCAGCTTTCCGGCCGTCGATCCACAGGTCGATTCGGTCGAAACGTCGATCATGAGCTACAGCAGTTATATCGGCGAAAGCTCAGGCGCGGGCTACACGGTTCAGATCGGCAGTTTCCCGGTCGGGCCGATGCTGAACGACATCGCCGCCATTCAGGCCTTGTATGGCCCGAACCGGACGACTCAGACGGGCGACAACGTCTATACCTTCGACCCCAATGCACCCGTCATTTTCATGACGCCATGGGATGCCGGCGGCACCGACACCTACAGTTTCCAGAACTATACCACCAATCTGAGCGTCGATCTGCGCGCCGGCGCGTGGACGAATCTCGGCGGACAATATGCCGTTCTCGGCACTGAAGGTCAGCTTGCACGCGGCAATATCGCCAATCCCTATCTTTATAATGGCGAAACCGGCAGCCTGATCGAGAACGCCATCGGCGGCAGCGGCGACGATACGATCCATGGCAACCAGCTTGCCAATATCCTCACAGGCAATGGCGGCAACAACAAGCTTTACGGCTACGAGGGCAACGATACGCTCTATGGCGGCAGCGGCAACGATATCCTCGACGGCGGTGCGGGCGACGATACCCTGATCGGCGGCGGCGGTTCCGATACGTTGATCGGCGGCAGCGGCCTCGATACGGCCGTCATCGACGGCGCGCGCGCCACATTCGGCATCAAGATCAAGGATGGGTCCGTCACGCTGACCTCTTCCGGCGAAACCAGCCTGACCGAAATCGAGCGCATCAAGTTCAGCGACGGCACGCTTGCCTTCGATCTCGAGGGACATGCCGGCCAGCTTTTCCGCCTCTACAAGGCCGCCTTCGACCGCGCAGCCGATGCCGGGGGCTCGGGCTACTGGATTCGCAAGCTCGACGCGAAGGAAATCAGCCTGCAGGAAGCCGCCAAGCTTTTCCTCAGTTCGCCGGAGTTCACGGCGCGCTACGGCTCGATGACCGACAATCAGAAATATATCGAGGCGCTTTACAGCAACGTCCTGGGTCGCTCGTCAGAAAAGGCCGGCATGGATTACTGGATCGGCGCGCTGAATTCCGGCGAATTCACACAGGACAGGGTGCTGGCCTTTTTTGCGGACAGCACGGAAAACAAGGGCCTGCAATCCGCTTTCCTGAATGATGGTCTCTGGTACGTCTGATTCAAAAAATCAGCCGCGCGACGGGCAAGACCTGTCGCGCGGCATTGTTCATGCGCGTTGGTTGGCGGCAATCCAGGCTGCGAATCGCTCCATGAAGCCGGCCAGGAATTTCCTTGTTTCGTCCTTGGCGAGATTACCATCATCGTCGAGCAGGCCGGAGACGCCGCCGACATAGGCTTCCGGCTGCTGCAAAGTCGGAATATCGAGGAACACCAGCGACTGGCGCAGATGATGGTTGGCGCCGAAGCCGCCGATAGCGCCGGGCGAAACGCTGACGACTGCCCCCGGCTTGCCGCTCCACACGCTTTTGCCATAGGGCCGCGAGCCAACATCCAGCGCATTCTTCAATACCGCCGGCACCGAGCGATTATATTCCGGCGTCACGAACAGCACGGCCTCGAAGCCGCGCACCTTGTCGCGAAAGGCGGTCCAGGCGGCTGGTGGCGCGCCTTCGTCGTCGAAATCCTGATTGTAGAGCGGCAGGTCGCCGATTTCGACGATCTCCAGCCTCAAGCTATCAGGCGCAAGTCCGATCAGGGCATGGGCGATCTTGCGATTGAACGAGGCTTTGCGCAGGCTGCCGACGAATACCGCGACGGATGAACTGGTCATGACGTCCTCCTTGGTTAACATGAAAAGAATATGGCGCGCGTTTCGGCTGGCAAGCGTCGCCTTGCCAAACCGCGCTCCGGCCATATCTGTTATGCGAGATATCAGGAGTTGCCATGCATTCCGCCCCTCGCCTGACAGATCTAGCTCATGGAGGCGGCTGCGGCTGCAAGCTCGCCCCTTCGGTGCTGCAATCGCTTCTGGCGCGGCAACCGGCAGCGCAACCCTTCGCCCAGCTTCTCGTCGGCAGCGACATGGCCGACGATGCCGCTGTCTGGCAGGCGGATGACAAGACCTGCGTCATCGCCACCACCGATTTTTTCATGCCCGTGGTCGACGATCCCCATGATTTCGGGCGAATCGCCGCAACCAACGCTATTTCCGACATTTATGCCATGGGCGGGCGGCCGATCATGGCGCTCGCCATTCTCGGCATGCCGATCGGCAAGCTTTCGCCGGAGACCATCGCGCGCGTTCTCGAAGGCGGGGCACGCATCTGCGCCGAGGCCGGCATTCCCGTCGCCGGCGGCCACTCGATCGATTCGGTCGAGCCGATCTATGGGCTTGCCGTCATCGGCCTGTGTTCGCCGGAAAACCTTCGCCGTAATGGCGGGGCGCGGTCGGGCGATGCGCTGATCCTGACCAAGGGGATCGGCGTCGGCATTTATTCGGCAGCGATCAAGAAAAATGCGCTGCCGGAGGGATGTTATGCCGAAATGCTGGCTTCGACGACGCTGCTCAACCGGATCGGCGCCGATCTCGCCGGCAATCCGGATGTGCATGCGCTGACCGATGTCACCGGCTTCGGTATTCTCGGCCATGGTCTGGAAATGGCGCGGGCCTCAGGCCTGACGCTCGAAATCGACCTCGCCGCCCTACCCTTCCTCGCTCATGCCGAATCGCTTGCGCGCGAGGGTTTCATTACCGGCGCCTCGCACCGCAATTGGGCGAGCTACGGGGCCGAGGTCGATCTGCCCGGCGGCTTGCCGGATTGGCAAAGGCTGTTGCTTGCCGATCCCCAGACCTCAGGCGGGCTGCTGATCGCCTGTTCGGGGGAAAAAGCCAATTCGATCCGCGATACGATTCGCGCGGCCGGCTATCCATTGGTATCCATCGTCGGGAAGGCGTCCGAGGGACCAGCGCGAATCATCGTGCGCGGCTGAGAGCGGAACCCTCCCGAGATCTGTTTCGTTTTCAGGGAATACCGAAGGAGAAGGCCATGCTGAAGAAGACCGCTTTTGCCGCAGGCGCGACGACGCTTCTTGCCCTGGCGCTTCCGGCGCTCGCGCAGACGGTGAGTGTCGATCCCATCACCACCTGCGGAAGCAGCGCCGGGAGGGCTGAACCGGCAACACCGCCGGATATGGCAAGCGCCGACGGCACCGCGCCCGGCAATGCCGGCTCCACCGGCTGGACGGGTGGCACCGGCGGCGCTCATATCGGCACCAACCCGCAAGGCGCGACCGAACACTCGCCGACCTGGCAGCCGCCGACCGCGCGCGGCCTCGACCTGACGATGCAAATGCCGGAGAAACAGGCCGACTCGCACTGCTGATCGCCCGCCTATGGAGCGTATCCGGCTGGCGGAAGAGAATGGGAGTCGAACCCACCCGAGACAGCCTCGCTGCCCCACCCGGATTTGAAGTCCGGACGCCCCACCGGGGACGACGCTTTTCCAAGTATTGCGGGTTTCAGTCGGTATGGTGAGCATGAATGGCCGAATACGCGCCGCTTCCGCGAAACCCATCGCACCGGCGTCACCGAGACCCCTGCTTCGGTCAGCTTCAGGAAACTGCACCGGAAGAGATACACGTTCATTGACTGATACCGCCGCCTGTCTCACTGCAGATGGACGATATCCGCCGCCGCGCCCAGCTCCCGCCGGGCGAGGTCGATGACGCTCGCCTGATGGGTGAAGACGATGGTCTGGAACCGGTCGCCGGTTGCCGCCAGCGTCTTGAGGCCGAGTGCGGCGCGCTCGTCGTCGAAGGTCTGGAAGATGTCGTCGACGACAAGCGGCGCTGGCTCGTTGCGGGTCGCATAATCCTCCAGGAAGGCCAGCCGCAGCGCCAGGAAAAGCTGGTCCCCGGTGCCCTCACTCAAGCCCTCCAGCGGCACGCGTTCGCCGCTCTCGCGCTCGACCATCAGCCGCAATTCGTCGCGCTCGTCATATTCCTGCAGCAGGCGTTCGAAGCGGCCGCCGGTCAGCGCCGAAAAATGTTCGCCGGCACGCTGCATCACCGGATCGGCATGGCGCTCGCGATAGGTTTCCATCGATTTCGCCAGCATCGACGAGGCGAGCTTCAGCACCACCCATTGCCGCGCCAGATCGCGCGCCTCTTCCTGCGCCGCCTGCTTTTCGAAGACGGCATGTTCGGCGCTGGCGCCGGTTTCCAGCGCCTCGCGCTCGCGCTCGTTCTGGCTGCGGCGGGCGACGAGATCGCCATGCTTTTCGAACTGGCGGTTTTCCTCTTCCTCCAGCGCCTCGATGTCCAGCCCGGCGGCGACGGCATCGAAACCGGCGAGCATCTCGCGCAATTCGGCCTCGCCCCGGCCTTCCGCCTGTGCGTCGAGGCGCGTGCGGCATTCCTGCAACCGCTCCAGATGACGGGCGCGCTCGGACAGGCGCGGCAAGGCGGCATCGAGATCGCCTGAGGGCAAGGCCTTGGCCAGTTCCTCGATGCGGCTCTCGGCCTCGTGCATCGCCGTCTCGGTCTGTTGATGGCGGGTGCGGGCCTCGCCCAGGTTTTCGTCCAGCGCCTGCTTTTTCTGATGCGCCGCGCGGGCGGCGATGGCCTTTTCATGGATCAGGCTGATGGCGGCATCGGCGGCGAGCGATGCCAAGGACGGATCGACGGCGGCGATGACGGCAGCGACACGCTTTTCATAAGAACCATTGTCGCGCCGCATGCCGGCGACGCGGCGGCGGCGGTTTTCGCGCTCCAGCAGCAGTTCGGGAACGGCGCGCCAGGCATCCAGCGCGGCGAGCGCCATGTCGATTTCCGCTTGCGGCGATTCGCCCTGCCACTCCAGCCGCAGGCCGACGACCGAGCAGGCAGCGGAAAAATGCTCACGCCAATCCTCGCTCTGCACCGACAATTCCGATTGCCGCATTTCCAGATCGGAGACACGGCGCTGCGCCGCCCGGCGCTCGCCGTCGCGGCTGCGGCTTTCCGCCCAGCGCTCGCCCAAGGCAGCAATCTGGCGCTGGATCGCCTGCGCCAACGCCGTGACCGGCAGCCCCTGCCCCTCGACGCCGATAGCATCGGCAATGCCTTGCAAGACAGGTGCAATACGCTCCGCCCCACGGGTGACGACGGCGATCTGGTCTTCCATCGCTGATATCGCCGCCTGCTGGCGGAACAGGTCTTCGACGCCGCGACGCCAGTCGAGCATGGCTTCGACCACCAGCGGCACAACGCCGGCATCGGCAAACAGCGCCTCGAAATCAGCACGAATTTGCTCAGCCTGCGCTGCCGCCGCGTCGAGGGCGGCGCGGGCTTCCTCGCTCTGGCGCTCGATGCGCGACAGGCGCAGCCGCGCCTCGGCATGGCGCGAGAGACGGTCGGCATTGGCCTCGGCGGTGTCGGCCAGACGATCCGCATAGGCGATCAGGTCGGCGACGACGGCGCGGTCCTCGGCGCTCGATTTGGGGCCCAGCGATGCGAATTGCCGGTCGCGGCGCGCGCGCAGTGCAAGGATATCCTCGCGGGTGACCACCGTGCCCTCGGCATCATCAAGCGTTTCCTCGATTTCCGCCGTTTCCGCGACCAGCGCGGCGAGGCGGGCCTCGGCAGCGCGTCGGTCGGCCTCGGTCTTTTCCTGCCGCTGACCGAAGCGGGTAATTGCGGCAAGTTCCGGCAGCGGCCGGGCGAGCAAGCGCTCGACATCGTCGATAGCGGGTTTCAGGCGGCGGCCGGACAGAGAAAGCGCCTCGCGCGCCCGCTCGACCTGCACATAGAGACCATCCAGCCGGGCCAAGGCCGACAGTTCGTCAGAAAGCGCGGCCAAACGCTCGACATAGGGTTTCGGATCGATCAGCCGGCCGAGATCGCCGGCCTCGTCCAGCGCCGCCAGCCGCTCCTGTTCAGCCGCCTGCTGGCGGGCGAGATCGGCGGTGGCGCGGGCGAGCGATTTGCCACTGTCGGCAAGGCGCTTCAGGCGGGCGAGATCGGCGTCGGAAGGCTGACGCGATTCCAGTTCCTCGGCATCCCCAAGCCCGAGCCGGCGGGCGAGTTGCGACAGGTTCGCGTCATAGGTCGCGACCTCGCGCTCGATGGCCGGCAGGTCGCGCCGGGCTTTGGTATACCCACCCGTATCGGCAAACAGGGTGGTGATCTCGGCGGTGACGGCGAGAAGCCCGGCATCGACCTCGATGCCGCCGGTCTCCGCCGAGAGGCGTTCCACCGTCTCGGCCTCGCGGCGCAGGCTGTCCGTCGCCGTGCGGCGCTGGTCCAGCGCCTGCGTCAGCGCTTCAGCAAAACCGGAGGGCAGGCCGTCGAGTTCGGCGAAGGCGGCAAGCGCTGCCGTCTCGCGGTCGATTTCCTGCACCAGCGGCTGCAGCTTTTTCAGGCCGCGCATTTGCTCCAGCGCGGCGCGGGTCTTGCGGCGTTCTTCCTGAAGATTTTTGAGCTGGGCCTCCAGCTCGCCGGCCTCGGCAACCAGCTTTTTCCAATCCGAGGATCGCAGTTCGAGCTGGCCTTCGCTGCGACGGGCATTGTCGTAACGCTCCACCGCCTGGAAGAAGGTATGCTCCTGCTTCTTGCGCGGGCCAAAAATCGTCGCAGCCTCGTCATCAAGCGATTGCCGCAGCTTTCGCAGGCCCATCAGGCCGGAGGCAGCAGAAAACAGGAGCGTGCCGATCTCGCCGCCGCTTTCCAGCATGGCGCGGCCGCCTTCGCGCAGATCGTGGGAATCGAGGCCGAAGGCGCGCTTGAAGATCTCGCGGTTGAGCGAGCCGAGGAAAGGCACCAGCGCATCCTCGCGCAGCGCCGTTTCCTTGTCGTCATCGGCGAGCAGCGTGTTCTTGGTGCCGCGCCGGCGGCGGAACTGCAGCGTTTCGCCGCTGCGTGCCGCAATCGCCGCGCCGATGCGCAATTGCGCCGGATCGTGCAGAAAACTGTAATGCGCCGTCGCGCGCGGATAGCCGAACAACAGGTCACCGATGGCGGAAAGCGCCGAGGACTTGCCGGCCTCGTTGGGACCGTAGACGATGTGCAGGCTGGCCGCCGGATTGAACTGCAGCGTCCTGTCGGTCAGCGCGCCATAGCGCAGGAGGTCGAGACGGTCGAAACGCATGTCAGACGCCCTCCCCGTTGGCGCGCGCCTGCAACAGGGCGCGGGCTTCGGTCAGCAGGTCCGCCAGTTCGGTTTCAAGCGGATTGTCCCCTGCTCCCGATCCGCCTGGCATTTTTTGCGCGACCTCGCGGATGAAGGCGGCGATATCCTCCGCCAGCTCGCCCTCGCCGCCTTCGACCAGCAGCGCCGACAGGTCGAGCGCATCCCCCGTGCCGGCTTGCGGCACCGTCAGCGGATCGATGCGGAGATCCAGCTTTTCCAGCCAGATATCCTGATGGCAGCGATGGGCGGCGGCCTGGGCCTCGTCGCGCAAATCTTGCCGACGCGAGACGAGACGGGCGTGGTGACGGCTCTTGCCGGAGAGGCGCAGCCGCAGCGCCAACGGGCGGTCCTCCATGGTTTCGGCAAGCCCGGCGGCCTCCACCTCGATCCGGCGGAGGATCGCGGGCATGTCGTCGTCGCTGTCGACAGTCACGGAAACTTCGGCAAACCGCGCTTCGTCGACGATCATCCGTTCATGGCTGATGCGCCCCTCGTCCACCGTCACCAGCACCGCGCCCTTGGCGCCGCGCTCGCGAATACTGCGGCCTTGCAGATTGCCGGGGAAGATAATCAGCGGATCCGTCGCCACCACTTCGTAATCATGCACATGGCCGAGCGCCCAATAGTCATAGCCGCGCGAGCGCAGGTCGTCGACGGAACAGGGGGCGTAGGGCGCGTGTGGCTCGCGGCCAGTGAGCGAGGTGTGCAGCACGCCGATATTGAACCAGCCGGCGACCGGCTTTGGATAGGTCAGCGCCAGATTGTCGTTGGCCGAGCGCTGGGCAAAACCCTGGCCGTGCAGCGCCACCTTGAGGTCATCAATCTGGAAGGTTTGCGGGCGCTGGGTGGAAAATTCGTGGACATTGGCCGGCAAGGTGATTGTGCGGGTGATCACGCTTTCGGCGTCGTGATTGCCGCGCAGCAGATAGACGGGAATGTTTTCCCGCTCCAGCCGCGCCATTTCGCGATTGAAGAACAGGCCGATCTTGTTGTCCTTCCAGTCACCGTCATAGACGTCGCCGGCGATCAGGAAGAAATCGACGCGGGCGGCGATCGCCTGGGTCACCAGATTGCTGAAAGCCTTGCGGCTGGCCTCGACGAAAAGGGCGGCGATGCCGGCATCCTTCAGCGTCAGACCCTGGAACGGGCTTCCCAGATGCAGGTCGGCGGCATGGACGAATCGAAATGAAGTCATCGGCTTCCTGACACAAGATGGAACCTTCATGTAGGAAATATCCGCCGCGATTGATACCGCTTGAGGTGGCTGTCCTCTGGGATTTTGCCACCAGGCATGGCATAGCGATCCAATACCCCAAGAAAAGGATGGAGACCTTCATGAGACAGCACGCATTCGGCCGCCTGCCCTTCACCGTCAGCGATATCGGCTTCGGCGCCTGGCAGATCGGCGGCTCCTGGGGCGATGTCAGCGAGGCGGATGGCCGCGCCGCCCTCAACGCCGCGCTCGATGCCGGCATCACCTTCATCGACACCGCCGACGTCTATGGCGACGGCCGTTCGGAAAAGATCATTGCCGACGTGCTGGCCGCGCGTGGCGGCGAACGCCCTATGGTGGCGACCAAGGCCGGGCGGAGGCTGAACCCGCATGTCGCCGATGGCTACAACAAGGCCAATCTCGAAGCTTTCATCGATCGCAGCCTCACCAATCTGAAGGTCGATAGCCTCGATCTCGTGCAGCTTCATTGCCCGCCGACCGAGGTGCTCTACCGGCAGGAGGCCTTTGCCGCGCTCGACGATTTCCAGAAAGCCGGCAAGATCAAAGGCTACGGCGTCAGCGTCGAGAAGGTCGAGGAAGCGCTGAAGGCGATCGAATTCCCCGGCGTCGCCAGCATCCAGATCATCTACAATATCTTCCGCCAGCGCCCGGCGCACCTGTTTTTCCAGGAAGCCAAGCGCAAGAACATTGCCGTCATCGCCCGCGTGCCGCTCGCCAGCGGCCTGCTCTCCGGCAAGATCACCGGGCAGACGGCCTTCGCCGCTGACGACCACCGCAATTTCAACCGCAACGGCGAGGCCTTCGACGTCGGCGAGACCTTTGCCGGCGTACCGTTCGAAGTCGGGCTGCAGGCCGTTGAAGAGGTTCGCAAGCTGGTGCCGGCGGGTGCAAGCATGGCCGCATTTGCGCTGCGCTGGATCCTGATGAGTGAGGCGGTCACCGTTGTCATTCCCGGTGCGCGCAACGCCGAGCAGGCCAAGGCCAATGCGGCGGCCAGCGATCTCGCGCCGCTTTCCGCCGATGTCATGGCGGCGACGCGCGATATCTACGACCGCCTGATCGCGCCGCATGTGCATCAGCGCTGGTAAGACCCGCATCGTCTGAAAACGGAAAGGCCGGGACATGTCCCGGCCTCTTTTATGCTTGCTGATGGGGAAAGCCCGATCAGTTGATGCCTTCGAGGTTTACCGGGAAGAACAAGGTCTCGCCCGAGGAATCGTCGACTCCGTCATTGTCGGTCACGGCGTAAGCTTTGCCGGCCTTGTCGAAGGTGAAGCCTTCCAGCTTGTCGAGGACGTAGCCATTCGTGGCAGCCTTGAGGTCCGGAATGAAGTCGTGGACCTCTTCCTTCTTCACGGTCGGCAGTTCGCCACCGATCTTGCCCGGCTTCAGGTCGGCGATGGCAACGCGATAGAGCTTCTTGATCTTGGCGGCGTCGCCGATCTGGTTGTCACGCTCGACGATGTAAACGTAGTCGCCATGGGCAGTGATTTCGGAGAGACCGACCCAGCTCTTTTCGACGCTCTTGTCCGCCTTTTCGAGCGGATAGCGCACGGCGCCCCATTCCTTGCTCTCAGGTTTGTAGGAAACGAGCTTGACGAAGCCCTTTTCGTCCGTGCCCCATTCGCGCTGGACAGCCATCCACAACGTCTGGTCGGCGCCCGACCCGATCGAGGTGATGCCTTCGAAACCGAAGCGGGTATCGCCCTGCAGCAGTTCGGCCGGCAGTGCGATTTCCTTCTTGATCTCGCCCTTTTCGTTCACGTTGTAGAGGGCATGCGGCACCAGCTTGGCGCTGTCGCCTTCGGAGGCAAGCCAGAAGCCGCCCTTGCCATCAAGGGTGATGCCTTCGAGGTCGAGCTTCTGGGCCGGTTGGCCGTCACGCTTGACGACGAGCGCCTTGGTGATTTCGGCCGGCTTCTTGGTGGCGTCGATCGTGTAGATCGTCGGCTGCATCGAGTAGAAGGAGTCGGAGATGGCGTAGAGCGTACCTTCCATCTCCGCATCGCCGACGAGGCCCGACAGGGCGCCCCAGCCGATCGGCGCGTTATCGACCATGGCCGAACGCAGCGTCGGGTAGGCCTTTTCGCCTTCGGCATATTCGAACAGCGCGACATAGGAGCCAGCGCCGCCGTCTTCACGCAGATCGGCTTCGTTGGCCGTTACAAGCAGATTGCGACCGGGGATGGCAACCGCGCCTTCCGGCGAAATGCCGGACGGCAGCAGCTGCATCAGTTCCGGCGTACCGCCCGTGTCCTTGTAGACTCCGACGACCGAAGCGCGTTCGGCGAGCACGAAGAAATAGGGCTGGCCGCCGAAGGTCGCGGCTTCCAGACCTTCCGGCTCGACGCCCTTGGCCTTGGAACGCTTCTCCGGATAATGGCCGATGCGGGCAACTTCATGCTCGAAGCTCGGGCCGGATTCGTAAAGAACCTTGCCCGTGGTGTCGAAGATGGTGAAGCCGCGGGCGCCGCCTTCGTAGTCGCCTTCATTGGCGATGACGATGCGATCATTGTCGAGCCACTTGACGGCGTCGGGCTCGCGTTTGCGGGCCTCCTGCTTGTCGGTGAACTTCAGGGCGCCGTTCGACTTGGTGTCGATGCCTTCGAGATCGACGGTGCCGGCCGAGAAATGCGACTTCACCGTGCCGGTCTTGCCGTCGAGAATGACGATGTGGTTGTTTTCCTGCAGCGTCAGGGCGATTTCGCCCTTGTCGTTGATGGCGACGAATTCGGGCTCGGGATCTTCCGGCGCGATTTCGGCGAGGCCGGTCATGGCGACGTGCTTGATCGAGCCGCAATCGGCAACGCCATCCTTGACGTTGACGATGACGAGATCGCCGGCCGGCATCTGCGGCAGCTTGCCGTCGTTCAGTTCCTCATCGCGCTCGTTTTCGATGGCGATGGCGGCAAAGGTCTTGTCGTGCGAAATCGCGATGGAATCCGGCTGGCCGCCGAGATCGCAGCTCGCTTCTTCCTTCTGCGTGGCGATATCGACGATCACCAGCTTGCCGGACGGCTTCTGCTTGCTTTCCGAGGTATTGACGGCGACGAGCGCCTTCTTGCCGGCGACGGTGACCGAGGTCGGCTCGCCGCCCATCTTCAGCGAACCGGCAGCCTTCGGGGCGCGCGGATCGGTGATGTCGATGAAACCGATCGCACCGTAAGGGCTGTCGGAATAGATCAGCTGCATGCCGTCTTCGGTGGCGGTGATGATTTCGGCAGAGGTCTTGGTCGCCTTGTCCGCATCCTTCGGCAGATTTTCGGCAACGGCAAAGGCGGCAATACGATTGAAAACCTGTTCGGCCTGTGCGGGAATCGCCGCCGAGGCAAGAAGAGCAGCCGTAACGGCTGCGCGGGAAAATCTGATCGTCATGAGGAAACCCCCTGTTTCCGGTCAAAAGATACGAGGGGGCTTTTGCGGCATCGACGTGACAGCGGCATGACAAACCGGCAGCTTTTACCCATGAAAAAGCCCGGGCGAAGCCGGGCTTTAAGACAGGCGTCATATCGGTGCGCGGACGGCCTCAGCCGTTGACGGCATCCTTCAGACCCTTGCCGGGCGTGAACTTGGGGACATTGCGCGCGGGGATATCGACTTCGGCGCCGGTCGAGGGATTGCGGCCCTTCGATGCTTCGCGATGGCTGACCGAGAAATTGCCGAAGCCGGCCAGGCGCACGTCGCCGCCCTTCTTCAGTTCCGCTTCCACTGCCTCGAAGACGGCGTCGATGGCGGAAGCCGCATCGGTTTTCGTCAGGCCGGACTTTTCGGCAACGGCTGCGACCAGTTCACTCTTGTTCATGTTTCCACCCTTTCCACGGTTCGAAACGATCCGGTACGGCTGGCGAATTCAAGCGATCCACCGATGCCGTCCCTTTGCAAAGTCTTTTCATGCAGGAGCGACTCTTCGAGTCGCCCCACGCCGGCCAAGCACAAGCCCCGCAAAAATGTCAAAAACAAGCAAAAGCGCGGCTATTCTCGCCATCCGGGCATTCTTGTTAAATAAAGTGGCACATCCGGCGAGGTTTTCAACATGCGAAAGGCCGGCAAATGCCGGCCTTTGCGATTCCTTGCATGAAACTTAGGCGAGAAGCTCAGTGCGCGATGAGCTGTCCATCGTCGCTGCCCTCGACCGAAGCGACGACCGAAGTTTCGACGACGCCGTCCCATTCGATCGGCTCAGGCATGCGCACTAGCGCGTGCTTGAGCACTTCGCCCATGCGCGAGACCGGCACGATCTCCATGCTGTTCTTCACGTTATCCGGAATATCCGCCAGGTCCTTGGCGTTTTCTTCCGGGATCAGCACCTTCTTGATGCCGCCGCGAAGCGCTGCAAGCAGCTTTTCCTTCAGGCCGCCGATCGGCAGGACACGGCCGCGAAGCGTGATCTCGCCGGTCATCGCGACGTCCTTGGAGATCGGGATGCCGGTCATGATCGACACGATGGTGGTCGCCATAGCCACACCGGCGGACGGACCGTCCTTCGGGGTCGCGCCTTCGGGAACGTGAACGTGGATGTCGCTCTTGTCGAAGCGCGGCGGCTCGATGCCGAAATCGACCGCACGGCTGCGCACATAAGACGCCGCTGCCGAGATCGATTCCTTCATTACGTCCTTCAGGTTGCCCGTCACCGTCATGCGGCCCTTGCCGGGCATCATGACGCCTTCGATCGTCAGCAGTTCGCCGCCGACCTCGGTCCAGGCGAGACCCGTGACAACGCCGACCTGATCCTCACCCTCGGCTTCGCCGTGGCGGAAGCGCGGCACACCCAGGTAGTCGTGGATGTTTTCCGCCGTGACTTCCACGGAGGTCGCCTTGCCCTTGATGATCTCGGTCACCGCCTTGCGGGCGAGCTTCATCAGTTCGCGCTCGAAGTTACGGACACCGGCCTCGCGGGTATACTGCTGGATGACTGCCATCAGGGCGCCGTCGCTGACCGAGAATTCGTGCGGCTGCAGCGCATGTTCCTTGATAGCCTTCGGCAGCAGGTGCCGCTTGGCGATTTCACGCTTTTCTTCTTCCGTGTAGCCGGCGATGCGGATGATTTCCATACGGTCCATCAGCGGCGCGGGAATGTTCAGCGTATTGGCGGTGGTCACGAACATCACGTCCGACAGGTCGTATTCGACCTCCAGATAGTGGTCCATGAACGTTGCGTTCTGTTCCGGATCAAGCACTTCGAGCAGGGCCGAAGACGGATCGCCACGGAAATCCATGCCCATCTTGTCGATCTCGTCGAGCAGGAAGAGCGGGTT
>CAMFHE010000097.1 GCA_945952045.1 uncultured Rhizobium sp.
TTTCCGGCATTTCCAGGCCGTGGTCGACGGCGTTGCGGATCATGTGGGTCAGCGGTTCCGCCAGCTTGTCGATGACGGTCTTGTCGACTTCGGTGTTCTCGCCTTCGGTGATCAGGCGCACCGACTTGCCGGTGATGTCGGCGATTTCGCGCACCGTGCGGGCCATGCGCTGGAAGACCGGCTTGACCGGCTGGGCGCGAATGGCCATCACCGAATCCTGGATCTCGCGGGTGAGCTGCTGCAGCTCTTCGAGGCCCATATTGATCGACGATGTGCCGTTATTGTCGTTTTCGATGACGCTCTGCGACAGCATCGCCTGGTTGATGACCAACTCGCCCACCAGGTTGATCAGGCGGTCGACGCGGTCGAGATCGACGCGGATGGTCTGGCCGGCGGCGTTGGCGGCGTTTGCCGCATTGGCCGCGTTCGCTGCATTGGCGGCGGCGCTTGCTGCGGCGGCAGGAGCTTCCTTCTTTTCGGCGCGGGCAGACGCGGCTGCTGCTGCCTGCATCACGCCCGATGCGGTTTCGGCAGCGGCGACGGCGGCAGCCACGACCGGCTCGACATGCGGTTCGTCATCGACGACAGGCTCGTCTTCCAGGAGCGACAGATCGAAGGGAACCGGGATCATCGGCCGCTCGTCATCGGTCGCTGCCTCTTCAGCCAGCTTGATGTCGAGTTCGCAATCCCATTCGGCGAATTCGAAGACGGAGCGGATGCCTTCCTCGCCCTTGTCGGTCTTGATCGAGATCGTCCAGGAGAAATAGGAGCCTTCCGGGTCCATCTTGTCGAGCGAGGGCAGCTCGTCGGTATTGCAGTGAATGCTCATCTCGCCGATGCGCGAGAGGTCGCGCAGCAGGAGAGCGGCTTCATTGCCCTTGGAGAACAGTTCGGCGCGCGGCTTGAAGGTGACGTTGAAGGTCGGCGCCACCATCACAACCTCTTCCTCTTCGCCGCCGAAATCGTCGAAGGAGAAGGGGATCGGCTGGAAGCCGCTGGAATCGGTGGGCGCGGCAGCGGCCACCGGCTTCGGCGCGGGTTTGACGGGCGCAGGCTCTGCATGGGCGACGGGCTGCTCGCCATTGGCAAGCGCCTCGAGTTCCTTGACCAGGGTGCGGCTGCGCGATTCATCGACGGTGCCGCCGTCGCGGGCGGCATTCGTCAGGTCGGCGAGAACGTCCGCCGACTTCAGCATGACCTTCAGGACATCCTGATTGGGCTCCAGCTTTCCGGATCGAACGCAATCGAGAGTGGTTTCGAAAACGTGAGCAAAAGCGACGAGATCGTCGAGCGCGAATGCGCCCGCGCCGCCCTTGATCGAGTGAACCGCACGGAAAACTGCGTTCACCGTTTCCGGATCGCGGTCGCCGTCGTTCAGTTTCAAAAGACCGGATTCCAGTTCAGCGAGTTGCTCCTCGCATTCCTGGAAAAATATCTCTCTGATTTCGTTCATATCCATAGGAGAAATTCCCGGCTCAGGCGGTTACACGCTCGATGGCATCGACCAGTTTCGTCGGATCGAAGGGCTTCACGATCCAGCCGGTGGCACCGGCCTGACGCGCGCGATTCTTCTTTTCCGCATCGCTTTCCGTGGTCAGAACGAGAATCGGGATCGCCCGATACTTCTCGTTGCGGCGCACGCCTTCGATGAAACCGAAACCATCGAGACGCGGCATGTTGATGTCGGTCACGATCACATCTGGATTGCACTCTTCCAGCACTTCCAGACCTTCCACGCCGTCCTCGGCCTGGATCGTCTCGAAACCCGCATTGTTGAGGGTGACGAGAAGCATGTTTCGGATTGTCCGGGAATCGTCCACGGTCAGCACTTTTTTCTTCATTACGCGATCTCCTTGGAGAGAATCTGTTCGAAATTGACGCCGATGAGTTGCATGGTCTTTTCAAATGCCGGTGACATCTGGTTGATGGAGAAGGTCTTCTTGTCCGCCTCCCAGGCCTTGGCGCCGGCCACCAGCACCTGGACGCATTGCGTTCCGCAACGCTCCACCGCCGAAGCATCCACGACGACATCACTGCCGCGCAAAGCCTGCAGCTTGCCGTGCAGCACCGTCGCCTCGTTCAGGTCCAGCACCGGTGCCAGCTTGAGACCTTGCTCGCTCTTCTTGCCCGCCATCAGATCATTCCTTGCCGTTTTGCCTCGTGCATGCCGGTCGAAAATACCGCCCGCCCGCGCCGGACATTCCGTCCGGTCCCGCAGCATCTACGCCATGCATCGCCCCGTTATAGGCAAAGGTGGTAAACAAAGACCTCATCGCCGCGCCCCTATTCGGGCGACCGGGGTAGAAATTTCCTGGCGATCGTCGCGATTGTGCCAGACGGGGGCGTTTGCGACCGGAGCCAGGACCGCAGGAGCCCTGTCGCGCCGCTCCTCCCTTGTCTGCCGATCGATGCGGAAGGCGCGTACCGCCTCGCCGAGATCGACGATCAGGTCGCGCAGTTCATCGGCCCCGCCGCTCCCGCGCCGGGCGTCGTCAGCCGTCTTGCCCGACTGCGCCCCGATGGCGCCGAGCGCGCCGGTGACGGCATCGAGCCCGCCGGCCTGTTCGCCGGTCTCGGTGGCGATGCCGGCAATGGCTGCGTTGATGTCGTTGACCTGACGGACGATGTTGCGGATCGCCTCCTGGGTGCGGGCAACCTTGTCGACGCCGGTCTCCACCTGCGCCTTGGTGCCGGAAACCAGCGCCTTGATTTCGCGGGCGGCATCGCCCGAACGCTGGGCGAGCGCGCGCACCTCCTGCGCCACGACGGCAAAACCGCGACCGCTATCGCCGGCGCGCGCCGCCTCGATGCCGGCATTCAGCGCCAGGAGATTGGTCTGGAAGGCGATTTCGTCGATGACGCCGATGATCTGGCCGATCTGCTCGGCCGAGGCCTCGATGCCGGCCATGGCGGCGATCGCCTGGCCGACGATCTCGCCGCTCTGTTCGACGGAGGCGCGGGTGGCGGTCGCATCGCGCTCGGCATTGCGGGTGAGGCTTGCGGTTTCGCGCACGCGGGCGGCGATATCGCCGAGCCGATTGGCGGTATCGAGCAATTGCCGCGACTGGGCATCGGTTTGCGACGCCAGCGCCGCCGTGTCTCCACCAAGGCCGGTCACGGCGTCGCCGGCGCGTTCGGCGCCGTCGGCAACCGCGCGCAGCATGGCTTCCATCTCGCCAAGCGCCCCGTTGAGGGTTTCGACGAGCGGTTCATAGGCAGCCGGACCATCGGTCACGGCGCGAACCGTCAGATCGGCATTCGCCAGCGCTTCGACAACCGGACCGAAGACGCGCAGCACTTCGGCCTGATCGGCGGCGCGCTGCTCCTCCAGCTTGCGCCTATGCTCGAAGCGCTGCTGATTGAAGCGCAAGGATACGGCGATCTCGATATCGACCATGATCATGCGGACAAGAGCGGAGAGGGTTTCGCCAGTCTCGCGCGCCTTCCGGCGCGACGACGGCAAAAGGTGAAAACCCTGCATTTCGCCGACGAGAGCGGACACCAGATGCTCCAGCACGACGGCATGACCGGCCACATGCCAACGCGGGTCGATGCCCATGCGCGCCTCGGCATCGGAAAGGAGTTTCACGCGCTCGGCATAGAGACTGTCGAAGCGGGCGTCAGTCAGCACGTCCCAATGGGAAGACTGCAGGTCATGCAAGCGCTCGATCTGCCGCTCGCTGGTGAAGACCCGCGCGGCATCGGGGAAGGTCTGGAAGCGCTGGAACAGGTCGCGCAGCGCCGTCTGGACATGCGGCTGGATGGCGGGGCGCCAGTTGCGCACCCGGTCGCAGGCGGCATCGTCGAGCCCGGCAAAGCGCAAGCGGTCGCGCAGGCTGCCCTGCGTTCTATCCTTGCCTTCCGATGACTGCCCCTCGCTCAACGCCAATCCCCAAGCCCGGCGAGAGACAAGCCGCCCGCGCCGAAAATCGTTTCATCCCGCCCGCGTTGCATGAGCGGCATCACTTCGGCCAAGGCCGAATGCGCCACGCGCGCCAAAAACGCCCATGCGGGACCCAAATTTTTCGAGAAATACCGGCTTATCCGGTACGGCGGACTGGCGTCATGCCCATGGCGATCCCTTGATGGAATGCCTTTCCGACGTATCTGGCAGGAATAGGTGTCGTTCCTTGCCCGAAGGTTGAGCGGCGCGCACCCTGTAGGCGGGCCGTCACTTCCAAGAATGGCATTGCCGCGCCGATTCGACAATATCCGCGTTTCCGCGCAGCCTGCGCAAGCTTCGCGCAAGGCGGCTATGGCAGCGTCAGGCTGCAGATGACAATGATGTCAGCAGGGAAAGAGCAATGATTGTTCTCGGAATGGGCGCTTCGCTTATCACCACCTTGATTCTGGCGGCCGTCGGCTTGCAGCTCGATATTGAACTGGAAAGGAAGCCTGCGCCAGCGCGCATCTTCTGATCCGCCTTTAGATTGATAAGCCTGCGGCAACGCAAGGCAAAAAACAGGCAGGCGGAACCACCGGCATCAGGCCGGTTTCCGTAAGGCCGATTTCAGACAGAAAAGGCGCGGGACATCATGACCCGCGCCTTTTCCATGTCTGGTGTTCGACGCCTGCACCGCGATCAGCCGAGCTTGCCGCGCCAGGCAGTTGCATAGGCTGCCAGCCCTTCCACATGCTCAACCACATGCAGCTCTGTCTTCGGGGCCAGATGGGCCTTGTCGCCGAGGACCAGGCCAGCGGTGCCGAGACTGGTGCCGGTCGAGCCTTCGCTGGTCCGCACCGGCCGGCGGGTCGCGATCGTCAGCATGTCGAGATAGGCGGAATTGGCCGCGAACGGTCCTTCGACGATCGTATCGCCATCGGCGCCGATCAGCTCAAGGCAGGTTGCCGACATCAGCGCCAGATACCAGGACACCGCCAGCAGCCGCTCGCCCGGCGTCAACGTTTCCTCATCGACGGTGAACCGCCCTTCCCGGTCGGGATAGGGTCCGGAGCCGCTCGGCAGCGACGGCAGGTAGGCGATATCGGCCTCCAGCACCCGGCGACGCTCGTCTTCATCGACAGGAACAAGCCCCTGCGGCGCCAGAAGCTGGAAGGCGCGGCCGCCCATGAAGCGGGCCGAGGGTACGGGCTGGCCGAGCGCGTTGACGTTGACGAGCGTGTCGCGCTTGTCGTCGAGCTTCACCGCATGGCCACCCACCGCCATGATCACCACCCAGGTTCCGGTCGAGACGACTGAAAAAGGCGGCGCCGCGGCCCAGAGATGCGGCAGCAGCGAGGCATTGGAATCATGCAGGCCGCAATAAACCGGCATGTCGGCGGGCAGACCGGTTTCATCGGCGATATCGGCGCGGATGACCCCGAGCCTGTCGTCGGCGCGGCGCATCGGCGGCATCTTCTCGCGCCAGCCCATGCGCGCGACCAGCGTCGAGTAGTCCCCCGTCCACGGGTTCCACAGGTCTGTATGGCAGCCGATAGAGGTGATCTCGTTGGCGCGCACCCCGGTCAGGCGGAAGGCCCAGTATTGCGGATAGGTGATGATCGTCGCAACGTTTGCGAATTGTTCGGGAAAGGTCTTGGCCTGCCAGAACAGTTGCGCGCCGACATTCAATCCCCCCGGCAGCGGCGGCGAGCCGGTCTCGGCAAAGGGCGGGCGCATGGCGCGATAGGCATAGGCGGTCTCTTCGGGGCCGGCATATTCATAATCCAGGACCGGAAGCGCCAGTTCGCCGGCCGAATCCAGCACGACGATGGTCGCACCGTGTGCGGTGATCGAGATCGCCTCGAAACCGTGCTCGCGATGAAGCTCCTTCAGCGCCGATTTAAGGAAGGCAAACAGCGCCTCGGTGTCGAAATGCGGATAGGGCGGCGTATCGATGACGCGGTTCGGCGTGGTGCGCGCCGCGATCTCCCGGCCGGTTTGCAGGTCGAAGACCACCAGCTTGGCATTGGTCTTGCCGATATCGATGACGGCGACGCGAGATGCATTCATGAGTTCCGGTTTCCCCTCCCGATTGTCTGTGACGGCCCTGTTCTGCCTCAAGCCCCCGATGCGCGACCGGCACCGGCCTGTGTCTCGACATTGGCGACGATAAGGCGCACGCCCGCTTCCTCCAGCATCGCGGCATGACGATCCTCGATACCGGCATCGGTGATGACGGTGGCGATGCGCGGCAGCGCGCAGAGAATCAGGCTCGAGCGCTGGTGGAATTTCGAGGAATCGGCCAGCACCACCAGTTCGTCAGCCTGGTCGATAAGCTTCTGCTCGGACTGGATCAGCAGCGGATCGGTTTCCATCAACCCCACAGGTCCCAGCCCTTGCGCGCCCATGAACATGCGCCGGGCATAAAAATTGCGCGTCACGTCGTTTTCGAAGGGCGACAGGATGACGCCCTGCTCACGATAGACGACGCCGCCCGACAGCATGATCGTGTTCTTCGAATGTTTGAGCAGATGTTCGGCGATCGGAAACGAGTTTGTAAAGACCTGCAAACGGCGGGTCGCGAGAAAATGCACCATCTGGAAGGTGGTCGTGCCGCCATTGATGATGATCGGATCGCCATCCTCGCACAGCGCCACCGCCTCGCGGGCGATCGCCTGCTTCTGGCGGGCATGCATCGCCTCGTTGACGCTGAAGGGACGGCCAGCAAGGCCGACGAATTGCGGCGGATGCAGCGCCTCGGCGCCGCCGCGCACGCGACGCAGCTTTTTCTGCACATGCAGGGCCGCGATGTCGCGGCGAATGGTCGCCTCCGAGCTTTCCGTCAGCTCCACCAACTCGGCGACCGACACCACCGGCTTGCCCTGAATCGCCGAGAGGATGATGCGATGGCGTTCGGTTTCGTGCATGATGCCTCCATTTCAGTGCAGCTTCCATTCCTTCTGAGTATTGTCAATCACAAACAATCAAACTTCCGCATCATTATCGCATTTTTGATTGAAGATGATCGTTCATGATTGACATTGACCGAAATATCAGGAGATTTGAGCCCCATGATCGACGCCGGCGACAGGCCCGGCAGGGAGGAAAGTCAGCATGGCAAGGGAAAACGACGGCGCGCGTCTCGCGAACCTGTGGGATGAGGCGAAGGCGGCCGGCATGAGCGAGCCCGAGCGGCTGCTCTATCGCTCCAATCTTCTGGGTTCCGACAAGCGCATCACCAATTACGGCGGCGGCAATACCTCGGCCAAGGTGATCGAACGCGACCCGTTGACCGGCGGTGACGTCGAGGTTCTCTGGGTGAAGGGTTCCGGCGGCGATGTCGGCACAATCAAGCTCGATGGCTTCGCGACCCTCTACATGGAAAAGCTGGAAGCGCTGAAGCGCATCTATCGCGGCCTCGCCTATGAGGACGAGATGGTCGGCTACCTGCCGCATTGCACCTTCAACCTCAATCCCCGCGCCGCCTCCATCGATACGCCGCTGCATGCCTTCGTGCCGAAGAACCATGTCGACCACATGCATCCGGATGCGATCATCGCCATCGCGGCCTCGAAAAACAGCCGCGAGCTGACCCAGAAAATCTTCGGCGACGAGATCGGCTGGCTGCCCTGGAAGCGCCCCGGCTTCGAACTCGGCCTGTGGCTGGAAAAATTCTGCCGCGAGAACCCGAATGCGCGCGGCGTCATCCTCGAAAGCCACGGCCTGTTCACCTGGGGCGATACCGCCCGCGAGGCCTACGAGACGACCGTCGAGATCATCAACCGGGCGATCGCCTGGCTGGAAGGCGAGATCAAGGGCGACGTTTTCGGCGGCGCCAAGGTTCCCACCCTGCCCGCAGCCGAGCGCCGCGCCGTCGCGCGAAAACTGATGCCGGTCATTCGCGGCCTGATCAGCGCCGACGAGCGCAAGCTCGGCCATTTCGACGACGGCGACGCCGTGCTCGAATTCGTCTCGTCGCATCAGCTGGAAGCGCTGGCGGCGCTGGGCACCAGCTGCCCGGACCATTTCCTGCGCACCAAGATCCGCCCGCTTGTCGTCGATTTCGATCCGGCCAGCCCCGATGTCGAGGCGACGCTTGCCGGCCTGCCGGCAGCGCTTGAGGCCTATCGCCAGGATTACGCCGCCTATTACACACGCTGCCGCCACGACAACAGCCCTGATATGCGCGATCCCAACGCCATCGTCTATCTGGTGCCGGGCGTCGGCATGATCACCTTCGCCAAGGACAAGGCGACGGCGCGCATTTCCGGCGAGTTCTACGTCAACGCCATCAACGTCATGCGTGGCGCATCCTCGGTCTCCACCTATGTGGGCCTCGCCGAACAGGAAGCCTTCGACATCGAATACTGGCTGCTCGAAGAGGCAAAGCTGCAGCGCATGCCCAAGGCAAAGCCGCTTGCCGGCCGCATCGCCTACATTACCGGCGGCGCCGGCGGCATCGGCAAGGCAACCGCCCACCGGCTTCTGTCAGAAGGCGCCTGCGTCATGATCGCCGATATCGACAAGGCGGCTCTGGATACGGCCGAAGCCGAGCTTGCCGGCCGTTACGGCAAGGACGTGGTGCGGGCGGTGACGATGAACGTCACCGAAGAAGCGCAGGTGATCGAGAGCTTCGAGACGACGCTGACCGAATTCGGCGGCCTCGACATTCTTGTCTCGAACGCCGGCCTTGCCTCGTCAGCGGCGGTCGAAGACACCAGTCTGGAGTTGTGGAACCGCAACGTCTCGATCCTGGCGACCGGGTATTTCCTCGTGTCCCGCGAAGCCTTCCGCGTATTCCGCAACCAGAAGGCCGGCGGCAATATCGTCTTCGTCGCCTCCAAGAACGGCCTTGCCGCTTCGCCCGGCGCATCGGCCTATTGCACGGCCAAGGCGGCTGAAATCCATCTCGCCCGCTGCCTGGCGCTGGAAGGCGCCGGCGCCCAGATCCGCGTCAACGTCGTCAATCCCGATGCCGTTCTGCGTGGCTCCAAGATCTGGTCCGGCGAATGGAAGGAACAGCGCGCCGCCGCCTACAAGACAGACGATCTGGAGGCGCACTACCGCGAACGCTCGATGCTGAAGCTCAGCGTCTTCCCAGAAGACATTGCCGAGGCGATCTACTTCCTCGCCTCCGACATGTCGGCCAAATCGACCGGCAACATCATCAATGTCGATGCCGGCAATTCGCAGTCGTTCACACGCTGATCCCGGTTTCCGGCATTATTTGCGCATGATCACCCAGATTGCGTGGATAATGCCGGGAATGTAGCCGCACAGCGTCAGCAGGATGTTCAGCCAGAAATGCAGGCCGAGACCGACCTGCAGGAAGACGCCGAGCGGCGGCAGGATGATGGCGAGAAGAATGCGGACGATGTCCAATGGGGCCTCCGGGCGGGTTTGAGCATTTTGCGGCCATAACGCCGCAGATGCCCGGTTGGTTCACAGGCGCCGCGTCCAGACACGGGATTTCAAAGTCCGCCGGTTTTACCGCCGCCCGGTTTTACGCAATCGACATATGCCTCGGGGAGGAGCGCATGACGCAGACGAAAATTCCGGCCGACATGATTTCGGCCGTCAACGACAAGCGCCGTGCGGCGCTGGACGCGGATTATGCCGCGCTTGGCGAACATCTCGCCCGGCGCGGCATCGATATCGCGGCGATCAAGGCGAAGGTCGCCGGCTATGGCGTTGCCGTTCCCTCCTGGGGCGTCGGCACCGGCGGCACGCGGTTTGCCCGTTTTCCCGGCCCCGGCGAGCCGCGCCATATCTTCGACAAGCTCGACGATTGCTCGGTGATCCAGCAGCTGACCCGCGCCACACCGACCGTGTCGCTGCATATCCCCTGGGACAAGGTGGACGACCTTGCCGGCCTCAAGGACTATGGCACCGGTCTCGGTCTCGGTTTCGACGCCATGAATTCCAACACCTTCCAGGACCAGCCGGGACAGGCGCATTCCTATAAATACGGTTCGCTCTCGCATGCCGACGCCGCGACGCGGGCGCAGGCGGTCGAGCATAACATCGAATGCATCGAGATCGGCCGCGCTCTCGGCTCCAAGGCGCTGACGGTGTGGATCGGCGACGGTTCGAATTTTCCCGGCCAGAGCAATTTCACCCATGCGTTCGAGCGCTACCTGGACTCGATGAAGGGCATCTATGCCCGCCTGCCGGAGGATTGGCGTGTCTTCACCGAACACAAGATGTTCGAGCCCGCCTTCTATTCGACCGTCGTGCAGGACTGGGGCACGAACTACCTGATCGCGCAGGAGTTGGGTCCGAAAGCCTTCTGCCTCGTCGATCTCGGCCACCATGCGCCCAACACCAATATCGAGATGATCGTCGCGCGGCTGATCCAGTTCGGTAAGCTCGGCGGCTTCCATTTCAACGATTCGAAATATGGCGACGACGACCTCGATACCGGTTCGGTCGATCCCTACCGCCTGTTCCTCGTCTTCAACGAGCTGGTCGATGCGGAAGCGAATGGCGCGGCCGGCTTCGATCCCGCCCATATGCTCGACCAGAGCCACAATGTCACCGATCCCATCGAAAGCCTGATGGTCAGCGCCATGGAAGTGCAGCGCGCCTATGCGCAGGCGCTGCTGGTCGACCGCGCCGCGCTGTCCGGCCATCAGGAAGCCAATGATGCGCTGATGGCGTCGCAGACGCTGAAACAGGCGTTCCGCACCGATGTCGAGCCGATCCTTGCAATGGCGCGGCTGGAAGCCGGCGGCGCCATCGCCCCGGTCGCGGCCTATCGCGCCTCCGGTTATCGCGCCGCTGTCGCGGCCGAACGCCCGGCCGTCACCGGCTCCGGCGGCGGCATCGTTTGACCAAGGGAAAAAGCGGGGCGGTCAGATACCCTGGCCGCCCTGCACCATATCCGGTGCCGGGATCAGCGACAGGCTGCGCGCCAGCGTCGCCAGAAGATCGGTCTGCGAGATAATACCGACAACCCGCTCGTCCTCGTCGATAACGACGACGGCATGGGCCACCCCATCCGTCAGCCGCGGCAGCAGACCGATGGCCCGATCGCCAGGCTTGGCGCGCGCGGCGGGCGAGACCGGCAGGGCATTCCCCGGCTGCGACGCCGCCAGTTCACGCAGGCCGACCGTCCCGGCCAGCCGCCCCTCTGGGCCGATGACCGGCAATGTTCTGAGATCGTGATCCAGAAGCAGCGCGCGCGCCTTTTCCGGCGTCGCATCGACCGTAACCGTGATAACGTCGCGCGACATGATGTCGGCGCAGGCCATGTCGCCGCGCTGGCGCATCAGCGCCTGCAATTCGACCTCGCGCAGCAGCGCGTCGAGATCGGCGCGGTCGATGTCGAGGGTTTCGTTCAGGCCGGCCAGTGCGGCGTCGATATCGCGCGCATCGAAACCGACGCGGGCGGTCGCCGGCTTGTCCTCCGTCTTGTGGGTATTGATCGGAGCGGCCGCCGGGCGGTGCGGATATTGCCGTCCGGCAAGGCGATGGAAGACGAGGCCTATGGCAACAAGGATTGCCGAGTTGACCGCGACCGGGATCAGCGGAAACCAGAAGCCGGCGCGCGCCACCGCCGCACCGCCAATCACCGCCGTCAACGCCGCAGCGCCCCCCGGTGGGTGCAGGCTGCGGGTCAGCGACATCGCAAGGATGGCGAAAGACACCGCAATGCCGGTGGCGATCATCGGATCCTTGACGAAATAGACGACGGTGACGCCGACCAGCGCCGAAATCGAATTGCCGCCGACGATCGACCAAGGCTGCGCAAGCGGACTGGCCGGCACGGCAAACAGCAGAACGGCCGAGGCGCCGATCGGCGCAACGATCAATGGCAGGCTGGCGTCTGCCCCAAAGACCAGCGCGCAGACGAGGCCGGTGAGGCCGATGCCGATCAGCGCGCCGACACAGCCGATCAGTCGTTCGCGCAGCGTCGCGCCTGCGAGAATCGGCGAAAACAGCTTGAAGCCGAATTTGCCGCCGGCCTTCTCGTCCTTGTCATGCCCCGAATTGGTCATCGTCCTGCACTTTGCCACGTGTTGTCGCTCATCATGGCTTATCTGCCTGGAATTCGGGCATGACAAGGAATGACTCCGTCACTTCAGCCGCGAAATGCGAAGAGTTTTTCGGCCGTGCCTTTCACGCGCCAGCCGTCATCCATCAGACATCAGCCAGCGGCGGGTTTCGCATCGGGGTCGAAACTGTATTTGAAATCGCAATGGCTGGCGCCCTCCATCACCGTCTGGCTGCGCTCCAGCGTGATGCGCGGATCGTAGCCGGTGCAGAACACGCCGTCGCGATTGCACGACAGCAGGTGGCCGATCTTGCCGAGACCCATCTCGTTGTAAGTCTCGGCGTATCGACAGCGCTTGACGTTGTAATGGAACTCCACGTCGGTCGCCTTGGTGACCTCGATCACCAGCGCGTCGTCCTGCGTCCAGAGATCCTGCAACTCCTGGAAGGTGCGCAGCGATGTGCCGCCCGGGGTCTTGGCGGCGAAATTGCGCCCAGCGGCGATCGCCGCCTTGCGAACGGCGCTGTCGATTATGGCCTGCGCCATCTCCTCGCCCAGTCTTTCGCGCATTTCCTCATAGATCGGAGCGATGATGCCCGCCTCGATCTTGCGCCGCGCCAGAATGCCGATTTCGCCGTCCATCGCGCTGCGCGAGGCGGCCTGTCCATCCGTGCTCATATCCTATCGCTCCTTATGCTATGGCTCATTTATCAGTTTCGCATCGGCAATGCACGCAGAGCCAACAGCCGCATCCCATGCCGCTTTTTGACGAAGATTTGTCGAAACCGAACACTTCACACGATTGAAAGACTTGTTAGCCGGCTGTGTTTGGTGTTGGACTGCCGCCCGTCGAATTGCCGAACCCCCGTCTTCCTGCGGGGCCAGGCGGAGGGTGGAGAACGGGATGAACATCGGAGCGTTGAAGGAGCGCGCGGACAGCGAGTCGCGCGTGGCGATGA
>CAMFHE010000098.1 GCA_945952045.1 uncultured Rhizobium sp.
ATCATCAGCCGCTCGATATTGTTGCGCAGCTGGCGGATATTGCCCGGCCAGTCATGCGCCTGCAGCACCGCCATGGCGTCATCGCCGATGCGACGCTGGCGAATGCCGGCCTGCTCGGAAATCTGGCGCATGAACATGTCGACGAGGAAAGGGATATCCTCGCGACGCTCGGCCAGCGCCGGCACACGCACCGGCACGACAGCGAGGCGATGATAGAGATCCTCGCGGAATGCGCCTTCGGCGATATGACTTTCGAGATTATAGGCGGTGGAGGAGATGATGCGCACATCCACCTTCACCCGCTTGGAGCCGCCGACGCGCTCGAACTGCTGGTCGACCAGCACGCGCAAAATCTTGTTCTGCGTTTCGCGCGGCATTTCGCCGACTTCGTCGAGATAGAGGATACCGCGATGCGCCTCTTCCAGCGCGCCGATCTTGCGCGCCTGGCCGGGGCCGCCCTCGGTGCCGAACAGGGCGATCTCCATGCGATCCGGCGTGATCGCCGCCGCATTCAGCGCGACGAAAGGACCGGTCGAACGCGACGACTTCTTGTGGATCATGCGCGCCACCAGCTCCTTGCCGGAGCCGGAGGGGCCGAGAATCATCACACGGCTGTTGGTCGGCGAGACCTTCTCGACCGTCTGGCGAAGCTGCGAAACGGCAATCGAGGTGCCGATCAGCTCGACCGCGTCACCGGCGCGCTTTTTCAGTTCCGTCACTTCGCGCTTCAGCTTGGAGGTTTCCAGCGCGCGCTCGGCGATCAGGATCAAGCGGTCGGCCTTGAACGGCTTTTCGATGAAATCGAAGGCGCCGCGGCGGATGGCGGAGACGGCGGTCTCGATATTGCCGTGGCCGGAAATCATCACGACAGGCAGATCGGGATGGCGGCTCTTAATCTCGTCGAGCAGCGAAAGTCCGTCGAGCTTGGAGCCCTGCATCCAGATATCGAGGAAGACGAGGCGCGGCACGCGATCGGAAATCGCCGCCAGCGCGCTATCGCTGTCATAGGCCGTGCGCGTCTCGTGCCCTTCATCCGAGAGGATGCCGGAAACGATCTCGCGAATGTCTTCTTCGTCGTCGACGACCAGAATATCAGACGCCATTTAAGCACTTTCCTTTTTCTCGACGGTCTCCGGCATGGCCATGCGTTCGACGCGCGGCAGCAGAACACGGATCATTGCACCGCGCCCGTGATCGAAATCCGCAGGGGCGTCATGCAGCTCCAACTGGCCGCCATGTTCCTCGATAATTTTCTTGACGATGGCGAGCCCTAGGCCCGTGCCCTTCTCACGCATCGTCATATAGGGTTCCAGAATGCGGTGACGGTTCTCCACCGGCAGACCGCGGCCGTTGTCGATGACATCGGCGATGAAGCGGTCGCGCGCTTCATCGTATGCGGCGCGCACCAGGATTTTCGGCTGGTCGCGCTTTTCTTCGGTGGGAACACCTTCGATGGCTTCCACCGCATTCTTGATCAGATTGCCGAAGGCCTGGCCGAGCATGCGCGAATCGAACATGCCCTGCAGCGGCTTGTCGCCGACCTCGCGCTGGAAGGCGATGTGGTTGTTGCCCATCTCGCGCAGGAAGACGGCATCGCGCAGGATGCCGCGCAGGTCGGTGACTTCCTTCGTCGGCTTCGGCATCCGGGCAAAGGAGGAGAATTCGTCGACCATGCGGCCGATATCCTCGACCTGACGCACGATCGTGTCCGTGCACTGGTCAAAAACGGCGCGGTCGTCCTCGGCGATCTGGCGGCCGTAGCGGCGCTTGATGCGCTCGGCGGAAAGCTGGATCGGCGTCAGCGGGTTCTTGATCTCGTGCGCGATACGGCGCGCGACGTCGGCCCAGGCGGTGGAGCGCTGCGCGATCACAAGATCGGTGATGTCGTCGAGCGTGACGACATAGGATTCCTTGGCGTCGTCGCGCGCTTCCTCGCGGGTCACCTGAATGTTGAGCGTCCGCTCTGTGCCGCTGCGCATCAGGTTGATGGATTTGCGGAAATCGTTTCGGTAACGTGATGCCGCCTCGGTCAGCACCTGATCGATTTCAGGCGCGACTTCCGACAGCGGTTTGCCGATCAGATCGGCAGCGGGCAGCGCCAGGAAGAGTTCGGCGGACGGGTTGACGATGCTGATTCGGCGGTCGTCCTCGACGCCGATCACCGCTGCGGTCACGCCTGAGAGCACGGCCTCTATGAAGCGGCGGCGGTCGTCCACCTCGTCCTTGGCTTCCAGAATTTCGTCGCGCTGGCTGCGGATTTCCGAAATCATCTTGTTGAAGGTGCGGGAAAGATTGCCGACGTCCCCGTCCGCTGCGCGCACCGGCACGATGACGTTCATGTTGCCCGAGGCAACGCTATCGGCAGCGCCGATCAGCAGGCGGATCGGACGGACGATGCGGTCGGCAACAGCGATTGCAGTCCAGATCGCGGCCAAGAGCACGATCAACGCGAAACCGAGATAGAGCACGGCGAAGGCGAATTGCAGCGATGCGCGCGACGCCTCCATCGACTTGTATTCGGCGGTGTTCTCTTCCATCAGCCGCAACGCCGCCATGACTTTCGGATCGACGGCGCGGATGGTGTAGAGGAAGGCGCCGGGGATATCGTCGATCTTGATGATCGCGCCGACGAGGTTCGTCACGCCGGGCGGAATCAGCGTCGGCTGGCCGGCGGCGGAGGAGGCCAGCGCATCCTTGGGGATCGCCGGCAGCGGCTTTTCGGTGCTGACTTCCGCCTGCACGATCGTCGAGCCATCGGCGCGGACGAGGAAAGCGCCAAGCATGCCGCGTCCCCGCGCCTGCCGGGTCATCAGCTCGGCAAAGCCGGTGCGGTCGAGACTGTAAAGCGCGCGATTGCGCTCCAGGTCGTTCGACATCGAGACCGTCTGCCCCTGCAGATAGCTGGCATTCTCCATCATATAGGCCTGCGCCACGGCCATCGAGGAGGAAACGATGGACTGGGTGCGCAGCGAGAACCAGCGGTCGAGACCGACATTCAAGGTGACGCTGGCGAAGATGGCAACAAGAATCGCCGGCGTAATCGCGACGATGGAGAACAGGACGACGATGCGTACATGCAATCGCGCCGCCGCGCGTCCGCGCCGCCGTGCCTTCAGCAGGCGGGCGATTTCGCGGCCGATGAGGATCGCAAGGCCGATGACGAACAGCGAGTTCACCGCGGCCGAGGCGATCACCACATTGGTGGTCGGTGCAATGGGCGTCAGGCCGAGAAGGACGATCAGGGAAAGAATGGCGCTGATCAGCGCCCCGCCGGCGAGGATCAGGCCCGGCAATGCGAAAGACGCGCGACGATCATGTGCGATCGTCCCCGCCTCGTCTGTCGCCATTGGCGTCATCAACCCCTCCGCTGCTTGCCACAGCTTCAAGCCGCTTCGGAAAAACCGTCGCGGCTTCGCTTCCATTTTAAGATTACGCCAAACAGGCACACAATCTCGTGCGCAGTCGCCACCCACACGGACATGCCGCACGAACCCGAGCACTCGTTCTCCGGGGTCGATCGCCTCACGTCAGCGTGACCTTTAAGCAACGCATTGTGGCGAAAATGCAACGCCTTGCGCGGCAATGTCAAGCTGTGCGGGAACTGCGATACACGGAGACGCCAAGCTCACGGATCTTTTTACGCAACGTATTACGGTTAAGGCCGAGCAGATCGGCCGCCTTGATCTGGTTTCCGCGCGTTGCCGTCAGCGCCGCCAGGATCAGCGGATACTCCATTTCGCCGAGAACGCGATCATAGAGGCCGGATGGCGGCAGCTTGTCGCCGAAGCTCGCGAAATAGGAGCGCATGTTCTCCTCGACCGCCTGAGCGATGGTGACCGAACCGGTGCGAACCACGCCTTTTTCGATGGGGCTGTCCGGCACGTCGTTGCGTAGTTCGGCCTCGATGATCTCGCGGGTGATGACATCCTGCGGATAGAGCGCCATCAGGCGGCGGATAAGGTTTTCCAGCTCGCGGACGTTGCCGGGCCAAGGATAGGCCTTCATGAGTTCCAGCGCCTCCTGATCGAAACGCTTGGTGCCGAGACCTTCCTTTTCCGCCTGCTGGATAAAGTGACGGACGAGATCGGGAATATCTTCGGCGCGGTCGCGCAAGGGCGGCAGACGCAGGGGAACGACATTGAGGCGGTAATAGAGGTCTTCGCGGAACAGGCCCTGATTGATCGACGTTTTCAGGTCCTTGTTGGTCGCAGCAACAATGCGCACATCGGTGCGGATCGGGGTTCGGCCGCCAACGGTGGTATATTCGCCCTGCTGCAACACTCGCAGCAGACGCGTCTGCGCATCCATCGGCATATCACCGATTTCGTCGAGAAACAGCGTGCCGCCCTCGGCCTGCTCGAAGCGGCCGGTGGATCGGTTCTGGGCGCCGGTAAACGCGCCCTTCTCATGGCCGAACAGTTCCGATTCGATCAGGTCGCGGGGGATCGCCGCCATGTTGATCGCCACGAACGGGCCATTGCGGCGCTTGCCGTAATCATGCAGTGCGCGGGCGACCAACTCCTTGCCGGTGCCGGATTCGCCGGTGATCATCAGCGTCAGATCGGTCTGCATCAGCCGCGCCAGCACGCGATAGATTTCCTGCATGGCGGCGGAGCGGCCGACGAGCGGCATGCCGTCCTGCGAATCGTCTTCCAGCTTTGCCGGCCGACGCTTCGGCTCCGACAAGGCGCGGCCGATGATGGCGATCAGTTCAGTCAGGTCGAAGGGCTTGGGCAGATAGTCATAAGCGCCCTTTTCGGAGGCCTTGATGGCGGTCATGAAGGTGTTCTGCGCGCTCATCACCAGAACGGGCAGATCCGGGCGCGCTTTTTTGATACGCGGCAGAAGGTCGAAGGCGTTTTCATCGGGCATGACAACATCGGTCACGACGAGGTCGCCCTCGCCGGCCGAAATCCAGCGCCACAGGGTCGCGGCATTGGACGTGATCCGGACGTCATAGCCGGCACGGCTCAACGCCTGGTTCAGCACCGTGCGGATAGCGGCGTCGTCGTCGGCGACAAGGATCGTGGCTGTCATCGATGGGTTCCCTTGGGATTGGGGCTGGAGTCTTCGAGCGCGGCATCCTTGTGGGCCGGCATCAGCACGCGGAATGTGGTTCGGTGGTTCTGGCTGTCGCACTCGACGATGCCGCCATGAGCGCCAATGATCTTGGCGACAAGGGCAAGGCCGAGGCCGGAGCCGTTGGTCTTGGTGGTGATGAACGGATCGAAGAGGTGCGGCAGCAGATCGGCCGGCACGCCAGGACCATTGTCATGAACGCAGAATTCCAGTGGCAGCGAAATCTTTTCACGCGTGCCGGCGACCGACAGGCGAATGCCGGGGCGATAGGCGGTCGTTAACGTAATTTCGCCATCCGGCCGACCGCTGACAGCTTCGGCAGCGTTCTTCACCAGATTGAGAAACACCTGAATGAGCTGGTCGCGATTGGCGTGCACAGAGGGCAGCGACGGATCGTAATTCTCAACGATCTTGATATCGCGGGCAAAACCGGCCTTGGCGACCGCCTTCACATGATCGAGCACCGCATGGATGTTGATCGGATGGCGATCCACCGGCCGCTCATCGGAGAAAACCTCCATGCGGTCGACCAGCGAGACGATGCGGTCGGTCTCTTCGCAGATCAGCCGGGTCAGAGAGCGGTCATCGCCCGCAACCGAGGTTTCGAGAAGCTGGGCGGCGCCGCGAATGCCCGAGAGCGGGTTCTTGATCTCATGCGCCAGCATCGAAGCAAGCCCGGTGACCGAGCGCGCGGCGGCCCGATGCGTCAGCTGACGGTCGATCTTGTCGGCCATCGAGCGTTCCTGGAAGACGATGACCACCGAGCCCTGCTCGGTCACCACGGGCGCGACATAGAGATCGACCAGCTTTTCCTGGCCGAGACGCGGCGAACTCAGATCGACACGGTATTCGTTGACCGGCGCAAGCCGCTCGCGCACCTGATCGATCAGCGCGAGCAACGGACTGCCGAAAGGAATGAAGGTGGAGATTCGATAGCGCGCCAGATGCGCAGCACTTGCGCCGAAAAACGCTTCCGCCTCCCAGTTGGCGAAGACGATGAAGCCGTCTTCGTTGACCATGATCACCGGGTTCTGGATGGCATTGAGCACCGTCAGGGCCAGCGCATTGCCGGGCATGGCGGGTTTGTTGAACGGGTCGTTCATGCCGCATCCCTTTTTAGATTCGCGCCGGCATCGAGCGCGGCGAATAGGCGTTCACAGACCACCGCGGGATCGCGAGAGGTCAACAGCGCGGCCTTTTCCTCGACTGGAAGGCCGGGAGCAAAGCGCTGCAGATACCAGTCGAGATGTTTGCGCGCATGGCGCACGCCAACCGTCTCGCCGTAGAATTCCAGCATGGCGCGATAATGGGCGACCGCGATCTCGGCGATTTCCGACCGATCGGGCGCGGCATGGCCCGCCAGCCAGCCCGCATGCCAGGGACGCCCTTGCGAGGCGCGGCCGACCATGACGGCATCAGCCCCGGAGCGGCGCAGGATCTCCAGCGCATCCTCTGATGTGTCGACATCGCCATTGGCGATCAGCGGCACGGAGACCACCTCGCGCACGGCGCGGATCGCATCCCAATCCGCCCTTCCCTCATAGAATTGCATGCGGGTGCGGCCGTGGACGGTGATGGCCTGCGCACCGGCGTCCACCGCCCGGCGGGCGATCTCGGGCGCATTCAGCGAATTCTCATCCCAGCCAAGCCGCATCTTCACCGTCACCGGAACGGAGACAGCCGCGACGGTCGCCTCGATCAGCGACAGGGCCAGATCGGGATCGCGCATCAGCGCCGCGCCGGAATAGCCGCCAGTCACCTTCTTGGCCGGGCAGCCCATATTGATATCGATGATATCGGCTCCGTTATCGGCGACGATCTTCGCCGCCTCGCCCATCCAGCGCGCCTCGCGGCCAGCAAGCTGCACCATATGCGGCTTGAGGCCCATGCTGTTCAATCGCGCCCAGGATTCATTGGCATTGCCGACCAGTTCGCGGCTGGCGACCATTTCGGTGACGACGAGACCGGCGCCGTAACGCCAGGCCAATTGCCGGAAAGGCAGGTCGGTCACGCCGGACATCGGCGCCAGGATCACGCGATTGCGGATACCGACACCGCCGATATCAAGGGGAGTTTCGAGAAAATTCGAGCCCAAATGGTTATCTTTCGAGCAGTTCATTTTGTTGCACCATTTTTAGCCATTCTTGCCGGCCTTGCAAGACCCTTGCGACGATGCCGGTATTTTTTGGGCGATAGCTGGAAAAGCCCTGCCCAAGCCGGTAGACCATGGCCAAATTGCAGACGGACGGAAGAATTGCCGAAAATTATGTCAACGGATGTTTCCCTCTCCCTCGGCGTGGTCATTGTTGCGGCCGGGCGGGGCGAACGTGCGGGTGCGCCGCAGGACGGGCCGAAGCAATATCGCCTGATCGGCGGCCGGTCGGTGATCGCCCATACGCTGGATTGCTTCCGCACCTGGCGCTTGCCGGTTTCCGTCTGCATCGTCATCCATCCCGACGATGAAGAGCTGCTGGCGAAGGCGGTTCCCGACCGCAGTGATCTCACCGTGGTGCATGGCGGGGCGACGCGGCAGCAATCGGTGCTGAACGGCCTTCGGCATTTTTCCGGCTCGGGCATCAGCCATGTGATGATCCAGGATGCCGTGCGGCCCTTCATCGATCACGACCTGCTCGAGCGTGTCGTCAGCGCCTTCGAGGCCGGCGCCATCGGCGTTCTGCCGGCCATCCCCGTGGCCGATACGCTGAAGCGTGGCGACCGCCATGGCCAGGTGATCGAGACCGTGCCGCGCGCCGGGCTTTATGCGGCGCAGACGCCGCAATCCTTCCGCTTTGCCGAGATCCTCGAAGCCCATGAAAAGGCGGCGCTCGCCGGCCATGCGGATTTCACCGACGATGCTTCCATCGCCGAATGGGCGCGCATCCCGGTGACAATCGTGGCCGGCACGCCGGATAATGTAAAACTGACAGTGAAACGGGATATCGACATGGCCGACGAAAAGCTTTCCGCCCACCTGCCCGACGTGCGCACCGGCAATGGCTACGACGTCCATCAACTGGAGCCCGGCGATGGCGTGACGCTGTGCGGCATTTTCATTCCGCATGACCAGCGACTGAAGGGCCATTCGGACGCCGACGTCGCGCTACACGCCTTGACCGACGCCCTGCTCGCCACCTGTGGCGCTGGCGATATCGGCGATCATTTCCCGCCCTCCGATCCACAATGGCGCGGTGCCGCCTCGCGCATCTTCCTCGAACACGCAGCGAAAATTGTTCGTGAAAAGGGCGGCACGATCATGAATGCCGACGTCTCGCTGATCGCCGAAGCGCCAAAAGTCGGGCCGCATCGCGACGCCATGCGCGCCAACCTCGCCGACATGCTGAAGATCGATCTCGAACGCTGCTCGGTCAAGGCGACGACGAACGAACAGATCGGCTTCATCGGCCGCCGCGAAGGCATTGCCGCGATTGCCACCGCCACCGTCGTTTATGGAAGGAAAAGCGCATGAGCCTGTTTCCCGCCGATATCGAAGAGACGGCCCGCCGTATCGTCAGCGACTTCACACAACGGAAGCTGATGATCGCTACGGCAGAATCCTGCACCGGCGGCCTGATCGCAGGCGCGTTGACCGAGATCGCCGGCTCCTCGGCCGTCGTCGACCGCGGTTTCGTCACCTACACCAACGCGGCGAAAAGCGACCTGCTCGGCGTGCAATCCGGAACGCTGGCCCAGTTCGGCGCCGTGTCGCGGGATACGGCATTGCAGATGGTGAATGGTGCTCTGTACCGATCTCGCGCCAGCGTCGCAGTGGCGGTCACCGGCATTGCCGGGCCGGGCGGTGGCTCGGCCGAAAAGCCGGTCGGGCTGGTGCATATCGCCGCAAAGTCATGCAACGGCGAACCGCTGCATCGCGAGATGCGCTATGGCGACATTGGCCGCACGGAAATCCGGCTGGCGACGATCAGGACGGCCTTGGAGATGCTTATCGAAGCGGCTCAGGGCGCATAAATCTTGTCCGCGCGCGCTTCAAACGCTTCGGCGAACATGCGGAAGGCGCGGTCGAACATCGAGCCCATCAGCGCGCCGAGAATGCGGCTCTTGAATTCATAGTCGATGAAGAAATCGACGACCGAACCGCCGCCGGGCGCCTCTTCGAAGCGCCACCGATTGTCGAGATATTTGAACGGGCCGTCGATGTATTTGACGTCGATCACCCGTTCGGCGCGGTTCAGCAGCACCTGCGTGGCGAATGTTTCGCGGATCGCCTTGTAGCCGACGGTCATGTCGGCGACCAGCAGTTCCTTGCCGTCGCGCTCCTTGCGGGTGCGCACGGTCAGCGCCTCGCACAGGGGAAGGAATTCCGGGTAACGCTCGACATCGGCAACGAGGTCGAACATCCTCTCGGGACTATGGGGAACGGGGCGACGGGTTTCGAACTGAGGCATAGCCGAGAGCTAATGATCCGCGCCCAATCTGGCAAGTAGCCGCCGACCTTCGCTCCGGGATTTCAACACCAGAACCGGCACATCCGGACCGAATGCCGCAAGATTTTCCTCGATCTCCGGGCTTTCGGTCTTTTCAAAGTTCCAGATATAGGTGAGGAATTCGCGGTCGATCTTCTCCGGGCAACCCTCCGCCATCTCTGGGCGGGAGCGGCCACGAAAGCGCACCCACCGCCAGATCACCCCTTTTAGCGATACAAGACGCGACGGCCGCAGCCAGAGAACGAGATGGCTGCGCGGCAAACGCAGCGCCAGTGTTCCGGGGCTGGTGCCATCGAGGATCCAGGGTTCCCGCGCCACGATCTCCTGCAAGCGGGACAAGGCTTCGGCGCGGGGCCGCATCTGCCAGCCCGGCAACCAGAAGATCTCGCGGTCCATCGACACGTAAGGCAGGCCAAGATGGCGCGCGAGTTTTTGCGCCAGCGTGCTTTTGCCGCTACCCGAGCAGCCGATGATCAGCACGCGTTGCGCCCTCTTCAGCCGTTCGGCTGCGTCGTCGATTGCAATCGAAACCACCATATCCCTGCCCTCGAAACGAAAAACCCGCCGATCCCCTTGGGGGACGGCGGTTTTAGTCGAAGGCGATACGGATGTCTAATCGGCGGCAGCCAGAATTTTCTTCTCGCGGGCGGCGCGCAGCCGGGCGAAATCGTCGCCGGCGTGATGCGACGAGCGCGTCAGCGGGCTGGAGGCGACCATGAGGAAGCCTTTGGAATAGGCGACCGTCTCATAGGATTTGAATTCGTCCGGCGTGACGAACTTCTCGACCTTGTGGTGCTTGCGCGTCGGCTGCAGGTATTGGCCGATGGTCATGAAGTCGACATCGGCAGTGCGCAGGTCGTCCATAAGCTGCAACACTTCGTTGCGCTCTTCCCCGAGGCCGACCATGATGCCTGATTTGGTGAACATCGTCGGATCGAGTTCCTTGACCCGCTGCAGCAGGCGCAGCGAATGGAAATAGCGCGCGCCGGGGCGCACCGTCAGGTAATTGCCCGGCACGGTTTCGAGATTGTGGTTGAAGACATCGGGCTTGGCGGCGACGACGCGCTCCAGCGCGCCCGGCTTCTTGAGGAAGTCCGGCGTCAGGATCTCGATGGTGGTTAGCGGCGACGCGGCACGGATTGCCCAGATCACCTTCTCGAAATGCTCGGCGCCGCCGTCTTCGAGATCGTCACGATCGACGGAGGTGATGACGACGTGGGACAGCCCCATGGTCTTCACCGCCCTGGCGACGTTTTCCGGCTCGGCCAGATCGAGCGGATGCGGCTTGCCGGTCGAGACGTTGCAGAAGGCGCAGGCGCGGGTGCAGATCTCGCCCATGATCATGAAGGTGGCGTGCTTCTTGTCCCAGCACTCGCCGATGTTCGGACACCCCGCCTCTTCGCAGACGGTGACCAGCTTGTTTTCCTTCACGATGGCGCGGGTCTCGTTATAGCCCTTCGACACCGGCGCCTTGACGCGGATCCACTCCGGCTTGCGCATCACCTCGGTATCCGGGCGATGGGCCTTTTCCGGATGGCGTACGCGCTTGGCATCCGCCGTCATCGTGTCGAGAATCGTCACCATTTTTAAAACCGCTTCCTCCGCGCGCCCTGCGCGGAAACGCTCAATCTCGTTGTTTACCGCATTTCCGTCCGGAAATGCCTTACCTTCTGATCAGCTTCACGACGAACAGCAACAGGCTGGCGCCGAGAAAGGCCGTCACCAGATAGCCGAGCTTGCTATCCTGGACGAAAACATTGAACTGCCTGAGGACCGCGACGGCCACGACCGAACCGACGATCCCCAGGATAATGTTCAGGAAAATGCCAAACCGCACATCCATGAACTTGCCGGCCATCCACCCGGCGAAGCCGCCGATGAAGATGGAAGCAATCCAACCGACATTTTCCATATCAGATCCCCAAACCTTATGCGACCAGCCGCGCCACGAGCACGACGATGATTGCGCCGACCGTTGCATGAATGATCTGCACGACCAGCGCGTTGTCTATCCCCAAGGAAATACCCAGCGCCTGAAACAGGAAACCGCCGACAAACGCGCCGATCACACCACTCACCAGGCACCGGATCAACCCGCCGCCACCGACCACGAGGCTGGCCAGAAAGCCAGCCACAAGGCCGATGAGCAGAAAGACGATCCAGGCTTGCGCACCGATAGACAGAGACATGGGCATTTCCTTTCCTGTTTGCCACCCTCCTATCAAGGGCGGCACAGGCGTTTATCAAGCGTTCAGCGCCCTGCCATAAGCGTCGAGAACGCTTTCCTTCAAGGTTTCCGAAATCGTCGGATGCGGGAAGATGGTGTGCATCAGATCCTCTTCCGTCGTCTCCAGGTTCATCGCCACGACGAAGCCCTGGATCAGTTCGGTGACCTCGGCCCCGACCAGATGCGCGCCGAGCAGTTCGCCGGTCTTCTTGTCGAAGATGGTCTTGACCAGACCCTGGTCTTCGCCCAACGCAATCGCCTTGCCGTTGGCGACGAAGGGGAAGCGGCCGACGCGGATATCACGGCCCTCGGCCTTCGCCTTCGCTTCGGTCAGACCGACCGACGCCACCTGCGGATGGCAATAGGTGCAGCCGGGAATCTTGTTCTTGTCCATCGGATGGACATTCGGCAGGCCGGCGATCTTTTCGACGCAGATGACGGCTTCGTGCTCCGCCTTGTGGGCGAGCATCGGCGGGCCGGCGACGTCGCCGATGGCGTAGATTCCGGGAACATTGGTCTTGCCGTAACCGTCGATGGCGATGAAGCCGCGCTCGGTCTTCACGCCGAGCGCCTCAAGCCCGATATTCTCGACATTGGCCTGCACGCCGACGGCGGAGATCATGCGGTCGGCGGTGATCGTCTGCGTCTTGCCGTCCTTGGTCTCGATGTGAGCGGTGATCGAATTGGCGCCCTTCTCGACCTTGGCGACCTTGGCCTCGAGCAGGATCTTCATGCCCTGCTTGTCGAACTGCTTCTTGGCAAGCGCGGAGATTTCCGCATCCTCGACCGGCATGACCTGGCTCATGATTTCGACGACCGTCACCTCGACGCCCATCGTGCGGTAGAAGGAGGCGAATTCGATGCCGATGGCGCCGGAGCCCATGACCAGCAGCGACTTCGGCATTTCCTCGGGCTTCATCGCCTCGAAATAGGTCCAGATCAGCTTGCCATCCGGCTCGATGCCCGGCAGCGCGC
>CAMFHE010000099.1 GCA_945952045.1 uncultured Rhizobium sp.
CTCAACCTTGCTGCCGCGATGATCTGGTTGTCAGCTTTTGTCAACGCAGCCTAGGTTCTCGCGAAAAGCGAGGAAGTGATAAGACTTGGCACTGTTTTTGCCGGAATGCTCGCGATGCGATCTGGCGCATGAATCCTGTTGCATCTATGAAGAGACCCAGGGTGGTACGCGCCGCCTCGGGGCTTAGAATCCCCTGATGAACGGTTGGTGTCGGCCGAAACGGCACCGAGATCCTCTGACCTACGGCCGGGGGCCTGCGACGTATGTCCAGGCTTCTCGCTAAAGGTCGTAGGGCCGTTTCATCACGGATTCTAACCCCCGGCTCGGGGTCAAGGGATGTCTGTTGGCGGGGGCGTACCGCTGACGATCAGCGCAGATGGTTATGATGAGAAGATCCGGTAATGATCACGCAGACACGCAGGTACAAACGATCTTGAGGCCGGTCGTCGGGCTGACTAGGGGCCTTCCCAAATCCGTCCTCGAACCCATGGTCGTCGAGGCAATCCGCAAGCACCGCTATCTGCGCGACCTCGCCGAGATGCGCGAGACCGAAGCTCACCAATGTGAGAAATCCGACGGGGCGCCCGGCCCCGCACACACCGCCTATGTGCGGGCAATGATCGACGTTCATGCCCAACAGACCGTGTTGTCGACGTTGCTCGACGTACTCGGCTATATTCCTGAAGTGTTGGCCGACTGACTTTCGTCAGATCAACTCGAGTTTCGTGGCCAGGGCTGTTGCCTGTGCGAGGCTCGCGGCGTCGAGGATCTCGCGCGCATTGTTCAGGTGAAAATTGACCGTCGCGAAGGACAGGTTCTCAAGCGCGGCGATATCCTTCATCGACTTTCCCTCCGCCGACCATTTCAGGCAAAGTGCTTGGCGGGCTGTCAGCTGCGCGCGAATCTGTGCCGTCGGTCTGACCTTATGAGCTTCTACCGTGGCGTGGAGAAAGGCGACGGCGGTCACGGCGGCGATCTGATCGATGTCGCGGTCGAGTGAAAGCGACGGCTTGCTGGAGGCGAGCGTCAGCATCGACAAGTGACGGGAGGCGGTGCGGATCGGAATGCTGATGCCGGACCGGATTCCGAAATCGGCGGCCTCTGAATAGAAGCGCCGGACCTGCTTGCTCTTGCATTCACGGGACGAGGGCGCCGACCATGTGAAGGCACGCATCGTCGCGCAGGCGGCTTGCACGACCGGATCCACGTTCCGATAGCGCTCACTGAAATAGCGATCCTGCCATTCCTGCGCATAGTTAGAAACGGCGTGCATCCGGACAGGTTCTACATAGAGATAGGCATAACCGTCAAAACCCAACTCCTGTACAAGCGACGGCAGCGCGCCCTTTAACATATCCTCGGTGCGCGCGACCGCAGTGACGTCGGTCAGCTTCTGAAACCACGTTTTCAATTCCGCACTCTCCTTAGTTGCGGCCCCCCGTCTGAAGCGCGGTGGGTCCCGTCATTTCGCGAGCTCGGCCGCCCGATTGAGCGCGGTGGTGAAGCCGTTCAGCGAAACCTTGAAGGTCGGGACCTCGGCCCCGCCGACAACGTTCGTCGCGGCGATGGTCAGGGCCGTGCCCTTCATCTTGCGCCAGTGGCCACGGCCGGGAAAGAAACCCCACCACGCAACCTTTCCAGTAGCAGGTAGAAAAGCCCGGTCTGGCAGAGGTCTGCGCCTCGGTGTCTGGAGTTCGACCGCGAACATCCCCTGGCAGGTCTGCTTGTCGCCATCCGATCGGCGTCACGACGCAGAACTTGTGGCCATCACGTTCAGGCAGGCCGTGGACAGGTCGCCATGGGTCTCGTTCATCGAGTTCGCTGAATTGGGGAACGAGTGGCGATCTGACTTGGGGGCAGGTTGCGGATTTTGCAGGATTTCGGGCACTGGAATGAAGAAGAGCCAGATGCCTGTTTTTATTGCGCGTGTAGATCCTGAAGGTCGTTATAATACGACAACGTTCGATCTCGCTGGCACACGGCGATAGAGTTCGATGGCGTCTCGATTCATCATGCGAATGCAACCTGACGGGACGGCATTTCCGATTTTCTCGCTCCCGCCGCGTCATCAGCCCGTCGACCGTTCTGGGCGCGCGCGCCGTTGCCTTCCGGGATACTTTTCGCTGCGTATGGTCTTTGCCGTCTCAAGAAAACGTAGTTCGCCTCGAAGACCTCCTTCACTGCGGTTCTCGAGATGGACATCCCCTCCCAGCCGCTCCATAGCGAGATCGGCAATCGCCAGTCCAAGACCGCTTCCCATCGGTGTCTTGTTGCGGCCGCGATAAAACCTGTCGCGAACCTTCGGCAGCTCTTCATCGGGTATACCCGGCCCGCTATCATCGATGACAACGGCGATGCCATTTGTCGTCGTCCGTACCGAGCACCGCACTACTCCGTCAGACCCCGAATGCAGGGCGGCATTCTCCAGGAGATTCCGGGCCGCGAGTGTGAACAGCGATGGATCGACCGAAAGGCAGATTCCCACTAGCTGAGGGTCCACTTCGATCGTGGCCGCGTCCGGGTAATGTTGACCGATGTCATCGGCGATTTGCCCGAGGATTTTTACCGGGTCCACTTCCTGTTGAGTCGTTGCGATTTCCCCGCTCTCGGTATTGGTCAGATCGGTAAGCTGCCGCACCAAGCGAGAGGTGCGGTCCACCCCGATCACTATCTGGCGCAAAGCGTTGTTTCGAATCTTCTGGTCTTCGCTTCCCAACGCGACCTGCGCCTGTGTCTTCAGACCGGCGATCGGCGTTCGCAACTCGTGCGCGGCGAAGGCGGTAAAGTCGCGCTCTCGTTGGCGAGCCGCGCTAACGCGCGCGAACAGGCCGTTGAGTGATCGGATCACGGGCTTGATCTCCGATGGCGTGTCGTCATCTGGCAACGCGCTGAGATCCGACGCCGGACGTGTCTCCAGCGTGCTGGCCATCGCGGTAAACGGTGCAAGCCCTTTGCGAACGCTCAGCCAGATCAGGCCCGCCAGGATCGGAAGGATCAGCAGTGCCGGCAGAGCGAGGCCGCGTATGACGTCAGCCACCAGCCTGTCACGGACGCGCATATTGTCGCCCACGAGGACACGCATCCCGAGATCGCTGTTCATCACCGCATAGACGCGCCAGATCTCTCCTGCGATCACTGTCTGGGAGAATCCTTCGCCGCTATCGGTAAGAGGTGTTGCCGGGGCCGCGTCCGAGCGCCCGACCAGTGTGCCGTCCAGCGCCCAAATCTGGCACGAGAGCTGGCGGTCGTAAGAAGAGTGAAGGGCCGGTTCGATGGTCGGTAACTGCGCGGCGCGCTTGGGGTCGATCTCTTGGCTGGTGATCAGCGAGCTGACCATCCGCGCCGCCTCTATTAGGCGGGCATCGAGGACGCGTTCGACCTCGGCGCGCGTGCTGAGATAGATCCAGGCGATCGCCGACATCCAAACGACGCCGGTGGTGATCATCAGGATCATGAAGAGGCGGCTGCGGATCGACCTCATGCATTGTCCTCCGCGAGCTTGTATCCGACCCCTCTCACAGTCTCGATAATTCCGGGGCCGAGCTTCTGCCTGAGATTGTGGATGTGAACTTCGATCGTGTTGCTCTCGACATCCTCCTGCCAGCCGTAAAGCCGATCCTCGAGCTGCAATTTCGACAGGATCTGGCCCGGCCGGTCCATCAGCGCATGCAGAATGGAGAATTCGCGGCGGGAGAGGCGCACGCCTTCACCCGATTTCGAGACCGCCATCGTCGCAGGATCGAGGCGCAGGTCGCGCCAGATGCGGCAAGCCGAGCCGCCGCCGTTACCCCGTCTCGTCAGCGCTCGCAGACGGGCAGCGACCTCGTTCAGGTCGAAAGGCTTGCCGAGATAGTCGTCTGCGCCGGCGTCGAGGCCAGCAATACGGTCGGGAATACTGTCGCGCGCGGTTAAGAGCAAAACCGGGGTTGCCACCGCCCGTCGTCGAAGCTCGTCCAGCACGTCGAGGCCGGACCCGTCCGGAAGCATCAGGTCGAGAACCACCGCATCGAAGGCCGAGCTGCGCAACGCGGCTGAAGCATCGGCGCAGGTGGCGACGGCGTCCACGGTGAAGCCGGCCAGACCCAGCCCGACCTGCAAGCCGTTCATCAACACAGCGTCGTCTTCGACCAGCAATACTCTCATGCGCACAAGACCCCAGACGCGACAGAAGGATGGAAATCCGGCGCCCACCTTAAGCCAGCCTTAAGGTGGCGGGCGTGGATCGAAGGCCGCGCAGGCGTTGACCTGTCCGTATCAAGGCCAAAAGGAGATCCTATATGCCAGCTCTTACGCGTCGCGGTGCCGTGCTCGCCATCGGTGGCGCCGTATTGACCATTCCGCTGATAGGCCGCGCATCGTTCGCGCAGACCGAAGCCGACGTCTCCAAGGAAATGATCCTCAACGACCCCGCCGTGCCGACGGCCGGCAACCCGAAAGGTGACGTAACGATCGTCGCCTTTCTCGATTACAATTGCCCCTACTGCAAGAAATCCGCCCCCGACCTCGACCGCGTAGTCAAGGAGGACGGCAAGATTCGCCTCGTCTACAAGGATTGGCCCGTCATCCGGCCGACCTCGATCGACGGCGCGATGATGGCGCTCGCCGCAAAGTATCAGGGCAAGTACGACGTCGCGCATCACGCCCTGATGGGAATTCCCGGCGTGGGCGTTCCGAAGGACAAGATGCGGCAAGGCCTCCAGGCCGCCGGCATCGACATGGCCCGCCTCGACGCCGACATGAAGGCCAAGTCCGCGGAAATCGACGCCATCATCAAGCGCAACATGGCGCAAGCCGATGCCATCGGGTTCTCGGGAACGCCGGCCTACCTCGTTGGCCCCTTCCAGACGTCGACGCTCGACTATCAGGGGTTCAAGCAGGTCGTGTCGGATGCGCGCAAGAAGCAAGCGGAAGGCAAGTGAGAGCACCACGCTCTCACCAGCCCCGCTCGCGATGCTTGATGTCGATCGTTCCGCCCCTCAGCATGTGAGACCAGTAGAGCCAGGGCAGGAACTTCGTTTTCAAGTACCACATGCTTTTGCGGGGCACGCGGGGATCGAGCGGAAAACTCGGCGTTACCTTGCCGCCGTAGGCGAACTCGGCAAGCACGATCTTGCCGAGAGCCACCGTTAGCGGGCACGAACCGTACCCGTCATAGGTCTTGGCCATGGCCTTGTCCTGCATGGCGGCCAGCAGATTGGCTACCACGACAGGGGACTGGAGCCGGACGGCCGCCGCCGTCTTGGCGTTCGTGGTGGACGCCGCATCGCCGAGCGAAAAAACGTTCGGATAGTGGACATGACGCAGCGTTGCCGGATCGACCTCGATCCACCCCGCCGCATTGGCGAGCGGGCTTTCCCGCACGACATCGAGCCCCGTCTGCGGCGGGACGACATGGATCATGTCGAAGCGCATCTCGACATCGCGCGCCACGCCGTTCTTGTCGGTCACCGAAAACAGCGCCGTCTTCGCAGGCCCGTTGATGGCGATCAGGTTATGCCGGTAGCAGATGCCGATCCCGTACTCGTCAACGGCTTTTTGCAAGGGCGGGACAAAAAAGGGAACGCCGAAGAGAGCCTCGCCGGCAAGGCAGAACTTCAGCGTCGAGGCTTTCAGCTTGCCGCGCCGACGAAGATGATCCGCCATCATGTACATGATTTTCTGCGGAGCGCCGGCGCATTTGATCGGCATCCCCGGCTGGGTGAACAGCGCGATGCCGCCCTGGAAGTCCTGAATGAGGCGCCATGTGTATTCCGCCGTGTCGGCCCGGTAGTTGCTGCACACCCCGTTCTTGCCGAGGGTCTCCTTCAGCCCCTGGATCGCGTCCCAGTCGATCTTCAGCCCAGGGCAAGCCACGAGATAGTCGTACCCGAGCGCCCGGCCGTCACTCAGCCTGACGAGATTATTGTCCGGATCGAAGCCGCTGACCGCTGTCTTGATCCACGTCACACCGCTGGGGATCAGCGACTGCTCCTCGCGCTCGGTCTGCTTTCGCGTGAAGACGCCCGCGCCAACCAGCGTCCAGCCGGGCTGGTAGGAATGAGAGCCCGAGGGCTCGACGATCGCGACGTCCAGCTTTGCATCCTTCCGCTTGAGCTCGGCCGCGACAGTAATGCCGGCGGATCCGCCGCCGACGATGACGATCCGGTGCTTCATCCGAGGTGCATGCACAGCCCGAACATCTTCGATGATTTCCATGGCGCTTCTCCCACTTGCAGAATTACATATCTGGTTTTATGTAAGTATGTAATTCATATTGACAAGCGTCAAGGAGCCGACTCATGAAACCGATCCCGGTCACAGAGAAATTATCCGTCGCGGGGCAGCTTCAGCCCGAGGATTTCGTCGAACTCGCCCGACGCGGCTTCAGGACGGTGATCAACAACCGGCCAGACGGCGAAGAGGCATCCCAGCCCGGTTCCGATGCGGAAAAGGAGGCTGCAGAGGCCGCGGGGCTCGACTATGTCTTCATCCCGGTCACAAGCAGCAACATGCGCCCGGACGACGTCCGGCGTTTCGCAGAGGCGATCGTGGCGTCGGACGGTCCGGTGCTCGCGCATTGCCGTTCGGGTGCCCGGTCCTTCTACATGTGGGTGCTGGCTGGCGATGCTGATGTCGAAGGCTTCAGCGACGACAAGCTGATCGCCGTGGCAGGCGACGTCGGCATTGCGCCCGACCATGCGCGCGATTGGCTCGCCGCCCATCGGCACGTCGGCAAGCCCGAGGTCAAAGGCTTTTACGAGAAGCGCACCGGGAGCATCCAGTATGTCGTCAGTGATCCTGAGACCAAGAAGTGCGCGATCATCGATCCGGTGCTCGATTATGACGAGAAGTCCGGGTCGACCAGCACAGATCAGGCCGATGCGCTTCTCGCTTCCATCGCGGAGCAGGGCCTGACCGTCGAATGGATCCTCGACACCCATCCTCATGCTGACCACTTTTCCGCAGCCCGTTATCTCAAGGACAAAACCGGCGCTCCGACCGCGATCGGCTCCCATGTCGTCGATGTGCAGAAGCTCTGGAAGGGCATCTACAACTGGCCGGATTTTCCCGCGGACGGCAGCCAGTGGGACCGGCTTTTCGAAGAGGGCGACACCTTCAAGCTCGGGTCGATCAAGGCCAGGGTTTTGTTCTCGCCTGGCCATACGCTCGCCTCGATCACCTATGTCATCGGCGACGCCGCCTTCGTTCACGACACGCTGTTCATGCCTGACTCCGGCACGGCGCGCGCCGACTTTCCGGGCGGCAGCGCAAAACGGCTGTGGCGGTCGATCATGGATATTCTCTCGCTGCGTGACGAGACGCGCATCTTCACCGGTCATGACTATCAGCCTGACGGCCGCCCAGCCCGATGGGAAAGCACGGTCGGCGAGCAGAAGAAGTTCAATCCGCACATTGCCGGCCAGACCGAGGAGAGCTTCGTCAAGCTGCGCGAAGAGCGCGATGCGACCCTGCCGATGCCCAAGCTGATCCTGCATGCGCTGCAGGTGAACATGAATGGCGGAAAGCTTCCTGAACCGGAGGGGAATGGCAAACGCTATCTTAAGCTCCCGCTCAATGCGCTTGAGGGGGCGGCCTGGTGATGGACACCTATCTTGCACCTTTGGCCGGCGGCGCGCTGATCGGCTTATCAGCCAGTCTTCTCATGCTGCTCAACGGCCGAATCGCGGGCATCAGCGGTATCGTCGGCGGGCTGCTCGGCCAACGCGGTGAGCGGTTCGGTCACGACATTGCCTTTGTCGCCGGCCTCCTTCTCGGCCCGCTGACCTATCTCTTCATCTTCGGCGCTGCGCCACAGGTGGTCGTTGCAGCATCCTGGCCGCTTCTGATTGTCGCCGGCCTGCTTGTCGGCGTCGGCACCCGCATGGGATCGGGTTGCACATCCGGCCACGGCATCTCGGGACTGGCGCGACTGTCGCCACGGTCCTTCGTCGCCGTGCTGACCTTCCTCGCAACGGCGATCCTGACCGTGCTTGTGATGCGGGTAGGAGGCTGGCTATGACTCCGGCTCTGCGCATCCTGACGGCCCTTGCCGCCGGCCTTCTGTTCGGCCTCGGTCTCGCGATCTCCGGTCTCCTCAACCCCGCCAAGGTGAAAGCCTTCCTCGACATCATCGGCGCATGGGACCCAAGCCTGATCTTCGTCCTCGGCGCCGGCGTCGTCGTCGCCTTCATCGGCTACAGGATCGCCTTCGCGATCAACAAGCCTCTGTTCGACGATCAGCTTCATCTGCCGACCAAAACCCGTATCGACCGCCCGCTCATCCTCGGGTCGGCGATTTTCGGCGTCGGCTGGGGCTTGGCCGGCTTCTGCCCCGGTCCCGCAATCGCATCGCTTTCGCTCGGCCTCGCCCCCGCGGTCATCTTCGCCGTCGCCATGTTCATCGGAATGGTCACGCATGATCAGTTCCTCGCCGGAAAGGGCTGAGCCATGCTTGCCAATATCGGCCCCGCGCTCGCCTCGGGCGGGCTTGTCGGCTTCTCCCTCGGCCTCGTCGGCGGAGGCGGCTCGATTCTCGCCACGCCGCTGCTGCTTTACGTCGTCGGCGTGACACAGCCGCATATCGCCATCGGGACGAGTGCGCTCGCCGTTTCGGTCAACGCCTTCGCCAACCTCATCGGCCATGCCAAGAGCGGCAACGTCCGCTGGCGCTGCGCGATCGTCTTCGCCGGGGTCGGCACGGTGGGCGCGCTGGCCGGCTCGACGCTCGGCAAGCTGGTGGATGGACAGCGGCTCCTCTTCCTCTTCGGACTGCTGATGATCCTCGTTGGCGTCATGATGCTGCGCCCGCGCAAAGCCGCCGCATCCGCCGAGCGTGCCGCCGATCTGAGGACATGCCTGATCACCGCCGCCGTCGCCTTCGCGGCCGGGTCCGCCTCAGGCTTCTTCGGAATCGGCGGCGGCTTCCTGATCGTGCCGGGTCTCATCCTCGCGACTGGAATGCCCACCATCAACGCGATCGGATCCTCGCTCCTGGCCGTCGGCAGCTTTGGATTGGCCACGGCACTAAACTACGCCGCATCTGGTCTCGTCGATTGGACGATCGCCTTCGAGTTCATCGCTGGCGGCATCGTCGGCGGCATTGTGGGCATGATGCTCGCCAACCGTCTGTCGACGGGCAAGAACACACTCAACCGCATTTTTGCGGCGTTGATCTTCGTTGTCGCGGCCTACGTGCTCTACCGGAGCGCGGGCGCCCTCATGGCCTGATCGAGGTATCAGCAGCCACGGGAACCGCCGGGCCCGGAGCTCCCGTGGTTCACTGCTTATTTGAAGATGGAGAATAAAATGATCGAAGACTGGAAGAAGCTGATCGAGAACATGAATGGCGGCGTGAAGTCATTGCGACAGGAAGCGCCGGCGGTCATGAAATCATTCTCCGACATGGCGCGGTCGGCGCATGCCGGAGAGGCGCTTGATCCGGCAACGAAAGAGCTCATTGCGTTGGCCATCAGCGTCGCGACACGATGCCAGCCCTGCATTGCCTATCATGCGGAGGGAGCAGCAAAGGCTGGCGCAACCCGTGAGCAAATCAGCGAGACGCTCGGTATGGCCGTCTATATGGGCGCCGGGCCTTCCGTGATGTATGCGGCGAAGGCGTTAGAGGCATTCGAGCAGGTCTCGCAATAACGCGGCGATCTGAACCCTGCGCGAATGAGGCAACGGTCCAATCGCTATCATCCGACGCGGCTGATCGTCACCAACGTTGCAATCATCAATAGCCAAAAAGATAGTGCCGGAAGGTTGGCCCGCTTGAAAAATCGCGTCGAGATATCTTGCGCCAGTCGATCAGCCTATCATGCAATACGTCCTCGACGGATGACACCCTCCCGACATTGCCGATGTTCGATTGGGCGAGCCGTCGAGTCATCCACTTAAGGCTAGCTTAAGCTTGCAACTGCGTTTCGGTCCGAAATCCCACGGAGGACTGAATGAATGCAGTCACGACGATGTTTTCTGATTTCGACCGCCGCGCTCTTGGCGATCCCTGCGACCGCAACGCACGTCGCTGCCCGGCAGCCGTCCCGTGAGGAGGTTTTTTCCGATCCGGTGACGCCGGTGCTCGGCAATCAGGATGGCGACGTCACAATCGTCGAGTTCTTCGACTACCAATGCCCATATTGCAAAAGCACCTATCCCGAGCTCAAAAAATTCGTCAGCGACGACGGCAATCTGCGTCTCATGATGCGCGACTGGCCGATCTTTGGTGAAGCGTCGCGGTTTGCGGCCCAGCGCGTTCTGGCGCTCGATCCGCAGGCCTACAGCCGCGCCCACGAGGCGCTGATGAGTTCGGAAGGACGGCTCACCGAGAACGATGTCATCGAAGTCCTCGAGGACGCCAGCGTCAAAGGTCTCGCGCCGGCCCACTCACCTGAAGCAGTGGCCGATACCTTGTCGCGCAACGATCGCATGGCCAGGGCCTTCGGCCTGGCCGGCACGCCCTCCTTCGCCATCGGCTCGAAGGTCTACGGTGGCATGCTCGATCGCACCGGCCTTGGCCAGGCAGTTCTCGAAGCGAGGGGGAAACGGACTTGATGCTGGACCGACGCTCTCTTCTGATCGGCGGGCTGGCATCAGCAGCCTTCGCCGCCGCACCCGCTCATGCCTGGGACGGGGTCTTCGACACCGCAAGCGCCCGTATGGATGGCCTGCAGGATGTAGAAACGCCGCTGCTTTCGGCGACGACATTGCACGCGACGCGGATTGCCTCCGAAACCTACGCCGGCTGGGCGGCCGAAGGCGGATGGCCGACGTATCCGTTCACGCATCGGCTCTCCCTTGGCGCGCAGGGCAACGAAGTCTCCTGGCTGCGCCAACGCCTCGCTGTGACGGGCGACCTGGCGCCGCAATATGGCGCGGGCACCGTCGTCGACAGCTTCGTCGACGCCGGCATTCGCAGGTTTCAGGCGCGGCATGGTCTGACGGTCGACGGCGTTGCGGCCGCCGCTACCTACGAGGCGCTTAACCGTCCGGCGGCGGACAGGGCGCGGAGCCTCGCGGCGAATATTCCCAGATTGCAGGCCGCTCTCGTCGACGATCGCCGCCAGGTGACGGTCAACGTTCCCTCGGCGCAGATCGAGATGGTCGAAGATGGCGCCGTGGTGCTGCGCCAGTCGGCCGTCGTCGGTCAGCCTAATCGCGCGACGCCGCTGCTTTCGAGCAAGATCCACGAGATCAACTTCAATCCCTATTGGCATGTGCCGAAAAGCATCATCCGCCGCGATCTCATCCCGATCATCCGCAGGGACCCGGATTACCTGACGCGTATGGGGATGCGTATTTACACCGGCAACTGGAAAGAAGTGTCGCCGTCGAGCATCGACTGGAGCACCGACGAGGCGACCAACTATATGTTCCGGCAGGAGCCAGGCAGCCGCAATGCCCTTGGACGCGTTCGCATCAACTTCGCCAATCAGCATTCCGTCTATCTTCATGACACGCCCGACCCGGGCCTGTTCGGCGACGCGAGCCGCTTTCACTCGTCCGGCTGCGTCAGGGTCCAGCATATTCCGGAATTCGCGACCTGGCTGCTCAAGGATACGCCGGTGATCCGCCCCCACTGAAGTGGTCCGACTTGAAGTATGTCTTATGGCATCAAGG
>CAMFHE010000100.1 GCA_945952045.1 uncultured Rhizobium sp.
AGGAAGTCGTAACCGGCATTGCCTATGCCAAGGATGAAGCCCAGATTTCGCTGCGTCGCGTTGCCGACCGGCCCGGCGTCGCCGCCGCGATCTTCGGCCCGCTGGCCGAAAGCCACATCAATGTCGACATGATCGTCCAGAACATTTCCGAGGACGGTTCGCGCACCGACATGACCTTCACGGTTCCCTCGGGCGACCTGGAAAAGGCGGCCAAGATCCTCGCCGACAACAAGGACCGGATCGGCTTCGACGTCATCCAGAACGAATCAGGCCTGGTGAAGGTGTCGGTCATCGGTATCGGCATGCGCTCGCATGCGGGTGTTGCCGCCACCGCCTTCCGCGCGCTGTCGGAAAAGGGCATCAACATCAAGGCGATTACGACCTCGGAAATCAAGATTTCCATCCTGATCGACGGCGCATATGCCGAACTTGCTGTACGGACTTTGCATTCCTGCTACGGTCTCGATAAAAGCTGAACGTGGGCCGGTTGTGACCGGCCGCGATAATGCCCGCGGCCGGTGCCGCGGGTGAGGCAATGAAGAGCGGGAGCATGCACGCGATGAGAGACCTGTCCGCAGGTCCGCGCGTCCTGCTCAAGCGGCTGCGCGAATTGATGGCGGAGCCGCTTGGGCCTCAGGAGCGCCTGGACCAGATTGTTCGCCAGATTGCGCAGAACATGGTTGCGGAAGTGTGCTCCGTCTATGTGCTGCGTTCCGATGGCGTTCTCGAACTTTACGCGACCGAAGGTCTGAACAAGGACGCGGTCCACCTTGCCCAGCTCAAGATGGGCCAGGGTCTCGTCGGCACGATCGCCGCCAGCGCCCAGCCGCTCAATCTTTCCGATGCGCAAGCCCATCCCGCCTTCCGCTACCTGCCGGAAACCGGCGAAGAAATTTATCATTCCTTCCTCGGCGTGCCGATCCTGCGGGCAGGGCGGACGCTAGGCGTTCTCGTCGTCCAGAACAAGGCGCAGCGCAACTATCGCGAGGAAGAAGTCGAGGCGATGGAAACCACCGCCATGCTTCTGGCGGAAATGGTGGCGACCGGCGAACTCAAGAAGATTACGCGCCCCGGCCTCGAACTCGATCTCAGCCGCCCTGTTTCCATCGAGGGCGATGGCTATAACGAAGGCATCGGCCTCGGCTATGTCGTGTTGCACGAGCCGCGCATCGTCGTCACAAACCTGCTGAACGACGATGCCGACAAGGAAATCAAGCGGTTGGCGGAAGCGCTCGGCTCGCTGCGCATCTCCATCGACGACATGCTGTCGCGCCGCGACGTTTCCATGGAAGGCGAGCACCGCGAGGTTCTGGAAACCTACCGCATGTTCGCACATGATCGGGGCTGGGTGCGGAAGCTGGAAGAGGCGATCCGCAACGGCCTGACGGCGGAAGCGGCGGTCGAAAAGGTCCAGAGCGACACCAAGGCGCGGATGATGCGTCTGACCGATCCCTATCTGCGCGAGCGGATGCATGATTTCGACGATCTGGCCAACCGCCTGCTGCGCCAGTTGACCGGTTTCGGTCCGGGTGCGTCCGGCGAAGGTCTGCCGCAGGATGCCATCATCCTGGCGCGCGCCATGGGCGCTGCAGAACTGCTCGATTATCCGCGCGCCAATCTGCGCGGCCTTGTGCTCGAGGAAGGCGCCGTCACCAGCCATGTCGTGATCGTTGCGCGCGCCATGGGCATTCCGGTGGTCGGCCAGGCCGCCGGCATCGTGGCGCTTGCCGAAAACGGCGATGCGATGATCATCGATGGCGACGAGGGTCTGGCGCATCTGCGGCCGGTCAACGACCTGCAGCGCGCCTATGAGGAAAAGGTCAAGCTGAGGGCGCGCCGGCAGGAACAGTTCCGGGCGCTGCGCGACGTGGAACCGATTACCCGTGACGGTCTGCGCATCAATCTGCAGATGAATGCCGGCCTGCTCGTCGATCTGCCGCAGCTCTTCGAATCGGGTGCGTCCGGTGTCGGCCTGTTCCGCACCGAGTTGCAATTCATGATTGCTTCGAAGATGCCGAAGGCGGAGGAGCAGGAAGAATTTTATCGCGGCGTGCTGCGCCAGGCGGCCGGGCGGCCGGTCACCTTCCGCACGCTGGATATCGGTGGCGACAAGGTACTGCCCTATTTTCGCGGCCATGAGGAAGAAAACCCGGCGCTCGGTTGGCGGGCGATCCGTCTGGTTCTCGACCGGCCCGGCCTGCTGCGCACCCAGCTTCGGGCGCTGTTGAAGGCATCGGCCGGCGCCGAGTTGAAGATGATGGTGCCGATGGTCACCGAAGTCTCGGAGATCCGGGCCGTACGCGAATTCTTCCAGAAGGAAGTTCAGCACCTGTCGAAATTCGGCCATCCGCTGCCGCGCAAGCTGCAGTTCGGAGCGATGCTCGAAGTGCCGGCGCTGCTCTGGCAGCTCGACGAATTGATGGAAGAAGTCGATTTCGTTTCGGTCGGCTCGAACGATCTGTTCCAGTTTTCGATGGCGGTCGATCGCGGCAATGCCCGCGTTTCCGATCGTTTCGACACGATGGGACGGCCTTTCCTGCGCATACTGCGCGATATCGCCCGCGCCGGCGAACGCAACAATACCGTGGTGACGCTGTGCGGCGAAATCGCCGGCAAGCCGCTGTCGGCCATGGCGCTTCTTGGCATCGGTTATCGCTCGGTATCGATGTCGCCGACCTCGATCGGCCCGGTCAAGGCGATGCTTCTCGGCCTCGATGTCGAGCAGCTTTCCGAGACGCTGAACGCGGCGCTGGACGATCGCGCACCGACCATGTCGATCCGTGAAATCCTGACGCAGTTCGCGCAGGCCCATAATATTCCGCTGTGACGCGGGCATTTTAATTTTCCGCAATTCCGGATGCACAAACGCTTCGCGCGGTTGCCGGAATTGCCTTGGTGAACCGGAGTAGTTTTTGGCTCAGCTTCCTGTCGAGAAAATGCGCGAACTGGAACGCCGGTTCGGCGAGATCGAGGCGCGCATGTCCGCCGGGCCTGCGGCCGACGTCTACGTCAAGCTGGCTTCGGAATATTCCGAATTGCAGCCGGTCGTCGCCCGCATTCGCGATTATCACAAGGCTGAAGCGGAACGCAACGATCTCGATGCGCTGCTTGCCGACAAAAGCGTCGACCGCGAGATGCGCGATCTCGCCGAGATGGAATTGCCCGATGTGAAGGCGCGGCTGGAGGTTCTGGAAAAGGACATCCAGATCCTGCTACTGCCCAAGGACGCCGCCGATGAAAAGAGCGCCATCCTCGAAATCCGCGCCGGCACCGGCGGCTCGGAAGCGGCGCTGTTCGGCGGCGATCTGTTTCGCATGTATGAGCGCTTTGCCGCCGCCAAGGGCTGGAAAGTCGAGGTACTCTCGGCCAGCGAAGGCGATGCTGGCGGCTTCAAGGAAATCATCGCCACCATTTCCGGCAAGGGCGCTTTCGCGCGGCTGAAATTCGAATCCGGCGTCCACCGCGTGCAGCGCGTGCCGGAAACGGAGGCGAGCGGCCGTATACATACCTCCGCCGCCACCGTCGCCGTGCTGCCGGAGGCGGAAGAGATCGATATCGACATTCGCCCGGAAGACATTCGCATCGATACGATGCGTTCGTCGGGCGCCGGCGGCCAGCACGTCAACACCACCGATTCGGCCGTGCGCATCACCCACCTGCCGACCGGCCTGATCGTCACGAGTTCGGAAAAGAGCCAGCACCAGAACCGCGCCAAGGCGATGCAGGTTCTGCGCTCGCGGCTCTACGATATCGAACGCCAGAAGGCGGATAGCGAGCGTTCGGCCGACCGCAAGAGCCAGGTCGGCTCCGGCGACCGTTCCGAGCGCATTCGCACCTATAATTTTCCGCAGGGCCGGGTGACCGATCACCGCATCAACCTGACGCTCTACAAGCTCGACCGCATGATGGAAGGCGAGATTGACGAAATCGTCGATGCGCTGATCGCCGATTATCAGGCGGGGCAGCTCGCCCAGCTCGGCGAACAACAGCCATGACGATCGCCGAGGGCCGGCGGCTGGCGGATGTGCTCGCCAAAGCGCGGTCGCGTTTTTCCGATGCCGGACTTGCCGATGCGGCCATCGAGGCGCGCATCCTGATCGGCGGCTTGCTCGGCCTCGATGCAACCGCGCTCTTTACCGGCGGCGATCGTGTTCTGGATGAGGCCGATATCGCCGCGATCCATGCGGCGATCGAACGGCGGCTGAACCGCGAGCCGGTGCATCGCATTCTCGGCGCGCGGGAGTTTCACGGGTTGCGTCTCATCCTGTCGCCGCAGACGCTTGAACCGCGTCCCGATACCGAAGTGCTGGTCGAGACCGTCCTGCCGCATGCGATGCGTTTGGCTGTGGGGGAGGGGAGGGTCGATATCCTCGATCTCGGCGTCGGCACCGGCGCGATCGGGCTGGCGCTCTTGAAGGAATGTCCGCAAGCCCGCGTGCTCGGCACCGACATCGCCGAAGGCGCCCTTGCAACGGCGGAAAAGAATGCCCAGTTGAATGGCGTGGCCGAGCGATACCGGACGCTGACAAGCGACTGGTTTTCGGGCGTGACGGGCCGATTTCACATCATCGTCTCAAATCCGCCCTATATTGAATCCAAGGTCATTGAAGCGCTGGAACCGGAGGTCAGGAACTTCGACCCCATGGCGGCGCTGGATGGCGGGCCGGACGGGCTGGACGCCTACAGGGCGATCGCGCGGGGCGCGGGAGCCCATCTCATGCCGGATGGCATCGTCGCCCTTGAAATCGGATACGATCAGAAGGAAACGGTGAGCGCGCTTTTCGTCGCGCAAGGCTTCGTTTTGAGCGAGATGGCAAAGGACTATGGCGGCAATGACCGGGTCCTTGTGTTTATAGGCAACAGGTCAGGATAAAGTGCCGCCAAACTCCAGCATATTTTATCGCATCTGCGAGAAAATGCTTGGATTTCCGCAGGAAGCGGGATAGCTTGCCCTTACGCGTCGGGCAGTCGGGACGAGCGAGATTCGCTCGAGTCTTCTTAAGACCGCAGTTTATCTCTCGAATGAGAGTTCACGGGGTTGAGTACTTCCGGCGCGTGAATCAGGTAATTTGACTTGATGTCAGAGCGGATCGGCGCTGTCGCGTCCTCTGCAACCGGCGTTTTTGGGCTTTGATCGGATTTCCGATCCGTCCGCAGCGCTTCCTACACCACCACAGACGAACATTCAGGTGAGCGAATCGATGAGGCCAGGACAGCAGAACAAGCGCGGTCGAGGGCGTGGCAATAACAATAATAATAACAACAATAACAATGGCGGGAATAACAATTTCATCCGCAAGGGTTCCAATCCGCTGACCCGGACCTACGACAGCTCCGGCCCCGATATCAAGATTCGCGGAACTGCCCAGCATATCGCTGAAAAATACGCCACGCTGGCTCGGGATGCGCAAAGCGCAGGTGACCGCGTCATGGCAGAAAACTATCTCCAGCACGCCGAGCACTACAACCGCATCATCGCGGCCGCCCAGGCGCAGATGCAGGAACGCTTCCAGCGCGACGACCGCAGCGATTATGCCGATCGCGACGGCGATGACATCGACGGCGTCGGCAACGACATGGAAGATGCAGTTGCCGAAGCGCAGCCGGCCCAGCCGCCGGCGCCCGCGCCGCAGCAGCATCAGCCGCGCCGCCAGCACAATAACGAGCGCCAGCACACGCCGCGCCAAGCCGCTCAGGCTCAGCCGCAGCCGGCCCAGCAGCCGCAGCCCCAGCCGGCCGCACCCGTTGCTGCCGCCCCGGAACCGGCAGTTGCCGTCGAGCCTGCACCAGCGCCGACGCCCGCTCCCGCTCCGGAGCCTGCACCCGTCGCCATCATCGATGGCAGCGGTCCGCAGCCGGTGATCGAAGGCACGCCGGCCGAAGTGGCAATCGAGGCCGAAGAGGCAGCCGAAGCTGCGACCCCGCGCGCCAAGACCCCGCGTCGCCGCACCGGTGCTGCCACGCGCCCACGCCGCCAGCCGCGCCGCGCTGCCGGTGAAGAGGCCGCCGAAGGCGAAGCCTCCTCCGAAACGCCCGCTCTGGAATCGGCCGGCTCGGAATAAGTCGTTCCATCTGATGAGCTTTTGCAGAACCCCGGCCTTGCCGGGGTTTTTGCGTTTTGGGCGCGCATTTTGCACAATCGCAATTTCGAACGCGGCGTTTGCAAACCCGGGGCGAATCTCTCCGATCCCCCCTTTAAACAGGCGGCTCGCTCTCCCATATCCATCTCGAAAGCAGGGTGGGCAATCCCAGCCTGGCTCACGGTTCGCCTGATCGGGGACCGATCCTATCCCGCCGTTTCGCGCCGATACGGGCGAAGCGGACTTTTGGAGGTTTATGATGAACGTAGAGAAATATTCCGAACGCGTTCGCGGCTTTCTTCAATCCGCCCAAACGCATGCGCTGGCCGAAGGCCATCAGCAGTTCACCCCGGAACATGTGTTGAAAGTGCTGCTCGACGACGACCAGGGCATGGCGTCGTCGCTGATCCAGCGCGCCGGCGGCAATCCGCGCGATGCGCGTCTGGCCAATGACGCCGCCCTTGCCAAGCTGCCCAAGGTTTCCGGCGGCAATGGCAATGTCTATCTGTCTGCACCGCTGGCAAAGGTTTTCTCGACTGCCGAAGACGCCGCCAAGAAGGCCGGCGACAGCTTCGTCACTGTCGAGCGCCTGCTCCTGGCTTTGGCCATCGAGGCGACCGCCTCCACGTCCGATACCCTGAAGAAGGCTGGCGTGACTGCGGCTGCGCTCAATCAGGTGATCAACGATATCCGCAAGGGCCGCACCGCCGACAGCGCCAATGCCGAACAGGGCTTCGACGCGCTGAAGAAATATGCCCGCGACCTGACGGCGGAGGCCCGCGAAGGCAAGCTCGACCCCGTGATCGGTCGCGACGACGAAATCCGCCGCACCATCCAGGTCCTGTCGCGTCGCACCAAGAACAATCCGGTGCTGATCGGCGAACCCGGCGTCGGCAAGACCGCCATCGCCGAGGGGCTGGCGCTGCGCATCGTCAATGGCGATGTGCCGGAATCGCTGAAGGACAAGAAGCTGATGGCGCTCGACATGGGCGCGCTGATTGCCGGTGCGAAGTTTCGCGGCGAGTTCGAGGAGCGGCTGAAAGCCGTGCTCAACGAAGTCCAGGCCGAAAACGGCGAGGTCATCCTGTTCATCGACGAGATGCACACGCTTGTCGGCGCCGGCAAGGCCGATGGCGCCATGGATGCGTCCAACCTGCTGAAACCGGCTTTGGCGCGAGGCGAGTTGCATTGCGTCGGCGCGACGACGCTCGACGAATATCGCAAGCATGTCGAAAAGGATCCGGCGCTGGCGCGTCGTTTCCAGCCCGTCATCGTCGACGAGCCGACGGTCGAGGACACGATCTCGATCCTGCGCGGGTTGAAGGAAAAATACGAGCAGCACCACAAGGTTCGAATCTCCGATTCGTCCCTGGTTGCGGCTGCGACTTTGTCCAACCGCTACATCACCGACCGATTCCTGCCTGACAAAGCCATCGACCTTATGGACGAGGCTGCTGCACGGCTGCGCATGCAGGTCGATTCGAAGCCGGAAGAACTGGACGAACTCGATCGTCGTATCATTCAGCTCAAGATCGAGCGCGAAGCCCTGAAGCGTGAACCTGACCAGGCATCCGCCGACCGTCTCGTTCGCCTCGAATCGGACCTCGCCTCCATCGAAGAGCAGGCGGATGCGCTGACGGCGCGTTGGCAATCGGAAAAGCAGAAGCTCGGCCTCGCCGCCGAACTGAAGCGCCAGCTCGACGAAGCCCGCAACGATCTCGCCATTGCCCAGCGCAAGGGTGAGTTCCAGCGTGCCGGCGAGCTTGCCTACGGCATCATCCCCGGTCTGGAAAAGCAGCTGGCCGAAGCCGAAGAGCAGGATTCCAGCTCTGCCGGCATGGTGCAGGAGGTCGTCACTCCCGACAACATCGCCCATATCGTCTCCCGCTGGACCGGTATTCCGGTCGACAAGATGCTGGAAGGCGAGCGTGAGAAGCTGCTGCGGATGGAAGACGAACTGGCAAAATCCGTCGTCGGCCAGGGCGATGCGGTGCAGGCGGTGTCGCGTGCGGTTCGCCGTTCGCGCGCCGGTCTGCAGGATCCCAACCGGCCGATCGGTTCGTTCATCTTCCTCGGCCCCACGGGCGTCGGCAAGACGGAACTGACCAAGGCTTTGGCGCGATTCCTGTTCGACGACGAGACCGCGCTGGTGCGCATGGACATGTCCGAATATATGGAAAAGCATTCCGTTTCCCGCCTGATCGGCGCCCCTCCGGGCTATGTCGGTTACGATGAGGGCGGCGCGCTGACGGAGGCCGTTCGCCGCCGTCCCTATCAGGTCGTGCTGTTCGACGAGATCGAAAAGGCACATCCGGATGTGTTCAACGTGCTGCTGCAGGTGCTGGACGACGGTCGCCTGACCGACGGGCAGGGCCGCACGGTCGACTTCAAGAACACGATCATCATCATGACCTCCAATCTGGGGGCGGAATATCTGACGAACCTGCGTGACGACGAGGACAGCTCGGCGGTGCGCGATCAGGTGATGGACGTGGTCAAGGCGTCGTTCCGGCCGGAATTCCTCAATCGTGTCGATGAGATCATTCTGTTCCACAGACTGCGTCGCAACGAGATGGGCGCCATCGTCGAAATCCAGCTGAAGCGGCTGGTCTCGCTGCTCGCCGAGCGCAAGATCACCCTCGACATGGATGAGGATGCAGAAGCCTGGCTCGCCGACAAGGGTTACGATCCGGTCTATGGCGCGCGTCCGCTGAAGCGCGTCATCCAGAAATACGTGCAGGATCCGCTGGCCGAGAAGATCCTCGGCGGCGAGGTGCCGGACGGAACTCGGGTGCACATCACTTCCGGTTCGGATCGGCTGCTGTTCTCGGTTCGCGATCACGTCAGCAAGGCTGCATGAACCTAAGCGGCGAATCGATACCAGGAAACGAAGACGGCGGGCCAATGGCCCGCCGTTTTGCATTTCCGTGCTTGGAGCATTTCCGGTCAACACGGGTTCACCGGAAATGCTCTATCCTTTGGTTTTGCCGCATTGTCCGACGCAAAAGCGATCCCGCTTTGGCTGGAAATGTTCTAGATTCGAAGCGGCTACTTCTTGGCGATCTGCTTGTTCTTGTCGTCGGACTTCAGCAGCGTATCGATGCGCTTGCGCTCATTCTCGAACTTCGCCAGCGCCTCGCCTTCCAGCGACTTGCCGCCCGGCAGACGCACGCGAAGCGGGTCGACCTTGGTGCCATTGACGATCAATTCGTAATGCAGGTGCGGACCGGTCGAGAGGCCGGTGGTGCCAATCCAGCCGATCACCTGGCCTTGCCGAACCTTGGCGCCGGGGGTGACGCCCTTGGCGATGGCGCTCTGGTGATTGTAGGAGGAAACATAACCGTTGGCGTGGCGGATCAGCGTCTGGTTGCCATAGCCGCCGGAATCCCAGCCGGCTTTTTCGACTGTTCCGTTGCCGGCCGCGATGATCGGCGTGCCGCGCGGTGCTGCCCAGTCCGTGCCGGTATGCATGCGCGAATAGCCGAGGATCGGGTGACGGCGCATGCCGAAACCGGATTTGAACACGCCGTTCGGCACGGGATTGCGCAGCAGGAACTGGCGGATGCTCTTGCCGTTCTCGTCGAAATAATCGACGCTCATGTCTTCCGGGTCCTGATAGCGATAGAAACGCGTATCGTTGTCGCCGAAATGGGCGTCGACATAGAGAAGTTCCGAATCGGCGGTTGCCTTGCCGCTGCCGTCGGTGACGGAGAAGAAGGCTTCCAGTGTGTCGGTCGGCTTCAACTGTGCCTGGAAATCGACATTGCTGGCCAGAAGCTTGATGATCAGGCCTGTCATTTCCTTGTTCATGCCATAGGAAAACGCGGCACGATAAATGCCGTCATAAACGCGCGGCAGATCGCGGGCGGCGACCGTGGGAACGGCGCGGTCGTCGAAGGCGGTGGCGACCGCATCCAGCATCGGTGGTTCGGCCCCGCGTACGAAGGCGCCCTTGTCGTCGCGCGCGATCGTGCCGATGTGGGCGGCATGACGATAAAGGGTTGCGCGAACGACGGTTGCCTGTTCGCCCTTCTGGACGATGCCGACGCGCAAGACGTCGCCGGCAGAAAGCGAGGTATCCGGCATCAGCGAAGCGATGCTTTCGGCGATTTCCTTGCTTTGCGCCTTGGCATAGCCGGCATCGCCCATGGCGCGTTCGACCGTGGTGTCGCCATTGACCGGAATGATGTCGTCGGCGAATTCCGGCGTATTCGGGGTGACCGATTCCGGCGCGGTCACCGACATGTTTTCTTCCAGAACGCGGGCGGCGCTCAAGCCCTCCGTCAGATCGACGTCACCGTCGGCGGCAAAGCGCTGCGGGTCGACGTAATAAAGGGCCGCAACCTGGCTGTCGCCATCGGTGAGCACCGATCCGTTCGAGCGGACGTTTTCTTCGACCTCTTCCAGCGACATGGATGGCGCGTAAGTGTAATGCGACGCACGGGTGGGGAAAGCGACCGTCTTGAGGCTCACTTCCGACTCGACGTCGGAGCCGTAGATGACGCCGGTGCGGGCAGCGACTGCCGTTGCCTTTTCTTCTGTGGAAAAAATCGACAGCGGATCGAAGGCCGGATAATCCTCGGACGCGACGTGATTGGCGGCGAGCGCCATCTTCACATGGGCGAAGGGTTGGCGGCGGACGAGTTCCTTTTCACCGTCGTGAACGACGGTGGACACTTCGAGAATCTGCCGATCCACCGGCTTGGCGGCAATCGCAGTCGCAAACAGCCGGCCGCCCCGCACGACATCGTCGTCATCGTTGGCCTTCTTCGTATCGCCAGTCGCATAGGCCTCCGCCGGAATGGCCAGCTGCTGGCGCCCGTCCAATGCTGCAAAGAGCGCAAAGCCCATCAGAACGCTTGAGGTAATGCCGGTCAAAAACGTGCCCGCCAGCCAACGCAGCGATACTTCACGCCGGTCCGGGGCCTTGCGCCCGTCAGCGAGGATCGGCGCCTCTATCCCGAGGGATCGGACAATGTTCCTGTCTGTGAGCAAGGTTGAGAGTGCCGCCCTGTTGTTTTTCTTGATGCCGGCTGAAGAAGTGCATCTTTCGATGGCCCGAGTCAAACGGCAAGCCCTGGCGAAGCGGCCGAACCGCTCCGAACGAGCTGCATAGATCATTCGAATGTGAAATTGTCAGGGCAGCCATTGGAAACGGGATAGGAAAACCATTTGATAATAGGGGCCGAGCCACAAAGAAAGAGCGCCAAACTCAGGGCTCGAATGGAGAATTTCGAAAAAATGTCTATAAATCAATCAATTGCATGATTTTTGATGTTTTTGTTACAGGCCGTGTTGACAGTCGGCAGTGGAGGGGCCTATAAGCAGCTCATCAACGAGGGCGGCGCTGTCGCTTGCGAATAAAGGCGCGCATCGCTAAACCGAAAAATTCGAAGACTTCAGCAGATTTTCTGCAGGGAACTCTTCGCTTTATGTCAGGCCGTTTCCGGTCTGTGTTCTTTGACAAGTTGGATATGTAGAAGAAAGAGAGACGTGGACGGCGCGTTTGT
>CAMFHE010000101.1 GCA_945952045.1 uncultured Rhizobium sp.
TTTCCAGATCGTCGAACTGCGACGAGTCGGAGATATAGCAGCCCTGCTCGGCCAGGTAGCCGGTGATTGCCGCGACGATGCCGCGCGTCGATTTGCAGGAGACGGTCAATACGTAATTGGTCATCATTCGTCCTTTCGCGACAGCCTCTCGCTCCGGCTGTCCGGTTATCAGTTTCGAAGGGGTCGTCGTGGGCACACCGGAATTTTCCCGACTGGCCCGCGGCCGCTTCGATTGCTCGCTGGAATTACGCTGGCCCATGGCATCCGACCCCTTGCGATCTCTCCTCGTCATCATTCAATCCACCCTCGAAAGCAGAGGCGCCGGCCACCGACTTCGGCAAGAATAATCAAGACTGTCGCGAAAGCTGTTCCGGTTGCGTCCTCCACCGGGCCATTCTACGCAAGCCATATGCCTTCGGAAAACAATCGGCAAGCATGCGCGTGCCTCGGCCCCGCACGATTTACGCTCCTTGATTTGCCCTTCGGTAACCACGCCGCAACTTGGGGCAATCGCGACGGCCAGGAATACACGCCATGTTAAGGCAGGTCAGGCTTTCTGGTTCGGATTTGCAGCTATGCCCACGGGTGCCCGACGACCGAAGACGGATTAGAGACACGATGACGATCATGGCGCAGTTTCCCAGGCATCAGTCGATAGAGGCCAATACCGCGCGCCAGCGGGCGGCGGCGCATCCTGTGACGTTTTCGGGAACCGTGGGACTGTTCATGCCGGCCCGTCATGCGCTGAGCGCCACGCGGCTGGCGGCGCTGTTCGTCAGCCCCTGGGGTTTCGAGGAACTGTGCCTGCGCAAGACCTGGCGCATCCTCGCCGAACAGCTTTCCGACGCCGGTATCGCCAGCCTGCGTTTCGACCATGCCAATACCGGTGACGCCCTCGATCATGAGACGCCGACGCTGGAGCTTTGGCGTGAGACCATTATCGATGCGGCAGCCGAACTGCAGCGGCTCTCCGGTGCAGATGGCGTCATCCTGATCGGCCATGGGCTTGGCGCGGCGCTTGCCGCGGATGTCGCCGGGCGTATCGGGACTGTCCAAGGCTACGCGGCGCTCGCGCCCGTCGTCTCCGGACGTTCGCACCTGCGTGAACTGGCGCTCTGGTCGAAGATGACGGAGAACCGCACGGATCTCGAGCCCGGCGGCGATCCCGTCTCGGGAGGCCTGACGCTTGACAAGGGCGTGTCGGATGGCATCCGCACGATAAACCTTGCCAGGACGATGGCGCTTCCGGCACGCTACAATCTCGTCGCGGCCCGCCCCGATCGTCCCGGCGATACGGATCTGGCAAATCAGCTTACAGCCCTTGGCGGCGACGTCGCCACCATTCCCTACGAAGGCTACGACCGGCTGGTTGGAAACCTCATCTTCTCCAAGCCGCCGCTGGCGCTGATCGAAACCGTCGTCAACTGGGTGAAATGGGTCGAGGCCAGCCTGCCGCAGCTGCAATCCTTCGCGGTTTCGCCGCCGGAAACAGCGATGCCGTTGACAGGTTCGGGTTTCGTGGAAACGCCGGTCCGCTTCGGCGATCATGACAGGCTCTACGGCATTCTCTGCGAACCGGCCGATGGCATCGCCAAGGGCGCGACGGTGCTGATGCCGACCACGGCCTATGAGCGCCTGTCAGGCTGGGGCCGCATCGCCACCCGCACCGCGCGCGATCTGGCCAGGGCCGGCATCGCGTCCTTCCGCTTCGACGCCGCCAATGCCGGAGATAGCCCGCCCTTGCCCGGCGCACCGGAGCAGATCATCTATTCCGAAGCGCAAGCTCTCGATGTCGAGGCGGCAATTGATTTCCTGGAACGCGAACGGCCGGGACCTCTGGTCATTGCCGGTCGCTGTAGCGGCGGTTACCTCGCCTTCCATGCGGCGGCGCGTGACAAGCGCATCCGCGCCATTCTCGCCACCAATCCCTATGTGTTTTACTGGGACGGCAGCCAGACCTTGGAACAGTTGTTGCAGTTCATGCCGCAGCAACTCGGCAGCTATGGCGTCAAGGCCTTCCGCCTCTGCACCTGGAAGCGAATCTTCAACGGCGAGATCAACGCCAAATACGCAATCATCAACATTTCCCGGGTGATCCAGCGTCGCATCCTCGCAGCCGCCGCCCCCGTTCTCAAAAGCATCCCCGCCTTGTCGCGCGAACACCGGGCGACACATGGCGCCTTCCATGCATTGGAGGAGCGCGGCGTGCCCTTCTCGCTGATCTATAGCGAGGGCGACATCGGGCTCGATTACTTCAAGCTGCATTTCGGCCCAAACGGCGAAAAGCTCAAGCGCTACGCCAATGTTCGCCACCAGATCATTCCCGAGGCCGACCACAACCTGTCGACCGATGCCGCCCGCGATCTATTTTGTCGCGAAATCGCCGCTATGGCACTGGCGCATCGATAGGATCTACAGCCGGACGATCCTTTTTCCGCCAAGCTGGCTGATTTCACCGGCTGGCAAAGCCGTCGGATCGAGATCGCCAACGGGTATCAACCGGATTGAGCGGACACGTCCCGGCGCCAGATGGAACCAGTCGTCATCAGGACGATAGCCATCGATGGCGATGTGCACCGACTGGGCAAAACGCTCGGTGGACAGATCGAGCCGCCAGCCTGCCTCGTTGCGAGTCAGGGATGCCTCGATCCTCGCATCATGCAAGGCGGCCGCCCGTCCCTGCGGGAAATGGAACGCTTCGGCGATCAGTCGGCCTTGCGCATCCAAGAGGGTGGCTACCGTGACGTCATGCGCGGGCGGGCCAAAACGGTAAGCATATGTCGTATCGAAGAACGCACCGAACAGATCCGTCGCCGCGATCTTCTGGATGCTGCGACCCTCCAGCCGCAGGTCACGGCTGCCGCGCACCACCGGCTGCATGCCGTCACGCAGGCAGGCAATCTCCAGTTTGACCTCCGCCTCTCCGGCCAACTCGTTGCGAATGTGAATATCGAGACCGTTCGTGCCTTCGTCGGTCAGCAGCAATTGCAGCGGGCGGAAAGCGCGTTTCAGCGCATACCAGGCGGGCTTCGGCCTGCCGGCCGCGTCGATCACGCCCCAGCCGGGACCAGGCAACAGATCCTGCAACGTCCAGACCAAAGCGCCATGGCAGGACGAGCCAGCCCGCCGCCATTCGCCGAAGGTCGCCTCCATTACCTCGCCGGTGACGGCGCGGGAAAAATCGAGATAGCGGGCGGGGTCTTCGCGGCGCAGTCGCGCCGGGTCAAAGCCATAGAGCAGGTGCAGGTAATGTTCGCGAATATCCTCGAAATCCCACGAGGCGGCATTGTCGCGCGGCACCCGCGCCTTCCAGCGCGGATGATGCACCGGCGGCACAGGGAGATGCCGGTCGAGCGTTGCCTGCTGCGGCACGTTGGCGAAGGCGAGGCATTCGGCGGCGAACCGGATATCGGCGCGACGGGCATCCTCCAGCGGCCGGCAATAGGCGCCGACGCCGTAATAATGGGCGATGCCGGCATTCGGTTGAAACGGCAAGGCGCCGCCGACAGGCGAATTGGCGACATAGGGTACGTCCGGGCGATGCGCCGCGGCAATGCCGGGCAGGATCTCGTCGGTCAATGGCCCGGTCCAGAAGCGTTCCGGCAGACCCATCATCGCCGCCTGCTGGTGGATCTCGCTGCCGCCGCAGAGCACCGCAAGCGAGGGAGAACCCTGCAACCGGCCGAGCAATTGCGAAGCTTCCGCCTCCACATGGGCGCGAAACGCGGCCTCCTTCACAGGATAATCGTAGTTGGCGAACATGAAATCCTGCCAGACGAGCAGGCCCATCTCGTCGCAGAGATCGAAGAAGGCGCGGGTTTCATAGGCCATGGTGCCGCCGATGCGGATCATGTTCATACCCGCCTCCGCCGCCAGCGCCAGAAAGGGCCGGTAACTCTCGCGGTCGCCGGGCAGACGGACGATATCGGCGCTGGTCCAGATCGCACCACGGCAGAACACCGGAACGCCATTCACCGACAGCGAAAAATCGCTGCCATCCGCACCGCGATCGATGACGATTCGGCGAAAACCGGTGCGACCGAGTTTTTGCGCAACGCCATCCCTGATGAGCGAAATATCGTGCAGGACCGGCGCGCCATGGCTATGCGGCCACCATGGCGTGATGCCGGGCAGGTCGAGTTGCGCGTGCCAGCGCCCTTCCCCATCGCGCGCCATGGGCGCAGTCTGCCCCGCACAGCCCAGCGTGAGATCGGCCGGCTCGCCGTCGATGCGTAGCGAAACGGAGAGAAAGCCTGCGCCCTCCTCCGATAGCGACGATCGAATCTGCAGATCGTCGACCCGCCCCTCGACCTTCGGTATCAACCGGATCGGCCGCCACGGGCCAACGGCTTGAACCGATGGGCACCAGCCCGGCATATGGCCAAGCAGCGTCGATCGCACCAGACGGAGGCCTTGCGTGTCCATCATCTGCGGGCGCCAGCGCGCCCTCGGTCCAGACGCCTCAAGAAAGGGCGTCACGGCCCGGAAATGGATCGCTAATCCCTCGCCGCCGGAAAGCTGCACCTCGACGTCATAGGTCTCGTACATGCTTTCACTGCTGAGGATGATCGCCTCATTCAGGTAGACATCGGCGACGGTCGCCAGCCCCTCGAAACGTAAGATGAAAGCGCCGCGCACCGTTTCGGGAAAATCCAGGACATACCAGGCATCTTGATCCTGAAGGGGGATGGGTGCGGCGCGATCGAAGCGGCCGGCAGCTTCCAATGCACCCGCAACCGTGCCGGGCACCGTGGCGGGCAGAAAATCGCCGTTCTCGACGGCTTCCGCAGGGGTGGCGCATTGGCCGGCCGGTGTCAGGACCATTCGCCAGCCGTCGCCAAGCATTTCACTGTCCTGTGCCGTCATCATCGCCCCCGGGATTCGTCATCACGGTTTTAATGTGACGGCAAGGATCAGCGCAAGGATATCAGCCGATCTTGCAGCCCAACCCGTCCATCAGCCGGTCCCAGGCGCCGATGGCCGGATCGAGGGCTGCGGCCAGCGTATCGAACTTGCGCCGCGTCACGGCGCGGGCAAGCTGGAACTGCACCGACTTGGCGACTTCCGAAATTTTCCGCGCAGCCTCTGCTTCATCGGTATAGCCACCGTTCAACCAGTCGAGATGGCTGCCGAGCAATTCAAAATTGGCGCCGAACTGGCGCAGCGTGTTGAATGCATATTTGTGGAAGAAGCCGAAGGGTCGTTCTGCCACCTTTTCGACCTGCACCGGGAAAACCGAGGCAAAAGCTCGCAGTGGATTTTCCCCCGGCCGACGGCGAAAATGGAAGGCGAGCAGTTCCCCCGCGACCTTGCGTTGGTGCGCATCATCCGGCGGCGAGGCCGGGAACTTTGCAAATTCGGTATAGGGCAGGAAGGGCGGCGCATTTTCAGACGCGTTCACCTGAAACAACCCGTCGAAATCCTCCCCTTCCAGCCGGAAGAAACCGCCATTGTGGAAATAATCGAGACGGCGGGCAACGCTGTCCAGCCGGTTGATCGCCACCGTCGTCTTGCCATGCTCCTGGCCATAGGCGACGCCGCGCGTGTCCGGCATGAAGAAACTGTCCATTTCCAGCAGGCACAGCCGGCCGCGCCCGATCTGTTCGGCGACATGGCCGCGCACATCGTCGAAGATCGCCAGTTCCGTGACGCGGATGCCATAGAGCCGTTCAAGGTCTTCAAGAGGCACCTTGAAGAAGGTGAACTGGTCGCCCTCGAAATCCTGGATCAGGGTGAAACCCAGCATCGCTTCCGGTGCGGCGCCGAAGGACGAAAGCACCTCGATCCACAGATCGACGTAGCAATTCGTCTCCGGCCACATCCGCTCCGCCGCATGTAGCGCATGCGGCGTATAGGCTTGCGGGTCGAGCCCGGGAAAGACCGCGTCACGCATGGCCAAGATCAGCCCCACAGCGCCTTGCGGACATGCTCCGGCCACTGCTTCACGTCGAGGCCGTGATGGGCAAACAGCGCCAGCGCAATGCGCTCCAGACCGAAACCGACGCAAGCCGTATGGGCAACCGAACCGTCTTCCAGCGCCAGCTCCCATTTCGTGCCGAAGGCATCCTGATGGTAGTTGAAGCTCATGCAGGCGGTCGGCTTGGCCGCAGACGTCACCGGGATCAAGAGCTCGAACTTCAGGTTCTGGTCGCGCTGATTGTTGGCCAGCATGCGGCCGGCGCGGCCGAAGAACGGATCGTTGGCGACGTCGATCTCGACTTCGAGGCCGACGAGTTCCATCATCTTCAGGCCACGATCCATCCAGCGCTGGCGGAAATCGGTGACGTGATCCTGCGTGCCGACACAGACATATTCGCGCATGCGGAACAGCTGCTGACGTGCCGGATCCTTGGAAGGCTCATGGCGGAAGCAATAGGATTGCAGGTCGTAAAGCGCGCCGGCCTGGGCGACCTTGCCGCGTCTGGCAATGGTCGGATAGAGCGGATAGCAGGCCGCCGGCGTCAGCACGATTTCCGTCGCCTTCTGCCCCTCTGTCCAGTCGTCGCCCTCGTCCATGCATTTCAAAAGACTGATATGGTCTAGCTCGCAGCCGCAGAAAGAATGAACAGTACCAGCCAGTTGCGGGAAACTCTTCATGTAGCCGCTCTTCTCGAAGAAGGCGCGGTTCATGCCCGGTGGAAAGCGGATCGCTTCCGCGCCATCTTCCCCGCCGAAGCGGTCGATCATCCGCTCGAAGCGGGCGATGACATCCTCGAACTGACCGCTGCGACCGTAGAGGCCGTCGACACCGGTTTCGATAAGCAGACCGGCATCGAAAAGCCGGTCGAGAAACGATACCTGCATATCCATGATGTTCACCCTAGGAGACTGTTGTCGAGTTTATGGACGAGCAGCATCGAGGCGACGTTGCTCAGAATACGATCGTTGGAAATCATCAGCTGCGCCGAATGGACATCGCGCAGATGCCGGCCGAGGCTGAAGGGTGTTCCGTTCTTGTAGCCCATGATGCCGCAGATCAGCATGGCATGGTTGACGATCAAGAGAATGGTCTCGGACGAGCAGAGCTTGACGTTGTTCATCGCCACCGAAAAGCCCATGGAGGACAGGCGCTCGGGATCGCTCTTCGCCTCCTCGTAGGCCTTGAGTCCGGCAATGACGTTGGAGCGCACCGTCTGCAGCATGGTCGAGGCCTCCGCCAGCCGCAACGCGCCGGGCGGCGTCGAGCCGGGGGCCTTGCGGGCTGCGGCGCGCACAAAGGCCTGCGCACGCGCTACGGCATCCGCCGCGATGCCGAACCAGACGCCGCTCCACAGCAGATGCGATGCAGCGAGCATGGACTGAGCGGCAATTTCGGCAAAGGGTTTCGGGAAAATCTGCTCAGCAGGAGCCTCGCCACGGAACAGGAAACCATCCGAGCAGGTACCGCGCATGCCGAGCGTATCCCAGACATGGGTCTTTTCGAGCGTATACTGACCCTTCAGGAAAACGGTCATCACCTGATCGGTCGAAACGGCATCCGCATGGGCGCGAGAGGTGATCAGGATGGCATCGGCATGGTCGCCATAGGAAATGACGGTCGCATCCTTCTGCAGCCGGCAGATGCCGTCGGTCACCTCGACGGCGCAGATGGAGTTGCGAAGGTTGCCGCCAATGCCGCCTTCGGTTGTCGCGGAAGCGAGCAGGAGCTGGTCGGCGACGACGCGGCGCATGAAGGCCGTATGCCAGGCGCTTTCAAGCCCGTGTTCGACCAGGCTGGAGAGCTTGATGTGGTGCATGGCAAAAACCATGGCGCTGGCGGCGCAGGCCTGACCGAGGATCGAGCAGACTTCGGCGATTTCGCTAAAGCCGGCGCCCTCGCCGCCCAGTGGCGTCGGAACCTGGATGCCGAGCAGGCGCTCGGCAATCATGGCATCGACCGCTTCGCGCGGAAAACGACCGTCCGCATCGACGGCGTCGGCATGCTTGGCGGCTATGGCGGCGACCCGCTTGGCGCGGACCTCAAGGCAGGCTTCCGGGATGCTGACGGCGATGTTCATCACGCAGCCTTTCGATCCGTCAATTGCTGGACGCAGGCTTCGATCGCCGCAATGCTGGCGAAAGAGCGGCGGTTGAGCATGGTGTCGGGGAATTCGACATCGAAGGCATCTTCAATGCCCAGCATGACCTGAACCGATGCGAAGGAGGAGAGACCAGCCGTGTAGAGATCGGTGTCGTCCTGCAACTGATCCACAGGCACGGGCAGGCTACCGAATTTTGCCAACAAACCGCGAATCGTCTCGTTCATCTCGACATATCCTCCATGAGCATCCGGAGGTGCGATCCTGCGCACCAAAGGGTTGATGATGCGAACGGGTTTAGAGGAAAAAGCGTAAGATTCGTCTAAGGAGCGTCGTTAACTACCGGCGTCCGAATTGCGTAAAATTTGACATAATGGTGCGTATTGCTCGCGAAACGATGCATATCGGGAGAAAACAGCGGTCGAACGGCTGAAATAGTGGAATTTGCACTGTCCCGGGATGCAACGACATTTCCACCGGATGCGCGATATCATTGCTTATGGCACGGTTTGGCCTGTGCCAAATTGACCGGCAGCCTCAATCCAATACAGGCGGATAGGTGTGTTCACCGCCTCGATAATCCGAAACGGCGTAACAGCCATCCGCCACTCTCTGTGCCGAGGCGGGATTGAGCGGCGCCTTGCCGTGGCCGCCAGGAATGTCGAGGATATAGGTCGGCTGGCAAAGGCCGGAAATCGTGCCGCGCAGGCTGGCGACGATGGCCTGGCCCTCTTCGATCGACAGGCGGAAATGCCCTGTTCCGGGCGCCAGATCGGGATGATGCAGGTAATAGGGCTTGACCCGCGTTTCGACGAAGGCGCGCATCAGTTGCCCAAGCACCACGGGATCGTCGTTGATACCTTTCAGCAGTACCGTCTGGCTGACCATGGCGATGCCGCTATCGACCAGCCGGGCGCAGGCGGCACGGGCATCATCGGTCATTTCACGGGGGTGGTTGGCATGTAGCGCGACATAGGTCACCTTGCCGCTTTCGCGGATAGCGGCGATGAGATCGGCATCGATGCGATCCGGCTGGACGACCGGCACGCGCGTATGGAAGCGCACGATCTTCACATGCGGGATCGCTGACAGCCCGCGCATGATCGCGGCCAGCCGGCGCGGTGACAGGATCAGCGGGTCGCCTCCGGTGAGGATCACCTCCCAGATCTGCGGATTTGCGGCGATATAGGCCAGCGCCGCCGCCAGTTTTTCAGGCGAGAGCGTGCCCTCACCGTTCGGCCCGACCATTTCACGGCGAAAGCAGAAACGGCAATAGACCGGACAGACATGCACCGCCTTCAACAGCACCCGATCCGGATAACGGTGAACGATGCCTTCGACCGGGCTATGGGCATGATCGCCGATCGGATCGGCCAATTCTTCCGCGCTGGTGTGCAATTCGGCGGGATCGGGCACGAATTGCCGGGCAATCGGATCGTCCGCCCCGCCCTCGATCAAGGCCAGCATCGGCGGCGTGATCGCCATGGCATAGCGCGCCGTCACCGCCTCGATGCCGGCTGCATCGTCGGGCGCAACAAGCCCTCGGCTGATCAGCTCGGCCGCCGTGGTGATCGCCCGTGCCGCCGTCATGCGCCGTAGTCCGCGACCGGCGCCCACAACACCTGGTCGATGCGTGTCGCGCCCGTCGCCAGCATCACCAGCCGGTCGAAACCAAGGGCTGCGCCGCTGGCTTCAGGCATGATCGCGAGGGCTGCGAGCAATTCCTCGTCCAGCGGATAGGTTTCGCCATAGATGCGCGCCTTCTCCGCCATCTCGATTTCGAAACGGCGCCGCTGCTCGGCCGGATTGGTGAGTTCGCCGAAGGCATTGGCGAGTTCCACGCCGCAGGCATAGGCCTCGAAGCGTTCGGCCACCCGGCCATCGCGCGCCGCAGGCCGCGCCAGTGCCGCCTCGCTCACCGGATATTCGTCGAGGATGGTCAGGCGCTCGTGGCCAAGATGCGGCTCGACCTTTTCGACGATGACGCGCGAGAACAGATCGGCCCAGCCGTCGTCCTCGGCCACCCGCATACCGGCCTGTCGCAGGCCCGCCGCCAGCCCGTCCCGGTCCGTCTCGCCATCCGGCGCAACGGTTTTGAGCAGATCGATACCGGCGAAACGCTCGAATGCCTCGGCGACACCGAGCCGCAAGGGCTCGGCGAACGGATCCATCGTCTGCCCGCGAAAGGCGAACTGCTTCGTGCCGGCCGTCTCGGCCGCCAGCGCCACCAGATCGGCGCAATCGCGCATCAGCGTCTCATAGCCCTCACCCACCCGATACCATTCCAGCATGGTGAATTCGGGATGGTGCAACGGGCCGCGCTCGCGATTGCGATAGACGTGGGAGAAGCAGGCGATGCGTTCTTCGCCGGCGGCAAGCAGCTTCTTGCAGGCGAATTCCGGTGAGGTATGCAGGTAAAGCGGCGTCGCGCTGCCATCCGTGCCGATGCCGTTGGTGGCGAAGGCATGCAGATGCGCTTCGTTACCCGGCGACACCTGCAGCGCCGGTGTGTCCACCTCGACGAAATCCCGCTCGGCAAAATGCGAGCCGAAGGCGGCGCGAATGCGATTGCGGCCGAGGAGAAAGCCACGCCTGTCCTTATGGACTTCAGGTGTCCACCAGGGCGATGGCTTCGGGGTCGAGGCTGTCATATCAAAGGTTTCTTCTGGCCCAACTGACGGAAAGGCTGGCTATTTCCGCCGATTTGCGGTAGTTGCGCGGCAGAATTCCAAGAGCGGCGTCCCGCGGCACGGTTTTGCCAGTCCTGTACGACGCCCGGAGCACAGATACAAGGAAGTCTTATGGTCAAAATCATCGCCTCTTCGGTCCGCAAGGGCAATGTCCTCGACGTCGACGGCAAGCTTTACGTCGTTCTCACCGCACAGAACTTCCATCCCGGCAAGGGTACGCCGGTGACGCAGGTCGACATGCGCCGCATCGTCGATGGCGTCAAGGTTTCGGAGCGCTGGCGGACGACGGAACAGGTGGAGCGCGCCTTTGTCGAAGACCGTCCCTTCCAGTTCCTCTATGAAGATGGCGAAGGCTTCCACTTCATGAACCCGGAAA
>CAMFHE010000102.1 GCA_945952045.1 uncultured Rhizobium sp.
GTTCCGACCTGGGCGAACTTTGTCACCTATGCCTTCCTGCATATCGACACGATGCATATCGCGGTCAACATGCTGTTCCTCTGGGTCTTCGGCGACAATATCGAGGATGCGCTGGGCCATGTCCGCTACGCGCTTTTCTATCTCGCCTGCGCCGCCTTCGGGGCCTTCATCCACGGCCTGACCGACCCGGCGTCGCAACTGCCGCTCATCGGCGCGTCGGGCGCGGTGTCCGGAGTTCTCTCGGCCTATGTGCTCCTGCATCCACGCGTGCGCATATGGGCGCTGGTGCTTTTCGGCATTCCGCTGCCGCTACCCGCCTTCATACCCCTGCTTCTCTGGATCGGCGAACAGTTCTACATGCTGGCCACCGACCATAGCGGAATGGTCTCCTGGGGTGCCCACACGGGCGGTATCGTCGCAGGCGCCGTTCTGGTGATTGTGCTGAAGCGGCGCGAGGTGCATCTTTTCGATCGCGGCAGGACGGACATGGCGATACCGCCGACGGAATGAACGGCATCTGAAGCCAAATTTCTCATGCGTGAATTTGTCGCTTTTAGACGCATCGGCTTTAAGAAGATTGACCTTAACGTAAACGTAAGCTAGACAACCGCCCCGAGACTTGGAGTTTGCGCGGTTGGAAAGACTGCCAGCGACCTCCCGGTGCCGTCAAAAAAATCCCTCCGGCGAGAGGATGCGCGTTGAATTTGGAGGAAAAACGCTTATCCATGTCGCCAACCGGCAATTGGCCGCGTGTGGATTAACGCATGTTCCTCCAGGAAATTTGCGAAGGAAGGGCTCCATGAAGATTGTTGTGACAGTGAAGCGCGTTGTTGATTACAACGTGAAGATCCGCGTCAAGGGCGACGGAACGGGCGTTGAGCTCGCAAACGTCAAGATGTCGATGAACCCGTTCGACGAAATCTCCGTCGAGGAGGCGCTTCGCCTGAAGGAAGCCGGCAAGGCGGACGAAGTGGTCGTCGTCTCGGTCGGCCCGGCCAAGGCCGAAGAGACCATCCGCACCGCCCTCGCCATGGGCGCCGACCGCGGCATCCTGGTCGAGACGGAAGAAACCGTCGAGCCGCTCGCCGTCGCCAAGATCGTCAAAGGCGTCGTCGAGGCCGAACAGCCCGGCCTCGTCATCGTCGGCAAGCAGGCGATCGACGACGATTCGAACCAGACCGGCCAGATGCTGGCGGCGCTCACCGGCTGGGCGCAGGGCACGTTTGCCTCGAAGGTCGAGATATCGGACGGCAAGGCGACCATTACCCGCGAAGTCGATGGCGGTCTGCAGACCATCGAGGTGACGCTGCCGGCGGTTGTCACCACCGACCTGCGTTTGAACGAACCGCGCTATGCCTCGCTGCCAAACATCATGAAGGCCAAGAAGAAGCCGCTCGACAAGAAGACGCCCGGCGATTTCGGCGTCGATGTCGCGCCGCGCCTGAAGGTCATCAAGACCGAGGAGCCGGCCGGCCGCAAGGCGGGCGTCAAGGTCGGTTCGGTCGCCGAACTGGTCGAGAAGCTCAAGACCGAAGCCGGCGTGCTTTGATCTGAACCGGAAGATTTGAGGAGATTACAGACATGGCCATTCTTCTTCTGGCAGAACACGACAACACGCATGTATCCGACCAGACCGCCAAGGCGCTGACGGCCGCAAAACAGATCGGCGCCGACGTGCATGTGCTGGTCGCGGGCTCCAATGCCAAGGCGGCCGCCGAACAGGCGGCAAAGCTCTCGGGCGTCTCCAGGGTGCTCATCGCCGACGATGCAAGCCTTGCCAACAATCTCGCCGAGCCGCTGGCGGCGCTGATCGTTACGCTGTCGCCAAACTATGACACGATCATTGCGGCTGCCACCTCGACGGCCAAGAACGTGCTGCCGCGCGTTGCCGCCCTGCTCGACGTGGCGCAGGTGTCGGAGATCGTCGAGGTCGTCAGCCCCGATACGTTCAAGCGCCCGATCTATGCCGGCAATGCCATCCAGACGGTGCAGGCAACCGATGGCAAGAAGGTCATCACCGTGCGCACCGCCTCGTTTGCGGCGGCGGAGACAAGCGGTTCCGCTTCGGTCGAAAGCGTCGCCGCTGCGGCCAACCCCGGCGTCTCGACCCATGTCGCGGATGCGCTGTCGTCGTCGGATCGTCCGGAGCTGACCTCGGCCAGGATCATCATCTCGGGCGGTCGTGCGCTGGGTTCGTCGGAGAAGTTCCAGGAGGTCATCCTGCCCGTCGCCGACAAGCTGGGAGCGGCCGTCGGCGCCTCCCGCGCGGCCGTCGATGCCGGCTATGCGCCCAACGACTGGCAGGTCGGGCAGACCGGCAAGGTGGTCGCGCCGCAGCTTTACATCGCCTGCGGCATCTCCGGCGCCATCCAGCATCTGGCGGGCATGAAGGATTCGAAGGTGATCGTGGCGATCAACAAGGACGAGGAAGCCCCGATCTTCCAGGTCGCCGACTACGGCCTCGTCGCAGACCTCTTCGAAGCTCTGCCGGAGCTTGAAAAGGCGCTCTGAGCCGATCCAGGTATTGATATTGAGAAAACGGGTCGGCATTCGTGCCGGCCCGTTTTGCGTTTGGGAGTTGCCCACTTGCTCGACCGCACCCTGAGGTGCCTGCGCAACGCGCAGGCCTCGAAGGGCCGTGCCTCAATCTGGGTGCTTCGAGGCCGCCCTGCGGGCGACACCTCAGCATGAGGGCGGGGCAAGCTACCCCAGCCGATCCCGTAACGCATACCACGTCATCGCCAGAACCAGCAGCGGCAGCCGCAGCGCCACCCCACCCGGAAACGGCACCGCAGGAAGCGACGCCATCAGGTCGAACCGCTCGGCTTGACCCGCAATCGCATCCGCGACGACCTGCCCCGATAACGTCGCCAGCGCCACGCCCTGCCCGGAAAACCCGCCCGCGGTCAGAATATTCCCCGCATGCCTCCGGAAATGCGGCATGCGGCTCATGGTAATGCCCAAAGTCCCGCCCCAGCGATAATCGAAGGGCACATCATGGAGATGCGGGAAAACCTGGGCCATCGGTCTGCGCACGATCCCGTCGAGATCGCGCGGGAAACGATAGCCATAGCTTTCGCCGCCGCCGAAGAGCAGCCTACGATCCTGCGTCAGGCGAAAATAGTTGATGACGAATTTCGAGTCCGCGACGGCATAGTCCTGCCTCAAGACACGCGCGGCCTCGTCTTCCGTCAGAACCCGCGTCGTCCCGATATAGGCATTGATCGGCATGACGAAGGGCGCATCCTCACCGATGAGATGACCGCCATAGCCATTGACACCGACCACGACATGATCCGCCCGGATGGTCGCCCGCTCCGTCTTCACGATGGCCGGGCTACCCTTCTCGATCTCCACCACCCGCGCATTTTCATGCAGCACTGCGCCGTGCGCCTCTGCCGCGCGGGCAAGCCCGAAGAGATAGTTCAGCGGATGAAGATGCCCTGCATCGCGATCGAGCAACCCGCAGCAATAGAAATCCGTCGGCAGCAGCGCATACAACGCCTCACGGTCGAGCAACTCCATTGAGCTGACGCCGTAATTCTCACGCATCGTCTCTGTGAGTTCGGCAAAATGCCGCCCGTCGCCGGCGCGATGCGAACTGTGAATGACTCCCGGCTTGAAACCGCAATCGATCCCGTGTTCGGCAATCAGCGCCTTGACCAGATCGACCGCCTGTGTCGCCACCGCCCAGAGCCGATGTGCTGTATCGCGCCCATACTTCGCCTCCAGCACCGGCTGGTCGAGCCGCATTCCGGTATTGACCTGACCGCCGTTGCGCCCGGAAGCACCCCAGCCGATGCGGTTCGCCTCCAGCAGCACGACCTTGTAGCCGCGTTTGGCCAGATGCAGCGCACTCGAAACGCCGGTGAACCCGCCGCCGATGATGCAGACATCGCAGCGCACCTCGCCCTCAGTCGCGGGCAGCGCCTCGAAGGGATGGGCTGTCGCCGCATAATAGCTTTGCGGATATCGCCCGGTATCGCCGTTGATCGTCAGGATATCCAAGCAAACACCTTAAGCGTCGGAAAACCGCTTGCGCCCGAGATAGCCCGCGCCATCCTGAATGTCGGAGATGATGGCACGGCGCAGCGCCTCGGCATCCTTGTCGCGGATTGCCTGCATGGCCTCGGCATGGCGGTCGAAGCGATAGGTCTCCGCCAGATGCTCGGTCGCCTCGCGCATGAACGGCCCCAGCCGCACCCACACGGACTCGATCAGTGGCAACAGCACGGCGGAGGAGCGTGTCTCGTAAAGACAGCGATGGAAGGCAAAGTTGCGCTCGATCCCGCTTTCAATATCGTCAGCGTCATAGGCCTCATCGATTTCGGCGTCGAGCTTCTGCATGCGGGCAAGTCGCGCCTCGTCGACATGCAACATCGCGCGCTCTGCCGCCAGCGTTTCCAGCGCGATGCGCGCCGAAAGCGTCTCGTCGAATTTCTCGGGCGTCATGTTGGGCACGCGTACCCGGCGATTGTCGAGATGTTCGAGCGCCCCGTCGGCGACCAGCAGATGCAGCGCCTCGCGGATCGGCATGGCCGACACGCCGAGTTCTTCGGCCAGCCCGGTGATGGTCACGGCCTGACCGGGCGGCAGACGACCCGTCATCACCGAATGGCGCAGCGACCTGTAGGTCCATTTCTTCACGCTTTCCCGCGCGTTCCTGTCCAATGGCTTCAGCAATGTCTTCCCGTTCACCCGGCGATTGATCAAATCTGTTGAGCGGAGATTATAGCCAGTCGCGCCGGGATGCCAGTGCCAGCAATCACCAGGTTCATCAATGTCCCGTGAGCGTGTCGGCAAGGCGCGCCAGCCGCGATGTGCGCCCCAGCCCCTCCGCTTCGCGCCGGTCCGCAACCTTATACAGCTGATACATCGCATGAACGCCGAGCCAGCGCATCGGTTCCGGCTCCCAGCGGCTGACGCGACGGTTTACCCAGGGAAGGCGCACGAGGTCCGTATCCCGCTTCAGCACAAGATCGGTCAGCGTCCGCCCTGCAAGGTTCGAACTCGAAACGCCTAAGCCCACATAACCGCCCGCCCAGCCGAGCCCGCTCGCCTCATCGAAACCAGCCGTCGTGCACCAGTCGCGCGGCACACCGAGCACGCCGCACCAGGCATGGTCGATCCGCACGTCTTTCAGCTTGGGAAACAGCCGCAACAGGATCGCGTGAAGCTGTTCGATGGTCGCGTCTTGAGTCTGCCCGTTGACATCCGTGCGGGAGCCGAAGCGGTAGGGCACGCCGCGCCCGCCCATGGCGATGCGGCCCTCGCGGGTGCGCTGCGCGTAGCAATAAGCATGCGCGCCCTCGCCGAGCAACTCATGCCCCCGCCAGCCGATCTCGTCCCACAGCGCACCCGGCAGCGGCTCGGTCACGATCTGTGCGCTGTTCAAAGGCAACCATTCGCGCTCATGGCCGGGGAGACCGGCGGTGAACCCTTCCGTCGCGCGGAGAATGACCGGCGCGCGCACTGTGCCGCGATCCGTGTCCACGATACCCTTGCGATAGCCCGTGACAGCAGTCCCCTCGTAAATCGTCACGTCCAGCCGTTCGACTGCTTCCGCGAGCCCGCGCGCGAGCTTCGCCGGCTGCACCCGCGCCATGCCGCGCACGACGAGACCGCCCTGAACGCCCGCGATCCGAACCCGCTCTACCGCCTCGCGGGCGGTGAGCAGCGCGACCTTCTCCGCCGGAACCTCCCAATCGAGCATGGACCGATAGTCCTCACCAAGCCGACCCACCTGAGCCGCATTGGTGGCCACCACCAGATTGTCGGTTCTCCTGATATCGGCGTCGATCCCTTCCGTCTCCGCCACCCGGATCACCTCGTCGACCGTGCCCGCCATGGCGCTTTGCATGGCAATCACGGCCTCGCGGCGTGAGCCTTTAAGATATTTCTCCCGCGACCAGTCAAAGCCGCCGGAAAGCCAGCCGCCATTGCGACCAGACCCGCCGAAGCCGGCGAATTCGCGTTCGATGATGGTGATGGAAAGCGAGGGGTCAGCCTTCTTGAGGTAATAGGCAGTCCAAAGACCCGTATAACCCGCCCCGATAATACAGATATCGGCCTCGCGATCGCCCGGCAGAGCGGCACGTTTTTCCGGCAGGCCGCCAATATCGGCATACCAGAAAGACACGTTGCCGTTCATCTTGACCTGCATAAGTGTGGCAACCTTTTTACACTTGAGAAAATCGCAAATCCAAATCGATTGAATTCATCTCGCACTTGCGAAATGGCTGGTCATCGACAATGTCTGACGTTATCACTAGACAAGGCTGAGAAGCCAAAAGATTTCAAGGGTTACAAGCGGAAAGACTTGGGGGAGACAGAACCATGGCCATCGAACAGATCGGCGTCATCGGAGCAGGCCAGATGGGCGGCGGCATCGCGCAGGTGAGCGCGCTCGCCGGCTACAAGGTCGCCATCTACGATATTTCCGCAGACCGCGTCGAAGCCGGCATCGCCACGATAGGCGCTAACATGGCCCGCCAGGTCGCCGGCGGCAAGATCACGGCAGAGGCCCGCGAAGCCGCCATGGCCCGCATTTCCGGCGGTTCCGACATGGCCGTTCTCTCCGAAGCCGATCTCGTCATCGAGGCGGCGACCGAAGATGAAACCATCAAGCGGAAGATCTACGCCCAGCTCTGCCCGCTCCTGAAGCCGACCGCAATCGTGGCGACGAACACGTCCTCGCTCTCGATCACGCGCCTGGCCTCTGCCACCGACCGGCCGGAACGCTTCATGGGCATCCATTTCATGAACCCGGTTCCGATCATGAAGCTGGTCGAACTGGTGCGCGGCATTGCCACCGACGACCCGACCTTCCAGGCTGCCCGCGCCTATGTGACCGCGCTCGACAAGACGATCACGGTCTCGGAAGACTTCCCCGCCTTCATCGTCAACCGCATCCTGCTGCCGATGATCAACGAGGCGATCTACACGCTCTATGAAGGCGTCGGCTCGGTCGAGGCCATCGACACCGCCATGAAGCTCGGCGCCAACCACCCGATGGGCCCGCTGCAGCTCGCCGACTTCATCGGCCTCGACACCTGCCTGTCGATCATGCAGGTCCTCTACGACGGCCTCGCCGACAGCAAATACCGCCCCTGCCCGCTTCTGGTGAAATATGTCGAAGCCGGCTGGCTGGGCCGCAAGACGGGCCGCGGGTTCTACGATTATCGCGGGGAAGTGCCGGTTCCGACGCGGTAACTCGCCGCAGGGTGGCAGACCCCCTCTCTTGGGATTTCTAACACTTAGCCTGCGGCTAAATGTAAGAAATCCCTTTCTCCCCCACCGAGGGGGAGACTGGAGCAAGCGGCAACGTCATCCTCCCCATCTCCCCCTGGTGGGGGAGAAAGCAAAATCATGATCTTAGCCGAAGGCTAAGTCATAGATTTTGCAAGTGAGGGGGTCCGCCGCATCCTCAGCGCCCAAATCCACACCAAACCTTAACGACATTTCCGCTTTCCGGCCATTCCACTGCCCGAGACGGCGTAATCCCGCCCTATGCAACTTGCGATTTCGGGGACGACGCCGCTATGGTCGAACCGACCCAGCAATCACCGGCAACCCCGCAGCCGAATCGAAGAGCCGTCGCCCCATGCGCGCTTTCATCAGAAGCCTGATCCTCATCGTCCTGCCACTGCTGGTGCTGACGGGGTGCTTCAACAAACATGTCGTCAGACAAAAAGTGATCCTGTCTATCCAAACCCCGAGCGGCGAACAGACGGCATCAAGCGTCGAGGAAATATCCTATACGCCGCCACTGCTCAAAGGCCCCGCTGCGGGCTTCGATAATGCGACCATCAACCGAAGGGGCGAAGCCGTCGTTGTGGAAGTTGCGCCGGGCCGCTATCTCTTCGCACTGCTCAGCGACAATCGAGACCCGTGGAGCGTGTTTTTCCCCGGTCAGGGTCCGCAGGCCACGATCGAGAAGTTCGAGGCCATGATCGGCGAAACAATCGAACTTCCCCGCAACCAATACCCACTCCTCGTTACCTTCAACGACATCAACGACCCGGCCAGCGTCAAGCGCGTCGATCCTGCCAATCTCGAAGCCATCTTCGGCCCCGGCTATCGGCTGAACGGGATCACGTTGGCGCTGACGAAGGAGCCGGTGACGAAGGGTAAGGTGGAGAAGGTGTTGGGGTGGCTGCCTGCTGCAAATTTCATTATTCCACCTGAACAACAGCCCCGTTACGTCAAAGATCAAACGATTGAGCAAAAGATTATGCCAAGCGATTTCATTGACGGAAGCACCTTAAAAAGCCTTAGACGGAACGAGCCAAACAAATGATAGTTTCAACGGAATCTGTTGTCGCGTTGATCTTCTGCGGCCACCCGCAACCGCAGCTATAACTCCAGTTTACATGACGGAGCGAGAGGCAGGCTTCGCCCCCAACCAATCCGCCCCCTCACTCCCCCTTCGCCGCAACCACCAGCGCCTTCGCATCTTCGCTATGCCACGCCGCCGGTCCGTTCATCGCCGCGACCAGACACCCGTCCTTGTCGATCAGCATCGTCGCCGGAAGACCAAAAGCGAGGCCTTCCTTCTTGAGGCGGTTGAAGGTGTTGAGCGTGTTGTCGCGATAGAAGGCGAGCGAGGTGATGCCGGTGTCCTTGCGGAAGGCGTTGGGCTTGTCGTCGTTGCCGGAGTCGATATTGATCGCGGCAACCTCGAACTTGCCGTCCGCGCCCATTTCCTTCTGCAGCGCGTCGAGTTCCGGCATTTCGGTGCGGCAGGGGATGCACCATGTCGCCCAGAGATTGAGAAGCACGGTCTTGCCCTTGAAGTCCGCAAGCGTCATCGCCTTGCCGTCCGGCCCCTTGAAGGAGAAGTCGCCGAGCGAGCGGGGCGGGTTGGCGGCAACGAGGGCTGCGACCTGGCCCTTCATCAGCGGCTTCAGCTTAGCCATCAGCGCATCCGATTTGGCGCAATCGCCGCTTGCGGCAAGCGCATCCTTGCCAGACCCGGAACTCTTCATGTAAACCGCGACGGCTC
>CAMFHE010000103.1 GCA_945952045.1 uncultured Rhizobium sp.
CAGCCCTCAGCTGTTTTGCCCGAAGTATCCAAAACTACTAACCGATGAAGATCGGCGGAATTTCGATCAACGGCTGCTTCGCAGTACCACTATCGATGATATCGAACACTTCCTTCAGCATGGCTGGCACATCCTGCCGCACCATCTCCATGTCGTGACCGAGGAGGGCGACAAACGGGTCCCAGTCAAAGCAGCCCATCACCGGCTGTCTTTCGCCGTAATGCCCCGTCTCGGTCATCCAGCGCATCACACCTTCCAGAGAGATGGTCGAGTTGACGAAGAGGCCGTGGGGCAGATCTTCGCCGCGCGCCTTCAGGTCGCGAAGCGCACCGGCAGCCTTGTCCGGCGCATAGCCGCAGGCGAGAAGATGATGCTCGTCGACCGGCACTCCGAATGCCTCATGAGCGTCGCGGAAACCGCGAAGACGTTCGCTCGTGTTGTGATCTGTCCCGCGCCCACCGACAAAGAGCAGGGGTTCCTTGCCGCCGAAACGTGTCTCGCATTTCCTAAGGACGCGAAGGGTCAGTTCGCGGGCGCCTGCATAGTTATCCGAGATGACGGAGGGCGCGCTGCTTCCCGGAAGGTCAAGATTGAGGCTGCCGACGCCTGCGGCCGCACAAATTTCGGTGATCCGATCCGGGTCTGTGGCACCGGTCGCCACCATCCAGTCGCACTGGTAGGACAACATCGTGCGTGCGGCTTCGATCTCGAGTTCGGGATCGCGGCGCGTGCAGGTGATGATGGGAAAAAGGCCGCGCTCGCGCGCCATCGCCTCGAACAGTTCGACGATGGAGCCGAAATAGCGGTTGTCGTATTTGGGCACGATCATGCCGATGATCTTCGACTTCTCGCGCCTTAGAAGACTTGCCTGCATGTTCAGCGCATAGCCCTGTTCTTCGGCAATGCGTGTAATCTTCTCGGCCAATTGGCTGCTGATGCGCCGCTTCTTCCAGTTTCCATTGAGAACAGCGCTGACGGCGCTGGCCGATGTTCCGGCAAGATGCGCCAGATCGTAGATCGTGGTTCGTTTGGCGGGCTTCATGCGACTCACGAAAATTTTTCCTCCCTCGATTTTGCCCAGCTTGACATCAATCGATGAAACTGGCAATTCTTGCTTCATCGATTGAGCAACTGCGCAACATCGATGAAGCAGATCGGCTGAATAAGGTCGACGCGGTAGGAGCATTTCAGTTGAGACGCTGACGCGGGCAGGATGGCCTTCGTCCGGCGCGCCTTCCCTTCGAACAAATTCGGCGGCTGACGAGATCACTATTGCCGGGCTCAGCCGGCGACGAAGGAGGAGAATATGAAATACCGTAATTTGATGATGGCTTCGGTGGCGTTCGGACTTTTGTTCGCCGGCATGGCCCGTGCGGAGGACGCCGCAACCGTCGCCTTCCTGATGCCGGACCAGGCGTCCACCCGTTACGAGCAGCACGACTTCCCTGGCTTCAAGGCCGAGATGGCGAAGCTCTGCGCCAAGTGCACAGTCATTTACCAGAATGCCAACGCGGATGCATCGCTCCAGCAGCAGCAATTCAATTCGGTGATCACCCAGGGCGCGAAGGTCATCGTGCTTGACCCGGTTGATTCTGCGGCAGCAGCCGGTCTCGTCGAGATGGCACATTCGCAGGGCGTAAAGGTCGTCGCCTATGACCGTCCGATCCCGAGCCAGCCTGCCGACTTCTATATCTCCTTCGACAATGAAGGCATCGGCTACGCCATTACAAAGTCGCTGGTCGATCATCTGAAAAAGGCTGGCGTTCCGGAAGGTTCTGGCCTTCTGGAGATCAACGGTTCGCCAACCGATGCAGCTGCCGGCCTCATCCGCGACGGTATCCATCGCGGTCTGAAGGATTCCGGTTACAAGACGCTTGCCGAATACGACACGCCGGAATGGGCTCCGCCGAAGGCACAGGAATGGGCCGCAGGCCAGATCACGCGCTTCGGCAACCAGATCAAGGGCGTAGTTGCCGCCAATGACGGCACGGGCGGCGGCGCGATTGCGGCCTTCAAGGCTGCCGGCGTGAAGCCGGTTCCGCCTGTCACGGGCAATGACGCGACGATCGCTGCGCTGCAGCTGATCATATCGGGTGACCAGTACAACACGATTTCCAAGCCTTCGGAAATCGTTGCTGCCGCTGCTGCAAAGGTTGCCGTCCAATTGATCAAGGGCGAAAAGCCGGAAGCCAAGACGACACTTTACAACACGCCCTCGGAACTCTTCATCCCCGCTGTCGTGACGCAGGAAAACATCAAGGCCGAAATCTTCGACAAGAAGATCCAGAAGCCGGAAGAAGTTTGCTCCGGCGAATATGCAGAGGGTTGCAAGAAGCTCGGAATTATCAAGTAATTCCTCCCAAGGAAGCGCCCGGCCGCTACGACGGTCGGGCGCTTTCACCCATCTCCGAGGGACTATCCATGACGCAAAAACAAAGCGGTCTGCCCCAGAAGGGCGAGACGATCCTCAGGCTGACCAAGGTTTCGAAGAATTTCGGCGCGGTATCCGCGCTCACCGATATCGACATGGAGGTCAAGGCCGGTGAGGTCGTGGCACTCGTCGGCGATAACGGCGCGGGCAAATCGACGCTCGTCAAAATCCTCGCCGGCGTGCATCTGCCGTCGTCCGGCACGGTCGAATTCTGCGGTCAGCGGGTCGACATCGACAGCCCCGGCACTGCACTCGAACTTGGTATTGCCACCGTTTTCCAGGATCTCGCGCTGTGCGAAAATCTTGACGTCGTGGCCAATCTCTTTCTCGGCCATGAAATGTCGCCCTGGGGCCTCGACGAGGTCGGCATGGAAGTTCGGGCCTGGACACTGCTCAGGGAGTTGGCCGCACGCATTCCTTCGGTGCGCGAACCGATCGCCTCACTCTCCGGCGGTCAGCGCCAGACGGTTGCGATTGCCCGCTCGCTGCTGCTCAATCCCAAGATCATCATGCTGGACGAGCCCACCGCCGCCCTTGGCGTCGCGCAGACGGCCGAGGTGCTGAACCTGATCGAGCGCGTGCGCGATCGCGGCCTCGGCGTCATCATCATCAGCCACAACATGGAAGACGTCCGCGCCGTCGCCGATCGCATCGTCGTACTGCGCCTCGGCCGCAACAACGGCATCTTCACGCCGGATGCTTCCAACCAGGAACTCGTTGCCGCCATAACAGGGGCGACCGAAAACGCCGTTTCGCGCCGCCAGGAGCGCAAGGCGACCGAAAGTCACGAGAAAGGCGGGTTGTCCGCATGAGCGCCGACATGAACAAGACACACAATGCCGCTCTCGACCGCAGCGATGAGCGCGTCCGCCACAACGACACGCTTATGGGCGCAGCGAAAGCTTCGATAGACCGCATCCGTTCGGGCGATCTCGGCATGCTGCCCGTGGCGCTCGGGCTCATCATCATCTCGACGGTCTTCAGCATCCTGAACCCGGTCTATCTCGCGCCGAACAACCTCGTGAACATGCTGTTCGACTGCGCCACCGTCGGAATCATCTCGCTCGGCATCGTCTGCGTGCTGCTGCTCGGTGAAATCGACCTCTCCGTCGGCTCGATGAGCGGGCTGGCATCCGCCATGATCGGCGTGCTCTGGGTCAACCAGGGTTTTCCTGTCTATGGAGCGATCGCCATTGCCGTCGTCTTCGGGGCGGTGATCGGCGCGATTTACGCGCAGCTTTACAATCGCCTTGGCATGCCAAGCTTTATCGCAACGCTTGCCGGCCTGCTCGCCCTTCTCGGCCTCCAGCTCTACATTCTGGGACCAACGGGCAGCATCAACCTGCCTTACGCGTCGCCGCTCGTCCGCTTCGGCCAGATCCTCGTCATGCCGGCCTGGCTGTCGCATGGTCTGGCGCTGCTGCCGGGGCTCGTGATGATCGTCATGGGCCTGCGCATGCGCAGTCGCCGACTTGCGGTCAATCTCTCGTCCAGTCCGCTTTCGACGCTCATCACGCGCGCCGCCGTGCTGACACTGGCGCTGGAGTTTGCGGCCTTCTATCTGAACAGGGGCCGCGGCGTTCCGTGGATGTTCGGCCTCTTCGTCGCGCTCGTCATCATCCTGAACTACGCACTCACACGCACCCAATGGGGCCGCTCCGTCTTCGCCGTAGGCGGTAACAAGGAAGCCGCGCGCCGCTCGGGTATCAATGTGCGGGCGATCTACACGAGCTGCTTCATGCTCTGCTCGGGCTTTGCGGCACTGGGCGGAATTCTCTCTGCCTCGCGCCTCGCTTCCTCCAGCCAGCAGGCCGGCACGGGTGACGTGAACCTCAACGCGATCGCCGCAGCCGTCATCGGCGGCACCAGCCTCTTCGGCGGACGCGGCAGCGCCTATTCAGCACTGCTGGGCATCATCGTCATCCAGTCGATTTCCAACGGCCTGACGCTGCTGAACCTCTCGTCCTCGCTGCGCTATATGATCACGGGCGGCGTCCTTGCCATCGCCGTGATTGTCGACTCGCTCGCCCGTCAATCGCGCGCCAGCAACGGCCGCGCCTGAAACCAAAATCCGGAGAAAACACATGTCCGTTTCCATGGAAGGGAAAGTCGCCGCCATCACCGGAGCAGCATCCGGCATCGGCCTCGAATGCGCCCGCACATTGCACGCCGCAGGCGCGCAAGTGGTTCTCGTCGACCGCGCCAAGGACAAGCTGGAACAGCTTTGCCACGAGATAGGCGAGGGCGCCCATCCGGTCGTCGTCGATCTTCTGAAGCCTGCGGACGTGTCCGGCATGCTCGACGGCATCCTGAAATCCGCCGGCCGCCTCGATATCTTCCATGCCAATGCCGGCGCCTATATCGGCGGCCCGGTGGCGGAAGGCGATCCGGACGCCTGGGACCGGATGCTGAACCTCAACATCAACGCGGCCTTCCGCACGGTTCATGCTGTCCTGCCGCACATGATCGCGCAAAAATCCGGCGACATCCTTTTCACCAGCTCGATTGCCGGCGTGGTGCCGGTCGTGTGGGAGCCGATCTACACCGCCTCGAAATTCGCCGTTCAGGCCTTCGTCCACTCCACCCGCCGGCAGGTCGCCCAGCATGGCGTACGCGTCGGCGCGGTCCTGCCCGGCCCGGTTGTCACCGCGCTTCTGGACGATTGGCCAAAGGCCAAGATGGACGAGGCGCTGGCCAATGGCAGTCTCATGCAGCCGAAGGAAGTGGCCGAGGCCGTGCTGTTCATGCTGTCGCGGCCGCGCAATGTGACGATCCGCGACCTCGTGATCCTGCCGAACAGCGTCGATCTCTAAGTATACCGGATAATCCCCAGGACAAGACACATGATAGACCAGACCAAGGCCGCTGCGGCGAACGATACGCGTTTTCTAATCGGCGTGGATGTCGGAACGGGTAGTGTGCGCGCGGGAACCTTCGATCTCGCCGGAACGATGCTTTCGGTTGCTAAGCGCGATATCGCCCTGTTCAAGGAGGCGGGTCAGATCGTCGAGCAGTCGAGCCGTGACATCTGGTCCGCTGTTTGCCAGACGATCCGCGAGGCGGTCGAAACGAGCGGCCGTTCGCCCTCCGATGCGGCCGGCATAGGCTTCGACGCCACGTGCTCGCTGGTCGTGGTGGGTGCAGAGGGCGAACCACTCGCCGTCGGCCCGTCGGAAGACGCCGATCGCAACATCGTCGTGTGGATGGATCATCGGGCCATCGGCCAGGCCGAGCGTATCAACGCGCTGGGTCACGATGTCCTCAAATATGTCGGCGGCCGTATCTCGCCGGAGATGGAAACGCCGAAGCTTCTGTGGCTCAAGGAAAACCGGCCCGAGACCTTTGCAAAAGCCTGGCAGTTTTTCGATCTGGCAGACTATCTTAGCTGGCGTTCCACCGGCGATCTCGCCCGTTCCACCTGCACGCTCACGTGCAAATGGACGTATCTCGCTCATGAACGCCGCTGGGACGCGGATTATTTCCGCAAGATCGGCCTTGGCACACTTGCAGACGAGGATTTTGCTCGGATCGGCCAACGCATCGTGGAGCCGGGTACGCCTTGTGGTGAGGGACTGACAGAACAAGCTGCGGCCGATTTCGGCTTGCCCGCGGGCGTTCCGGTTGCGGCCGGCATGATCGACGCGCATGCGGGCGGCATCGGCACGGTCGGCGTGGGGCAGGGGGCGACCAGCAATCTCGCCTATGTCTTTGGCACCTCCTCCTGCACGATGACAACGACGCGCGAGCCGGTCTTTGTTCCCGGCGTCTGGGGCCCCTATTATTCCGCCATGGTGCCCGGCCTCTGGCTGAACGAGGGGGGACAGAGCGCGGCAGGTGCCGCCATCGACCAGCTCCTTCTCTTCCATCCGGCAGCCGACGAAGCGAAGTCGCTGGCAAAGTCGAAGGGTGTTGCGCTGCCGGTCTTGCTGGCCGACATGGCTATCGAAAAGGCGAAATCTGCATCGCGAGCCGTCGAGCTTGCCCGCGGGCTTCATGTCGTGCCTGAATTTCTCGGCAACCGGGCACCCTTTGCCGATCCGCATGCCCGCGCTATCGTTGCAGGGCTCGGCATGGAGCGGGATCTAGATGGTCTCGTCGCTCTTTATGTCGCGGGTCTTTGCGGGATTGGTTACGGGCTGCGTCAGATCATCGAGGTCCAGGCAGAGGCGGGAGCACCCGTCGAAACCATCGTTATCAGCGGCGGTGCCGGACAGCACCCGCTCACGCGCCAGATACTGGCCGATTCCTGCGGAATTTCCGTGGTGACGCCCGTCGCCGAAGAGCCCGTCATTCTGGGGTCCGCAATGCTGGGTGCTGTTGCCGCCGGCACGGCTGCCTCGGTGATGGATGCCATGAAGAATATGAGCGCCGCAAAAGAGACCGTCGTACCCGCCAGTGCAGCGCTTCAGGTCCATAACGATCGCTTTGCCGCCTACAAGACCCTCCAACGGGACGGACGCCTCATACGCAACTGCTAAGGGTCCGGACTTCAACTCAGCACGATGCCGCCATCAACATTGAGGCTCTGGCCGGTGACGAAGGCGGAATCGTCGGAGGCGAAGAAGGCGACGGTGCCGACGACATCCTCCGGCTCGCCGATGCGACGCAGGGCAGTCTTGTCGTGCCAGGTCTTGCGTACCGTCGGGTCATCCAGATTGACGCGTCCCATGTCGGTCAGGATGATGCCGGGGCAGACGCAGTTTGCCGTGATGCCGTCAACGCCGACTTCCTGGGCCAGTACGCGGGTAAAGCCCATTACCGCTGCCTTCGAAGCCGAGTAATGAGCCTGTTCGGGCGCGCCATGCTTGCCGCCGATGGAGGCAATGTTGACGATTCGGCCGTAGCGACGCTTGCGCATGCCCGGAAGAACGGCCTGCACGACCAGGAATGTTCCCTTCGCGTTGACGTCCATGACTGAGTCCCAGTGTGCCTCGTCGAGGGCTTCCACCGTGCCTGCGATCAAGATGCCGGCATTGTTGACGACGGCGTCGATATGACCGAAGGCCACCTCGACCTCGGCCACCATCGCGGCGACATCGCTCCTGCTGCTGACATCGGCGTGAACGGGCAGGGCGCGCGCACCCAGCGCCTCGATCTCCTTGGCAACGCCCTCCAAGACGGTTGCCTGGCGGGCGGTGTCATTAATCGCCACATCGTATCCCCGCGTCGCCAGACCGAGCGCGATCGCACGGCCGATCCCCCGGCTTGCGCCCGTTACCAGCGCTGTTCGTCTTGCATTCGCCATTGAAAACTCCTCCGTCTCAAAGGGCGGTATAGCCGCCATCCATCGTTAAAATGCTGCCTGTCATGAAGCTTGCGGCATCGGACGCCAGAAACAGAACGGCGTTGGCAATTTCGCGCGGCTCCCCGAGGCGCCCCATCGGTGTCATCTGCATCCAGACATCGAACCATTCGGGATTGGATCGGCCGCGCAGCGTCAGTTCGGTGGCCACATAGCCGGGCGCGACCGCGTTGACCCGAACGCCTTTTCTGGCCCACTCGACCGCAAGCGACTTGGTCAGCAGGTTCACCCCCGCCTTGGCAGCATTGTAGGACGCCTGCGGCTGCGGATAGACGGCGATTTCGCCGCAGATCGAGGAAATATTGACGATTGCGCCCCGACCGGCAGCCACCATACGACGCCCGATGGCCTGTGAGCAATGAAAGACGCCGCCGAGATCGACATCGATCACGGACTTCCAGTCATCGATGCTCATCTCCGCCGCGGGCGCATTCCGGACGATGCCAGCATTGTTGACGAGGACGTCGATGCGGCCATGGCGCCCGAAAAGAGCCGCTGCGGCTTCATCGACGGCGGCCCTCTCCGTTACGTCGAGACGAATGGCCTCGGCCCGGCCTCCGGTCTTTTCGAGCGCGGCGGCGACGTTTGCGGCCTCCGCAAGATCGACATCGGCAATCACCATCGTCGCGCCGGCCAGCCCTAGCCGCTCGCTGATTGCCCGGCCGATGCCGCGCGCGCCCCCGGTGACGAGTGCGATGCGTCCGTCGAGGCGAAAATCGCTGTCGCCGTTCATAAAGCTGCTCCCTTCGCGCCACGCACGGCCCTCAGGGCCGGATAGAGCGCGCGATATTGTTCATAGAGGTCATTGTAGAGGGCCATTTCGCGTGAACGGGGCTCGATGCGCCGCCCCGGCTTGACCATCGCGGCAATGCCATCGTCGATCGAGGCGAAATGCCCGGCACCATGGGCAGCGAGCACTGCAGCACCCACGGAGGGTGCATCACGCGACTGCGGCAGGCAGACAGGCAGGCCTGCCGTATCAGCATGGATCTGCAGCCAGAGATCGGAGGCGCCCGCACCGCCACCAATCGTGATCTCGGTTCCACGATAGCCGGCATCCGCCATGGAATCGAGAATGCAGCGCGTGCCGAAGCC
>CAMFHE010000104.1 GCA_945952045.1 uncultured Rhizobium sp.
ATCGTGCCAATGTTCACGTGCGGCTTGTTGCGCTCAAACTTACTCTTTGCCATTTGAATGCTTCCTGTGGATCGGTAAGAGGAGACCCGGCGAACGGGTTTAGTGCCGCCGTTTAAGGCTTTCGCAATAAATGCGCAAGACTTAAATATTTGCACTGGGCGGCTGCGAAGCGATAATGCGCGGCTTTGCGCGAATCAGGTTAACGACCTGAAATCACGAGGCGCTTCGAGCGCTGAATTGACGTTTTACGGAGAGCTGAGATGGAGCGGGTAGCGGGAATCGAACCCGCGTATTCAGCTTGGAAGGCTGCTGCTCTACCATTGAGCTATACCCGCGGGGTCTGGCCGTTTCCGAGGACGAATGGTGGAGAGAGTTGGATTTGAACCAACGTAGGCTGAGCCAACGGATTTACAGTCCGTCCCCTTTAACCACTCGGGCATCTCTCCAGTTTCGTCCTGGTCGGAAGGCCAAGTTTTCTCGACTTCGAAGCGTGTGCTCCGCTGTCTGTGCGGCGTATATGACTGCCTCGATCCGATCTGTCAACACGCATTCTCATGAAAAAATTCGATTTTTTACAAGGCCTGTGGAAAGCCCCGATTTTACGGGCTTCCGCCAAAATGACGGCCGGCGCCCTCCTGCCAGCCCGCCTCATGCGCCCATACGATTGTCCCTAGCCGCCCGGTTTTCGCACCGGTATAAAGCGCCATGACCAAAGACAATGAAAACGACAAATCCGCCCGCGACACGCATTACGCCACCCTGCGGCGCGCCCATCGCGATGCCCGCCGCGAACGCGGCGAGATCCCCACCCCCGACAACCGTAAGCGCAACAATCAGAAAGACTGGAAGCCGCCGACGCTCGAATCCAACCAGGTCTTTCTCTATGGGCTGCATACGGTCCGCGCCGCCCTGGCCAATCCGCAGCGCAAGAATGTGCGCCTCAGCGTCACGCAGAATGCGCTGGCGCGGCTGGAGATCGGCGAAACCGAATCCCTCGGCATTCCCGTCGATATCGTCGCGCCGCATGAGATCGAGCGTATCCTCGGCCCCGAGGCCATTCACCAGGGCGCCATGCTGGAAACGCGCCCCCTGCCCGTGCGCCGCCTGGAAGCGCTGAAGGACAGTCGAATGATCCTGGTGCTCGATCAGGTCACCGATCCGCACAATGTCGGCGCCGTCATGCGCTCGGCCGTTGCCTTCGATGCTGGCGCGATCATCACCACGATTCGCCACAGCCCCACCGAATCGGGCGTACTTGCCAAATCCGCCTCGGGCGCGCTGGAGATGATCCCGTATATCCAGATCACCAATCTGGCGGATGCGCTGAGCGAACTGCACGACCTCGGATTCCAGACCCTCGGCCTCGATTCGGAAGGCCCGGCGGTGCTCGAAGAGAGTTTTTCCGGCGAGAAGGTGGCGCTTGTGCTGGGTTCGGAAGGCAAAGGCCTGCGCCAGAAGACGCGCGAGACAGTCAATACCCTCGCCCGCCTGGACATGCCCGGCCAGATCAAGTCGCTGAACGTCTCCAATGCCGCAGCCATCGCGCTCTATGCGACGCGCGCCTATCTGAAGCGTTGATCGCTCAGGCGCGCCGCCACCATTCGGGATCGCCGTCGGCGATCTCGATTCCCGTGGTATCGGCCGCCTTCAACCATTCGGACACCGGTCGCCCGGCGACGACTATTTCGCCGGCGAAATCGGCAAGCGGCATCAGCACGAAGCCGCGTTCCAGCATTCGCGGATGCGGGATGACCAATCGCTCGCTGTCAAGCGTCAGTTCATCATAGGTCAGGATGTCGATATCGAGCGTGCGCGGCCCCCAGCGCTCGTCGCGCACCCGCTTCATATGCCGCTCTATATCGAGGCAGAGCGAGATCAGCGCCGCCGGTGCGAGCCCGGTGCGCAATTCAGCGCAGGCATTGAAGAAATCCGCCTGGTCGGTCTTGCCCCAGGGCGGCGTGCGGTAAAGCCGCGAGACGGCGCTGACCGCACAGTCCGGACGGGCGTCGAGCGCCTGAAGCGCATCGGCCATCGCGCGTGCGGGATCGCCGAGATTGCCGCCGAGGCCGAGCGTTACGCGGTGCGGCAGCGCCTCAGGCATGATGCTCAACGCTCACCTGGACATAATCGAGAATGCCAGGCACCGGCGCGCCCGGCTTGCGCACCGTGATCCGGACACGGCGCACCTGGGGATGCTGCTGACAGATCGACTTGGCAATGTCATGCGCCAGCGCTTCGATCAGGTAGCGGCGGGTACCGGTGACGATCGATTCGACGAGCTGGAACACCTCACCGTAATGCACGGTGTTATCGATCGAATCGGTCTCAAGCGCATCGCCTGGATCGACCTCCATCTCGACATCGACGAAAAAGCGCTGGCCGAGGAATTCCTCCTGCTCGAAAACGCCGTGACGGGCGAAGAAAGCGCAATTCTGGAGATTGATGGTGTAGGTGCCGCTCATGTCGCCGCTCCGCTCAATGCTTTGTTTCGAAGGCGAGCATAGCATCCGCTATCGCCAGCGCATCCCTGTTGATTGCGACATTGTGGACGCGGAAAATCGCAAACCCCTTCATGCGAAGCAATGCCGTGGTCGCCGCCGTCGCCACGTCGCGATCCCTGGCGTCGCGGCCGGTGACATTGCCGAGGAATCGCTTGCGCGAGGTGCCCGCCAGCAGCGGCAGGCCGAAATCGGCCAGTTCGCCGCTGCGCGCCATCAGCTCCAGATTGGCCTCCGGCGTTTCCTTGGCAAAGCCGAATCCCGGATCGAGAACGATTTGAGCGCGCGAGACGCCCGCAGCATCGGTGATCTCAAGCGAGCGATCGAGAAACAGGCGCTGATCAGCGATGACATCGGGCAAGCGCTCGCGGTCGCGCCCGGTATGCATCAGGCAGAGCCCCGCCCCGGTTTCGGCGCAGACGCCGGCGATCTCCGGCTCCCTCTGCGCGGCCCAGACGTCGTTGACGATATGGGCGCCGGCGGCAATCGCCAGACGCGCCGTTTCCGCACGATAGGTATCGATCGAGATCAGCGCATCGGTGCGCGCCGCCAATGCCGCGATGACCGGCAGGACGCGGTCCTGCTCCTGCGCCGCCGAGACCGGATCGGCGCCCGGACGTGTGGACTCGCCACCGATATCGAGGATATCCGCACCCTCTTCGACGCAACGCAGCGCATGCTCCACCGCGCTGTTCGTCACGGCATGGTCACCGCCATCGGAAAAGGAATCGGGCGTCACGTTGACGATCGCCATCAGACGCCCGGCCGCGCCGAGCGTCAGCGAGCGGCCATGCGCCACGGGCCAGATACAGGTTGTCAGGGCTGTCACCGAAAAACTATCCCAAGTCAGAAAGTTTGGAGAAACGCGGCTGTGTGTTGCCTTCGCCGTCGCTATGCCGCAAGCTTGTCATCGTTTCAACCCGGCTTCCATGGACGAAATGATCAGACACGCTGCATCGCGCCTTTTTCTCGTATTGCTTACCGTCGCGACGCTTCCCGCTGCCGGCGCGAAGGCTGAAGTCGTCGTTCGCAAGAGCATCACCTACTTCACGGTGAAAGGCGCGACCGCCGAGCAGCTGGACGATCAACTGTCGCGTCACGGCCCGAAGACGCTGGCGTCTCCCATGCGCCATCCCGGGGCCACGCGCATCAAGTTCGGTGGCTCGGTCACCTATGCCGAAACCGGCCATCTCTGCCGGGTCGACAAGGTGCGGGTCACGCTGAGCACGCAATTGATCCTGCCGCGCTGGAATCGCCCCAAAAGCGCCTCCCCCGGCTTGGCGATGATCTGGAACACGCTGGCGGCCGATATCAAGCGGCATGAAGAGCGTCATGCCGAGATCGCTCGCAACCATGCCCGGCAAATGGAAAAGACGTTTTCGCGCCTTGGGCCGGAACGCAGCTGCAAGGTGTTGCAGGCGCGCGTCGCCGAAGCCTCGCGGCTGGCGCTTGCAGATCACGACAGCGATCAGGCCCGCTTCGATCGCATCGAGGCCGCCAATTTCGAAAGCCGCATGGAGCGGCTGATGCGTTACCGCATGTCCAACCGTTCCGCCCAGGATTGACCGTCGGATTATGCTTTGGGCGAGTCGAAAATCGGCACGCTAGAAACGATCTGAAGCTTGTGCCAGGCTTGCGCGCACCCTCGTCAATGACCGGTTATTTCTCGGCATGGATATCCTGCCGGAAGCGTAGTATAGTCATCTCAACTTAATGCAGTCGATATGAACTACACCGTTCGAGTTATTCCGGGTTCTCCTGGCGCGTCTGTAACCGCAGGTGTTTCCTCCCTCGCCTGATATGGTGATGCGCCCTCCTAGCCTCGCTCTTCCTCAAAAAGGAGCGAGGCTTTTTTTGCGCGCATTCCGCTTCAGCCGAATTTTCGGGGGGAGATCAGGCCTGCCGTTCCGGCACATGCACCACCAGCCCGTCGAGGGCCGGCGTGACCTTGATCTGACAGGAGAGACGCGAGGTCGGGCGCACGTCGAAGGCAAAGTCGAGCATGTCCTCTTCCATCGGCTGAGGCTGGCCAACCGCCTCCGTCCACGCATCGTCGACGTAGACATGACAGGTGGCACAGGCACAGGCGCCGCCACATTCGGCGTCGATGCCGGGCACGGAGTTGCGCACGGCGTTCTCCATGACCGTCGAACCGTTCTCGACATCGAGATCGAAACGCGTTCCGTCGAATGCAAGGATGGAAATTTTGGTCATGGCATCGGATTCCGTTCAGTCATTCCAATCGAATGGCCGTTCTTCCACGAATTCGCAACGCACGTCAATCAGTCAGGCGCGGATTGAAGGGCGCAGGGACGCAGGCCGCCGGCAAGGCCGGAAGTGAGACACCCGGCCAAGCTCGGCAGCTCGAAAAGCCCGCGCGACGTACCTTATCGGCACAGCTTGAGAATGAAGTTTTCAGCTTCCAGAACGGCCGCGCCGACACCGGCGATCAGCGCCGCATCGGTGGGTGCGCCCTCGAGCTTTTCGGCGGCGGCAGAAACATGGAAGGCGCCGACGGCGGCAGCCGCGCCCTTCAGCCTGTGAACGGCGATCGCGGCAACCGAGCGGTCGCCTTGGGAAATATCCTGAAGGCTGGCGCGCGCCTGGCGCGCAAAGGTCTGAAGAACTTCGATTTCGAGCGCCTTGTCGCCCATGGTCTGGTTGGCCAGATGCACGAGATCGATGGGCCGGGCCGACACTGAACGATATCCGGTGACATTCTCGGGAGCTTCGAAAGCGATACTGACCGCTACCATGTGCCAATTTCCTTTTTATGTTCTTTTGGTCGGGTCCATCCTGCGGCCCGCGGCGCTGGATTCCCGTTAAATTCTGGCGCAATCAGGGCGGAAAACATCAAAGATGGTTAACAGAGGCTAAACATGGCTAAAATAACTGTTTTTTAGTGATGAATTGCTTTAAAAACTGTTAACAACGCCCGCAGAGCAAGGGTGCCCGCCTGGGGTCGAATTGTCTCTGTCTGCCGAATGTGTCACTACGGTACTTCTGAAAAAGGTGAAATGCCCTTCCCAGGTCCACGGGCCGGCCGGAAGGGCTGTCCCGGAGATACCCATGCGATGAAAAAGCGGGTATCTCCTCAGATCGGAATTTGCCGGGGCCGCGGCGGCTCGTTGTCCGCGACCCCGGTTTCCAAGCGGAGTGAATGCGTTCCCGGCTGAATGGCGGTTGCCGGCAACAGTGCGAACGAAGCCGATGTGTAGCGAGGCGTAAATCGTATGGCGAACAACAACAACAAGAACAACGAGTCTATCGACGAAAAGGCGTATGAGGCGTTGGAAAACGCCCTGCAGATCAATTTTCGCGATGACAAATCCTCGCCGCGGCCGAAGGCGCAGCCGGAAGCCAAGGGGGCTGTGAACAAGCCGCGCCAGAGAAGCGATCAGGCCGCGCCGCGCCGCGCGCCGGACGGCGCTCAGGGCCAGCGCGCGCCCTCCTCGGCCGCCAACGACGCGAGCCGTCGCAACTCCGCCAGCCTCATGAAGTCGCTGGACGGCGGTTCGCTGAAGCCGGCGCTGCGCATGGCGACGGTCGTCAGCGCCCTTTGGATCCTCGGTGGCTTCGGTCTCGCCCAGCTGCTGTTCTCACCGCAAATCTGGCAGGTTCGTTCGCTGAGCGAATTCATCGCGCTGCCCGGCGCCGGCGTGCTGCTGATCGCCACCCTGCTGCCGCTTCTCTTGATCTACGCCTTTGCGATCATGATCGCCCGCGCCCATGACCTGCGCAATGCCGCGCGCTCCATGGCCGAAGTCGCGCTTCGCCTTTCCGAGCCGGAAACCATCGGCTCGGAGCGCATCATGACCGTCGGTCAGGCCGTGCGCCGCGAGGTCATGGCCATGAACGAAGGCATCGAACGCACGATTGCGCGCGCCGCCGAACTGGAAACGCTGGTCCACTCCGAAGTCAACGCGCTCGAGCGCAGCTACACCGACAATGAAATGCGCGTGCGTGGCCTCGTCCAGGAACTCGGCAGCGAGCGCGAGGCGATCGTCAATCACGTCGAGCGCATCCGCTCGACGATCTCGGGCGCCAACGAGCAGCTCAAGGAAGAAATGTCGCTGGCGACCGAGGAGATCACCATCCGCCTCGCCACCTCGGGCGAGGCGTTTGCGTCGCTCATCGACACCCGCGCCGCCCTGTTGATGGAAAAGTCCGATGCCGCTTCCGAAGCCATCGGCAACCTGCTCAGCAGCCGCACCGAAACCCTGCTGCAAACCCTGAATTCTTCCGGCTTCGCGCTGACCAACGAGTTCGACACGCGTCTCGAAGAACTGAACATGACGCTCAACGAGCGTGGCAGGGAGCTGCTCGACCAGTTCGAGACCCGGGCCTCGACCCTCGACCAGAACACCGAACGCCTGAACGCCGCGCTCAACGAGCGCTCGCAGCAGCTCAACGAAAGCCTGATCGCCCGCACCCGCGAGATCAACGAGACCCTGACCGGCGGTCACACCACGCTCGCCGGCACGCTTGACGACGTGCTTGCCAAGCTCAACAGCTCGATCGACGAAAAGGGCACCAGCTTCCGCCAGGCGCTGCAATCCAGCATCGACGACACGATCATGGATCTCGACCTGCGCTCGGGCTTCTTCGAAGAACGCCTGCAGACCTCGGTCAACCAGCTTTCGACGATCTTCGACGACCGCGTCTCGGAATTCACCGAAGCCTTCGAAAACCGCGTCGGCTCGCTGGACAGCAAGCTCATGGAAAGCCTGACCCGCATCAGCGAGACGCTGAACGGCGGCAGCGATTCCATCGACGGCATCCTGAACTCCAGCATCGACCGGCTCGGCGCTTCGCTCAGCGACCATTCGTTCGCGCTGGCAACGGCGCTTGGCGCCGGCCAGGAAGTCCTGGAAAGCAGCTTCGACGGCCGCATGCGCGACCTGACCGACAGCCTGCATGCCCGTTCCAACGATATTTCCAACGTGCTTGCCGAAACGACAGGGGAAATCACCTCCGCGCTCGGTGAAAAGACGTCGGAAATGGCTGCCGCCCTCGGCGCCCGCACCGACGAGTTCCATCGCGCCCTCAACAATCGCGCGGAGGAAATCTCCGGCGCGATCGGCAAGCGCACCGAAGAATTCTCCAGCATGCTTGGCGAGCGCACCGCCGGCCTGTCCGGTGCCCTCGAAAGCGGCAGCCGTGAATTGACCGGCGCGCTCGATGCACGATCCGACGAATTCCACCGCGCCATCGGCGGTCGCGCCGAGGAGATCGCCTCCGCTATCGGCCAGAAGACGGTCGAATTCTCCGCCATGCTCGGCGAGCGCACTGCAACCCTTTCAGGCGAGCTCGAAAACCGCAGCCGCGACCTGGCGCAGACTCTGGAGCAGCGCTCCGGCGAAATCAGCCGCACGCTTGAAGAGCGCGCCGGCACGATCTCCAGCACCATGGAAAAGCGTACGGCGGAATTTGCCGCCATCGTCGGCGAAAAGACCGCCGACATGGCCACCGAAATCGATCTGCGCAGCATGGAACTGACGGCCGCCCTGGGTGCCCGGACAGAAGAATTGAGTAGCGCATTGGCGGCCGGCACAGAGCAGCTCGGTTCGGCGCTTGGCGATCGCGTCCTCGACATGACGACGACGCTGGCGCTGCATTCCGATCAGATCACCTCGGCCATCGACAGCGGCAAGGCTGCCATTACCAGCCGCCTGCAATCCGCGGGCAATGAAGTCGCCTCCGTTCTTGGCAACAGTGCGCGGGAACTCAATCAGGCTCTGGCTTCAGGCACAGAGCAGCTTGGGACAGCACTCGGCGACCGCATGCTGGAGATGACGACAACGCTGGCGCTGCACTCGGATCAGATCACCTCCGCCATCGATAGCGGCAAGACTGAAATCGCCGAACG
>CAMFHE010000105.1 GCA_945952045.1 uncultured Rhizobium sp.
AATGATCTTAGCATCTCGCGCGACGGGTTCGGAGGGCCGTCCACATCATCAATTTTTCCGCCGAACCGCTGAAGCGGCCCGACAAAAAAATCGGCTCCCCCACGCGCGAGCCGCTAAAGCGGGTTTTGACCCGCACCATTCCGTCATGGCCGACACCGTCATCTTTCACATCAACAAGGAGATGACGACGATGACGAACGCCCTCGAAAACCACATCGAAGAACTGCGCCGCGAGGCCAACCACTGCGATCCGGCCGAACGCGCCCAGATCGAAGCGGAGCTGGAACAGGCCCGTGCGGAGCTGGCGGCGATCATCGCCACTGAGGCCGCCGAGCGCGACGGCGAGCCTCCCAACTGAGGGAGGATTTTGCCTTGCACGATGGGGCCGCCACGCCGGATCGACCGGCGCCCCGGCCCGAGGCTGCGCCTCATGCCTGCATATCGATCCTTGTCGGGCATTGCCCTCGACCCAATCCCACAGCCCGCTTCACCCGATATCCGCGCGACCTTCTCTCGCGCAGTAGTTCGAGAAACAGCGCGACGGCGTCCTCTTCCCGTTCGAAGTGATGCACCATCGTCCGGCCAAGCGTGCCGATCCTTCCCCAGCGGCGCAGCAGGCGCGGCGTGCCGAAAAGCGTCGGCTCGATCGCGAGCGTATAGAAGCGCGCCATGTTCCGGTCCGGATCCACGCGCTCGACATAGAGGTGATAGGGTTGTGTCAGCATGAGCGAAGAATTGCCCGTCCCGCTTTCTACGTCCAACGACAGTTTTGAATCGGTTGCGACCTCCTGATCCATTTTCGTGATGATTGGCCGCCGGCGGTTGCGGTGCTTTGGGCGAGCCGGCCTTTGGCCGACCCCTCCCTACTCGCGCCGTTCCGGCGCTCCCCGAGCCGGCGTTGCCGTCTCGGCCTTCGGTGACGCTCACTCTCGCGGGGCGAAACGGCCGGATCGACCGGCCGCCTCGCCGCAAGGGGTTTCCCCTCGCGCTCCCCGCCGTCTGGTCGCCGGACATGGACGCGCCCCTCGGGGCGCGGGGTCGCCCTGCTCAGGCCCGCCGATCGTACCATGTTGGGAAGGACCGCCTCGAGACCGCGCGGCCCCTCCAATTTCTCCGACGAACCGCAGGGCGGTTCGCCGAAGAAATCGGTTCCTCCGCGCGCAAGCCGCCTGAAGGCGGGTCTCGACCCAGTCCTTCCCAACATGATCCGCGTCGTCGTCCTTCACCGAACTCAAGGAGACGAACGATGATGCTCGAACAACATATTGAGGAACTGCGCGCTGAACTGCGGAACTGCTGCGACCGCAAGGAGCACGAGGAGATCAAGGCCCAGCTCAAGGAGGCCCTCGCCGAACTCGACGAGTGGCTCGACACGGTTGCGCAGGAGGTTCGGCCGAAAGGCTGAACTTTCTCGGCCAGGTTCCGGACAAGCCGTGACGCGCGGTTTGTCCGGATCGTCGCGACCTTTCCGCGCCACGCTTACGCCGACGGTCACCCCATCTCGCGGGATGAGGCGACCTGATCGACTTGTCGCCTCATCGTAAGGGGCTTCCCCTCACGCTTCCCGCCGGCTGATCGCCGGATACGGGCCGCGCCCGAAGGGTGCGGGGCTTCTTCTTCTGACTTCCAATCGTACGCCAGCCCAACGGGCCTCAAGGACGGCGCGAATAGACTGTTTTCCGCTGCCGCCCGAAAGGCGACAGCGGAAAACAGTCCATCCGCTTGCAAGCCGCGTTCCGCGGTCCTTGACCCCCGCCGGGCAACAACGTGGACACCTTTTCGTCAGATCGAAAAGGAGACTTCTTATGTATAATATCGACTTTCTCAAGCTCTATGCCAAAGCCACCGGCTTGCGGATCTTGTTGCTGGCGAACCGCCTATCCTGCAAAACCGGGGAGGAACGTGTGCTTCACGACTGGGTGGAACAGCACCTCAGCCGGTTCATCGCATTCACGCGCGAGGCGCTGGCGGCAGAGCAGCGCCTGCTCACCAACATCGATGCATCGAAAGATGCGGACCTGGATGAGGAATTCTACTACTACTGCGCCAACTATGAGGATTTCTGGTGCGAGGAGGGCGACGACGATCTCTGGAACGTTGTGCCTTTCCACATGGCAGAGTTCCGGCATATCCTCGGCGCGATTCATCGGGAGCTGCGAATCTTTCTTCCTTCCCGCCTGGATCGCGAGGATGGCACATAATGAACAGAAGAAAGGCGGCTTTGCCGCCTTCTCTCCTAAAGGGAAGCGCGACCGCCTCTCTTATTCTCGTTTTCTGCGACGGGTCTTATGTTTTCGAGCAGTCGATGGATCTCTGATGGGATGTCGTCCATCGCGCCGATCTATCCTTGCCCCACTCATCCGCCGTGACTAAACTCACTTAAATACGAGAGTCTGCGCCGTCCAACCGAGCAATGGCGCGCCCTTCAGGATGAGGAAGATAACGCCGTGGCCGAAGAAGAAACCATCGTTGATCCCCATGCACGACCGACGAAGCGGAACCCACTTTTCCGCGTCGCGCGGTATGCCGCCCGCGTGATAACCCTGTTCGCCGCCGGAACCATTCGCGGTATTATCCATAGCGTCTGGCACCTGGCCTATTTCCTGCTTTGCCTGTTTCGCCCGATCACCTATCTCTTCCTTCCGGCGGGCGTCATCACACTACTGCTGGCATTTGCAGCTTTCGTGAAGCCCGAGACTTCGCCCGCTATGCCTTCCTGGGCAATGCTGCTGATGGCGATCGGCTTCGGTGTTTTCTCCATCGTCTACGCCGCCTTCGTCGACTGGATTCGCCCGCCCGGAGCGGTGAACCCGGCCGATCAGTTTGGCCGGCGCGATTGATCAGTCTCTCCGCGATCTTGCACATCGGCCCGGCTCCGGCGCCGCCGCTTCCGGAATCTCACGGCCTACACGCTTTGACGAAGCGGTTGGCCTCGGCCGCAGCATTCATCTCTTTCCGCCGGAAATAGATCGCGCGCCCGCATCGGATCGGACTGTGCCCCTGCACAATGATGATCTGCTCATCCTTGCGCATCGACTGCGTAATCTCATGCGGCATGATCAGCGGCCGACGCTGGAAGTTGACGCTCTCGGATTTTCGCGAAGCGCTGTTTTTCGTGTCCCAGCCGATATTGCGTGAACTACCTTTCACCTCGACAGTCATTTCCCCGCATTGCGCCGAGACGTTGCGCGCCGTGTCGAGCGCCTTGATCGCGGCATAGCTCGCAAAGGCGCAACCGTCGATCCATGATACCGCGCCGTCCTTGCCGAAGTGCCGCTCAAGCTGGCCGACGGATTGGTACATCAGCATCATGCTGATGCCATATTTGCGGCCGCGATCGCGCGCCTCCTCCAGCACCCGCATATAGCCGAGCAGGTCCACCTCATCGAGCATGAATAGCGCACGGCGCTGAAACGCGCCGTCGGCCTCGATCATCGCATTGATCAGCGAGCCGATGATCACGCGGCCGATACCGGGATAGGATCGCAGGATGGAAGCGGGGATGTTGAGGAACACATCCTTTTTGCCTTCGGCGATCTCGGAGGACTTGAACGTGTTGCCGCAGACGAGGGCGGCATAATTGTCGAGGGACAGCCATTGGGTGTCCTTCGATGCCGTCGAATAAACGCCGGAAAAGGTCTGCTCCGTCATGTTCACGAACACGCCGAGGGTCTCGCGGATGAAGGCCGAAGCCGAGTGTTCCTGGACGTCGCGGAGCATGGCGAGCACCGAGGTCTCGGGCTCCGAAACGATCTGGCGCAGGCTGCGCAGTGTGCGCCGGCCATCGAATTCCGGCGACAGCATGACATGCGCCAACAGCCCGGTCAGGAGATTGTGGGCCTGGTTCTGGAAGTAGGACCCGGTCGAGCTTTCAAAGCGCACGCTTTCCGACAGCAGCATATGCGCGATGCCGACGATATCCTCTTCCTTCTTCTTCGAAGTCTCGATCCCGTCGAGGACATTGAAGCCCATGATCGGGTTTGTCGGATCGAGCACCATGACCTCGCGCCGCAGACTCTTGCGGCGATGATCGACGACCATCGGTGCGACCTCGGTAGAGGGGTCGAGGCAGATGATCGGGCCGGTGTAGCGCAGCGCCGTCGGCACGACGTTGCTGGTCGTCTTGTAGCCACCAGACCCCGCGAAGAAGAGCATGTGTGTGGAATCGAAGTCCTGCTTATACGTGAGGAGCGGCGCTTTTCCGCCGCGCCCCCATGTCGACGGATCGTTCGGATCGAACGGCATCTCATGGACGAGTTCCTTGTCGACACGATAGCGCTCGCCGACGACGATCTCGCCATCCTCCGGAAAGAGCCGAGCGGCTGCACCCATCGCCAGCCAGTCGGCATCGCCGAAGGTTCCGCTCTTGGCGCGTTTGACCGGCTCGGGCACCACGCTGGAAATGCGCGCAGACACCGCCGCCGCCATGAAGCCCAGTGCGGCGCTGGCGACCGCGATCATGTCGAGGAAGGAGAGCGCCTGATCCCAGGTCAGCGCGCCCTGCTCGACGAAGGGCGAAAGCCGGGCAATCTCGCGAAGTCCATAGAAGCCCGCCATGAGCAGAAAGCAGACGAAGCTTGCCATCGCGATCGGCCGACGCCGATGCAGCGGCAGCGCCCAGACCGTCAGCAGTCCCGCGAGCGGTCCGAGCAGAAGCACCGGCACAGGTGACAGCCGCAGGAACCAATATTGCGCTTTCCCCGTGATGCCGGTCGCCAGCTCCGGCCAACGCCAGTTGGCGACATAGAAGGAAAAACCGGACACGACGATTGGCACAAGGATGAGCAACAGGCTCGGATGCGGTTTTGCTCGTGCCATCACTCCGCAGCCTCCAGCATCCGCCGGCCGTCGTCGAGGACGGGAGCCTTGAAGGCTTCCTCGCCCACGTCCCGCAGCCGCCGATATTCCGGTGAGCCGGACGCGACGCGCGCGAGTTCGAGCAGCCCGCCGAGCAGAAACGCCCGGTCGGCCTTCGACAGTCCGGCGCGCACGACGATCCCGCCGAGCAGGAATTTCTCGCGAGCTTCCTTCTTGCGATCAGCCGTCATGAGGAACCTCCGTCGCCGCTCCAGTCCCGCCATTTGCTGATCCACGCGGCGCAGCAGCTGCGCCACCAGCCCCTTTCTTCTCCGCTTTGCGAAATCGAGCGGCGATCTCTTCGAAGATGCGATCGACCTCCTCGTCGACGATCTCCATTTCCGCCAGCCCCGCCTTCGTCGCAGCGCGTGCAAAGCGCTCGGCGGATTTTACTATCAGCGTTTTTCTACGTTCGCGCAGCTTCTCGATTTGCGCATCGATATCCAGAATAGACGATTTCGCAGCCATTTATCCGGTTTCCTTTCGTGAGGTGAATATTGCCATTGATCGTTTATACTCACTAGAAAACGATAGTAAAATACGCTACCTTGTGCAAGTCCCCAAAACGTCGATGCCGGAATTCCGGCTTGGGCCGTCTTCCGGAAAAACGGCATCGGGCCTGCGGCCCGATCGATTTGAGGGCGCAATATACGTCGCTGGCGCGACGTGCTTGGGAGATCAGGAGACATCAGTGGCAATCATGTTCGTCAGAGCGCAGGTGATCAGCCGGGGAGCAGGGCGAAGCATCGTCTCTGCCGCTGCCTATCGCCATCGCGCCCGGATGATGGATGAACAGGCCGGAACCTCCTTCAGCTATCGCGGCGGCGCCGGCGAGCTGAAGCATGAAGAGCTGGCATTGCCGGATGAGATACCCGCCTGGCTCCGCACGGCCATCGAGGGAAAGACCGTCGCTGCGGCAAGCGAGGCGCTCTGGAATGCGGTCGAAGCCTTCGAGACGCGGGCGGACGCGCAGCTTGCCCGCGAGCTGATCATCGCGCTGCCGGAAGAACTGACGCGGGCGGAGAACATCGCCCTGGTTCAGGAATTCGTCCGGGACAATTTGACATCGAAGGGCATGGTCGCCGACTGGGTTTATCACGATAAGGACGGGAATCCGCACATCCACCTGATGACGGCGCTGAGGCCTTTGACGGAGGAGGGGTTCGGGCGAAAGAAGGTTCCGGTCCTCGGCGCCGACGGCGAGCCGCTGCGCGTCGTCACGCCCGACCGGCCGAACGGCAAGATCGTCTACAAGCTCTGGGCCGGCGACAAGGAAACGATGAAGGCTTGGAAGATCGGTTGGGCGGAAGCGGCCAACCGGCATCTGGCGCTTGCCGGCCATGACATCCGCCTCGACGGGCGATCCTATGCCGAGCAGGGTCTCGACGGTATCGCTCAGAAGCATCTTGGGCCGGAGAAGGCCGCACTCGCTCGCAAAGGCGTCGAGATGTATTTCGCGCCGGCCGATCTCGCCCGCCGCCAGGAGATGGCTGACCGGCTGCTCGCCGATCCGGAACTTCTCCTGAAGCAACTCGGGAATGAGCGCTCGACCTTCGACGAGAAGGACATCGCCAAAGCGCTGCATCGCTACGTCGACGATCCTGCCGATTTCGCGAACATTCGCGCCCGGCTGATGGCCAGCGACGATCTCATTCTGTTGAAGCCGCAGCAGGTCGACGGGCAGACCGGCAAGGTGGCGGAGCCGGCGATCTTCACGACCCGCGAGATCCTGCGCACCGAATATGACATGGCGCAGTCCGCGGAAGTCCTGTCGCAGCGCAAGGGCTTCGGGATTACAGAAGCGAAGATCGCGGCGGCTGTCCGGAGCGTGGAAGCCGCCGATCCGCAAAAGCCCTTCAGGCTCGACCGGGAGCAGGTCGAGGCCGTCCGTCACGTCACCGGCGACAACGGCATCGCCGCCATCGTCGGGCTTGCCGGCGCAGGCAAGTCCACGCTGCTGGCCGCCGCCCGCGTGGCCTGGGAAGGCGAGCGTCATCGCGTTTTCGGTGCGGCGCTCGCCGGCAAGGCGGCCGAGGGGCTGGAGGACAGTTCCGGCATCAAATCGCGAACGCTCGCATCGTGGGAGCTCTCCTGGGAGAACGGCCGCGATCTTCTGGATCGTGGCGACATCTTCGTTGTCGATGAGGCCGGCATGGTGTCGTCGCAGCAGATGGCGCGCGTACTGAAAGCGGCGGAGGACGCCGGCGCGAAAGTCGTCCTGGTCGGTGACGCGATGCAGCTGCAGCCGATCCAGGCCGGCGCGGCCTTCCGGGCAATAGCGGAGCGGATCGGTTCCGCCGAACTTGCCGGTGTCCGCCGCCAGCGGGAAGCATGGGCACGCAATGCCTCGCAGCTCTTCGCTCGCGGGAAGGTCGAGGATGGGCTGGATGCCTATGCGCAGCGCGGCCGTATCGTCGAGGCGGAGCAGCGCGCCGAAGTCGTCGAGCGTATCGTTGTGGATTGGAGCGCGGCGCGCGAAGATGCCATCGCGCGGTCACGGGCGGCAGGTCACGACGGCCGGCTACGGGGCGACGAGTTGCTTGTGCTCGCCCACACCAACGAGGATGTGAAGCGGCTCAACGGATCCCTGCGCACCGTCATGAACCGGGAGGGCGCGCTGACGGACGCGCGCGAATTCCAGACCGAGCGCGGCGCTCGGGAATTCGCCGCCGGCGACCGGATCATCTTCCTCGAAAACGCCCGCTTCCTCGAACCGCAGGCAAAGAGGATCGGCCCGCAATATGTCAAGAACGGCATGCTCGGCACGGTCGTTTCCACAGGCGACAAACGTGGTAATCCGCTGCTATCGGTCCGTCTCGACAATGGCCGCGACGTCGTCATCAGCGAGGACAGCTACCGCAACATCGATCACGGCTATGCCGCGACAATCCATAAATCGCAGGGCGCGACGGTCGACCGGACCTTTGTGCTCGCCACCGGCATGATGGACCAGCATCTGACCTATGTGGCGATGACCCGCCATCGCGACGATGCCATCCTCTATGCGGCGCGGGAGGAATTCGAGCCGAAGGCTGAATGGGGCCGCAAGCCGCGCGCCGATCACGCTGTGGGCGTCACCGGCGAGCTCGTGGAGACGGGCCAGGCAAAGTATCGACCGGAAGATGAGGATGCCAAGGAAAGCCCCTATGCCGATGTCCGCACGGACGACGGAACCGTCCAGCGTGTCTGGGGTGTGAGCCTGCCGAAGGCTCTGGCCAACGGCGGCGTTTTTGTCGGCGATACGGTCACGCTTCGCAAGGATGGTACCGAAACGGTCAAGGTGGATGTCGTCGTCACCGATGAGGAGACAGGCGAAAAGCGGACAGAGAAGCGCGAGGTCGAGCGAAATGTCTGGACCGCAGA
>CAMFHE010000106.1 GCA_945952045.1 uncultured Rhizobium sp.
GTCTGGCCGCTGATCATGGGCGTCACCATGTTCCTGCAGATGCGCATGAACCCGACGCCGCCCGATCCGACGCAGGCGATGCTGTTCACCTGGATGCCTGTCATCTTCACCTTCATGCTGGCGAGCTTCCCGGCCGGCCTCGTCATCTACTGGGCCTGGAACAACACCCTGTCGGTGACCCAGCAGTCGATCATCATGAAGCGCCATGGCGTCAAGATCGAGCTGTTCGACAATCTCAAGGGCCTGTTCCGGCGAAAACCGGCGCCATCGAAATAGAATTTCGGTTAACCTTGTTACATTCGACGGCCCGCAGTTCCGCTGCGGGCCGTTTGCTTATGGTGCTGTTCGCGACACCGCCTTGTCGCCGCTGCGCGCGCCGGATAAGTCAAGCAGGCTTATCATTGCAGGCATTCCGGGGGGAGTTCATGGGAGAGAAGGCAGCATTGGCCGGATTTCAGCGCGGTTCCGTGCAGAGCGAGCGGCTCGGCGCGCTGCTGGTGTTCGCCTCCGCCTTCTTCTGGAGTTTTGCCGGCACCGTCGCCCGCTTTCTCGAGGTCCAGGACAGCTGGGCCGTGGTGTTCTGGCGCTGTTTGTTCGGCGGGCTTTTCCTGCTCGCCTTCATGCTGCTGCGGGACGGGCCGCGCGGCACGGTTTCCCTGTTTCGCAACATGGGCTGGCCGGGGATCACCGTCGGCCTGTGCTTCACCATCGCGTCCAGCGCCTTCATCGTGGCGATTTCCTATACGACGGTTGCCAATGTCATGCTGCTTGGCGCCGGCGTGCCGCTATTTGCGGCGCTGATCACCTGGCTCGTCTTTCGCGAACCGGTTTCGCTTCTGACCTGGGTCGCCATCGCGCTGGTTATCTCGGGCGTCGCCATCATGGTCTCGGGATCGTTCAGCGGCACGGTCTCGCCGATTGGAGATGCGCTTGGCGTGCTGATCGCCTTCGTCTTTGCGCTCGCCACCGTCGTCACCCGGCGCTACCCGCATGTGCGCATGACGCCAGCCACCTGCTTCGGCTGCTTCGTCGGCTGCGCCATCGCAGCGACGCAGGCCGGATCGCTTGCCGTTTCCAAGGGTGATCTCGGATTGCTCGTCATTTTCGGGATGTTCAATCTCGGGCTCGGCATGGCCTGCTTCGTCACCGGCGCGCGCCTCATTCCATCGGCGCTGACCGCTCTTCTTGGCGTGGCCGAAACCATGCTGGCGCCGTTCTGGGTGGGTCTGGTGCATGGCGAGATACCGACGACGCGCACGATACTCGGCGGCGCTATCATCCTGGTGGCGTTGACCGGCTACCTCACCATCGAATTCCTGCGCCAGAAGCGGCTGAACACGAAGGGCCAAGCGATATCGCCTGTCGCATAAGGCAAACATGCAGGCATGAAACCATGCTTGCTTGACTTTGCGGCCCAAAAACGGGAAGCCATGCGCTTGAACACGCGACAGGACGATATGATGGCCGAAAAGACCCCGATGACCGACAAGCCGATCTTCCAGCGGCCCTGGATCTTCATCCGCGGCGTGCCGTCGATGAAATTCCTGCCGCCGGAAGGGCCGCTGGAAGTCGCCTTTGCCGGCCGCTCCAATGTCGGCAAGTCGTCGCTGATCAACGCGCTCGTCAGCCAGAAGGGCCTGGCGCGCACTTCCAATACGCCCGGTCGCACGCAGGAACTCAACTATTTCGTGCCGGACGGCTATTCCGGCGAAGGCGGCGACCTGCCGCCGATGGCGCTGGTCGACATGCCCGGCTACGGCTATGCGCAGGCGCCCAAGGCGCAGGTGGATGCCTGGACCAAGCTGGTCTTCGACTACCTGCGCGGCCGCGCGACGCTGAAGCGCGTCTATGTGCTGATCGATTCCCGCCACGGCATCAAGAAGAACGACGAGGACGTGCTGAGCCTGCTCGACAAGGCCGCCGTCTCCTATCACATCATCCTGACCAAGACCGACAAGATCGGCCAGGCGGCCGTGCCGCAGCTGATCGAGGCGACGCTGGAGAAAATCCGCAAGCGCCCCGCCGCCTATCCGTCCGTGCTGGCGACCTCATCGGAAAAGGGAATCGGCATGGACGAATTGCGTCAGGTGATCGCCGAAACGGTCGGGTTGGCCGGCTAAGGATTTTTCGGAAACCTCGGAAAACCTGCGAATGGCCCGATCAGGGCTTCAGCACATCCACGGTCGCCATCGCCAGCATGCCGAGCCAGGCGATGGCCGTCAGCATTCTCCAGAACGGCAGCGATTGCCACAGGCCCTGGCGCGGCGCGCGCTTGACGGGCGCCTCCAGCGTCTTGACAGGCGCGGGCGCCGCACGCGTGACGATGCGCACCGGTGGCCGTGCCGCCGGGACGCTGTCATCGACGGTCAGCAGATTGTCCTGCCAGCGGCGGACGATGGCGGCAAAGGCGAGATCGCGCACCAGACGCTCTTCGACAAGGCGACGATCACTGCTCGACAGGACGCCGAGGACATACTCGCCGGCGAGCACCTCATCACGGGAACGGTCTCCCTTGCTCCTGTCGGGCGATGTCATCTGTTCCTGAGGACTCCTGGGCGTGGGGGTCGGCTGCGACGCAGCTGCATTTCACAGAATCCAACGCTTGGCCGCCGCTGTCAATGCAAAGCTTCTGCGAAGCGAAACATGATCGCCCCGCAAAGATTCGCCACAATTATTCCCTCTGTCGCAATCTTGCGATACAAGGCCGCGATCAATCGACGGGGTAATTCATGACCGCTTCCGACAGCGAAAAGCAGGCGCAGCTTCTCACCCAGGCGCTGCCCTTCATGCAGCGTTACGAAAACAAGACCATCGTGGTGAAATATGGCGGCCACGCCATGGGCGATTCCGAGCTCGGCAAGGCATTTGCCGCCGATATCGCGCTCCTGAAGCAGTCGGGCGTCAACCCGATCGTCGTTCACGGCGGCGGCCCGCAGATCGGCGCGATGCTGACCAAGATGGGCATCGAATCGAAATTCGAAGGAGGCCTGCGCGTCACCGACCAGAAGACGGTCGAGATCGTCGAAATGGTGCTGGCCGGCTCGATCAACAAGGAAATCGTTGCGCTGATCAACCAGACCGGCGAATGGGCCATCGGGCTGTGCGGCAAGGACGGCAACATGGTTTTCGCGCAGAAGGCGCACAAGACCATGATCGACCCGGAATCCAACATCGAGAAGGTGCTCGATCTCGGTTTCGTCGGCGAAGTCGTCGAGGTCGACCGCACGCTTCTCGACCTGCTGGCCCGCTCGGAGATGATCCCGGTCATCGCCCCGGTCGCGCCCGGTCGTGACGGCGCCACCTACAACATCAATGCCGACACCTTTGCCGGCGCCATCGCCGGTGCGCTGAACGCCAGCCGTCTGCTGTTCCTCACCGACGTCCCAGGCGTTCTCGACAAGAACAAGGAACTGATCAAGGAACTCTCCGTCGCGCAAGCCAAGGCGCTGATCCGCGACGGCACGATTTCCGGCGGCATGATTCCGAAGGTCGAAACCTGCATCGAGGCCATCGAAGCCGGCGTGCAGGGTGTCGTCATCCTGAACGGCAAGACCGCCCATTCGGTCCTGCTCGAACTCTTTACCGAACACGGCGCGGGCACGCTGATCGTGCCCTGATCGCCGAAATTTCAGGTCAGGCCGGGGCGTAGATGCCGCCGGCCTGGCCTTTCAGCCATTCGATCATCGCCCGATAGGGGAACGGTCCATAGCTGATGCGGCCGACGCCAGCCTTTGCAAAGGTGGCGATATCGGGCGCGCCGGGCTTCAGCAGAATATTGACCGGCAGGCTCGACGCCTCCACCACCTTTGCGACCAGCGCAGGCTCGAGCAGCAACGGCACGAAGAAGCCGCTGGCGCCCGCCGCCGCATAGGCCGCGCCACGCGCAATCGCCTCCTCGATCAAATCTCTATGTTTTCCCGCATCCGGCTCCTTCAGGAAAAGGTCGGTTCGGGCATTGATGAACAGGTCGACGCCGCGCGAGGATGCCATCGCCCGGATGGCGCGGATGCGGGCGGCCTGTGCTTCAGCCGAATGCAGCCCGGAGCCGCCGACCACCTGATCCTCGAAATTGATGCCGATGGCACCGGCCTCGATCAGGGGCGCGACATTGGCCGCCGCTTTATCCGGTTCGGTCGAATAGGCGCCTTCGAAATCGACGGAGAGGGGAAGATCGGTGGCGGCGGTGATCTGCCGCACGGTGGTCACCAGTTGGTCGAGCGGGATCGCCTCGCCATCCGGATAACCTTGGGCGGCGGCGACCGACCAGCTTCCGGTCGCCAGCGCCTTGGCGCCGCTTTCGGCAACGGCCTTGGCCGAACCCGCGTCCCAGATATTGTAGAGCACCACCGGATCGCCCTTGCGATGCAATGCGCCGAATGCTTTTGCCTTGTCCGTCATCGTCACTTTCCTTCCATCGCAAACAATCCGACCGGCCGCATCTGTCCTTCATGGCGCAGCAGCCATTTCTTGCGCCACAGCCCGCCGCCATACCCGGTCAGCGATCCATCCGAGCCTATGCAACGATGGCAGGGGATGATGACGGGTATGCGATTGACGTGGTTCGCCTCCCCCACGGCGCGCGACAATTGCAGGTCGCCGAGCGCGCGGGCGATATCGCCATAGGAACAGGTTTCCGCCAGCGGGACCGTCAAAAGATGTTCCCAGACGCGGCGCTCGAAGGCCGAGCCGTCATAGGCCAGCGGCACGCGGAATTCACCGGAGCGGCCGGCGAAATAATCCTTCAGTTCGGAAAGGGCCTGCTGCAGCGCCGGGCTCGTCCCCTCGCCGATGGGCTGCCCAAGCTTGCGGCCCAGCCGTTCGACCAGCGCCGGCGCGGGATCGCCGTCGCAGAATTCGATGGCAAGAAGATGGGTTTCGCTCGCCGCGACCAGCAGCGGCCCTATCGGCGTCTCCAGCCAATCGGCATAAAGCATGTGGCTTTCCTCCCGGTCCATCCATAGACCGGTCGGGGCATGGCCTCAATGGAAAAGCAGGCCGATGATGCCGGCGACGATCAGCAGGCAGCCGGCCATTTCCAGCGGCGTCACCCGCTCCTTGAACAGGAAGAAGGAGGAGAGGAAGGTGAAGATCAGCTCGATCTGGCCGAGCGCGCGCACATAGGCGACCGGCTGCAGCGTCATCGCCGTGAACCAGCAGGCCGAGCCGAGCACGCCGGCAAGCCCGACCAGCGACGAGGACCGCCAGGAGCGGACGACCTGCACGATCTCGCTGCGATCGGTCATCAGCATCCAGATCAGCATGAAGGCGGTCTGGAAGGCGGTGACGAAGGCGAGCGTCGCGGCCGCAGCCATTACCGCGTCGGGATAGTTCAGCGACAGCGAAGCCGAGCGATAGGCGACGGCGGAAATGCCGAAGACGGCGCCCGAGGCAATGCCGATCAGCGCCGTGCGCCCGGTCAGCGCCGCAAGAATATTGCTCATCGACTTGGCGCCACGGGCAATCGAGATCAGCATGACGCCGAGGACGCCGACGATGATCGAGATCACCGCGCCGACCGTCAGCCTTTCGCCGAGCAGCAGGAAACCGAAGATCGCCGCCTGAACCGGCTCGGTCTTGGAATAGGCGGTTCCGACGGCGAAATTGCGCAGCGAAAACAGATGCACCAGCAGCATGGTCGCGAAAATCTGCGCCAGCCCTCCGATAACCGCCCACAGCACGAAGGTCGGGTTCAGCGCCGGAAAGGCATAACCGCCGATCAGGTGCAGACCGATGACATAGGCGAGCGCCACGGGAAAACCGTAGCCGAAACGCACGAAGGAGGCGCCGCGCGTGCCGAGCGACCCCTGCAGGTGTTTTTGCAGGGCCGAGCGCAGGTTCTGCAGAAAGGCGGCGGTGATGGTGATGGCGATCCAGGCTTCCATGATGCGGCGGTAGCATGGCCTTTTGCGCCCGCCAAGGCGGGCTTGGCCGATTCCGGTTCGGCGGGCAGGCAATTGGCCATTTCCCTGCCGGGCAAGCCATGGCATAAGGGCGCCATGAGCAAGACAACCGCCGCCCCCATGCCCGCCGATTTCGCCCATGTCCGCGACTGGGTGTTCGATCTCGATAACACGCTGTATCCGCACCACATCGATCTTTTCGCCCAGATCGATCGCAACATGACCGCCTATGTCTCGGCGCTGCTGCAGATGGAGCCGGGGGATGCCAAGCGCTTGCAGAAGCAGTATTACCTGGAGCACGGCACGACGCTGCAGGGGCTGATGATCCACCACAAGGTCGATCCTAACGACTTCCTCGAAAAGGCGCATGCGATCGATTATTCGCCGCTCCTGCCGCATCCTGAACTCGGCGCAGCGATCAAGGCGCTGCCGGGGCGCAAGTTCATCTTCACCAATGGCAGCGTCAAGCATGCGGAGACGGCAGCGCGCGCGCTGGGGATCCTCGACAATTTCGACGATATCTTCGACATCGTCGCTGCCGATTTCGTGCCGAAGCCGGCCAGCGCCACCTATGACAAGTTCATGGGCCTGCACCGCGTCGACACGGCTCATGCGGCCATGTTCGAAGACCTGCCGCGTAACCTGACGGTGCCGAAAGCGCTTGGCATGCGCACCGTGCTGCTGGTGCCGCAAAACCTCGAACATGCCTTCGAGCGCTGGGAAATCGCCGGCGAGGATGACGATCATATCGACTACGTCACCAGCGACCTGACGGGCTTTTTGAACCAGCTCATCTAGCTTGCAAAAGCCAAGATTACCAAAAATTCATGCAGGCTTACCAATGTTTAAGTGGGCCTGCGGACCCGCCGGCCCTATCTTGTCCTTATCGATTTGAAACGAAAGGACAGACGATGAACGGCAAGAAAATCATGCTCATGGGGCTTTCAGCCGCGCTGGTTCTCGGCGTCGCAGCCGAAGCTTTTGCAGCCCCCCGGCATCACGGGCCGCGCATGGCACCGGAAGTCCTGTTCGTGCGCATGCTGAAGCAGGACGACACCAACAAGGACGGCCGCATCACCCCGGAAGAAGCCAAGGCAGGCGCTGAAAAAATGTTCGCCGCCATCGACACCAACAAGGACGGCGTCATAACGCCCGGCGAAATGCGTGCCTATCGCAAGGCCAAGCGTGAAGAGCGCAAGGCCGAGTGGGAAAAGATGAAGGCAGAGCGCGAGACCGCGCAGAACGACGCCGCCAAACCGGATGACGACAAGGACGGCATGAAGCCCGGCCGTCACCATGGCGACCATGACGGCAAAGGCCGTCACGGCATGCGCTGGGGCGGCGAAGGCATGATCTTCCGCATCGCCGATACCGATGAGAACGGCCAGATCAGCAAGGACGAGTACATGGCCGCCGCCGACAAGCTGTTCAAGCGTATGGACCGCAACAAGGACGGCGTCATTTCCATCGACGACATGCCGAACCGCTAAATCAAGGCATTTTGCCGATGACAGCCCGCCCCTTCCGCCCAGGGGCGGGCTTTTTGTTGTGGCCTATGCCAACTCGTAAAAATCGCTGATGATCTTCCAGGCTTCGTCGGCGGTCTCGACGAATTTCAGGAGGTTTACGTCATCGGGCGCGATGGTGCCGAAATCGGCAAGCGCTTCGAAATTGATGATTCTGTGCCAGAATTCGGCGCCGAACAGGATGAGCGGGATCGGCGCCATACGCCCCGTCTGGATCAGCGTCAGCGCCTCGAACATTTCATCGAGCGTTCCGAAACCGCCCGGGAAGACGGTGATCGCCTTGGCGCGCAGCATGAAATGCATCTTGCGAATGGCGAAATAGTGGAAATTGAAGCTGAATTCCGGCGTCACATAGGGGTTCGGCGCCTGCTCGTGCGGCAGGACGATGTTGAGGCCGATGGAGGGCGCGCCGACATCGGC
>CAMFHE010000107.1 GCA_945952045.1 uncultured Rhizobium sp.
CGACAAGGTCCTTCAGGCCGCCGGTGGAAAATGGAATCGCTCCGCGAAGGCCCATATTTTCGAAGGGGATGCCGCCGAAGCGCTGGAACCGATCCTGCTTACCGGCGAGTATTCGCGCATCAAACAGGACTTCGGCCAGTTCGATACACCTCAACCCCTTGCCGGCGATGTAGTCGACCGCGCTGACATCCGGCCGCAGATGCGGATCCTCGAACCGAGCGCCGGGCTCGGGAATATCGCCGTGGAAGCAATCGCCGCTTGCGGACAGGTCCATACAATCGAGATCGACGCAGCGCGATGCGCTCGCCTGGCGCTTAGGATCGCCGGTCTCGACATGCCGGCAGCATCAGCCTGCACCGGGCAACAGGCCGATTTCCTCGGTATCCAGCCTGATGCTTCCTATGACCGCGTCGTCATGAATCCGCCCTTTGCCGGGCAGGACGACATCCGTCACGTCATGCATGCTTTCAGCTTCCTCAAGCCCAATGGCCGCCTGGTCGCGATCATGTCCGCCGGCGTGCTGTTCAGGACCAACAAACTGACCACAGCGTTTCGCGACCTGGTCGCCGACAATAGCGGAGCCATCGAACCGCTCCCCGACGGCTCTTTCCGTTCGTCGGGAACGGCGGTCAATACCTGCATCGTCACCCTGACGGCGGGAGGTGGATATGCCTAAGAAACCTTGGCTGATCGACTGGCGCATCGAGGGCACTCAGCAAGTTCTCGCCGAGGATGCTGACGAAGCGCAGGAGCTTTTCGACAAGGGATTCGGATCTCCGAATTTCCTCGACCCTCTTCGTGATGGCGAAGTTTCGAACGACCCGCCGTACCGCAACGGCACCAGCGGCCGAAAGGGAGGCGACGATGCAGATTCGGCGTAAACCCGGTCCCGGCCGGCGCGGCTTGCATCTTGCCCATTCGCTCTACTCGGCCGAGCTCGGCGCACATGACCCCGGACGCTATCGCCTGACGCCGCCCTGCGCGCCCAATGTTCCGGCTCTGGTGCAACCGGGCATGACCGTTCGCACATCGTATGGGACGGGCGGCATCGTTATCGAGGTCAAGGGTCCGTACATGCATCAGGCATCGGACCGTCGGGAATATCCGCATTTCACGATCGTCTATGTCCCAGCGGAGCGTTTCGGTCGGCATTCGGCCGGTGATCGTTGCTGGATCAACGAATGCGTCGCCGTCAACGGACGCATCCTGAAGCTCTTCGAAGCCAATAGCGACGAGGTCTTCATCGAGACGGGCCAGACTACGAAGGCCTGACACTCGCGGGCGACCAACCGCACCTCATCTTCATTTTCCCTATCAGGCCGAGCGCTCCGAACGGAGCGCCGGGCCTTTCCGCATTCCAGGAGAGCACGATGACCCTGTCTCTCCTGAAACGAACCGTCGAGACGGTATGGGCGTCGCCCCATCTCACATAGCCGACGCCATGCCTTCATCACCATCAACACCGACCTGTCCTGACCGCCGCGCACATCGCTCCGCGTCGGCGCGGACGCCTGCAGCAATGGAGAAGCATGATGCAGAACGACAGCAATCCCGCCCGCCCCGAAATCGCCATCGGCGCGCCCGTGTACCATTCCGCCTATTTCAAACGCGGGCATGTCGTGGCAATCAAGACGCCCACAGCGAAAACCTACACAATCGGCGCCGGCGGCATGCAGCGCGACCGGCTCGAACTTGTCATCGTCTGGGACGACGACACGATCAGCGAGGTCTCCGAGAACATTGCCGACACCTGGCTGGAACAGGCCTTCCGTTACAATCTGCCATCGATCGACAACGCGGCAGAGCGACTGGCGACGGCACGGGCAAAAGAGGCCGAACGCCGCGAGGCACGGCGATACGAGGCGGCGCAGCGCGCCGAGGCGCGAACCGCCTTCGAGACTGATGCCGCGACGAGAATCCCCGAGTGGGCCAAGGCGGTCATCCTTGCCGAACTTGTCGCCGACCAATCCGATACCATCAGCGACTATTTCGACTCGACCACCATCCGCAGCGTGATACTGGCGTTCTCCCGGCACACGCGCGATCTCTTCTCCGAGATGAGAAAGGCCGCCCGCAATTTTGCCGAGACCGCCGACCTGGCGGATGCTCCTCCGGATGCCGAGCACCGTGAAAAGTGGAGCATGGGCGCCGGCTATTACCTCAAGCTCGGGGGCCGGCATGCCAGCGGCTGGCGGATCGTGAAGCGTAAGCTCCGTCAGAACGGCGAGGCGGTGACGGACCTGCCCACGGCCGACTGGGCAATTCCGGAAGCAAAGCCGGAGAATCCCCGTGCCGGTGCGAAAATTGCCTCTCGATTCACCATCGAGGAGCATATGCACACGAAGAGGGGCATTCCGATCTTTATCTGCGTGCTCGATGAGCGGGTCGACCGCGCCGAATTCGACGCCCTCAAAGATCGGGCACGCAAGCAAGGTGGATGGTACTCGCGTCCCTGGCAAGGCACGCCGGGCGGCTTCGCATTCGAGAACCGCGCCGCAGCTGAGAGCTTCGCCGAACCCTCAGGTTCGGACGATGAGGAAGAAACCGATTCCGACCCCGAGCCTGTTCCCCCCATTGCCACGAAACTACGCGCCCTGGCGGAGGATATGCGGTTCGAGATTGATAGCAGCCTGGCGGAACGCTCGACCAATACGCCGAAGCGGCAGTTTCATGCTGCTCTTGCCCGGATCAAGGGCCACCGCCTTTTGCGCACCCAGGCCGCATTGCATGCGCTCGCCGACGCTCACATCGCGAGGACGGTCCCAACCGAGCTCGCTGATATCGAAAGGAAATCGCAGGTCTATGATCGCTTGGGCACTCTGTTTGATCGATCCTCGGCCGGATATTATGACGTCGGCATCGACACAGGCGAGCCGGAATGCGACGACGCCATGGCGCGCGCTCTTTGGCGCCTGATCAGAACCGAGGATTCCGCCGATCCCTCGACCGAACGCCTCAAGCAGAAGATCGAGAAAATCCGCCTTGCCCGGATTCCCGGCTTTGTGTTGACGCCTCCTGCTGTCGCCGATGAATTGGTGGGGATGGCGATGCTTCCGGCAGGCAGCTTCGACCTACTCGATCCGCGTGGAGGGACTGGCGTAGTCCTCGACCGGGTTCGTGACAACGCTCCTGCCGCCGAGTTGACGATCTACGAACCGAACGATCTCCTCCGGGAAATCCTCGTGTTGAAGGGATACCAAGTCAATGGCGGCGAATTCCTGCAGGCCGATCCACGGCTGCATTTCGATCGGATCATCATGAGTCCTCCCTTCGAACGCGGCCAGGACATCGACCACGTCAGGCTCGCCTTCACCATGCTGCGCCCAGGCGGCCGCCTCGTGTCCGTCATGGCGCCGACATCGTTCACCCGGCGTGATCGAAAAGCGCTCGAGTTCCAGCAGTGGTTCGATGAGATTGGCGGCGAGAAGATCAAACTACCGCCCAAATCCTTCCACGAAAGCGGAACGAAGGTGTCGGCGGTCATCGCGATCCTGAACGCAAGGCGGCCGCCCGAACGAAGGCTTTGATCCTGACAAAATCGAGGTCCTCGATTGACCGTCGACAGTTTGAAGACCACCGGCTGGAATGCCGACCTGACAGGAGAGCACCCCATGTTCCGTATCACGAAAGAACAACGCCGCGCCATTCACCGGAAATGGCAACAGGCCGATCAAGGCCTCTCCTATCGCGCATTCAGGAAGCTGGTCATTCCCGTCGCGGCCGCGGAAGGAGCCGTTGCGCTGCCCTGGTGCGGGATGTGGCTTTGTATAGAAGCCGACGGCTACACGCATAGCTAGACGGCCGATCCGTCCAGTCGGACCCCGTCTCGCGCTCAAACCTCTCTTCGTTTCGTCAATCCCGGCCTGGTGCTCCGAAAGGAGCGCCGGGCCTTTTTGTATTTTCAGGAGGTCAACATGAGCCTTTCCATCCTCGCGTCCCCTCACGCCGCAACGCCGGTCTTCCTGAACTTTCGTTCGGAAGTCGTCGAACCGACCCGCTTCGCCATCGTCTTCTGGGATGGTCCGGGCGACACGCTTTACGCCTTCGAGGACGGGGAAGCGTTCGAACGCCAGCGTGCGGCCGCCGAGCGCAACCTCGTCCATGTGCATGAGCTATCCGCCGAGCAGGCGGCCGCATGGATCGCCGCCGGCGGCAACGCCGTCCTGCACGAAGTCTCGGTCGCCGGCGTCGCTGCGTTCGGAAACCTCAAGCTCGCGCCCGGCTGAAGGCCGGGCGCCGCCGCCTCTGCCGCCGAGAGGGAGAGAGGGGCCGGAAAGGGGTGGCCTGGCGGGGTTGGAGAGCGCCCGGCGGCCGGCTCTTTCCCGCTCTCGATGAGGTTTCCCATGAACGCTTTATCCTCCCGCGGCGCGAACGCGATCGCCGTTGCGCCCCGCTCGCCCGAAGAACGCAGCCGTGCGAGCAGCATCTTTGCGGCCGGGGGTGTGCTCCTGCCGCTTCTCGAATCTGGCGATACGATTACATCGGGCCATCTGCGGGCCATCCTCACCACTGAATTTGGCGGCTCGGACGCCGAAGGATACTGGTCGTGGAAGGACGCCTACGAGGCGACCGAAGCGGCCCAGGTTCTTTTCCTTCGCAAGTTCGGCTCGGCCATTTCGTCCCGGACAAATACGCCCGCGGCCGCCCTTTCCATCCTGACCAGGCTCACCGCGCGCATTCCAACGCACACGCGCCGATCCGAGGAAAGCCAGAGGCTCCAGCAGTTTTCGACGCCTGTCCCGCTCGGCTATGTCGCGGCCCGCGCCGCCGGCATCATGGCGGACGACGTCGTTCTCGAACCTTCCGCCGGAACCGGCCTCATGGCGATCTTCGGCGAGATCGCCCGCGCGCGCCTCGTGCTCAACGAATATGCGCCGGTCCGCCATTCCCTCCTTGAGCATCTGTTTCCCGGATCATCGGTCACGCACCATGACGCGGCCCATATCGACGACTATCTCGATCGCGCCGCTCGTCCCACCGTCGTATTGATGAACCCGCCATTCTCGGCCGGGGTGCATGTCGAGGGTCGCATGGCCGATGCAGCCTGGCGGCATCTCAGCTCGGCCTTCGCCCGACTTGCGCCCGGCGGCCGCCTGGTCGCCATCACCGGCTCCAGCCTTTCTCCCGACAACCCGAAATGGCGTGACGCCTTCGTTCGCTTGCAGGAGCGCGGCACGGTCGGGTTCAGCGCCGCGATCGCCGGCGATGTCTATTCCCGCCACGGCACGACCATGGAAACGCGGCTGACGGTCATCGACAAGATTGCCGCCGCCGATCCGACGAAGCTGGTCGCGAGCATGGGTGTCGCTCCCGATCTCACCACATTGTTGTCCTGGATCTCGGGCCTGCCGCCGCGCTCGCCCTCGGCCGCGTCGAACTCCATCGGTGCGTTGTCAAACGGCATCCTTCGCGCCTGCGCCGCGAAAATGGCCGCGCGTAAGGCGGCCGAAACACTGCGTCCCGCCGCGGTCGCCGGGATGCAGCCGCATTCGGCACTCTCTTCCCGCACGCCGCGCCGGATGTCACCGCCGTCCGCGCCAGCCTATGGCGAGATCGTCGAGCTCGCCTACGAGCTGCGGGATGCGCCGCCATCGGCGCGCCTGGAGGCCGCCGACGGCATCTACGAGCCCTATCAGCTCGGGGCAATCTGCATCCCCAACGCCAAGCCGCATCCCGACAAGCTTGTCGAGTCCGTCGCCATGGCGTCGGTTGCTCCGCCGAAGCCCAACTACCGGCCCCATCTTCCCAAGAACGTGATTTCCAACGGCGATCTCTCGGACGCCCAGCTCGAAAGCGTGATCTATGCCGGCGAAGCCCATTCCGGCCATCTCGCCGGTCATTGGAAGGTCGATGCCTCTTTCGACAATCTGGCAGCGGTGGCCCCCGACACTGAAGGCGCTCTCCGATATCGTCGCGGCTGGTTTCTAGGCGACGGCACGGGAGCCGGGAAGGGCCGGCAAGCAGCCGGCATCATCCTCGACAACTGGTTGAAGGGCCGCCGGCGGCATGTGTGGATTTCCAAATCGGAGACCCTGATCGAAGATGCCCAGCGCGACTGGAGCGCGCTCGGGCAGGAGAAGCTGCTAGTCACGCCTCTGTCACGCTTCCGCCAAGGGAAGCCGATCAAGTTGGAAGAGGGAATCCTCTTTTGCACTTTCGCCACGTTACGCACAGACGAACGCGAGGGAAAGCGCTCCCGCGTCCAGCAGATCGTCGACTGGCTTGGCGGCGATTTCGATGGTGTCGTCGTCTTCGACGAGGGACATTCAATGGCGAATGCGGCCGGTGGCAAATCCGACCGCGGCGACAAGGCGGCCTCGCAGCAGGGTCGCGCTGGCCTTCGTCTTCAGCGCGCCTTGCCCGATGCCCGTGTCGTCTATGTCTCGGCAACCGGCGCATCCGAGGTCGAGTCACTCGCCTATGCAGAGCGGCTCGGCTTGTGGGGCAGCGCCGATTTTCCCTTCGCGACCCGCAGCGAATTCATCGCTGCGATCGAGGACGGCGGCGTCGCGACGATGGAAGTGCTCGCCCGCGACCTCAAGGCGATGGGTCTCTATGCGTCTCGCTCCCTCTCATTCGAAGGCGTCGAATACGAAATCCTCGAACATGCGCTGACCGACGAGCAGGTCCGCATCTACGATTCCTATGCCGAGGCCTATCAGGTCATCCACAATCGGCTGGATCAGGCGCTCGAAGCCTGCAGCATCACATCTCCTACCGGGACGCTCAACAAAAACGCCAAGGCCGCGGCGCGCTCTGCCTTCGAGAGCACGAAGCAACGGTTTTTCAACCTGCTGCTGACCAGCATGAAAACCCCGACGCTGATCAGCACGATCAACCAGGACGTGGCCGACGGGCATGCCGCCATCGTCCAGCTTATCTCGACGGGGCAATCGATCACCGAGCGCCGGCTCGCGGAAATCCCGACCGAGGAATGGGCCGATATCCAGGTGGACGTCACCCCGCGCGAGATCGTCGCGGAGTATCTGGTGAATTCTTTCCCGACCCAGCTCTTCGAGGAATATTCGGACGACGAGGGCAATCTGCTCTCACGGCCGGTCTACGATGCTGACGGCAATGCGGTCCTGTGCCGTGAGGCCGTCGCCCGGCGCGATGAGCTTCTGGAAAAACTGGGCAGCCTTCCGGCGATCCCGACCGCACTCGATCAGATCGTGCAGCATTTCGGGACGGACAAGGTCGCCGAGATCACCGGGCGCTCCCGCCGCATCGTTCGCCGCGACGGCGACGGCGCGTTCGCCCGCTTTGCTGTCGAGACCCGGCCGGGCAGCGCCAATCTCGACGAGACACGCGCCTTCATGGATGACCAAAAGCCGATCCTGGTCTTCTCGGAGGCGGGCGGGACAGGACGATCCTACCATGCCGACCTTGCCGCGAAAAACCAGCGCCAGCGCCTGCACAATCTTCTCGAAGCCGGATGGCGCGCCGACGTGGCGATCCAGGGTCTCGGGCGCAGCCATCGCACCAACCAGGCGCAGCCGCCGCGCTTCCGGATGGTCGCGACCGACGTCAAGGCCGAGCGGCGGTTTCTGTCGACGATCGCTAGAAGGCTCGACACGCTCGGCGCGATTACCCGTGGCCAGCGCCAGACCGGCGGGCAGGGCATGTTCCGCAGCGAGGACAACCTCGAATCCCAGTACGCCCGCGA
>CAMFHE010000108.1 GCA_945952045.1 uncultured Rhizobium sp.
GGCATCGACCTGATCTGGTTCGGCGTGCTGATCTGCATCAACATGCAGACGAGCTTCATGCACCCGCCCTTCGGCTTCGCGCTGTTCTACCTGCGCTCCATCGCGCCGCGCGAGGTCAAGACCACCGACATCTATATGGGCGCCCTGCCCTGGCTCGCCATGCAGCTCATCCTCGTTGGCGTGGTGATCTTCTGGCCGGAATCGGTGACCCACTGGCTCGACAACGGGCCGAAGGTCGATCCGAGCACCATCAACATCGTCGTGCCCGGCTTCGGTGAAAACGGCGGTGGAACGCAGATGCCGAATTTCGGCCTGCCGCCGCTCGGCGACGACGGCAAGGGCGGTTTACCGGGGCTTGGCGCCCCGCCGGCCGAAGGCCTGCCCGGCCAGCAGCCGGCGTCTCCGCAACCCGCAAAACCGGCCTTCGACCTCAGCCAGCCGCCGGTCATCCAGTAAAGCAAAAGGCCCCGAAGCAAGCGCTCCGGGGCCTTTTCACGAGGAAGCGTGATCCTTACAGCTTGCCGGCGCGCTGCTGGATCATCATGAACGTATCGAACGTGTATTCGGCCAACTGCATCCAGAGATAACCTTCCTTCTTGAAGGCGACCTGATCGTCATAGATCTTCTTGAAGGTGGCGTTGCTGGCCGAGATTTCCGCATAGACGCTTTGCGCGGCGACATAGGCCGCCTCAAGGATCTCCTGACTGAAGGGGCGCAACACCGTGCCTTCGCCCACGAGCTGCTTGACCGCCAGCGGGTTCTTCATGTCGTATTTCGCCATCATGCTGGTATTGGCAAAGGCGCAGGCATCTGCCAGCACACCCTGATAGGCCTTGGGCAGGCCGTTCCACTTCTCCAGATTGACGAAAGTATGGATGACCGGACCGCCTTCCCAGAAGGCCGGGTAATAATAATACTTGGCGACCTTGTTGAAGCCGAGCTTGTGATCGTCATAGGGACCGACCCATTCGGCGGCATCGATCGTGCCCTTTTCCAGCGCCGGATAGATATCGCCGCCGGCGATCTGCTGCGGAATGACGCCGAGCTTCTCGACAACCTTGCCGGCCAGGCCGGCGATGCGCATCTTCAGACCCTTGAGATCTTCGAGCGTGTTGATTTCCTTGCGGAACCAGCCGCCCATCTGCGCGCCGGTATTGCCGGAAATCATGCCGTAGAGATTATGTGTGGCGTAGAATTCGTTGAGCAGTTTGTTGCCATTGCCCTCGTAGAACCAGGAATTGGTCAGGCGGGCATTGAGGCCGAAGGGGATCGCGGTGCCGATGGCGAAGGTCGGGTCCTTGCCGACGTAATAATAGGAGCAGGTGTGGCACATCTCGACCGAGCCTTCGCCGACCGCATCGGCTGCCTGCAGCCCGGGAACGATTTCGCCGGCGGCAAAGACCTGGATGTTGAAATTGCCATCGGTGGCGTCGGAAACATGCTTGGCCAGATCCACAGCGCCGCCATAGATCGTGTCGAGGCTCTTGGGGAATGACGAGGTCAGTCTCCAGGTGATTTTCGGGCTCTGCTGCGCAATCGCGGGTGCGGCGAGCGCGGCGGCACCCACGGCGCCGACACCGGCCACGCCCGCTTTCTTGATGAATGAACGACGATCCATGAATTACCTCCCAGTTGCGCGCCCTCGTTCCTCGCGTTGGCCCGTGGGGCGAGCTAAACACGTTGCCAGCCCGGTTTCAAGCGTTGAACACCCTGTTGTTTTTGCCCAAAATTCAAGCAATCGGCAGGCGAAATCATGGCCTTCCTGGGGCCTCGCGCGGCTTGCTTCCCGGCACGCCCGGCGGGCATGGCGGTGCACGTCCAAAAAACGGGCAGTTGACTTGACACCCGATCTGGTTCCACAAGAAACCGGTCATTCGTAAGACCCTGCGGAGCAGCAATGTCGAGACCCTTCGTGGCCATTCCGGCCGATATTCGCGAATTCGATGCAACGACCTGGCACTCCGTCCAGACCCAGTATGTCCGGGCGGTGGTCAATGTCGCAGACGTTTCCACCTTTCTCATTCCCGCGCTGGAAAGCGGCAACGATACCGATGCGATCCTGGACCGCGTCGACGGCGTTCTGGTCTCCGGTTCTGCGACAAACGTGCATCCGAGCCTGTACGGCGCCGAATTCCGCGAAAGCGACGGCCCCTTCGATCCCGCGCGCGATGCGACCGCGCTGCCGCTGATCCGCCGTGCGCTCGAGCGTGGTATCCCGCTGCTTGCCATTTGTCGCGGCCTTCAGGAATTGAACGTCGCGCTGGGCGGCACGCTGGAAACGGAAATCCAGGATTTGCCCGGTCGCTCCGACCATCGCAAACCGGATGGTGTTTCGCGCGAAGAGGCCTATGGCATTCGCCAGGGCGTGCGCATCGCCGAGGGTTCCTGCATCGCCCGCTATCTCGGCGCCGGCGAAATCCAGGTCAATTCGCTGCACCGTCAGGCGATCTCGAAATCCGCGCCGCGCCTGCAGGTCGAAGCGGTCGCGGACGACGGAACGGTCGAAGCCGTGTCGGTCATCGATGCCAAGGGCTTTGCGCTTGGCGTGCAATGGCATCCGGAATACTGGGCCGAAACCGATACGCCCTCGCGAAAACTGTTCGAAGCCTATGGCGACGCCGTTCGCGCCTATGCGGCGACGAAGGCCGTTAAGTCGTAATGGGACAGGCGCCGGGAAACCGGCGCCGCCTGCGACCTTACTGAACCGCGCGCAGCATCACCGATGCGCCGGCCGGCTCCATGGTTTCGTAGCCGGGACCATCGCCTTCGACGATGGTCAGAACGGCCGAACCGCTGGCATTGGCCAGGATAACGGTGCCATCCTCGTTTTCCGTCCAGGTTTTCGCTTCCGCCAGACCCGGCCAGACGCTGTCGCAATCGGCCGTCGCGCTGAACTGGCGGCTACGATGCGAGACCGGCTGGCCACGCATGACCCGGCAGGATGCGCTGCCATCGACATTGGTGGCGTTGAAGGCGAGAGCAGGCTGGGCAATCGACCCGGAAACCAGGGGATCGACCGCCGGCTTGCCCTGATGCATCAGCAACGCGCCGACGCCGCCGAACATGACGACCGCGGCTGCGAGGACAAAGGCTTTCATCGGCTACTCTCCTGGAATCGATACATGGCTTCACCATGCGCCGGGAAAATTGCCAAACGGTTAAGGAAACGTTGCCTGTAAGGGTTAACGCGGCATGCGCAGCACCTCTTCAGCGCTGCGGCGTTTAGCCTACCAGTCGATGACCGGGTCGGCCCGGATCAGCTTGAACCGCCCTCCAGCCGCTCGATGACACGGGGGATGGACATCGCCGGAAACGAGCACGGAAATATCGGTCTTGACCTATCGCCTGTTGATAGGCCCGGTGGATTGCCGGATGCGCATTTCCGGCTTGATGAGGTGGATGCCATCAGGCTCGTGGCTGCCGAGCAGGCGATCGAGCAGCGCGCGCGCGGCCAATCGGCCGACTTCCGCCTGCCCGTTCCACACCGTCGTCAAGGCCGGCGTCGCGATCGCCGCTTCTTCCAGGTCGTCATAGCCGGTAACCGAGATATCGACGCCCGGCACCAACCCGGCGCGCGCGATGCCGTTCATCAACCCGATGGCGACGAGGTCGTTCCAGCAGACGGCCGCCGTCGGCTTCTGCGGCAAGGAGAGGAAATGCACCGCCGCCTCGAACCCGCCCTGCTTGGAGCGCGGGCCGGGAATGCGCAGGTTCGGATCGACCTCGATGCCAGCCTTGCGCAGCGCGTTGACATAACCCTGATAACGGTCGCGGCCGGTCGAGGTCTGGTCGGTGCCGCCGATCATGGCGATGGTGCGGTGTCCCAATCCGATCAGGTGATTGGTCGCCAGCGAGATCCCGTAGCTGTCGTCGCCGCGATAGGTGGGCATGTCGACGCCCTCCATCGAACGGGCGACGAGGATGGCCGGCATGCCGTTCTGTTCGGCGAGCTTGATGTCCTCGATCGGCGTGCCGATGGCCGGCGACATGATGACGCCGTCGCCGCCGAGCTGCAGCAGCGTCTCGATGAAATTGCGTTGCTTCTCGACCGAATCGTAATGGTTCGACAGGATGAAGGTGTGCTGGCTGCGATCCAGCTCGCTTTCGATGGCTTTCAGGATTTCGCCATAGAAGGGGTTCATGATGTCGTGCACCACCACCCCGATGATGCCGGAGCGCGAGGTGCGAAGGCTGGCGGCGCGGCGGTTGTAGATATAACCCAGCGCGCGGGCCTGATCCTTGATCTTGTCACGGGTGGCGGACGCCACCAGCGGACTGTCGCGTAAGGCAAGGGAAACGGTCGCCGTTGAAATGCCAAGCGTTTCGGCGATCGTCGAAAGCTTTATCTTTTGAGCCACTAAAGTCCTCCACTCCAGCCCAACGGACAGCCTGTCGATTCTCGATCTGTAATTAAATTGTTTAATTAAACGATTTTAGTCCATCTCGGCAATCGTAAAAATCAGATCCGGCAAATGAATTGCGGGGTCGCGTCATTCTTCGTCGGCAGCGGGCGGCTCGATGTCCTGGAGGTTGAAGTCGACGGCGCGCAGCAGGCGGATCAGCACTCGCCTTTCCTTGTCGGAAAAGCCTTTCAGCGCCTGCTCGTCGCAGGCGGCCGTGGCGCGGGAAATCAGCTCGACGCTTCCCTGGCCTGCCTCGGTGAGGTGCACCTTGGTAAGGCGCTGGTCCTGCGCATCCGGTTTGCGTGAAACGAAACCCTGCGCTTCCATGCGGCCGATGGTGCGGGTCATGGTCGGCGCCTTGACGCCGAGCCTATGCGCCAGCGCGCCCGGCGTCATGCCGTCGGCCTCGGCAAGCGCCATGATGACGCCGTCCTGCCCGGCATAGAGACCACCATCGAGAAGATTGCGCGACAGGGCCGTGCGCACCGACCGCGCCGCCTGCGTCACCGCCTGGGCAAAATCCAGCGTCAGTTCGTCACGGTTCTTCTTCTTGGCGCTCTTGTTCTTCTTGCCTTCTTTCTTTTTCCCCATGGCGCTTTCTTTTCGTGGCTGAACGAAGGCGGTATGTATGCCTGCGCAATCCTTAACCAATGCGGAAGGCAACCGCCAGATGCCAATCTCTCAACCTGTGCCGCAGACGGCGCCAAAGCCCCGCTTCCAGGATAACGATCCCGCCCTGCCCCGCGAGGCGCGGCGCGACTGGATCGTGGTGCTGCCGCTTGGCGCGCATGAACAGCACGGGCCGCATCTGCCCTTCGAGACCGACAGCCTGATCGCCGCCGGCATCGTCCGGGAAGTGTCCGCCCGCCTGCCGCCCGGCCTGCCGGTCACCTTCCTGCCGGTCGAAGATACCGGTTATTCCGTCGAGCATATGGATGTGCGCGGCACGCGCACGCTCGCCTACGACGAGGCGATCTCCCGCTGGCTCGCCATCGCCAAAGGACTGCACAATCTCGGCATCCGCAAATTCGTGATGCTCAATGCCCATGGCGGCAATGCGCCGCTGATGACGATCATCGCCACCGAAGCACGGGTGCGCTTCGACATGCTGGCGGTCGCCACCAGCTGGACGCGCTTCGGACAGCCGGAGGGCTGGATCGACCCGGCCGAGAAGGCGATCGACATCCATGGCGGCGAGATCGAGACGGCAGTCATGCTGGCGCTTCATCCCGACAGGGTGGACATGACGAAAGCGGAAAAGTTCTCCTCGCGGCAGAGCGAATTCACCGAGCGCTTCCGGCATCTGCGCGCGTATGGCCCGCATGCCTTCGGCTGGAAGATGTCCGACCTCAATACGGATGGCGTCGCCGGCGATGCGTCGAAGGCCACGGCGGAAAAGGGGCGCGCCCTGATCGACCATGCCGTCAACGGCATTCTCGAACTCCTGGCCGATGTCGCCGCCTTCGATGTGGACGACTTCACGCGACCGCCACATTCGCGCGCATAAAGGCTTTGAACTGGCCCGATTGCCTCCTTATATGGAGGGCAACGCGTTTCCTTCGAGCGTCAGGCTCCAGACGAGGCTTCCCATGACCGAAACATCCGCTGCCAAGCCCATTCCCGTGACCGTCCTTACCGGCTATCTCGGCGCCGGCAAGACGACGTTGCTCAACCGCATCCTGACCGAAGCCCACGGCAAGAAATATGCCGTGATCGTCAACGAGTTCGGCGAGATCGGCATCGACAACGACCTCATCGTCGAATCCGACGAAGAGATCTACGAAATGAACAATGGCTGCGTCTGCTGCACGGTGCGCGGCGACCTGATCCGCGTCGTCGAGGGCCTGATGCGCCGCCCCGGCCGCTTCGACGGAATCATCGTCGAGACCACCGGCCTCGCCGATCCGGTCCCCGTCGCCCAGACCTTCTTCATGGATGACGACGTGCGCGCCAAGACCGAGCTCGACGCCGTCGTCGCACTCGTCGATGCCAAGCATCTGCCGCTGCGCCTGAAGGACAGCCGCGAGGCCGAGGACCAGATCGCCTTCGCCGATGTCGTCGTCATCAACAAGACCGACCTCGTTTCGCCCGAGGACGTCGCGCGCATCGAGGACGTGGTGCGCGCCATCAACCCCTCCGCCCGCATCTACAAGACGACCCGCTCCGGCGTCGATCTCGCCCGCGTGCTCGACCAGGGCGCCTTCAACCTCGAACGCGCGCTCGAAAACGATCCGCATTTCCTCGACCACGACGATCATGGCCACGATCACGTCTGCGGTCCGGATTGCGACCATGACCATGATCACCATCATCACCACCACGATCATGGCCATGACCACCATCATGATCACGATCACGCCTGCGGCCCGGATTGCACCCACGATCACCACCACCATCACGACCATGCACCCTCGCCGATCCATGACGTGACGGTGAAGTCGGTGTCGCTGCGCGGCGGCGAGATGAACCCGGACCGCTTCTTCCCGTGGATCCAGAAGGTGACGCAGACGGACGGCCCGAACATCCTGCGCCTCAAGGGCATCATCGCCTTCAAGGGCGACGAGGAGCGCTACGTCGTTCAGGGCGTGCATATGATCATCGAAGGCGATCACCAGCGCCCGTGGAAGGAAGACGAGAAGCGCGAAAGCCGCCTCGTCTTCATCGGCCGCGATCTCGACCGCGAGAAGCTGG
>CAMFHE010000109.1 GCA_945952045.1 uncultured Rhizobium sp.
ACCATCCCCGTTTGCCCAAGGAACCGCCAGTGCCAACAAATCTGCCCCGGTTACCCCCACGTACCCTCTGGATAGGTAAATTGGCGAGATCGTAAGACATTGAAAACATGGTAAATGATTTGCTAAAAGAACTCTATCTTTAAGTTACAGTTCCTCATTGGGTATGTTCTGTAATTAGAGTGTCAACTATCGATAACTCACGTTTATCGATGGTAGATCGACAGGAGTCGCAAATCACTCTATCGTCGCGCAATCCACCGTCCGCAAAGGGTCAATCCCATGGAAGATCGCGTCCGCTTCGCCCTCGAAAAGCTCCTCAACGTCGCTAACGGTGACACCGGCCAGGGCCGGCGCGTCGCCAACTTCATTCTCGCCTGGTGGAACGCCGGCGAGCATGGCGGCTTCGATCTCACGGATCTCGCCAATGTCGATAGTGAGGTCGCCGAGGATATGGCGACCTGGCTGGCCCGCGAGGAGGACCTTCACTACCCCCATGACTATCGCGGCGAGATCGAGCAGATTATCGCGCGCTGGCGGCCACAGGCAGAGACCGCCTGATGGTTTCCGCCAGAAAAGCTGCCAGCCTTTCCGGAATCGAGCGCCGCGCCGTCGAGCTCGACACGATTGCATCGGTGCTGCCGATCGACCGCCGCGATGAGCTGGCCGAGCTGGCCTCTGAACATTAAAGGGACATAGATATACGGTAGGGAATTGCTACCCAATGACCGTCCTAATCAAACTGCATGAGATTGTAATGCGAAGGTGCGTGCTTAGCGCGTAGCCGGCGGTGTGCTTTGTCTACGCACATGCTCGTGCAAGCGAGCTTGACCGGATAAAGCACGTCATTATATATCGGTTCCGAACCTATAGGGACCGATATATAATGAAACGCGATCATAAGCCGGTTGCAGAAGCGCAGACCATCATGGATGCGCTTCGCAGTATCGTGCAGACCCTGCGGCGGGCATCCGCCGGGGAACGGAACAACTCGAATCTAACCAGTGCACAGGCGTTTCTATTGCGTACTCTGCAACTGCATGAAGGCGCATCGATCAATGATTTGGCGGCGTTGACGCACACAAACCAAAGCACGGTGTCTGAGGTGGTCTCTCGCCTTGAGGCGAAGGGCGTAATCGAGCGGCGAACAGCCGAAGACGACCGCAGGAGGTGCGAGTTGCATACACTGGCAAAGGGGCGTGATCTCTTGGAAAGGCATGGACGTACGCCGCAGGAAGACATGGTCCGGGCAATCTCCGATATGCCTCATGACGATCGGAGTGCCTTGGCACGCGGACTTCAAGCATTAGCCGGTGCAGTTGGCGCGAGAGACGGCGTCCCGCCGCTCTTCTTCGAAGAGGCGGACAGCGAATGAGCACGCACGATGTAGAAAAGGCTTCCACGACACCGGGTCTACCGCTTTCCGCCGGTCTCGGTCCGCTGATTGAAAGAACCGACATTGAAAGGCATCCGCGGGCACTCGATCGGCGAAGCCTGCTGATCTGCGCATATTGCTTACTGCTTGCTGCAGTCGTGTCCGGGATAGCCCGCATATTGGTCTATCTGATCGGCTTGATCACCAATGTTGCATTCTACGGAACGCTTTCAGGCGACCTGGTTTCTCCTGCTGGCCACCACCTGGGGATCTGGGTGATAGCAATTCCGGTTGCCGGTTCGCTGGTTGTGGGACTGATGGCGCGGTACGGCTCCAAGGCCATTCGCGGCCACGGCATACCGGAAGCCATGGAGCAGATTCTCACGAATGAAAGCCGTATCCCCATCCGCATGACCTTCCTGAAACCCCTTTCGGCGGCAATATCGATAGGTACCGGAGGGCCGTTTGGCGCCGAAGGCCCTATTATTGCAACGGGAGGTGCGCTCGGATCGTGGCTGGGGCAGCAGATCCACGTTACTCCGCAGGAAAGAAAAGTTCTGCTTGCCGGAGGCGCGGCGGCTGGAATGACCGCGATATTCAACACACCTGCCGCTGCAGTCCTTCTCGCTATCGAACTGCTGGTCTTTGAATTTCGGCCGCGCTCGTTTGTGCCGATCATATGTGCCGTTCTGGGCGCAGCATGGATGCGACCGTTCCTGTTTCCGGAAGGACCGGTGTTCAATGTTCCGACACTGCCGCCTGCTACCCAGGAAGCGCTGGGTTCTTATGCCATAGAAGGGCTCCTGATTGGCATTTTGTCGATTGGAATTACCAAGTCCGTCTATCTCATCGAAGATGCATTCGAAAAACTTCCGCTGCATTGGATGTGGTGGCCTTCGATCGGGGGGCTGGTCGTCGGCATCGTTGGCTATTTCTCGCCGCAAACGATGGGGGTCGGCTACGACAATATCGACCGGATACTCAGCGGTCATTTTGTTGGCATGGCGTTGATTGTTTTCTCGGTCCTGAAATTCCTGTCATGGTCCGTTGCGCTCGGTAGCGGAACTTCCGGAGGAACCTTAGCGCCGCTGTTTACGATTGGCGGCGGGCTTGGGGTGCTGATCGGGCAGTTCCTCGCAAGCACAGGCCTCGAGATAGACTTGCGGATGGCAGCCCTGATCGGCATGGCCGCTTGTTTCGCAGGGGCATCGCGGGCGCTCTTCGCCTCAGTTCTCTTCGCGATGGAGATTTCCGGCCAATTCGACACGCTTTTGCCCCTGATTGCCGGCTGCGCCACCGCCTTCGCTGTCTCCGCGTTTGCCATGAGAACGACAATCATGACCGAGAAACTTGTACGTCGGGGGACTACAGTGCCATCGGAATATGTCCCGCATCAGACGCCCCCAATCTCTCGTGCAACATTGGAGTAAAAATGCATTGGTAAGAGCCGCCTTCTTTGTCCGCATGGCTTACGTGCTACGTTTGCGACGGGCAAGCAGCTTCTCACCATCGGCTCGCAGCGCTCCCTTGGGATCAACAAACCGATAGAGCGTCTGTCGTGTGATACCGAGTTCGGCGCACAGATCGGCCACCTTGGTTTCCGGCTTTCCCATCGCAGCTTGAGCAAGGCGCAGTTTCGCCGGCGTCATCTTGAACGGCGCTCCACCGTTCCGGCCACGGGCACGGGCGGCGGCGAGCCCCGCTTTGGTCCGCTCAACGATCAGCGCCCGCTCGAACTCGGCGAGAGCGGCGAAGATACCGAATACCAGCCGACCGTTCGCGGTTGAGGTGTCAATCGACGCTCCTTCGCCCGCCAGCACCCTCAGACCGATGTTCCGTTTCGTCAGATCATCTACGAGGTTGACTAAGTGGCGCAGATCGCGACCGAGGCGGTCGAGTTTCCAGACGACGAGCGTGTCGCCGCGGCGAAGCGCCTTCAAGCAGGCAGCCAGACCGGGGCGATCCTCTCTTTTTCCCGACGCGGCGTCCTCATAGATATTGCCGGCCTCGACGCCAGCCTGAGCCAGCGCATCGCGCTGAAGGTCGTGAACCTGGCTGCCGTCAGCTTTCGACACCCGCGCATATCCGATCAGGGCTGTCATTTATTCGTCCGTCTGCGTGACAATTTCGATTTGGCCGCGCCAAAGCCTGTAGATTGTCACATAACCCGTCTTGCAAAGTAAGCTCCGCGAACGGTTATCTCCAGTCTTTTTGTGACATATGGAGCGACAATGCCTCGCCGCATGATTTTGACGGATGCCGAACGGCAGACTCTCCTTGCACTGCCCACCGACGACGACACCCTGATCCGCCATTGGAGCCTCGACGATGACGATCATCGTCTTCTCGAAACACGCCGGCGTGATGATACCCGGTTGGGATTGGCGCTTCAGCTCTGCGCCCTTCGTTATCCCGGCCGACTTATCCAGCGCGGAGAGGTCATTCCAGAAAGTGCGCTCGCCTTTCTGGCCGAGCAACTGAGCATCGACCCGGAGGCGCTTGCAAATTTCGCACGAAGAACGCCCACCCGCTACGAGCAACTGGCCGTCCTTCGCCAACATTACGGGTTTAGCGAGCTGAGCCATCCTTTGCGTGCCGATCTGGTTGCCTTCGCGCGCGGCGTGGCGATCGCCTCGACCAAGGACAAATTCGTCGTCGCAGCCCTCGCCGATGAGATGCGCCGGCGGCGTATCATCATTCCCGGCATCACGGTGATCGAACGGTTGGCCGGACAGGCATGCACCGAGGCTGAGGAAGCGCTGTTCGCCGATGTTGCCGGAAGATTGACACCGGACATCATCGTCAGAATGGAAGCGCTGCTTGGTATCGGACCACGCGTCCGCCAGAGCGGCGTTTCGTGGTTACGCGAACCGCCCGGAAAAGCTGGGGAAGCGTCGATGCGGGGTTTGATTGATCGGCTTGAGGCCGTGCGCCATGTCGGCCTTGCCAGTGATGTGCTTCAGGCCGTCCCGGCCCATCGTGTGAGCCGCATGGCCCAGGAAGGCCGCCGCCTGACCGCCCAGAATTTCGAGCAAATGCGGCCCGGACGCCGATATGCCACGCTCGCAGCCTTCCTTCTGGAAATGGAAATGGCGCTCACGGATGCCGCCATCGCCATGTTCGAAGTCCTGATCGGCAAGGCGTTTCGGCGGGCCGAGGCCGAGCGGGACAAACAACTTCTGGAAACCGCCACCTCGGCAACATCCGCGCTGGATTTCTTCGTGAGCTTTGGTGAGTCCATTACCGCCAAGCGGGACACGGGGCTTTCCCTCGACGAGGCGGTCAATGCAGTCGGTGGCTGGGAGCAATTGATGCAGGCAACCGCGGCTGCAAAGGCAGCTTCCCGCACCCGCAAGGACGATGATCTGATCGCCTATCTGCCGGCGCAATACATGCGTATCCGACGATTTGCGGCCCCATTCCTGGCAGCCTTCACATTCGAGGGTAATCGTCAGAGCCGTGATTTCATTAGCGTGGTGGTGCTGATGACGGCTCGTGTAAAGAGCTGCCGTCGATCTGCAGAGGCACCCTGGACGAAAGGCGCACTCGATCTGGTCGACAAGCGCTGGAGCAAGGAGATCAGGACACTAGATGGCTCGGTCGATAGCAAGATGCTGGAACTCTTCGTCATCGTCGAGCTGAAGAACAGGATCGCTGCCAACGAGATCTGGATCAAAGGCTCCCGCACATATCGTGCCCTCGATGAGGGCATGATCTCCCACCAGACTTACGCCATCATCAAGGCCGAGGCCCGCATTCCGGTTGCCATTCCGGTCGATGTCGAGATTTACCTCGCCCAGAAAGCCGAGGCACTCGATCAAAAACTCCGTGAGGCAGCAAGCCGGCTGGAGACCGGTCGAGGCGATACGCGGATCGGCGCAAAGGGCTTGCGGGTGCCTGCGGTCAAAACCGTCGAGAGCGAAGCCGCACTCGCCTTCGCACGGAGAGTGGCGAGTAGTATGCCGCCGATCCGCTTGACGGACCTTGTCACTGACGTGGATCGAATGACCCGTTTCAGCTCGCTGTTCGAGCATCTTCAGACCGGTCGGGCGCCGGGCGACATGCGTGTGTTCTATGCCGCGCTGATCGCCGAGGCCACCAATCTCGGCTTCTCGAAGATGGCGCTGGCTTGCCCCGGCATCACACGCCGCCAGCTACAGCAGATGGCAATCTGGCACTTCAGGGAGGAAACCTTCACGCTGGCCCTCGCCAGGTTGGTCGAGGCTCAGCACGCTGCGCCATTCGCTCCCATCTTCGGTTCGCACACAATATCATCCTCTGATGGGCAACATATCCATCTCGGCGATGGCGGCGAAATCGCCGGCGGCGTCAACGGTCGTTACGGAAACAACCCGATTATCAAGCTCTACACGGCGATATCCGGCCGATATGCTCCCTTCCATACCAAAATCATCGCCGCCACGGCGAGTGAGGCCGTCCATGTTCTCGACGCGCTTCTCGAAACGGATGCTGGCCTCGACATCGTTCGCCATCATGTCGATGGCGGTGGCGTCAGCGATCTCGTCTTCGCCTTCTGCCATGCGCTCGGCTTTGCATTCGTCCCGCGCATTCCTGATCTCGACGGGCGATGCCTCTATGGCTTCGGACCTGGCAAACAGTATGGCATTCTCCAGAATGTCATGGGCGATCGCATCGATGCCGACCTGATCCGGGCGCATTGGGACGATATTCTGCGCCTGATGACCTCGCTGCGCACCCGCACCGTCAGCGCCTCGCTCATGCTCAAAAGGCTGTCGGCGACAACCAGGCAAAGCGGTTTTGCTCAGGCACTACGCCAGATGGGCCGGATCGAGCGAACTCTGTTCACGCTGGACTGGATCAATGACGAGGATCTGAGAAAGACGACAACGGCAGAGCTGAACAAAGGGGAAAGCCGCAACAGCCTCGTGCGTGCCGTCAATCTCCATCGCCTCGGCCGCTTCCGCGATCGCAGCCAGGAAAACCTTTCAATCCGGGCATCCGCCCTCAACCTCGTCGTCACCGCCATCATCCACTGGAACACGATCTACACCGGCCGCGTGGTCGAGGCTTTGCGTGCCGCCGGGCACCACGTGCCCGATCATCTGCTATCGAGCCTGTCGCCGCTCACTTGGGAGCACGTAAATCTCACCGGCGATTACATATGGGAGGACAAGCCTGCGCTCGACGATACAGGCTTCCGCCCCCTGCCGTTCTCGATCTGATCCGACTACCGTATATCTGTGCCCCTTTAATGTTCAGGGGCCA
>CAMFHE010000110.1 GCA_945952045.1 uncultured Rhizobium sp.
TCAGCGCCGCCTCGATATAGAGGATCAGCGGCTCATAGGTGGTGGCGACGATGCGTTGGGCTGCCTGGAACATCTCCGGCACGGTGATGGCGGCGGCCAGCGAGGTATCCTTGACCAGCGAAATGAAGGTATTGGACAGCGGCGGCACCGCGACGCGCGCCGCCTGCGGCAGGATGGTGCGGCGCATCGCCTGGCTCCAGCTCATACCGATGGAATAGGCAGCTTCCCACTGGCCCTTCGGCACCGAGGAAATGACGGCGCGGATGACCTCGGAGGAATAGGCGCCGATGTTCAGCGTGAAGCCGATGAGCGCCGCCGGAAAGGCATCGAGCAGGATGCCGACGCTCGGCAGGCCATAGAAGACGACGAAGAGCTGCACCAGCAGCGGCGTGCCGCGAATGATCCAGACATAGCCGCGCGCAATCAACGCAAACGGCAGCGGCGCAAACAGCCGCACCACGGCGGTGAACAGCCCGAGCGCGAGGCCAAGCACGAAGGAAAGCAGGGTCAGGGGCACGGTGAATTTCACGCCGGCCCACAAAAGCGTGGGCAGCGAATCCGCCATCAGTTGAAGCCAGTGCGGCAAGTGGAAGACCCCCGTCAAAAAAGACGTCCGGCGGTATCGCCGGACGTCTGCAACCTTATCGATTCAAATGAGGTTCGGCAAAGGCGAAACCATCACATGGATTTACTTGGACACGTCCTGCCCGAAATACTTGTCGGCGATCTTCTTATAGGTTCCGTCGGCCTTAATGTCGGCCAGCGCCTTGTTGATCGCTTCCAGCAGTTCCGGCTCGCCCTTGCGAATGATGATGCCGGAATAGTCGGCATTGCCCTGTTCGGCGGCGATCTTCACCGGCGCATCCGGCTTCTGCTTCTTGAAGTCGAGGAAGGAGAGGCTGTCATTGATCGTCGCATCGGCGCGACCGGTCAGCACGAGCTGGATCGACTGGTCGAAACCATCGGTGCCAACCAGCTCGGCGCCGGCGGCTTCGGCGAGCTTACCGAAATTGCTGGTCAGCGATTGCGCCGACTTCTTGCCCTTGAGGTCGTCGAAGGTCTTGATGTCGGCATTGTCGGCGCGCACGATCAGCACGGCCTTGGAGGCGATATAGGGCTCGGAGAAATCGTATTTCTGCTTGCGTGCGTCGGTGATGCCGACCTGGTTGATGACCGTGTCGTAACGCTTGGCGTCGATGCCGGCGATCAGCCCGTCCCACTTGCCTTCGATGAATTCGGCCTTGACGCCGAGCTTGGCGGCGACCGCCTCGCCAATCTCGACGTCGAAGCCGACCAGCTTTCCGCTGGTGTCGTGATAGGTGAAGGGCGAATAGGTGCCCTCGGTGCCGATCTTGAGGGCGCCGGCCGACTTGATGGCGGCGAGGTTTTCGCCGGCGAGCGCCGGGCTCAGAGCAGCAGCCTGAAGGATTGCCGCGGCAGCGACCGCTTTCAACCAGTTCATTGTTTTTCCCTTCGGTACATAAATGCGTTGGCGAATTGATCGCAGAAACTAGGGCGCTTTGCAGGGAAGAAAACTGCGAAGAAAACAGGCAAACGCAAAAATTTTACTCCTGTCCGGGAAAATCCGGCCGGAAAGGCTTCCCCGGATCAGATGGCGGCTGCCGACAGCGCGCCCTGATGCACCACGATGCGGGCATGATAGGGAATGCGCTTGTAGAGATCGATGACATCCTGATTGATCAGGCGCACGCAGCCGGACGACGTCGCCTTGCCGATCGACTTCCAGTCGGGCGAGCCATGCAGGCGATAGAGCGTGTCCTTGCCGTTCTGGAAGATATAGAGCGCCCGCGCGCCGAGCGGATTTTTCACGCCCGGCTCCATGCCGCCGTTTTCGACGGAAAACCGCTTGAGTTCCGGCTGACGGGCGATCATGTCTGCCGGCGGCTTCCAGCGCGGCCAGGGCTGGCGCCAGTGAATGACGCCTTCGCCCTGCCAGGCAAAACCTTCGCGGCCAATACCGACGCCGTAGCGCATCGCCGTGCCGCCGGGTTCGACGACATAGAGGAAGCGGCCGGGCGTATCGACGACGACGGTTCCGGGCGGTTCGCCGGTGGGATCGGTGACGCGCTGGCGAAAATATTTCGGATCCATCTTTTCATGGGGAATGGCCGGCAGGGTAAAACCGCCATCCTCGATGGCCGCATACCGCGCCGTCATTTCTTCCGGCCCCGGCGCGCCGGTGGGGCGCGGCGCAACGGCAGGCGCCGGCGTCAGCGCCGGCTTCGGCAGGTTGTTTGCGGTTTCGGCCGTGGCGGAACATCCGCCAAGCGCCGCGGCGGCGCCGAGCGTTGCAAACACGAAACCGCGGCGGGAAAGATCGGGGATAGGCGTCATCGTCGCATTCTTCATTGGGGCATTCAGGATTGGCCGATCCCTACCCAATTCGTGAGGCGTCGCAACTCGCAACAGATCACATGTTCGGCATTACGGGCGTTCATGCACGCTTTTCAAAAATGTTGGACGTCCAGCAAAATTGTGCTAGCCGTGCGCCGCTGCGCAAGCGGCTTTGGGAGGAATGACATGACATCTTGCTCGATACGTTCGAGAGCGCCTGCGTGCGCTTTCGCCTGTCGGAGGGCAGCGGGAACCGATGTCGGTCGCGACGATCGTCCTGCCGCTGGCGCCGCAGCGTCGAACCGACCAGGCTGCTATCCCCCGGATATCGAACTGAAATGACAGGCGATTTCGCCTGAGAGGAGACTTGGAAAGATGAGCATGTATAGCGAGATCGAGCGCCGTGGCGCGGTCGGCATCGTTGCCCTGAACCGGCCGGATGCGCGCAATGCGCTGAATGTCGGCCTGTTGCAGGAACTGCGCCGCGCCATTGCGGAGATGGCTGCCGACAAGACGGTGCGCTGCGTGGTGTTGACCGGTCGCGGGGGCGCTTTCTGCGCCGGCGCCGATGTCAAGGAATGGTCGGAAACCACACCGGAAACCATTGCCGCCGCCGGCACGAGCTGGATCGACGAAGCCTTGGCGCTGGTGCGCGAAATCCATGACCTGGCGAAGCCGACGATTGCCATGATCGACGGCGCAGCTGTCGGCGGCGGCCTCGACATGGCGCTGGCCTGCGATTTCCGCTACGCCTCGGCGCGTTCGAAATTCATCTGCTCCTATACCCATGTCGGCTATTCGCCGGATTGCGGCGGCTCCTGGCTGATGCCGCGGGTGATGGGCCTTGAGGCCTCCAAGCGTTTCGCCTTTACCGGCGACCTATGGATGGCCGAAGTTGCGCTCGCAAACCGGCTGATCTCGCATGTCAGCGCCGATGCGGAAACGCTGCATGCCGACACCATGGCCTTTGCTGAAAAGCTGGCCGCCGGCCCGACCGTCGCCATCGGCCTCACCAAGACGCTTCTCAACGCCTCCGCCGATCGCAGCCTTTTCGACCAGCAGCAAGCGGAAGTCGCCGCCGGCGAAATCTGCGCCACGACCAATGATCACGCCGAGGGCCTCGCCGCCACGATGGAACGCCGCGCCCCGAATTTTACCGGGACGTGATACGGCTCCTCCCGAGTATCTGCAACGCTGTCATTTTCCGCGGCGTTTGCAGATGCTCGGCGCCGTGCCGACGATAACGGAGCAGCGGTACGACAGCCTGCTATCGATCTCCGATCGCAAAACATCGTCAGCGATCCTTCAGCATGGCCTCTAGCACCAGCGCATGGTTATAGGTCTGGTCCTTCGCCGCATAGAGCAGGGTGACCATGCCCTCCACAGCCATCTCCTGTAGTTCGCCAAACGCCGGATTCTGCGACAACTCGGCGCGGTAGCGTTGCTGGAACTCCTCCCAGTGCTCCGGCTTGTGGCAGAACCAGGTGCGCAACTCCGCGCTCGGCGCGATCTCCTTCATCCAGCGATCCACCCCAGCTGCAGCCTTTGACATGCCGCGCGGCCACAGGCGGTCGACGAGGATGCGTCGGCCGTCCGACAGGCTTTTCTCGTCATAGATCCGTTTCAACTGCAGCGGCATGACGTCTCCTTCATGGGTTCGCCAGAAGAGTTTGACTTTTGTCATCATGCATGAATAATGTCAAAACCTGCCCATCGAGACCGTTTCCATGCCCGTTCGCCCCGCCGACCAAATCCTGCACAAGGCCGCCTGGCTCTATTACAGCCATGGCCTGAGGCAAGACGAAGTGGCGCAGAAACTTGAAATTTCCCGCGCCTCCGTCGCCATGTATCTGCGCCGGGCACGCGAGATGGGCATCGTCAACATTACCACATCGACCGAGCTTTTCACCGACGACGTTCTCGCCCGCGAGCTGGAGGATGCGACCGGGCTGAAAGCGGTGTGGATCGTCCCGGAGGACCGGCAGGCGATGGATCCGGCCGCCGAAATGCCGGTCGTCGCCGCGTCCGTCTTTCTCGAACTGATCAACAAGGGCGAGCGCGTCGGCGTCGCCTGGGGCCGCACGGTCTATCACATCGCCGATGTCATGCCGTTCGCGGATCTGCGCGGCGTCACCGTGGTGCAGCTCTGCGGCAATCTCGGCGCGCCCTATTCCTATCGCCCCGACCAGTGCACCACGGAAATCGCCCGTCGGCTGAATGCCGAGGGCATCAATTTCTATGCGCCGCTGGTGCTGTCTTCCGAGCGCCTTGCCGAGGAATTGCGCGGCGAGCCTGTGATCCGCGAGCAGCTCAACACCATCGCCGACTGTCATCTGGCGCTCTATTCGGTCGGCGGCATCGAGGATGACAGCCATCTGGTGAAATGCGGCGCGCTGAGCGCGGCCGAGATGCATCGCCTCGGCGAGGAGGGTGCGGCCGGCGTCATCGCCGGGCAACTCATCGACCATGACGGCCAATGGCTGAACTGCGCTCACAATCGCCGCTGCATTTCCGCCGATCTGGGTTCGATCCGCGCCATTCGCAAACGCATGATGGTGGTGCAGGAAGAGGCGAAATTCGAGCCGCTGATGGCGGCGCTGAAGGGCGGTTTCGCCTCGCATCTGATCGTCACCACCTCGATGGCGCGCCGCGTCCTTGACCGCTGGAGCCGGGAAGGGCTGGGCAGGATTCCGTCGACTGCAGACTGACACAACACAAATTGCCCTGCCTTAAACCGGCGGGGCCGGTTTATCGGGAGGATGAAACGGCTATGGATAATCTCTGGCGCGACGAAGACGCCGAACACACGGTCGCGGCCTATGCGCAGAAGGGCGTGAACCGCGATCTGGCGCTGCGCACCTACACCACCCGCCTGCTTGGCGGCGAGCCGCGTCTGGTGCTGCATGGCGGCGGCAATACTTCGGTGAAAACGACGATGCAGGACCTGCTCGGCGACACCTATGAGGTGCTCTGCGTCAAGGGCAGCGGCTGGGACATGGGCACCATCGAGCCCGCCGGCCTGCCGGCGGTCAAGATCGCGCCGCTTCTCAAGAGCCGCAAATTCGAAAAGCTTTCCGACGAGGACATGGTGACGCTGCTGCGCGCCAATCTCATCGATATTTCCGCGCCCAACCCTTCCGTCGAGGCGCTGCTGCACGCCTTCCTGCCGCATAAATTCGTCGACCATACCCATTCGACCGCCATCCTGGCCATCGCCGATCAGGCCGAAAGCCGGGCGATGAGCGAAAAACTCTTCGGCAAGAAGATGGGTTTCGTGCCCTATATCATGCCCGGCTTCGCGCTCGCCAAGGCGGCGGCGGAAGTCTTCGAGCAGGATCCGAGCGTGGACGGCCTGATCCTCGACAAGCATGGCATCTTCACCTTCGGCGAGACAGCCAAGGAAGCCTATGATCGGATGATCCACTACGTCACGCTGGCGGAGGATCATGTGAAGCGCAACGGCCGCCATCCCTTCACGCCGGCCGCGCTGCCCAAGGCGCTGGCGACACCGGCCGAGATCGCGCCGATGCTGCGCGGCGCCGTCGCCTTCGACCGGGGAGAGGGGCGTTACGACCGCATGGTCAGCGTCTTCCGCACCTCGCCCGCCATTCTCGATTTCGTCAATGCGGCTGAGGTCGAGGACATGGCGGCGCGCGGCGTCTCGACGCCGGATCTGTCGATCCGCATCAAGACCGGGCCGATGGTGCTGCCAGCCCCGGCGGCGGACGATCTCGCCGCCTACCGCGCCGTGATCGATGACCGTGTGGCCGCATACGCTGCCGACTATACCCGCTATTTCCACGAGAACGATGCCCGCGACGACGTCAAGCGCATCATGCTCGATCCGATGCCGCGCCTGACGCTGGTGCCGGGGCTTGGCATGTTCGGCCATGGCCGGACGCTGAAGGATGCCGGCATTGCCGCCGATGTCGGCGAGATGTGGATCGAGGCGGCGCGCGATGCCGAATCCG
>CAMFHE010000111.1 GCA_945952045.1 uncultured Rhizobium sp.
TCCGCCAGGGCATCAAGGATTATTCCAACTGGCCGACCATTCCGCAGCTTTACGTGAAGGGCGAATTCGTCGGCGGCTGCGATATCATCCGCGAAATGTTCCAGGCGGGCGAATTGCAGTCGCACCTGCAGCAGCATGGCGTTGCCGTGCGCGGAGCCGCCTGAGTTTCGGCTCCGTTTCATCCAGAATTCATTTGAGATCTGTCAAGGCGCTGATATTAACAGCGCCTTATCATTTTTTAGGATACTCACCGTGACAACTGCTTCGGAAGCGATGCCTGCCCAATTGAAGGGCATGAGCAAAGTGGAATTCATTGTCCTGATGGCTTTTCTGATGGCGATCAACGCCCTTGCCATCGACATTATGTTGCCGGGCCTGCAGCAGATCGGCGCGAGCCTCGGTGTCGAAAATGAAAACCATCGTCAATATGTCGTTTCTGCCTATCTGATTGGCCTTGGTGTGGCGCAACTGCTTTACGGTCCGCTTTCGGACCGATTTGGCCGTCGCATGCCGATGCTGGTCGGCATTACCGTTTATGTTATCTCCGCGCTTGCTATTGTACTGGTTCCGAGCTTCACCGGCTTGCTCGTGCTGCGCTTCATTCAGGGCATCGGCTCCGCCGCAACGCGCGTCATTACGGTTTCCATCGTCCGCGATGCCTTCGGAGGCAGGCGCATGGCTGAAGTCATGTCGTTGATCATGATGGTGTTCATGGTCGTGCCGGTCGTTGCGCCGGGAATCGGCCAGACGGTTATGCTGTTCGGCAACTGGCATCTGATCTTCCTGTTCATCGCTGTCATCGCCGGCATCGTCGGCGTCTGGGCTCACCTGCGTCTGCCGGAAACGCTGCATCCGCAGGACGTGCGTCCGTTTACGGTCAGTTCAATCCTTGGAGGCTTCAAGATCGTGCTGACGAACCGGATTGCGCTCTGTTACACGATCGCCAGCACCTTCATTTTCGGGGCGCTGTTCGGCTTCATCAATTCGGCGCAGCAGATCTATGTCGGTATTTACGAGCTGGGTTCTCTCTTCCCGGTTGCCTTTGCCGCCGTCGCGCTGTTCATGTCGCTGGCCTCCTTCCTGAATTCGCGGCTCGTCGGCCGGGTCGGTATGCGCCGTCTGTCGCATGGCGCGCTGATCGGCTTCATGGGCGTCAATTTGATGTGGCTCGTCGTGCAGATGAGCATGGCGCACCCTATGCCCTTCATGCTGTTCATCAGCTTCTTCGGCATTTCCATGTTCCTGTTCGGCTGGATCGGCTCGAATTTCAACTCGTTGGCGATGGAACCACTTGGCCATGTCGCCGGCACCGCATCCTCGGTTCTCGGCTTTCTGAGCACTGTCGGTGGCGCAATCATCGGCGCGCTGATCGGTCAGGCCTTCGATGGCACGGCAATGCCGATGGTGGCTGGTTTCTTTGCCGTCTCCGTCGTCGGCTGCGCCTTCGTGCTGATCGCCGAACGCGGCCGCCTCTTCCATCCGCACAATCCGAAGGTTTGAGTGGATCAGGCAGAATCAAAAAAGGGCGCCAAATCGGCGCCCTTTTTTTGATTCGATGCGGTCTTGATCCTAAAGCAGCGCGAAAACCTCGCGGCGTAGCGTCTCCCAGCTTTCGCGGTCGGAGGCGACCAGCAGGCCGCCTTCGACATGCTCCGGGCGATAGGGTGAACCGTCGAAACGGGCGACATAAGCGCCGGTTTCTTGCGTGATCAGTGCGCCTGCCAGATGGTCCCATGGCATCAGCTTGTTATACATCAGATAGTGCAGGTAGCCGGCAGCGAAGGCGCGGTATTCGTGGCATGCGCAGCGATAGCAGCCGACGATGCGCAGCTTGGCCATATTGCCCATGACTTCGGCGCGGATCGAGTTCGGGATGAAGCTGGTCGAGGCCATGCCGACCATGTCGCCGAGCGCTACAGGCGGGGCCGCCTTGAGGCGCACCGCCTCGCCGTCCGGCCGCTTCAGCCAGGCGCCCGAACCCTTCTCCGCCATCACCCAGTCGTCGCCCATGGGATCGTAGATGATGCCGGTGACGGTCTCGCCGCGATGCACGACGGAAGCCATCACCCCGAAGGCCGGCACGCCGGCAGCGAAATTGAAGGTGCCGTCGATGGGATCGACGACGATGGCCGTCTCGGCCTCCGCCAGCTTTGGCAGCAGCGCCGGATCGGCGGCGACGCTTTCCTCGCCGATGAACACGACCCCAGGTGCGGTCTCGGCCAGCCGCGCCTTGATGAAGCGTTCGGCGGCCTCGTCGGCTTCGGTCACGAGATCGGTGGCGTCGGTCTTGGTGTGAATCTGGCCGGTGCCGAGGCGGCGGAAGCGCGGCAGGATCTCGGCCTTGGCCGCCTCACGCAACAGGTCGGCAAGGGCGGAAACGTCAACGGTCATCGGTCATCCTTTCTTGGGCGGTCAGGCCGGCAAAATCGAAGAGTTTCGGATCGAGCAGATGCGACGGGTTCACATGCGCCAGCGCCCGCAGCATCGTGTCCTTGCGGCCCGGCATGCGCTTTTCGACATCCGCCAGCATCGCCTTCATGGCATTGCGCTGCAACCCGTCCTGCGAGCCACAGAGATCGCAGGGAATGATCGGGAACTGCATGGCGGCGGCGAATTTCGCCAGGTCGTCCTCGGCGGCATAGGCCAGCGGCCGCAGCACCATCAGGTCGCCCTCGTCGTTCAGCAGCTTGGCCGGCATGCCGGCCAGACGGCCACCATGGAAGAAATTCATGAAGAAGGTTTCGAGGATATCCTCACGGTGATGGCCGAGCACCAGCGCATCGCAGCCCTCTTCGCGGGCGATGCGATAGAGATTGCCGCGCCGCAGGCGCGAACAGAGCGAGCAATAGGTCGCGCCCTCCGGCACCTTCTCCTTCACGATGGAATAGGTGTCGCGATATTCGATGCGATGGGGAACGCCGATGCCGGCAAGGTATTCCGGCAGGATGTGCTTGGGAAAATTCGGCTGGCCCTGATCGAGATTGCAGGTAATGAGGTCTACCGGCAGCAGCCCGCGCCATTTGAGATCGAGCAGCAGCGCCAGCAGGCCATAACTGTCCTTGCCGCCGGAAAGCCCGATCAGCCAGCGCTTCTGGCCGTTCAGCATGCCGAAGTCTTCAATCGCCTGCCTTACCTGCCGCAGAAGACGCTTTCGCAGCTTGTTGAAGGAGACCGAGCGCGGCGCATCGGCAAAAAGCGGATGCGCGCCGTTGTCCTCGACTTCAGTCGAAGCGGTATCGTCGAGGGTTGGCAGGGCGATGTTCATGGCTTTTCCACCAGTTGATGGGCAAGAGCGTTTGCGCATTTCCGGACGGAAAACCGTTTCACACTTTTCCTGGAAATGCTTGAGTGAAGCCAATGCCCGTTTCCCGGCATCAGTTCAAGAGCGGCAGGAAAACTAATCCGGCCTGATTACATATCGAAGACGGACCAGCCGGTGCGGGCCGCCAGCATTTCGAGTGCGGCCGAGCCGAGCAGCGAATTGCCGACCTTGTTCAGCCCCGGCGACCAGACGGCAATCGATGCAATACCCGGCGCCACCGCCAGAATGCCACCGCCGACGCCACTCTTGCCCGGCAGGCCGACGCGATAGGCGAAATCGCCGGACCCGTCGTAGTGGCCGCAGGTCAGCATCAACGCATTGATGCGCCGGGCGCGCTTGGGCGAGACGACGCTGTGTCCCGTCAGCGGATTGGTGCCGCGCGCGGCGAGATACAGGCCAGCCTTGGCAAGCTGCACGCAATTCATCGATACGGCGCATTGATGGAAATAGACGCCGAGCACATGCTCGACCGGATGATGCAAATTGCTGAAAGAACGCATGAAATTGGCGAGCGCGAAGTTGCGGTAGCCGGTCAAGGTTTCAGAGCGGGCCACCGATTCGTCGATGCTGATCGTCTCGTCATCGGCGACATAGCGCACGAAGCGCAGCAATTCGCCGATGGCTTCGCGCGGCTGGTGGCCTGACAGCACGACGTCGCTGACGGCGATGGCGCCCGCATTAATGAAAGGATTGCGCGGGATGCCGTGCTCGTGTTCGAGCTGGATGATGGAATTGAAGGCGGAACCAGACGGTTCACGCCCCACCCGGTTCCACAGGGATTCGCCGACCTTGCCGAGTGCCAGCGTCAGCATGAACACCTTGGAAATGCTCTGGATGGAAAACTGCGTTTCAGCGTCGCCCGCGACGTGGACATCCCCGTCCGTGGTGACGATGGCAAGGCCGAGCTGTTTCGGATCCACCTTGGCGAGTTGGGGGATATAGTCGGCGACCGCGCCCTCGCCCAGCCGCGGCAGCAAAGCTGCGTGGATATCGTCAATAATGGCCTGCAAGTCTGCCATGATTGTCTCTCGCCCCCGGGAAATCACCTCAAGAAAAAGGCCGCTCCGGGGAGCGGCCTTGTCCATCTTTTCGATCCGTCTCGCGTTAAAATTAACGCGAGTAGAATTCGACGACCAGATGCGGTTCCATGACGACGGCGTAAGGCACATCCGAGAGAGCCGGTACGCGGGCGAAGGTGGCAACCATCTTGTTGTGGTCGACTTCGATGTAGTCCGGAACGTCACGCTCGGCGAGAGCAACCGATTCCAGAACGGAAACGAGCTGCTTGGACTTCTGACGAACTTCGATCACATCGCCCGGCTTGCAACGGTAGGAACCGATGTTGACGCGGACGCCGTTGACCGTGACGTGGCCATGGTTGATGAACTGACGGGATGCGAAAACCGTCGGAACGAACTTGGCGCGGTAGACGATGGCGTCCAGACGCGACTCGAGCAGGCCGATCAGGTTTTCCGAAGTGTCGCCCTTGCGGCGGTTGGCTTCTTCGTAGGTGGCGCGGAACTGCTTTTCACGCAGGTCGCCATAGTAGCCCTTCAGCTTCTGCTTGGCGCGGAGCTGAACGCCGAAGTCCGAGAGCTTGCCCTTGCGGCGCTGGCCATGCTGGCCCGGGCCGTATTCGCGGCGGTTAACCGGAGACTTCGGGCGACCCCAGATGTTTTCGCCCATACGGCGGTCGATTTTGTACTTCGATGCAGCGCGCTTGCTCATCGCATTTCCTTTCTGTTTCTTATGCGGGGTAAAACCCCGGCTTTAAGGAAACACGCCCTCCTTTGAGCCATTTCAGGCTCCGACAGGTTTCTCACATCAGCGAACGGAGAAGCCACGGGACATGCCAAATAAAACACCGGATATCGCTATCCGGTGCTGGGCGGGTCTTTATGGGCAGGTGCCCGAAATGTCAAGACCGGATATCACTCGGCCGCCAGCCGGTTGTCGCCATCAGGCGCATTGGCGTCTCCGGGCGCGGTTTCCGCGCCGATTTCGGGGAAAGCGACGATGCGTTTGCCCGAAAAATCGGTGTGGACGACGATGACGCCCTGCTCCTCGAAATAGCCGAGCAGTCGGCGGGCGCGGCGGGCCGAATGCGTGCCATAGGCGCGGGCCAGGCGAGCATCCGAGGGGCAAGGCTCGACCTTGATCGCCGCCTTGGCGAGCACGAGGAAGACGCCCTGCAGATCGTCCGACACGCGGTCGGACAGATCCAGCGCCTGCCGCCATTGCTCGGAGGCTGCGGTCTCCTCGTCGATATCGGCGCGGGTGACGGCGACTCGGCGGCGGAATTGTTGCAGCGTCATCGGCGAGCCGGCGATGCGGCGCATGCGGGCGCGCACCAGAAAGTCCTGGTAGAGCACCGAATCGGTGCGGAAGGCGGATTCGGGATCGCCGAGAATTTCGCAGAGAACGGCGGCAATACGCTCTTCGCGCTCCTCCTCGCTCATATCAGGCGCGGACGGCTTGTTGTCCGGCACTGGCGCGGCCAGCGCCGGCGGGGTGCGGGAGAGCTCGGCGAGGATATCCGTGGTCGGGCGCGGAGCCGGTGTGGCGCGGCGCGGCGGCGGGCGGTTGAACTCTTCCGGGTCGGGCGTGAAGATCAGGTCTTCTACATCGGCCGGCGCCTCCGGCATCGGCATCAGCTTGGGGCTGGAGGAGCGCGCCGAGGTTTCCACCGTGCCGATGACGATCGGCAGCGGCCGGCGCGACAGGGCCGGACCCAGGGCAACGAAATTCCCGCGCTTGAGATCGCGGAACATTTCCGCCTGGCGGCGATCCATGCCGAGCAGGTCGGCGGCGCGCGCCATGTCGATATCGAGGAAGGTGCGGCCCATCAG
>CAMFHE010000112.1 GCA_945952045.1 uncultured Rhizobium sp.
CCTGCCCCAGCAATCCGCTCGGCATCAAGGGCTGCGGCGAGGCCGGCGCCATCGGTTCGCCCCCGGCGCTGATGAACGCCATCACCGACGCCATCGGCAACAATGATCTCACCATGCCCGCCACGCCGCAGAAGGTGTGGAAGGCGCTGAACGCTTGAAGCAGAGGAGGCAAGACCATGTATGCGACCAATTACCATCGCGCCGCCTCCGTCAGCGAGGCCGCCAGCCTGTTTGCCGGCGGAGCGGAGGCGAAATATGTTTCCGGCGGCATGACGCTGATCCCGACCATGAAGCAGCGGCTGGCAGCCCCCGGCGACCTCGTCGATCTGCGCCATGTCCCGGACATGAAAGGCATCGCCGTCGACGGGCGGCGCGTGCGAATCGGCGCGGCCACAACCCATGCCGAGGTGGCCGCCTCGGCTGTGCTGAAATCGGCCTGCCCGGCCATCTGCCAACTCGCCGGCATGATCGGCGATCCGCATGTGAGGCATATGGGCACGATCGGCGGCTCCGTCGCCAATAACGACCCCGCAGCCGACTATCCCGCCGCCATGCTGGCGCTTGCAGCCACCATCGTCACCAACCGGCGGGAAATCGCGGCCGACGATTTCTTCACCAGCCTGTTCGAAACCGCTCTCGAAGAGGGCGAAATCGTCACGGCGCTTGCCTTCGACGCGCCGGACAAGGCCGGTTACGCCAAGTTCCGCAACCCGGCCTCACGCTATGCGATGGCCGGCGTTTTCGTCGCGAAAAATGCCGGCACTGTCCGCGTCGCCGTCACTGGCGCCGGCTCTGACGGCGTTTTCCGCCAGGCAGATATGGAGGCGGCACTGGCCGCCAACTGGTCTGCCGATTCGCTTTCCGGCGTCACGGTCGATTCCGCCGGGCTGATTTCGGACCTGCACGGCGATGCCGAATACCGCGCCAACCTGGTGAAGGTCATGGCCAAGCGCGCTGTTGCTTCGGCCGGGTAAGGGCAAGCGCAGTCTCATGATTGATGCAAAAATCGGAAGGGCGGCAAAACGCCGCCCTTCTTTGCCGTTTTGGTTGATTTCCATCAAATTCGAAAAACTGTTTCCGTTGTAGACCAGATGGCAACGGGCCTTTTGCCGCATACGACTAGGTTTTGTGATGCAAGGGGTTGACGGGAGAGCCGGCAGAAATCAAAACGGTTCTAAAGTTGCGGAGCGCGGAATGGATTTCGAAGCATTTTTCAAGAGCGAACTGGACGGCCTTCATGAGGAAGGACGCTACCGCGTGTTCGCCGATCTGGAACGCCATCGCGGCAACTTTCCGCGCGCGACGCGCTACGTCAACGGTGCGCCGAAGGATGTCACCGTCTGGTGTTCCAACGACTATCTTGGCATGGGCCAGCATCCCGACGTGATCGAGGCGATGAAAACCGCCATCGATCACTGTGGCGCGGGTGCGGGAGGCACCCGGAATATTTCTGGCACCAATCACTACCACGTCCTGCTCGAACAGGAACTGGCCGACTTGCACGGCAAGGAATCGGCCCTGATCTTCACCTCGGGCTATATTTCCAACTGGGCGACGCTCGGCACGCTCGGCCAGCGCATTCCGAACCTGATCATCTTCTCCGACGCGCTCAACCATGCCTCGATGATCGAGGGCATCCGCTACGCCAAATGCGACCGGGTGATCTGGAAGCACAACGATCTCGAAGACCTCGAAGCCAAGCTGGCGGCCGCCGATCCGAAGGCGCCGAAGCTGATTGCCTTCGAATCGGTCTATTCGATGGACGGCGACATCTCGCCGATCAAGGAAATCTGCGATCTCGCCGACAAATACGGCGCCATGACCTATCTCGACGAAGTTCATGCGGTCGGCATGTACGGTCCGCGCGGCGGCGGCATTGCCGAGCGCGAGGGATTGATGGATCGACTGACGATCATCGAAGGCACGCTCGGAAAGGCTTTTGGCGTGATGGGCGGTTATATCGCCGCATCCGCTGCGCTTTGCGACTTCATCCGTTCCTTTGCATCGGGCTTCATCTTCACGACTGCGCTGCCGCCCGCACTTGCTGCCGGCGCGCTCGCCTCGATCCGTCACCTCAAGGTCAGCCAGTTCGAACGCGCCCGTCATCAGGAGCGCGTGCGCAAGCTGCGCGCCCTGCTCGACAAGAGCGGCATTCCACACATGCCCAATCCGAGCCATATCGTCCCGGTCATGGTCGGCGACGCCGCCAAGTGCAAGTGGATCTCGGACATCATGCTCGACAGCTTCGACATCTATGTGCAGCCGATCAACTACCCGACCGTGCCGCGCAAGACCGAACGCCTGCGCATTACGCCGACGCCGCTGCATTCGGATGGCGACCTGGAACACATGGTCGGCTCCCTGCATCAGCTCTGGTCGCGCTGCGCGCTCGCCCGCGCCGTCGCCTGATCCGCAAGGTAACGTTGAATTCAAAAACCCCGGCCGGAAACGGCCGGGTTTTTTGTTTGTGGCAATGTCGAGAGAGCCATGGAACGAAGACGGTTCGGCGCATCCCCTTCTCCCCTCGGGGAGAAGGTGCAGGCAGGCGGATGAGGGGGATGCCGCAGGCACATATCGATGAGGGCATTCGGCTTTGCCGTCCCCCTCATCCGGCCCTTTAGGGCCACCTTCTCCCCGCTGGGAGAAGGGAAAAGCCGCGTTGGGATGTCTTCTATAACGGTTTCCCGGAGATTTGCGGATGGGCTCGTGACGAACTCTTACTTCGCCGCCAAGGCCTTCTCGATGGCCGGCATCAAGCCGGTCTCAATCCCCTGCGCGTCAAAAGGACCGACGCGTTTGTAAAGAATGGTTCCGTCGGGGGCGACGAGGTAGGTCTCGGGGATGCCGTAGACGCCCCAGTCGATCGCCGCCTTGCCGTTGGGATCGACGCCGATGGCTGCATAGGGGTTGCCGAGCTCGCCGAGGAACCGCAGGGCGTTTTCGCTGCGGTCCTTGTAGTTGATGCCGACCAGCGTAATGCGCGGATCCCTGGCCAGTTCCTTCAACAGCGGATGCTCCTGCCGGCAGGGCACGCACCAGGATGCGAAGACGTTGACCAGCGTCAGCTTGCCGCGGATCGCCGCATCGGTCAGCGCCGGCACAGTCGCGCCTTCCAGCCCCGGCAGGGCAAGCGTCGGCGCCTTGGTGCCGATCAGCGCCGAAGGAATTTCGGAAATATTCTTGCCGGATTCGAGCTGGCGAAAGAAGATGATCGCCACCGCCACGAAGACGACAAGCGGCAAAAGCGCCAGGGCATAACGCAGACGACCGCCGCGCGCGGGCTTTTCAGTCTCGGGTGTCACGCTCATGCGGCGGCACCGTCCTTCGGCTGCGCCGAACGGCGGCGAATGCCGGCGGCTTCCAGTCGCTGCAATTCCTGCGCGCGGGCGCGGCCATCGAGCCAGACCCAGCCGATCAGCGCCAGCACGATCAGGCCGGTCACGCCATAGGCGCCATAGATATAGAAGGCGTGGCTCATCAAACCTCCCTGCCGCCGGCCATGCGGGCGGCCATGCGGCGCTGCGCGGCGATGCGCCGGCGCAGGATCTCGTTGCGCATCGCCGCCAGATGCAGGGCAAAGAACAACAGGGTGAAGGCGACCGCCATCACCAGCAGCGGCCAGAGGAATTCGGCATCGATGGTCGGGCCGCCCATGCGGATGACACTGGCCGGCTGATGCAGCGTGTTCCACCAGTCGACGGAAAACTTGATGATCGGGATATTGACGAAACCGACGAGGATCAGCACCGCCGAGACGCGCGCCGCCTTGGCCGGATCGTCCATGGCGCGGTTCAGCGCAATCAGCCCGAGATACATCAGGAACAGAACGAAGACCGAGGTCAGCCGCGCATCCCAGACCCACCAGGTGCCCCACATCGGCTTGCCCCACAGCGAGCCGGTGATCAGCGCGATCAGCGTGAAGCCGGCGCCGAGCGGCGCGGCAGCCTTGGCCGAGACATCGGCGAGCGGATGGCGCCAGACCAGCGTACCGACCGCCGAGATCGCCATGACCGTATAACACATCATCGACAACCAGGCGGCGGGCACATGGATATACATGATGCGCACGGTATCGCCCTGCTGGTAGTCGCCGTCGGCGGTGAAGCCGAGACAGAGGCCGACGACAAACAGCACGGCAGTCAGGCCGGAAAGCCAGGGCAGGATGCGCGCCGCCAGCGCCAGGAACCGGGTCGGGTTGGCGAGATCGCTGAACTTGGTGATCGCAAGGCTGTTGTCGCTCATGCTCAGTGTTTAGCCTGATAAGCCGGGGGCTGCAATTGATCTTGCTCAATCCGCCGCATTGCGCAGCGCCAGCGCCGCCGCTGCCGGGCCAATCGCCGCGAAGAACAGGGTCAGCGCCGTCAGAATGAGGAAGGGCGGCAGGAACGGAGCGGGATCCTCGACCGCCGCATAGGATGCGCTGACCCCGAAGATCAGCACCGGCACGGCAAGCGGCAGCACGAGGATCGAGACCAGCAACCCGCCGCGCGGCAGCACCACCGCCACCGCCGCCCCGACCGCGCCGATGAAGGTGATCGCCGGCGAGCCGACGACCAGCGTCAGCATCACCGCCCCGATCGCCACCTCGTTCATGTTCATGAACAGGCCGAGCAGCGGCGAGGCGATCACCAGCGGCAGGCCGGTCGCCAGCCAATGCGCCAGGCATTTGACGAAGACGGTCATGACAAGCGGTGTGTCATGCATCAGCATGACATCCAGCGATCCGTCCTCGCGCTCGGCCTGGAACAACCGGTCGAGACCGAGCAGGCTGGAGAGCAGCGCCCCGATCCAGACGATGGCCGGCCCGATGCGCGACAAAAGGTTGAGATCCGGCCCGACGCCGAAGGGAATGACGGCGACGATGGTGAGAAAGAACAGGACGCCCACCAGCGCACCGCCGCCGGCACGGATGGAGAGTTTGAGGTCGCGGATCAGGAGGGCGATCATAAGGCTTTCTCCCCGAGATTGCCGCTCGTTCCGCTGGCGGGGCACAGACCTTGGCAAGCCGTCGCCGCTCCTCCCCTTCTCTCCCCAGAAGAGAAAGGGTTTTGCGGCGACGGGAGAAGGAAAAGAAGCGCTGCCCAGCTTGCGTCAATGTCGGCAGATCCTCGGGTCAAGCCCAAGGATGACGGAGGTATATGGAAAGGAAAGACGAAGCTAGGCGAGATCATCATGCCGCCTCCGAGACGCCCGAAAAACCGGTCATCCGCAATTCCTGCACCTTCTCCAGCCCGAGCGGCTGATGCGTGGCGGCAATGGCGATGCCGCCTGCGGCCAGATGCCGCTGCACCAGGCCGGCGAACATGCGGTCGGAATCGGCATCCAGCGCCGCCGTCGGTTCGTCGAGCAACCAGATAGGACGGTAGGCGACCAGCAGCCGGGCGATGGCGAATCGACGTTGCTGGCCGGCGGAAAGGTAGCCATAGGGCAGATGAGTGATATCGCCGAGACCGACCGCCTCGGCCGCGGCGTCGATATCGAGCGACGAGCCGCGACCGCCCTGGAACGACGTCCAGAAGCCAAGATTTTCGGCAACCGTCAGCTCGCGCTTCATCGCATTGCGGTGGCCGAGATAATGGCAGAATTCACAGGCGCGGGCGCCCGGCTCGATCCCCGCGCCGGCAAGCGTCACGCGTCCGGCGTCGGGAGGCAACAGACCGGCAATGACGCGCAGCAGCGTAGACTTGCCCGAGCCATTGCGGCCGGTGACGACAAGCGCCTCGCCGGTTCCTAAAGCAAAGGAAAGATTGGAGAATATCAGATCCTCACCGCGCTTGGCAGCGAGGCCCTCGGCGCGGAGCAGCATGGCCCGTGGCTCTCTTTAAACGTTTGGTCATTGCGATGCAAAAAATGTCTCGAAGCGGCATCGCACACTCTGGAACCTTTCTTAGAAATTATCTATAAGACTTGCAACCACGCCAGCGGTCGGCGTGAACTTCATCTCTCCGCCGAACTTCGGGGGTTGCATATAGCAATCCTTGCGTGCGGACAGCGGAAATGGCCGCACCCGCATCCTGATGTGCATGAAGTGCATGGGCGTTCGCACGACTGTGTTGGCTATCAGA
>CAMFHE010000113.1 GCA_945952045.1 uncultured Rhizobium sp.
TCGAACTTGTTGACGCCGTGATACTTGTCGGCGGCAGCTTCGGCCGGCGGATAGCCCTTGCCCTTCTGCGTCACCACATGGATCAGCACCGGGCCGCGCTGGTTGTCGCGCACATTGCGCAGCACCGGCAGCAGATGCTCGAAGGAATGACCGTCGATCGGGCCGATATGATAAAAACCCATCTCCTCGAACATGGTGCCGCCGGTCACGTAGCCGCGCGCATGCTCGACGGCGCGGGTGATGGCGCGGTCGATGTTCTTGCCGAGATAGGCGGTCAGCTTCTTGCCGAGATCGCGGAAGCCCATATAGGTGCGGCCCGAAGCGAGGCGGGCGAGATAGGCGCTCATCGCCCCGGTCGGCGGCGCGATCGACATGTCGTTGTCGTTGAGGATGACGATCAGGCGGGCGTCGAGCGCGCCGGCATTGTTCAGCGCCTCATAAGCCATGCCGGCCGACAGCGCACCGTCGCCGATGACGGCGATGACGCGGCGGTCGGTCTGGCTGAGTTCGGCGGCGACCGCCATGCCGAGACCGGCGGAAATCGAGGTCGAGGAATGCGCCGCGCCAAAGGGATCGTATTCGCTCTCCGCCCGGCGGGTGAAGCCGGAGAGACCGTCTTCCTGGCGCAGCGTGCGGATACGGTCGCGGCGGCCAGTCAGGATCTTGTGCGGATAGCACTGGTGGCCGACATCGAAGATCAGCCGGTCATCAGGCGTATCGAAGACCTTGTGGATCGCCATGGTCAGTTCGACGACACCGAGGCCCGCGCCCAGATGGCCGCCGGTGCGCGACACGGCGTCGATCATCTCGTCACGAAGCTCGCGGGCGAGCTGCGGCAGGTCGCGGTCGTCGATCTTGCGCAGATCGGCCGGAACCTTGACCGTGTCGAGAAGCGGCGTGCTCAGCATCTGTGTCACAGGCGATGGCCTTCCAGTCCGTTTAAGTCAGTCTCATGTCGCTCTAATCCATAAAGGCGAGCGGCGAAAGACATGAACCGTTAACAAGTCATGACTTTATGGTCGAAAGGCGGTCACGCCTGCGGCAGGGGGACGAATTCTTCCTCGTCGCCGGGCACGATGTCGAAACGCCCCGTTCGCCATTCCTCCTTCGCCTGCTCGATGCGCTCCTTGGACGAGGAGACGAAATTCCACCAGATATAGCGCTTGGTGTTCAGCGCCGCGCCGCCGAACAGCATGATGTGACAGCCCTGCGGCCCGCCCTGCAGCGTGATGGCGTCGCCCGGCCGGAAGACGAGCAACTGGTCGGCGGCGAATTCGTCGCCGGAAACGACGAGGCTGCCGGAGAGCACATAGATCGCCCGCTCCTCATGTTCGGCGGAGAAGGGGAAGCGGTATCCTGCCTGAAGCGTCAGGTCGACATAAAGCGTATCGCTGAACACCGAGACCGGCGAGCGGGCTCCGTCGAGATCGCCGATGACCACGCGGCCGCTGGCGCCTTGCTCCGAAATCAGCGGCATCGCGTTCCGCGCGGTATGGGCAAAGGCGGGGTCGATCTCTTCCTTGTCGTCCGGCAGCGCCAGCCAGGTTTGCAGCCCGGACATGGACAGCGGCTGGCCGCGCAGGTTTTCCGGCGTGCGCTCGGAATGGACGATGCCGCGCCCGGCGGTCATCAGGTTGATATCGCCGGGGCGGATGGTCAGTTCGGTGCCGAGGCTGTCGCGATGCTTGATCTCGCCGTCGAACAGATAGGTGACGGTGGAAAGCCCGATATGCGGATGCGGCTTGACATCGAGCGCTTCGCCGGCGCGCAGGATGGCCGGCCCCATGCGGTCGAAGAAGATGAAGGGGCCGACGAGCCGCCGCCGCGATGTCGGCAGCGCCCGGCGCACGGCAAAGCCGCCGATATCGCTGGAGCGGGGAATGATCAGCTGTTCCAGCGCGTCACAGGAGAAGGCGTCGCCAGCGACCGGATCGGTTCCGGGAAAGAAACTCATGGACGTACCCCTTTGGTCTGGCGCCGGTCCCGTGACGGGGAGATTTATTCCCCGTCCAGCGGTTCCGCGCCTTGCGGCTTTCCGGCCCGGTCGAGCCGGATTTTCTCGATGCGGTTTTCGGCGGCGTTGAGCAGCGTTTCGCAATGCTTCTTCAGCGCTTCGCCGCGCTCGTAGATGGCGATCGACTCGTCCAGCGCCACGTCGCCGCGCTCCAGGCGCTGCACGATGCCTTCCAGTTCGGCCACGGCCTTTTCGAAGCTGTAGCCGGTGACGTCGGCCGCTTGGTTGGTGTCGCTCATCGTCATCCTCTCATCAGTCGTAAGATATGCATGCCGGCGGATTCCGCCAGGCCTTCGAGATCGTAGCCGCCTTCCAGAACGGAAACGAGGCGGTTGTGCGCATGTTTGCCGGCCAGTTCCATCAACCGCCCGGTTGCCCAGTCGAAGTCGTCGCCGGTCAAATTGATCTGCGCAAGCGGGTCGCGGTAATGGGCGTCGAAACCGGCGGAGACCAGGATCAGGTCCGGTGAAAAATTGTCCACCGCCTTCAACACGCGCGACTTGAAAGCATCGCGAAAATGGTCGCTGCCGTCATTGGCCGAAAGCGGCGCGTTGACGATGGTGCCGAAAAGGCCTTCCTCGGTCTTGGCGCCGCTGCCGGGATAAAGCGGCATCTGGTGGGTAGAGCAGAACAGCACATTGGGATCGTCCCAGAAGATGTCCTGCGTGCCGTTGCCATGATGCACGTCCCAATCGACGATGGCGATGCGCTCGGCGCCATGCGCCTTGCGGGCATGACGGGCGGCAATCGCCACGGTGTTGAAGAAGCAGAAGCCCATCGCCTTGGATTTTTCGGCATGATGGCCGGGCGGACGGGCGGCGAGGAAGACATTGTCGGCAGCACCCGAAAACACGTCGTCGACGCCGGCCAGCGCCCCGCCGATGGCGGTGAGCGCCGCCTGAAAGCTCTTCGGGCTGGCATAGGTGTCGGACTCGATCTGGTTGATCTCGCCGTCTTCCTCCGGAATCTGCCGCATGACGGCAAAGAGATGCTCTTCGGGATGGGCGAGCGTCACCGCATCCTCATTGGCCTGCGGCGCCTGCTTGCGCTCCAGCCCGGCGAAATTGCCGTGCTCCAGCGCGATGTTGAGCGAGCGCAGCCGGTCGGCCCGCTCGGGGTGACCCGGCGGGGTGATGTGCTCCAGAAAAATCTCGTGCTCGTAAAGACGCGTCGCCATTTGACCGTTCCCGGGGTTCGCGGAGCCAGCCTTGAGCCTCCGCCGCCTGCCTGTCCACAGCAGATGGGGCAGGGTAGGTGTGTTTTCAACAGAAGATCGGCAACCCTTGTCTGGCGGCGCGATCTTGCGGCCTGTGGTAGAATGATCTTAAACCGGCATTTGCAGGAAAGTCGAAAAGTCGAAAATGTTCTGGGGCGGGGGCCGCAGGCGACAAAAGGGGGAACGATGAACGAGGCTATGACACCGGGGCAGACGGAGATCCGCATTCCCTATCGCGATATCGACATGTTCGGCGCGATGCATGCGTCCGCCTATATCGCGCATGCGGAAACCGCTATCCGTGCCTTCTGGCGTTATCGCCCCGTCCTCGACAACGAGCCGCATTTTTCGGTGCGCAAGTTCGAATGCATCTGCCATCGCTCGCCGCGCGCCGACGAGGCGGTTCAGTTTTCCGTGCGGGTGGAAAAGATCGGCGGCCGTACCGTCGGTTTTGCGGTTGCGGCCGATATCGGCAATGAACAGCTTGCCGATATCGAAATCACCTGGACCGCGCTCGATCCCGAAACGCTGGCGCCAACGGCGCTACCCGAAGAAATCCGCGACTGGCTTTACCAGTATCTGCCGTAACCCTTCATGGGCATTTCGCGCAAAACCGCGTTACAGTTTTGCGCGACATGCCTTCAGGCCCGCTGCGGCAGCAAGGGATAGCCGACCATGACCGCGCGCGCCGCCAGCGCCGCGATGGCCGCCTTCAGTACGTCGCCCGGAACGAAGGCGAGATCGCCGAGGAAAGCCTTGGAAAAGCCCATGCCGGTCGATTGCGCCAGCCACAGAATGCCGAACAGGTGATCGACGACGATGCCGCCGAGCACGGCCGCGACGAAGAAGCCGGCGATCTGGCGGCCGCCCGACTGGCCGGCGCGCACCAGCTTTTCGGAAACGAGGCCGGCGACATAGGCGGCGAAGACGAAGCCGACGAGATAGCCGGCCGGCGGCGCGACGAAGACGCCAAGCCCGCCACGACCGCCCGATAGGACCGGAAGACCGATGGCGGCGAGCAGCATGAACAGAAGAACGGCCAGCGCGCCGCGCTTGGCGCCGAGAATGACGCCGGCGAGCATGACGCCCAGCGACTGCGCATGGATCGGCACGGGGATGAAGCCGAGCTGCACCGGCGGGATCACGCCCAGAACGACGATGATTGCGGCAAACAGCGCGGTCAGCACCAGATCGCGGGTTTTCATTCCAGTCTCCCCTATGGAAATGCGGTTTCTAGCGATGTTTATTGCTGCCGAAAGCCGCGCGCGTCAATGGCCGCGGCAATGCTGTCGGCATCCCTCAGCGTCAGGATGATCAGCGGCAGCAGCGTGCTGACAGCCCGTGGCCTGACGCCGCGCGCGGCCTGGGCCTGCGCGATCGCCTGGTAGCGGCCAAGAATTTCCGGCACGAAACGCACGACGAGGGCGCTCGCCAGCCCGATATCGGCGGCCCGCGCCAGACCCGCCTTTTCCAGCGGTTTTGCGGCGAGCGTGATCTCGTCCATGAACTCTGTAATCGACACCGTCGCCGTCACCGCGCCGGCAAACAACATCAACGCGGAGAGCCTCAGCAGCGCTGTCAGCGCCTCCGCCGGTGACTGGAACACGAGCGTGAACAGCGCAACGGCTGTGATCGTCACCAGCCCCGGAACGAGCCGCCGCAAGGCCTCCCTGACGCCCATGCCGGCGGAAAAATAGCACGCCATGCCAGCGAGCGCGGCCAACCCAAGCGGCAAGGGCCGGTCGAGCAGGAAGACGGCGATGCTGATCGCCACAAGCACAATGAGCTTCAGGCGCGGCGGCAGCCGGTGCTGCCAGGTCTGGCGCTCGACATACAGCGTCTTCATGCGCCGGCGATCTCCCGGTAGCGGGCGATGGTCTCGGCAGGCAGGCCGTCGGCGACCAGCCGCCCCTCATGAAACAGCAGCACCCGCTCGAAATCTTCGATCAGCGCCAGATCGTGGCTGATGACGATCAACCGCTGGTCGAGCGCTGCGATGGTTTCGGCGACGCGTTTGCGGTTCTTCAGGTCGAGCTGATTGGTCGGTTCGTCGAGGATCAGCCAATCCGGCCCGGTGACCAGCACGGCGGCCAGCGCCGCCAGCTGCAACTCGCCGCCGGAAAGCTCATGGGCGCGCCGTTCGGCGAGATGGGCGATGCCGAGCCGCGCCAGCACCGCATCGGTCGCCGCCGCCATCTCCGCCTTGCCAAGCCCGCGATGTTTCAGGCCGAAGGCGATGTCGTCGCGGACGATCGGCAGGATGATCTGGTTCTGCGGGTTCTGGAAGATGAAGCCGACGCGGCCGAGCACCTGTCGGCCGTCTTTCACCGTATCCAGCCCGCCGACGCTGACCTGTCCGGGCGAAGGCGGTACCTGACCGTTGATCATGCGCGCAAAGGTCGTCTTGCCGGAACCGTTGAGGCCGATAATGCCGATGCGCCGCTCCGCAAGCGTCAGCGACAAGGGGATGAGCGCCTGCCGCCCCGCAAACCGCGCGCCGGCCCCCTGGAAACGGATGTCCAATCTGCAAACCCTTTCATCTGCCCTGCCGCTCTATAGATCAATTCCGGGAAAACTGTGTAGCGGTTTTCCGCCCGAGAAACCCTCGATGGGCACTGTTGCCAGAAATGGGAATATATGCCTATCATCGCCGCATGACGATTCATCTTCCCAATCGCGATGCGCGCCGGGTGTTCATGGCGCGACAGGGCCTGAGCGACCCGCCGAACAAGGCCCTCACCAAGCAGGGTCTGCTGGACCTGATCGAGCGGCTCGGCTTCGTGCAGGTCGACAGCGTCCAGACGGTCGAGCGCGCCCATCAGATG
>CAMFHE010000114.1 GCA_945952045.1 uncultured Rhizobium sp.
TCGCCATCAAGATGGATGGCGACGATGCCAAGCGCATGGTCGTTCGCAAGCAGGGCCCTGGCGTCGTAACGGCTGGAGACATCCAGACGGTTGGCGACATCGAAATCCTGAACCCGAACCATGTGATCTGCACGCTCGACGAGGGCGCCGAGATCCGCATGGAATTCACCGTGAATAACGGCAAGGGCTACGTTCCGGCGGAGCGCAACCGTTCCGAAGATGCGCCGATTGGCCTCATTCCGGTCGATAGCCTGTATTCGCCGGTGAAGAAGGTCTCGTACAAGGTGGAAAACACCCGCGAAGGCCAGGTTCTCGACTACGACAAGCTGACGATGACGATCGAAACCAACGGCTCGATCACCGGTGAAGATGCGATCGCTTTCGCGGCCCGTATCCTGCAGGATCAGCTCGGCGTTTTCGTCAACTTCGACGAGCCGCAGAAGGAAGCCGAGGAAGAAGCCGTCACAGAGCTCGCCTTCAACCCGGCGCTGCTCAAGAAGGTCGACGAGCTGGAGCTTTCGGTCCGTTCGGCCAACTGCCTGAAGAACGACAACATCGTCTATATCGGCGACCTCATTCAGAAGACCGAAGCCGAAATGCTTCGCACTCCGAATTTTGGCCGCAAGTCGCTCAACGAGATCAAGGAAGTTCTCGCTTCCATGGGCCTGCACCTCGGCATGGAAGTGCCTGCATGGCCGCCCGAGAACATCGAAGATCTCGCCAAGCGTTACGAAGACCAGTATTAACCAGTTAGGGCAGGCCCGGCCTGCCGAGAAGGAGAGAAGCCATGCGCCACCAGAAAGCCGGCCGCAAGCTCAACCGTACTGCCAGCCACCGCAAGGCGATGTTCGCCAACATGGCTGCCTCGCTCATTACCCATGAGCAGATCGTCACGACCCTGCCGAAGGCGAAGGAAATCCGTCCGATCGTCGAGAAGCTCGTCACTCTCGGCAAGCGCGGCGACCTGCACGCTCGTCGTCAGGCGATCTCGCAGATCCGTGACGTCGCCGTCGTCTCGAAGCTGTTCGACGCGATTGCCACCCGTTACGCCAACCGCAATGGCGGTTACCTGCGTATCATGAAGGCCGGCTATCGTCAGGGCGACAACGCTCCGCTCGCCGTCATCGAATTCGTCGAACGCGACGTCGATGCCAAGGGCGCAGCCGACAAGGCTCGCGTAGCCGCTGAAGCAGAAGCTGCTGAAGCCGCTTGATCCCAAGGCATTCCTTCAGGAATGCCTTGATTGAGCAATGCTTTCAAACCCGGTCGGGCCTGACGGTCCGACCGGGTTTTTCTTTGTTCGATTTTCCAAGATGAAAGGGCTTTACGTGCGCTCGCTTTTCTTGGCGTCCTGCCAGAGGTCTTCCATGCGGTCGAGGCTGGCGGAGGCGAGATCTTCGCCGTTGTCGACGAGCGATGTCTCGATATGACGGAAGCGGCGGCGGAACTTGGTGTTGGTGCCGCGTAGAGCCTGTTCGGGGTCTGCTTTCACATGGCGGCCGATATTGACGAGCGCAAAGATCAGGTCGCCAAGTTCGTCGGAAACTTTTTCCTGCCGGCCTTCCTTTAGAGCCTCGCGCAATTCGATTACTTCTTCCTCGATCTTGTCGAGAATCGGTTCCGGTTCCGACCAGTCGAATCCGACCTTGGCGGCGCGCTCCTGGATCTTCAGGGCTTCCGTGAGGGCTGGAAAGCTGCGTTGCACTGTATCGAGATGACCGTTCTTCTCTTTCACATCGAGGCCATTTTTGGCACGGCGGGCCGCGCGTTCGGCTTTTTCTTCCGCTTTGATCGCATCCCATTGCTGCTTGACCGCATCCGGCGTATCGGCGTCAGAGCGGGCGAAGACATGTGGATGCCTGCGGATCATTTTTTTCGTGACCGCCTCGACGACATCGCCGAAGGAGAAAGCGCCGGCTTCCTCGGCCATGCGGGAATGGAAAACGACCTGCAACAGGAGGTCTCCCAGTTCATCGCAGAGATCGTCCATATCGTGACGCTCGATGGCGTCGCCGACCTCATAGGCTTCCTCGATCGTATAGGGTTTGATCGTCTCGAAGGTCTGGACGATATCCCAGGGGCAGCCGGTTTCGGGATTGCGAAGCGCCGCCATGATCTCGACAAGCCGGCCGATGTCTTTGGAAGGTTGCATAATTGCTCCGGTCAGTTCAGCGGAATGTCGTTGTCGGCCTTTGAGGCCTGATAGATGGCGGAAAGGCGGTCGTATTCGCTTCGGATCCGGCTATTCTGGGCTTCCAACTCGGCTTTTCGGGAATCCGTCGCGACGAGATCGCGAATCGCAAAACTGTTCCAAAAGGCGTTTTTCTTGCGGTAACCGCCGGGCTCAAGGCCGAAGACTTCCTTGAGGATTTTCAGATCATGGGGAATGGCGAAGCTGTCGCGCGAATCCTCGTAACTGAAGAAATAATAGAAATTGTCGAAACCGGCCCAGGTAATCGCTGCCATGCACATGGGGCAAGGTTCATGGGTCGAGAGGAAGATCAGATCACGCGTATCCGGACGCTCGCCCAATTCGTAAAAGCGCTTCAGCGTGTGGACTTCGCCATGCCAGAGCGGGTTTTCGCGTTCGTTATTGGTTTCCGCCAACACCAGCGACAGATCGGATTTGCGCAAGATGGCCGCGCCAAACACCTTGTTGCCTGCCGCGACGCCTCGTTCTGTGAGCGGCAGGATATCCTGCTCGATGACGTCGAGCAGGCGCGAGGCGGGGACAGGTGTGGACAAGATCGGAACTCCTCAAGGGCTGCGTTCGCTCGGTTCGCGCCAGCAGAAACGGAAATGGCTTTCGCTGTCAATGTCGGCCATTTTGCAAGGCGATTTTGCCTTGGGCGTGGAGTTTTGCTCAGAATCGCTGCAACGCGAGAAAAACAAGTCTCGCAGTCGGTGCGCAAAGAATTTCTGTTTCTTCAATATTTTGCCTGCATCCATGATATTCTGTGCAACCTGGATGGAAGGATAGGATGACTGAAAGCTGCGACAAGCTCTCCGCTTTTCCGGCCTTTTTCCGCATTGCGGGAAAGGTAGCGGCGGTGTTTGGCAATGGCGAGGAAGCCTATGCCAAGGTGCGTTTGCTCGGCAATACGTCGGCACGTATCGTCGCTTATGCGGATCGGCCGGAAGCCGATTTCGCTGCCTATCTTTCCTTGCATAAAATCGAACATGTGGCCTGTGCATTTTCGCCCGAGCTTTTGAGCGGCGTCACGCTTGTGTTTGCCGCGACCGGCGAAAAGGCGCTTGATGCGCGTATCGCTGCTGCTGCGCGGGCCGTGCGCATTCCGGTCAATGCCGTCGACCAGCCCGAGGAATGCGATTTCTTTACGCCTGCGCTCGTCAACCGTGCGCCCGTCGTGGTTGCCATCGGAACGGAAGGTGCTGGCCCGGTGCTGGCGCAGATGATCCGGGCGCAGGTTGATCAGTTGCTGTCGCCGTCTCTCGGCAAGCTGGCGCGGCTGGCCGTCGACTATCGCGATGCCGCCGAGCACTTGTTGCCGCGCGGCCTGACGCGCCGGGTGTTCTGGCGTCAATTCTTCTCGGGTGCGGTCGCCAATGCAGTCTCCAATGGCGATCAGGCCGGAGCGCGGCGCGAGGCAGCCAAGCTGCTGGCGGCAACGGGGAAAGCGGAAGGTCGCATCTGGCTTGTCGGAGCTGGGCCGGGCGCCGAAGACCTGCTGACATTGCGCGCGCAGCGCGTGATGATGGAAGCCGATGTCATCGTTTATGACGCGCTCGTGCCGCAGGCGATCGTCGATATGGGCCGCCGCGATGCCGAACGGTTGTCGGTCGGCAAGCGCAAGGGCTGCCATACCAAATCGCAGGACGAGATCAATGCGCTTCTGGTCCAGCTTGGCCGCGACGGAAAGCGGGTTGTGCGGTTGAAATCCGGCGATCCGCTGGTTTACGGCCGTGCAGGCGAGGAAATGGCGGCGCTGCGGCAGGCTGGTATCGGCTATGAGATCGTGCCGGGCATCACTTCTGCCTTTGCAGCCGCGGCGGATTTCGAATTGCCGTTGACGCTGCGCGGCGTCGCCTCGTCGCTGGTCTTCACCACCGGCCATGACCTCACCGGCGACGTGTTGCCGGATTGGGCGAGCCTTGCCGTATCAGGCGCGACGATTGCTGTGTATATGGGCCGCACGGTCGCGGCTTCGGTGGCGACTCGGCTTATCCAGGCAGGTCTGGCTCCGGAAACGACGGTTGCGGTGATCGAAAATGCCAGCCGCGCCGATCGTCGGCTGCTGCACGGCATCTTGCGGGAATTGCCCGATCTGGAGCATCGCCATGAGCTTACCGGACCTGTGATGGTCATCATCGGCGAGGCGGTCGCCGGTGCGAATATCGAACTTTCCGAACCCTTGGCGCGGGGCCTGGTTCGGCAACAGGACATGCAAGGAGCATAATGATGGTGGACAAGGTTCTGACCGCAAACCGGTTGACGGACGGCGTCTCCGTCTGGCTGAACGCTGCCGGCGAATGGGTCACGTCGCTTCAGGACGCGCTGGTCGCCCGCCACGCGGAAGCCTTCGCCGCTCTCGAGGAGATCGGCAAGAAAGCCTATGCCGACAACAAGGTTGTTGACGTGAACCTCATCGAGGTTCAGGAAACCAACGGCATTCTCTGGCCGCTGCGTCTGCGCGAGCGTATTCGCGCCCAGGGGCCGACCATGGTATACGCCACCGGCTATACGCCTGCCGATCCGGAATTCATCGCCGTCTGAGGAAATCATGTATCGTTACGACGAATTTGACCACGCTTTCGTTTCCGAGCGTGTCGACCAGTTTCGAGACCAGGTGGAACGCCGCCTGGCCGGTGAACTCTCCGAAGACGCCTTCAAGCCGCTGCGGCTGATGAACGGCGTCTATCTGCAATTGCATGCCTATATGCTGCGCATCGCCATTCCCTATGGAACGCTGAATTCAAAGCAGATGCGGATGCTGGCTCATATCGCGCGGACCTACGACCGCGGCTATGGCCATTTTACCACGCGCCAGAACCTGCAGTTCAACTGGCCGAAACTGTCGGACATGCCGGATGTGCTCGCGGAACTCGCGACCGTCGAAATGCATGCCATGCAGACCTCGGGCAACTGTATCCGCAACGTCACGGCCGACCATTTCGCCGGTGCTGCCGCTGACGAAGTCGCCGATCCGCGCCCCTATGCGGAAATCCTGCGCCAGTGGTCGTCTGTTCACCCGGAATTCTCCTTCCTGCCGCGCAAGTTCAAGATCGCCGTCACCGGCGCTGAACGCGATCGTGCAGCGATCCAGGTGCATGACATCGGCCTGCATCTGAAGAAGAACGACAAGGGTGAACTGGGCTTTGCCGTTTATGTCGGCGGCGGGCAGGGGCGTACCCCCATGGTCGCCAAGCTGCTGCGCGAGTTTCTGCCGGAAGAGGACCTGCTGTCCTTCACGACCGCGATCATGCGCGTGTACAATCTGCATGGGCGCCGCGATAACAAATACAAGGCGCGCATCAAGATCCTCGTCCATGAAACGGGCACTGAGGAACTGCGCCAGCAGGTCGAGGCGGAATTCCTGAAACTCAAGGATACCGAGCTGAAGCTGCCGGAAAGCGACGTTCAGGCAATTGCTGCCTATTTCGCTCCGCCGGCGCTTGCTGAACGTCCGGAGGGCTGGGAAAATCTGGCGCGCTGGAAGAAGGCGGATGCCGAGTTCGCCCGCTGGGTTCAGCAAAACGTGCAGCCGCACAAGAACCCGGACTACGGCATGGTCACCATCTCCCTGAAGCCGATCGGCGGCATTCCGGGTGATGCGACCGACGCCCAGATGGACGCCGTCGCCGAGATCGCAGCTGAATATGCGCTGGACGAGATCCGCGTCAGCCATGAGCAGAACCTCATTCTGCCGCATGTGGCGCTTGCCGATCTTGAGCCGGTCTACCGCGCGCTCGTTGCCACCGGTCTTGCGACCGCCAATGCCGGCCTGATCACCGATATCATTGCCTGTCCCGGGCTGGACTATTGCG
>CAMFHE010000115.1 GCA_945952045.1 uncultured Rhizobium sp.
GGAGCGACAGTGTCGTCGGTGCTGTCGGTCCTTAAGAACCCCGCCTATGCAGGTGCATTCGTCTATGGGCGGACCCGGATTCGTGAAGCGGCTCGCGAGGGAGCGCAAAAGATGAAAGCGCCACGGCCGATGGGCGAGTGGCGAATTGTCGTCAAGGACCGCTATCCTGCCTATATCGACTGGCCAACCTATGAGAAGATCAGAGCCGTCATAAGAGACAATCGGGCCGAATACATGCGCATCAAGACCAGAGGCGCACCTCGCGACGGCGATCTTCTGCTGCATGGCATCGTCTGGTGTGGACGATGCGGGCACAAGATGTTCGTCCGCTACAAGGGCGGCGGTGAGTATGTTTGCAACCATCTCCACACGAATGAAGGCCTGCCCACGTGCCAACATGTTCGAGCAGCATGCGTGGATGAGGCTGTGGCAGCTGCATTCCTGACCGCACTGGCGCCGGCGGAACTCGATGCACTGTCAAAGGCCCGCCGTGCCCAGGTCCAGGTGGATACGGCACTGCGCACCAGCGCCGAGCGCGAGGTTGAGCGAAAGCAATATGCCGCCGCGCTGGCAGAGAGGCAATTCAACCGGGTCGACCCTGATAATCGCTTGGTTGCCGCTGAGCTTGAGCGTCGCTGGGAGGCGGCATTGATCGAGCTTCGCGACGCCGAGGAAGCCGTCTCACGACAAGCTTCTCCAGGCCCAGTCGTGGCACAACTTGGAATCGGCAAGGCGCTCTATGGAAAGGTCGTCAGCCTTGCGGGACGCCTGCCGCAGATCTGGATCGACCCCGCCACTTCCGATGTTCATCGCAAGGCGTTGTTACGCTGCCTCATCGATAAGGTCGTGCTCGACCGCGGCGACCACGATATCACCGTCGTCCGCATCGTATGGCGCGGCGGCGCTGTCACAAGCCTCGATGTCAAGATGAGGGTCAACAGCGTTGCCAAACTCACACGAGGAGCCGAGATGCGAGATCGAGCGATCGCCCTGGCGCGCGATGGCATGTATGATGACGAAATAGCTGCCGTCCTCACCCAGGAAGGCCATCGCTCCCCCACATGCAGGGACAAGGTCCTACCTATCACCGTCCAAAGAATACGACGTGCGGCCGAGATCGAGGTGGGCCAGCGAGACGTCAGGTGGCACCACGAAGTCGGCAGCCTGTCAGCCCCTGAACTCGCCGCCAAGCTCAGAATTCCGGTAAACTGGCTCTATGTGCAAATCAGGAAAAAGCGCCTTCTGGTGGATCGACAACCCAACGGCGCCTACCTCTTCAACGACGTCGCGGACGTCCTTGAGAGTATCAGAAACCTGCGAAACCACGTGATCAACTCCATCGATCTCAGAATCTGTCAGCCTCACCAGGAGGGGCATTAACATGAGCCATCGAGGAGATATCCCAACTGAGCCGCCGAAACCGGCACGGCGGAGCCATTCTGGCTAACCGGCCAGATGAACTTTCCGGCTTCCAGCCGCTTCAGGTAGAGCGACATGCCGATCCCGTCATGCCACAGGACCTTGATCAGATCACCTTTGCGCCCTCGGAAGCAGAAGACCTCACCGCCGTGAGGATCGCGACCAAGGCCTTGCTGCACCTTCAACGCCAGGCTGTTCATGCCACAGCGCATGTCCGTCACGCCGCCTGCAATCCATACCTTCACCCCGGCCGGAAAGGCGATCATGACGCATCCAGAACCGGTAGCAGACGGGCGAGGATGGAGGGATCAAGCGAGGACGGGATCGTCAGGCGACGACCATTCGGCAGGCCGATCTCGATCATCTTGTCGCCGTCCGACCGGAGCGGAGCGGTCATCTCGGGAAACGCCGGCGGCGGCGGCGAAATCGAAAGCGGCACGAAGCTCGTCGATGCGGAAACGCTCAAAAGACCGCTTCGATATTGACGACGCCAGGTCGTCAACAATGATCGAGACACGCCATAGCGCCGAGCCGTCGCCGAGCCCTGTCGAAACCCCTGCAGACTTTCCTCGACGATCCGGACCTTCTCTTCGTCCGACCAATCCCGCCGACGACCAAGATCATCGGCGGACAAGACCTCAATAGGGGAAATCACTGTAGCGCATGACATAAGGCATGGACTTAAAGCCAATCAGAAAATCACGGCAGACGGCCTTCGGCGGAGGCATACGACGCCAATACGAACTTGTCGAGGAAGCCCGGCGGCGTGGATTTCGGGATGTAGAGGTCATCGATGATGATCTTGGCCGCTCGGCGAGCGGAACAGTCGCGCGACCCGGGTTTGACAAGCTGGTGGCCTGGTTGTGTGCTGGTGACGTTGGCGCCATTCTTTGTCTCGACGCTTCCCGTCTCGCCCGCAATGGCCGTGACTGGCATCACCTATTGGAACTGTGTGGCCTGGTTGAAGCTCGGGTGATTGATCTCGACGGCGTTTATAATCCTTGCCGCCCGAATGACAGGCTGTTGTTGGGCATGAAGGGCAGTATCAGCGAATTCGAATTGAATATTCTGCGAACGCGCATGTACGAAGCCGTCCGCTCCAAGGCACGACGAGGAGAGCTGCGTATCGGCGTGCCGATTGGCTATATCTGGCATCGCGAGATCGGTCTTGGTCTGGATCCTGACGCTCGCGTCCAGGAGGCCGTGCGGCAGATATTTAGTCGCTTCCGCCAACTGGGAAGCGCTCGCCAGACCCATCTGACGCTGCATCGCGAAGGGATGCATTTCCCCCGCCCTTCGGATGGCAGGAAACTGACGGCGCTCGACTGGACGCCAATCCGCTATCGCAATGTGATCTCGGTGTTGAAGAACCCGTTTTATGCCGGGGCTTACGCCTACGGCAAGAGCAAGAGCCGAACCGCGGTCGTCGACGGCCGCGCCCACAAGACGTACGGTCACCTCCGGCCACTCGACGAATATGATGTTCTTTTGAAGGACCACCATGAGGGTTATATCGACTGGGGAATATACGAACGCAATCAGAAGCAACTTGCCATCAATGCATACGGTCAGCCCGATGGAACCAAGTCTGGTCGAGGCGGCCGCTCCTTGTTGATCGGATTGATGACCTGCGGCCGGTGCGGGCATCGTTTGAGGGTAGCCTATCGAGGGCGTTACCCTTATCCTGTCTACCAATGCATCGGCCGGACGGCGCACGGATTACCACGGTGCATGTGCTTTGGCGGCCAGCGGGTCGACACGGCGATCGCGCGTGAACTGATGCGGGTCGTGGAGCCGATTGCAATTCAGGCAGCGCTTGTTGCAGAGCGGACCCACATGGAAACCCAACGTGAACAACGGCGCATTCTCGAACTTGATTTGCAACAAGCTCGTTACGAAGCATCGCTCGCTGCGCAGCGACAATCAAGGTGAGATTCAGCGTCAATCAGGATGAGACTCGCGCCGGGGTGTGACGGAGTGAGGGCGTAGCCCGATCGTAGTCTCAGCCCGGCGCGGCGCAGATTTTCAGCGTCTCAAGATCGCGGTCGGTCCGGTACATTGGCGGTTTTCTGGATTGGAGAACCAGTTTGTGCCGGGTCGCCATGTAACCGATCATCAGATGAGACTCTTCATGAAGTACCGACAAACGCATTCCGTAGAGGTCGCCGCTGCAAAAGCGTCGATCAGCCGAGCCACGGCATACCGCCTCGACAAGCAGGCGCAACCGCCATCTCAGAGCAAAGCGCCGCGTGGACGCCGCCGGCCTGATCCCCTGGAGCCAATATTCGAGACTGAAGTCGTCCCGCTGCTCAAGGCCGCACCCGGCATCCGTGCCGTCGCTGTTTACAACGAGATGCTGCGCCGACATCCAGAACTCTCTGAAGGTATCCGCCGCACGCTTGAACGACGCATCCGGTCGTGGCGTGCTGTCTATGGCGAAGCCCAGGAGGTCATCTTCCGCCAGACCCACGAGCCAGGCCGGCTGGGCCTTTCGGATTTTACCGACGCCAGCGGCCTTGGTGTGACGATCGCCGGCCAGCCGCTTTATCATCTGTTCTATCACTTCCGGCTTGTCTGGTCAGGCTTCGAACACGCCCATGTCATTCTCGGCGGGGAAAGCTTCGTCGCGCTGGCCGAAGGGCTTCAAAATGCCCTGTGGTCGGTGGGCGGGACGCCGCTTTATCATCGCAGCGACAGCCTTTCGGCGGCATTCCGCAACCTCGACGCTGATGCCAGGGTCGATCTCACACACCGTTACGACCAGCTTTGCTCCCATTACCGGATGACGCCGACGCGCAACAACAAAGGCGTCGCGCATGAGAACGGCTCGATCGAGAGCTCTCATGGTCATCTCAAGAGCGCTGTCCATGACGCCCTCCTGATGCGGGGGACCAGGGAATTCGACGATCTCGGCTCTTATCGCGCCTTTGTCGACGAGATTGTCAGCCGTCGCAATGCCGCCCATGGCAAGAGGATCGATGCGGAGCGATCGCACCTGCAGGCGTTGCCCGAGCGCCGGACCACGGACTTCGAAGAGATTGTCGTCACGGTGTCCCGGACGGGCGGCTTCACCTTGCGCAAGGTCTTCTACACCGTGCCGTCACGCCTGATCGGCCACAGGTTACGCGTGCGCCTGTTCGACGATCGGCTGGATGTCTTTGTCGGCGGGACGCATCTGATGACGTTGCGCCGCGGACGCGGCCACCCCGACGGGCGGCACGACCAGGTCGTCAGCTATCATCACGTCATCCATTCCCTGCGCAAAAAGCCGATGGCGCTCCGCGGCCTCGTCTATCGCGACAAGCTCTTCCCGCGTCAGGAATATCGCAAGGCCTTCGAGGCCCTGACCGAACGTCTTCCCGATAAGCAGGCTTGCAAGATCGCCGTCGAACTCCTGGCGCTGGCCCATGACCGCGGCTGCGAGCGCGAACTTGCCGAAGAATTGGCCAGGACACTCGATGCCGGTCAGCTACCCGATTTGGCTCGCATGCGAGCGCTCTTCAGTCCGGACCCGGCCAAGCTGCCGACCGTTCATGTGCAACTCGCATCGCTCAATGGCTACGAGGCCTTGATCGGGACAGGAGAAGCGGCATGAAGAACGCCCACGTCATCGATGAAGCACGTCTCGGCATCATGCTCAACGAGCTCCGCCTGCCGACGATCAAAACCCTATGGCCACGATTTGCCGAACAGGCGGACCGGGAAGGATGGCCGGCCGCTCGCTTCCTGTCGGCGATTGCCGAGCACGAATTGGCGGAACGGGCCAATCGCAGGATTGAGCGGCATCTCGCCGAGGCGCACTTGCCGCCGGGCAAGACATTGGACAGCTTCACTTTCGATGCTGTGCCCATGGTCTCCAAGGCGCAGGTCATGGCAATCACCGCCGGCGACAGTTGGCTCGCCAAGGGAGCAAACATCCTCATGTTCGGTCCGCCCGGCGGCGGAAAGAGCCATCTCGCTGCCGCTATCGGCCTGGCCCTGATCGAGAACGGATGGAGGGTCCTGTTCACCCGGACCACCGATCTCGTGCAGAAGCTTCAGGTCGCCCGACGGGAACTGCAGCTTGAATCCGCCATCGACAAGCTCAACAAGTACGACCTGCTCATCCTCGACGATCTTGCCTACGTCACCAAGGACCAGGCGGAAACAAGCGTGCTCTTCGAGTTGATCTCGGCGCGATACGAGCACCGGTCGATCCTGATCACCGCCAACCAGCCGTTCGGAGAGTGGAACCGGGTCTTTCCCGATCCGGCTATGACACTCGCAGCGGTCGACAGGCTCGTCCACCACGCCACGATCTTCGAAATGAACGTCGAAAGCTATCGCCGCAGAACGGCGCTGGAGGAAAAACGCCAAAGGGGCAGACCAGCCTCATTTGCGACAATCAGAACCTCAACCCTATCTGTCGCGGAGCGGCAATCAGAAAACGACGAACACCTTGCCACCGACAATCAGCATGATAACTTGATCCCGACCGCGACCTAAGAATCTCATCCAGATTGTCGCAAGCGTCTCATCCTGATTGCCGCGCTATA
>CAMFHE010000116.1 GCA_945952045.1 uncultured Rhizobium sp.
TGCCGGTCGGTCAGGAATGCGGCATGGCCTTCGAGAACTACGAAGACATCCGCGCCGGCGACACCATCGAGTGCTTCCGCGTCGAGCATATTACGCGCACGCTCTAATTCAGGGCGCTACGCCGAAATTCGAGACCGCCGGCCGATCTGGCCGGCGGTTTTTTATCGTCTGAGGGGCGCTCCTGCGCCCAAGCCTTGATTTTTCCGGCCAAACGAGTCATTGGACCGGCATTACGGGCGCTCGTGTCGAGCGCAACAACGGATACACCATGACAAAAGCAACCTCTTCGGCGCCTTCGCAGCGCATGTTGCGCGTTGGCGAGCAGGTGCGCGCCGCGATCACCCAGGTCCTGCAAAGGGGCGAGGTGCGCGACGACCTGATCGAGAAGACGGTGATCGCGATATCGGAAGTGCGCATGTCGCCCGACCTGAAGATCGCCACCGCCTATGTGTCGCCTCTGGGCGTCGCCGACCACGACGGCGTCATCGCCGCGCTGAACCGCAACGCGAAATTCATCCGCGGTCGTCTCGGCAACCAGCTTCGCCAGATGAAATACATGCCGGAAGTGCGTTTCCGCGACGACACGTCCTTCGACAATTACAGCAAGATCGACGCGCTGCTGCGCTCTCCCGAGGTCAGCCGCGACCTCGATGCCGGCAATGACGACGACGAATAGAACGAGACCGCATGTCCAAACCGCGTAAACCCAAGGGCCGGCCCATCTCTGGCTGGATTATTCTCGACAAGCCGGTGGATTTCGGCTCGACCGAGGCCGTTTCCAAGATCAAATGGCTGTTCAACGCCCAGAAGGCCGGTCATGCCGGCACGCTCGACCCGCTGGCGTCGGGCATGCTGCCGATCGCGCTCGGCGACGCCACCAAGACCGTGCCTTACGTCATGGATGGCCGCAAGATCTACGAATTCACCGTCAGCTGGGGCGAAGAGCGCACCACCGACGATCTCGAGGGCGAGGTGACGCAGTCGTCCGAAAATCGCCCGGCCGAGGACGCGATCCGCGCCCTGCTGCCGCGCTATACCGGCGTCATCGAGCAGATCCCGCCACAGTTTTCCGCCATCAAGATCGCCGGCGAGCGTGCCTACGATCTCGCCCGCGACGGCGAGACGGTGGTGATTCCGGCGCGTGAAGTGGAAATCTTCCGCCTCACCCTCCTGGCCTGCCCGGATGAAAACACCGCCTGCTTCGAAGTCGAATGCGGCAAGGGCACCTATGTGCGGGCCCTGGCGCGCGATTTCGGCCGCGAGCTCGGCTGCTACGGCCATATATCGGAACTGCGCCGCACCTTCGTCGCGCCCTTTGCCGAAGAGGCGATGGTTCCTCTGGAAACGCTGACGGCGCTGGAAGCGGTCGAAGACCGCGACGAGCGCCTCGCCGCCCTCGATGCCTTCATCGTCGATACCGGCGAAGCGCTCTCCAACCTGCCGCATGTGATCGTCAACGACGATCAGGCCCACCGCCTGAAGATGGGCAACCCCATCATTCTGCGCGGCCGCGATGCCCCTGTCGCCGAGCCGGAAGCCTATGCCACGGCGCGCGGCAAGCTGATCGCCATCGGCGAGATCGGCGAAGGCGAATTCCGGCCGAAGCGCGTCTTCGGCTGAGACGGCGCATTTCCAGCAAAGGTGGCATCGGGTTTCCGTCCGGATAGGCCACCGCACATTTGGCAAGAGGCGGCTTTCAAAGCCGCCTCTTCCCTTTCAGTCCCGAATGGAGTATAGGCGGCGCCAGCATATGGCGAGAGCCGTCTGCTTTCATGGCCAAGGCTGGACGACATCCCGGCCTCTGGCGACTTTATTCCTCCCATAAGAAAGGATTTACCGATGTCGATCACTGCAGAGCGCAAGGCCGCCCTCATCCAGGAATACGCCACCAAGGCAGGCGACACCGGTTCGCCGGAAATCCAGGTCGCGATCCTGACCGAGCGGATCAACAATCTGACCGAGCACTTCAAGGGCCACAAGAAGGACAACCACTCCCGTCGTGGCCTTCTGTCGATGGTTTCGAGCCGCCGTTCGCTTCTCGACTACCTCAAGAAGAAGGACGAAAGCCGTTACACGACCCTGATCGGTCGCCTGGGCATTCGCCGCTAATCTGTTGATCCGGCGGGTTTTGCTTCTGGCGAAACCCGCCGGACCCTTATTCGGGGCGCATTTGCGCTCCATATGACGCTTGAGGCGGGCCGGATGGGCCGGAACCGCCGATGACAACCCGATGACCTGTCATGGGGCAGGATTGTTGGATGCTTCCGCCGAAGCGATTCCAGGAAAACTCTGAAGCTGTTTTCCATCCGGAATTGCAACGAGCAAAGATCGAAGCCTCCCGCTGTCTTGCCCATGATGCGTCGCAACGATGCGAGGCAACGGGTCCGCGCCAGCCGATAGGAATGGCAGGCGCCGTCCGAATGCCGCATGTGAAGGACAAGATATGTTCGATATCCATTCCGTCGAAATCGAATGGGCCGGCCGTCCGCTGAAGCTGGAAACCGGCAAGATCGCCCGTCAGGCCGACGCCGCCGTTCTCGCCACCTATGGCGAAACCGTCGTTCTCGCCACCGTCGTTTCGGCCAAGGCGCCGAAGCCGGGCCAGGACTTCTTCCCCCTGACGGTCAACTATCAGGAAAAGACCTATGCTGCCGGCAAGATCCCCGGCGGTTACTTCAAGCGCGAGGGCCGTCCGAGCGAGAACGAAACGCTGGTTTCGCGCCTCATCGACCGCCCGATCCGCCCGCTCTTCCCGGAAGGCTACAAGAACGACACGCAGGTCGTCGTCACCGTTGTCCAGCATGACCTGGAAAACAACCCCGACATCCTCGCCATGGTCGCCACCTCGGCAGCGCTGACGCTGTCGGGCATCCCGTTCATGGGTCCGGTCGGCGCTGCCCGCGTCGGCTACATCAACGGCGAATACGTGCTGAACCCGCATCTCGACGAGATGGACGAAACGAGCCTCGATCTCGTCGTCGCCGGTACGCATGACGCCGTTCTGATGGTCGAATCCGAAGCCAAGGAACTGAACGAAGACGTCATGCTCGGCGCCGTCATGTTCGGCCATCGCGGCTTCCAGCCGGTTCTCGACGCGATCGTCAAGCTCGCCGAAGTCGCCGCCAAGGAGCCGCGCGACTTCCAGCCGGAAGACCATTCCGCTCTGGAAACCGAAATGCTCGGCATTGCCGAAGCCGAACTGCGCGAAGCCTACAAGATCACCCAGAAGGCCGATCGTTACGCCGCCGTCGACGCCGTCAAGGCCAAGGTCAAGGCCCACTTCCTGCCGGAAGAAGGCGAAGCCAAGTACAGCGCGGAAGAAGTCGGCGCGATCTTCAAGCACCTGCAGGCCAAGATCGTTCGCTGGAACATTCTCGACACCAAGAGCCGCATCGACGGCCGCGATCTCGTGACCGTTCGTCCGATCGTCTCGGAAGTCGGCCTGCTGCCCCGCACCCACGGCTCGGCGCTCTTCACCCGCGGCGAGACCCAGGCGATCGTCGTCGCCACGCTCGGCACCGGCGAAGACGAGCAGTATGTCGACAGCCTGACCGGCATGTACAAGGAACGCTTCCTGCTGCACTACAACTTCCCGCCCTACTCCGTCGGTGAAACCGGCCGCATGGGTTCGCCGGGTCGTCGTGAAATCGGCCATGGCAAGCTCGCATGGCGCGCTATCCGCCCGATGCTGCCGACGGTAGAACAGTTCCCCTACACGCTGCGCGTCGTTTCCGAGATCACCGAGTCCAACGGCTCGTCCTCGATGGCAACCGTTTGCGGCACCTCGCTGGCGCTGATGGATGCCGGCGTTCCGATCGCCAAGCCGGTTGCCGGTATCGCCATGGGCCTGATCCTTGAAGGCGACCGTTTTGCGGTTCTCTCCGACATCCTCGGTGACGAAGATCACCTCGGCGACATGGACTTCAAGGTCGCCGGCACCGCTGACGGCATCACCTCGCTGCAGATGGACATCAAGATCGCCGGTATCACCGAAGAGATCATGAAGGTCGCTCTGAACCAGGCGCAGGGTGGCCGCAAGCACATCCTCGGCGAAATGGCCAACGCCATCACCGAAAGCCGTGGCCAGCTCGGCGAATTCGCGCCGCGCATCGAAGTCATGAACATCCCGGTCGACAAGATCCGCGAAGTCATCGGCTCCGGCGGCAAGGTCATCCGCGAAATCGTCGAGAAGACCGGCGCCAAGATCAACATCGAGGATGACGGCACCGTCAAGATCGCCTCCTCCTCGGGCAAGGAAATCGAAGCGGCCCGCAAGTGGATCCACTCGATCGTCGCCGAGCCGGAAGTCGGCCAGATCTATGAAGGCACCGTTGTGAAGACGGCCGATTTCGGCGCCTTCGTCAACTTCTTCGGCGCCCGCGACGGCCTCGTCCACATCTCGCAGCTCGCGTCCGAGCGCGTCGCCAAGACGACCGACGTCGTCAAGGAAGGCGACAAGGTCTGGGTCAAGCTGATGGGCTTCGACGAGCGCGGCAAGGTTCGCCTCTCCATGAAGGCCGTCGATCAGGCGACCGGCAAGGAAGTCGCCCGCGAAGACAAGAAGAAGGAAGACGGCGAAGCTGCCGAATAAGGCCTTCGTTTCGTCAGAGCTTCGAGGCGCGGGACAATGCTTCCCGCGCCTTTTTTCTATTTTGAACAAAGAGGGGCCCATGAGCCGCGACGCCGTCAAAACCCTGTTCCATCCTTATGCATCGGGCACGCTCGAAGCGCCGAAGGCCGGTGAAAAAGTCCTGTTCCTCGGTGCGGAGGCGGGCTATGCGCTGCCGGACGGATTCGAGGCCGAGCTCGTGGCCGTGCAAGGGTTTCGCCCGCTCTTTCTGCGGCTGCAGGCGGCGCATATCGCCGCCGAGCCGCAATTGCCGGAAGACATCTATGCCCACGCGCTGGTGCTGTGCGGCAAACACAAGGGCGAGAACGAGGCGCGCATCGCTACCGCCCTGATGCATGTCTCTCCCGGCGGCATGATCGTCATCGCCGGCTCCAAGGAAGACGGCGTGCAGCCGCTGCGCAAGAAGCTGGAGAAGCTGGGTGTCGAAGCGGGCTCCATGCCGAAATATCATGGCCTCGCCATCTGGTTCCAGCGCCCGGTCGCGCCTGAAGCCTTGGCCGCAGCCTTTGCAAGCCCCTCCGTGCGCGTCGAGGGGCGTTTCTCGGCTGCGCCCGGCATGTTCTCGCATGACCGCATCGATGCCGGCTCGCTGCTGCTGGCGGATCGCCTGCCGACCGATTTCAACGGCAATGCCGCCGATTTCGGCGCCGGCTGGGGTTATCTCTCGGCGATGCTTGCCGAGCGTTCGCCGATGGTCAACCGCATCGATCTCTACGAGGCCGATTACGATTCGCTGGAACAGGCCAAGGCCAATCTGGCCGGCTCCCGCGTCGAAACGCGTTTCTTCTGGCACGACGTCGCCGCCGAGCAGATCCGCGATCGCTACGAGCTTGTCATCATGAACCCGCCCTTCCATGAGGGCCATGCGACCGAGCCCGGCCTCGGCCAGGCCTTCATCCGCCAGGCGGCAACGGTGCTGAAGGGTGGCGGCCGACTGTTGATGGTCGCCAATCGCGGCCTGCCTTACGAGCCGGTGCTGGCGGAAGCGTTCCGCGAGAGCGGCGAAGTCTGCCGCAATGCCCGTTACAAGGTGTTGTGGGCGAAGAAATAAGCATTTCCAGGAAAAGTGGGAACCGGTTTTCCGTCCGGAAATGCGTTGTAATATGCCCTAACAAAAAAGCCCCGGAAGCGATGCTTCCGGGGCTTTTTCAATAGCGGAAAAACTTATTCCGTATCGGCCTTGCCGAGCGCTTCCAGCGTCGGCATCGAGGTGATGTTGTAGCCGGAATCCACATAGTGGATTTCGCCGG
>CAMFHE010000117.1 GCA_945952045.1 uncultured Rhizobium sp.
TGGAAGTGCGAGGGAATCTGGATATCCATCGACGGCGAGGTCGTGGCCTTGACGGCGCGCATCTCGTAGCGGCCGGTCTTCAGCGTCCGCGCCAGAATGTCGTTCTCGTTGGTGGCGATCACCAGACGGTCGATCGGCAGGCCCATGCGCTTGGCGACGTAGCCGGCGAAGATATCGCCGAAATTGCCGGTCGGCACGGTAAACGAGATCTTGCGATCCGGGCCGCCGAGCGCGATGGCAGTCGAGAAGTAATAGACCACCTGCGCCATGATGCGCGCCCAGTTGATCGAGTTGACGCCGGCAAGCTTCATGCGGGTGCGGAAGGGTGCGTCGTTGAACATCTCCTTCACCAGGCTCTGGCAATCGTCGAAATTGCCTTCGACGGCCAGCGCGTGCACATTCGCATGCGGCGTCGTGGTCATCTGCCGCTGCTGCACCGGTGAGACCTTGCCATGCGGGAAGAGGATGAAGATATCCGTGCGGTCACGTCCGCCAAAGGCGTCGATGGCCGCGCCGCCGGTGTCGCCCGAGGTGGCGCCGACGATGGTGGCGCGCTGGTCGCGTTCGGTGAGAACATGGTCCATCAGCCGCGCCAGAAGCTGCATGGCGACGTCCTTGAAGGCGAGCGTCGTGCCGTGGAACAGTTCGAGGATGAAGGAGTTCGGGCCGGTCTGGACGAGCGGCGTCACGGCCGGATGGCGGAAGGTGGCGTAGGCCTCGTCGATCATCGCCCGGAACTTGTCCGCCGCGATCTCGCCGCCGGTGAAGCGGTAGAGCACCTCGAAGGCGATTTCCTGATAGGACTTGCCGCGAAGCGCGCGGATTTCCTTTTTCGACATCACCGGCCATTCGCGCGGAACGTAAAGCCCGCCATCGGTGGCAAGCCCTGCCAGAAGGGCGTCGCTGAAGCCAAGCGCGGGGGCGTCGCCCCGGGTCGAAATGTAGTCCACGGTGGTTATCCTTTAAGTGTCGGGCGAGGTGGCGAGCATGGGATGGAGGGCAAGCATAGCGCGGCGCTGTCGCCGATGTCGGCCTTTTCGCGCCAGGCTTGCCGCCCTGCGTTCGCGAACAGGCCCGCCGCCTCTTTGGCGGGCGCATTCGGCAAAGGTGAAAATTCCGTCAAAACAGCGCTTTCCCAATCGATTTTTCCATGCGTCGCTGCTATAGACCATCGCCGCAGGTCGTTAAAGGGCCGCATTCATCTTTGCGTGGTCCATCTTCCGGCTCACGCGGCGAAATTATAAGGGGAGTGGTTGTATCGTGTCTGTTCAGGTTTGGCGCCGAATCGTTCCCGTGATCTCGCTGCTTGCGCTTGCGGGCTGCACGACGGGGCAGAACCCGCTGACATCGACCGCGCCTGAGCCGAAGCCGGAACCGCAGCTCGCCACCAACACCACCGTCGTCGAGGGCACCTGCCCGAAGGTGTTCCTGCGTGACGAAACCGCTTTCTACCGCAGCTACGGCAAGGGCGGCGACAACGATCCCTCGAAGGTCGCCTATCAGGCCTCCATCGCCGAGACGTCGCGCGCCTGCACGATGGATTCGACCTCGCTCAACATCACCGTCGTCGCCAAGGGCCGTCTGGTCACCGGGCCGCTCGGCGCATCCGGCCGCGTCGTGCTGCCGATCCGCGTCGAGGTTCTCGACGGCGAAAACGCGCTCTATTCGGAGCTGACGCGTTTCGAGGCGGAAATCCCCGCCGGCGGCGAGGCGACGCAATTCGTGTTCCGCAAGGACGGCATCACCATTCCCGGCGGGGCCGGCAAGCTGGCCCGCATCTATGTCAGCTTCGACTCGGCGCCGGCCAAGGCCGCACCGGGCAAGCGCCGCAAGAAATAAGCCAGCACTCCGGTGAAACTCGGTCTCCTGCGCAATCCCGTCGCCGGCTCCGCTGCTGCGCGCAAGCGCTGGCCGGCGATGCTTGCCGGTTTCCGCAGCGCGTTCGAGACCGTCGATCTGGCCGAGACCGCTGCGCCAGGCGATACCGCAAGGCTTGCCCGGCATCTTGCCAGAGGTGGCGCTGACCTCGTCGTTGCGGTCGGCGGCGACGGCACGATCGGCGAGGCGGTCGACGGGCTGCTGACGGCAGGGCTTTCGCAACCGCCGCAATTTTCTTTCGTCATGCAGGGCACCGGCTCTGATTTCTCACGCAATTTTGCCGTCGCATCGCGCATCGAGGCGCTGCCGGCGGCGATTGCCGCCGCGACCGCCCGTCCGCTCGATATCGGCCTGCTGACCTGCGTCGATCCCGATGGACGCGCGCATCAGCGCCATTTCGTCAACATCGCCAGCTTCGGTGTATCAGGACCGACGGTGAAGGCGGTGAACGGCGCGCGGCGCGGCCATTGGCTGCCGGGTTCGCTGCGGTTTCTCTATCACGCGGTTCGCGAGATCCTGCGCTACCGGCCGGATCGGGTGCGCATCCGGCTGGATGGCGAGGAGGTCTATGCCGGCGGCATCACCGTGGTCGCGGTCGCCAATGGCGGCTGGTTTGGCGGCGGCATGAAGGTGGCGCCCGAGGCCGATACGGCGGACGGCTTGTTCGATGTCGTGATCGTGCCGGAAAAATCGACCTTCGCCATCCTGCGCGTCATGCACCGCATCTATCTCGGCAGCCATGGCGCCGATCCGCGCATCCTCTTCCGCCGGGCGAAGCTGGTGGAAGTCGAGCCGCTGGAGGGCGCAAAACCGGCGCTGATGGATTGCGACGGCGAAGCGCCGGGCTCCATCCCGGCGCGTTTCGAGATCCTGCCGCAGGCTTTGCGGTTGAAGATCTGAAAAATCAGAAGGCGCCGGACCATTCCGCCATGGCGGCGACGGTTGCCGGCAGGTCCACCATCCGCGAAATCACCGTTTCCGCGCCGGCATCGGTCAGCCGGTCGGCATGGGTGGGGTAAGTGTGGCTGCCGCCGGTAAAGCCGACGACGCGAAGGCCCGCTGCGCGCGCCGCATGCACGCCATGCACGGAATCCTCGATGACCAGCGTCGTCTTCGCCTTGCCGCCCATCTTTTCGAGGCCATGCAGGTAGATATCCGGGCGCGGTTTGCCGCGATCCGGTCCCAGATCCTTGGCCGAATAGATGTTGGGGGCGAAATATTCCTTCAGGCCGACCTTGCCGAGCATGGCGTCCAACCGGAGCGAGGAGGAGTTGGAGCAGATGGCATGCGGCAGCGTCAGCCGCGACAGCGCGAATTTTACGCCGTCGATGATCTTCACCTCGCGGCCGAGCTTGGCGTCGAGCAGCTTTTCCGACTTGTCGAGTAGGGCGGCCGAAAACGGAATATCGGCATCCTTTTCCACAGTGAACAGGATGTCGCGCCAGCTCATGCCGGCGAAGCGCTCGCACATTTCCTCGACGCCGATCGGATAACCGGCTTCCGTCAACAGCGCCGATTCCACCTTTGCGGCGATGATTTCCGAATCGACGAGCACGCCGTCGCAATCGAAGAGGATGAGGTCGAAGGACATGGATGCGCCTTTGATGGTGAGACAAAGGCGCGGCTTACACGAAGGCGGCGTCGATCTCAACCGTCAGGCCGGCATGGCTCCCATGCCGGCAATGCTATTTGACCTCGACTTCGCTGCGTTCGCCCGCCTTGACGCTCGCCGGCATTTCCTTGGTCGCGACATCGCCCTTGTAGGTGACCTGCACCAGATAGTCGCCGGGATGCAGCGTGTCCGAATGCTCCTCGGCAAAGGCATATGAGAGTTCCTTGCGATTGCCCTGGATATCCTTGTTGGCGGAGAGAACCGTGATCTTCTCGGCGCCCGGCGCCTTGATGGCGAGCACGCCGGCATCGAGGTTGACGACGACATCCTTGCCTTCGCCGCCCTTGATGCTGAAGGGTGTCTCGACCGTGGTCGAGCCGAGCTGTGCGCTCAGCACGTAATCGCCGGCGGGCACGTCGAGCTTGGTGCCGGTGCCGTAAGTATAGCCGAAGCTCTTGCGCTGGCCGTTGATGTCGGCTGTCTTGGAGAGAACCTGGAAGAAGACGTTGGAAGAATCGACCTCCGGGCCGCTCGGCGTATAGATCGCCTTGTTGTTGATCACGCCGGCGGCGATGACGATGTCGGCCTTGATTTCCTTGCCGGCCTCGACCGCGATTTCCTGCTCGACGCTGGCGCTGCCGAGCGTGCCTTTGACCTTGATGGAGCCGGCGGGCGCATAGAATTTCGACGGGCCGTAATAGGTCGTCTGGTAGGAGCCGAAATCGATGCCGAGCGCCGCATCGCTGCCGGCATCGGGGCCGTTCGCCTCGCGCTTCGGGGTCAGTTCCACATGGCCGGCGTCGAACACGACCTTCGGGGTCGAAACCGCAGTGTCGGTGACGTCGAAGGCGACCTTGCGCTCAATCCAGCTGTCCAGCTTGGCGGTGGCCACATAGCGGCCGGCCGGCAGGTGGAGAGCGAATTTGCCGTTGTAGAGGAAATCGACGTGATCGCCTTCCGGTGCATCGCCGCTGCCGGCCTTGAAGATTTCCCAATAGACCGCGCTGTTATCGGCTAGCGAGGGACCGCCCTCGACGAGGAATGCCTCCGCGACGACGTTCTTTTCAGGCTTTTCCTCAGGCGGTGACGGTTTGGCAGGCTCGGGCGCCGGCGGCGCCGAGACCGTTGCGGCCAGCGCCTTGGAAAGCTCGTCGGCATCGGCCGCCGGCAGGTAACGGCCGCCGGTGTTTTCGGCAAGGCAGGCGACCTGCTTGCCTTCCTCCTGCGTCAACCCGAAGCCGACGACATGGACGGTGAAATCGAGGCCTTGCTGCTTCAATTCGGTGGCGAGCGCACAAGGATCGGCGTCGCAGGTCTCCAGCCCGTCGGTGATCAGGATGACGGTCGCCTTGTCCTCGGTATATTTCAGCGCTTCGGCTGCCTCGCGCACGGAGGCCGCCAGCGGCGTCTTGCCCTTGGGATTGACGCCATTGACGAATTTCGCGATCGCCGCCTCGGTGCCGACGGCGGGCGGGATCGCCAGCTCGATATCGGCGCAGGAACCCTTTTCGCGGTGGCCGTAGACCATCAGGCCGAGCGCGGTGGTCTGGGGCACGCTTTTCAACACGGTGGAGAGCGTTTCGCGCGCAATGGCGATCTTGGTCTTGCCGCCGATCTTCGCCCACATGGAGCCGGAGGCATCCAGAATGATCATCGATTGTTCCGCCGCCAGAACCGGCGCGGTGAGGACGGGGGCTGCAAGCCATGCGAGAACGAATGCGATGAGGCTGGCGATGCGCATCGGGTGAACTCTCCGGTTGTCGCGCGCACAGTCTCACATTGCGTTGTCGCAGGCAACGGACCGGAAAGATGCAAAATTTTTCGGCGGCCGGCTTCGTCTTCAGGGTTTGGTAACCAAGTTCGGTAACCATAAGCCCTGTTACATCAAGTCCTGCGTTAGCGTAAAAGCGAGTATCGAATGGCGTCTGTTCTCCCGCTTGCCGGCCTCCGTAAGGCCGAGCATTCCCATGCCTGGCTCGACACGATCATCAAGGGCGATTGCGTCGCAGCTCTCGAGGCGCTACCCGACAATTCCGTCGATGCAATCTTCGCCGACCCTCCGTACAATCTTCAGCTTGGCGGCACCCTGCATCGTCCCGACCAGTCGCTGGTCGATGCCGTCGATGACGAATGGGACCAGTTCGCCTCCTTCGAGGCCTACGATGCCTTCACCCGCGCCTGGCTGCTTGCCTGCCGCCGCGTGCTGAAGCCGACCGGCACCCTGTGGGTGATCGGCTCCTATCACAACATCTTCCGCGTCGGCGCCATGCTGCAGGATCTGAATTTCTGGATCCTCAACGACATCGTCTGGCGCAAGACCAATCCGATGCCGAATTTCAAGGGCCG
>CAMFHE010000118.1 GCA_945952045.1 uncultured Rhizobium sp.
CGGTCAAGTCCATTCCGCAGGTCGCGAACGGCCTCGGCATCACCATCCTTTCGACTCCGAAGGGTGTGATGGCCGATCACCAGGCTCGCGAACAGAACGTTGGCGGCGAGGTTCTCTGCTCCGTATTCTAATACGGTGCAGTGATCTCCATAACGAACAGACAGGATTGAAAAATGTCTCGTATCGGTAAGAAGCCCGTTCCGGTTCCTGCAGGGATCACGGCCGCCGTTGACGGCCAGAAGGTGACTGCGAAGGGCCCGAAAGGCGAACTGTTTTTCGTCGCGAATGACGATATCAAGCTGGCTCTGGAAGACAACGCCGTTGTCGTACAGCCCGCCAACGACTCCAAGGAAGCTCGTTCGAAGTGGGGCATGTCCCGCACGATGATCGAGAACATCTTCAAGGGCGTCAAGGACGGCTTCGAGCGCAAGCTCGAAATCAACGGCGTCGGTTACCGCGCCGCCCTGCAGGGCAAGAACCTGCAGCTGGCGCTCGGCTTCAGCCACGACGTGGTTTACGAGCCGCCGGTCGGTATCACGATCGCGGTTCCGAAGCCGACGGAAATCATCGTTTCCGGCATCAACAAGCAGCAGGTCGGCCAGGTTGCGGCCGAGATCCGCGAATATCGCGGTCCTGAGCCCTACAAGGGCAAGGGCGTTAAGTACGCTGAAGAGCGTATCGTCCGCAAGGAAGGCAAGAAGAAGTAAGGATCACGCGAAATGGCTAGCAGGAAAGAAACACTTGCACGTCGCGCCAACCGCGTGCGTCGTCAACTCAAGGCGGTGGCCAATGGCCGCGCGCGCCTGTCGGTTCATCGCTCGTCGAAGAACATCTACGTACAGGTCATCGATGATGTCGCCGGCCGGACGCTTGCGTCTGCCTCGACTCTCGACAAGGATCTGCGTTCGTCGCTGAAGACGGGCGCTGACACGGCTGCCGCTGCTGCGGTTGGCAAGCTCGTTGCCGAGCGCGCCGTCAAGGCCGGTGTCAAGGACGTCGTGTTCGATCGCGGCGCGTTCATCTTCCACGGCCGCATCAAGGCACTCGCCGATGCAGCCCGCGAAGGTGGCCTGAACTTCTAAGAATTTCCTGCCCGGCATGGGTTCCCATGCCGGGCAGGGGCATGTATACGCTCATCTCCAACCGCATCGGTGGGATTCGTCTCGCCTCATGCGGTTTTTGTTGTGATCTGCCACTTCCCGGAAAAGAAAAAGGAAAAGGACAATGGCACAAGAAAAGAGAGGCTCTCGCGACGATCGCCAGAGCCGTGAAGAACGCGATAGCGAATTCGTCGACAAGCTGGTCGCGATCAACCGCGTTGCCAAGGTCGTCAAGGGTGGTCGCCGCTTCGGCTTCGCCGCTCTCGTCGTCGTTGGCGACCAGAAGGGTCGCGTTGGCTTCGGTCACGGTAAGGCTCGCGAAGTTCCGGAAGCAATCCGCAAGGCGACGGAAGCTGCCAAGCGCGAACTGATCTTCGTTCCGCTGCGCGACGGTCGCACGCTGCATCATGACGTCAACGGTCGCCACGGCGCCGGCAAGGTTCTGCTGCGCTCGGCCAAGGCCGGTACGGGTATCATCGCAGGCGGCCCGATGCGCGCCGTTTTCGAAACGCTCGGCGTTCACGACGTCGTTGCCAAGTCGACCGGTTCGTCGAACCCCTACAACATGGTTCGCGCAACCTTCGACGCTCTGAAGCATCAGGTTCATCCGAAGGACATCGCAGCTCAGCGCGGCTTGAAGTACGCCACGCTCCAGGCTCGTCGCGCCGCTTCGGGCAACTCTGCTGAAGAATAAGGAGCGCCCAAGATGACCAACAAGACTGTTACCGTTGAGCAGATCGGCAGCCCGATCCGCCGTCCGAGCATTCAGCGTCAGACGCTGATCGGCCTCGGCCTGAACAAGATGCACAAGCGTCGCACGCTGGAAGACACGCCTGCCGTTCGTGGCATGATTCGCTCTGTCCAGCACCTCGTTCGCGTTGTCGACGAGAAGTGAGCCGGAGAACCAGATCATGAAACTTAACGAAATCAAGGACAACGAGGGTTCCAGCCCGAGCCGCAAGCGTCTCGGTCGTGGTATCGGCTCTGGCAAGGGCAAGACCGGTGGTCGCGGCGTCAAGGGTCAGAAGGCCCGTTCCGGCGTTGCCATCAACGGCTTCGAAGGCGGTCAGATGCCCATCTACCGTCGCCTGCCGAAGCGCGGCTTCAACAACATCTTCGCTAGCGACTTTGTTGTTGTCTCGCTCGGCCGTATCCAGGCTGCCATCGATGCCAAGAAGCTTGACGCTTCGCAGGCGATCAACGCCGAATCGCTCAAGGCTGCCGGCGTTATCCGTCGCGCCAAGGACGGCGTTCGCGTTCTCGCTGACGGCGAACTGACCGCAAAGGTCTCGATCGAAGTCGCCGGCGCTTCCAAGGCGGCCGTCGAAAAGGTCGAAAAGGCCGGCGGCGCCATCAAGTTGCTCGCTGCCGCTGCTGCCGAGTAAAATATTTGGACTTCGAACCGCCCGGCGTGCTACATGCCGGGCGGTTTAGCTCTTACATGAGCCTCACGTCCTTCAGGCGGTCGCAACCGCGTCCGCCGGGATATCAGGAAAACCACGGTGAGGCATAAGGTTGCATTGCAATCTGTTGAGAACCCGGTTTTCTGTAAACGGTTGAAAGACTGCTTCCGGGGTTTGACGCATGCGCGCGGGTCCGGATTGGCTACGCGGAGAATTGCATGGCGTCTGCAGCGGAACAATTAGCATCAAATCTGAACTTTTCGACTTTCGCCAAGGCTGAAGATCTGAAGAAGCGCCTGTGGTTTACGCTGGCTGCACTTCTCGTCTATCGCCTGGGTACGCATATTCCGCTTCCGGGCCTCAACCCCGAGGCCTATGCCCACGCTTTCCGTGGCCAGGCCGGCGGCATTTTCGGCCTTTTCAACATGTTTTCGGGCGGCGCCGTCGAGCGTATGGCGATCTTCGCCCTTGGCATCATGCCCTATATTTCCGCTTCGATTATCGTGCAGCTCATGACCTCGGTTGTGCCGGCACTTGAGAATCTGAAGAAGGAAGGCGAGCAGGGCCGCAAGATCATCAACCAGTACACCCGCTACGGCACGGTGATTCTCGGTCTGTTGCAGGCCTACGGCATCTCTGTCGGACTTGAGAGCGGGCAGGGTATCGTCAACGATCCGGGCCTTTTCTTCCGTATTTCCACGGTCGTTACGCTGCTTGGCGGCACGATGTTCCTGATGTGGCTCGGTGAGCAGATCACGTCGCGCGGTATCGGTAACGGCATTTCGCTGATTATCTTCTCGGGTATTGCCGCCGGTCTGCCGAATGCTTTGGCCGGCACGCTGGAACTTGGCCGCACAGGCGCCCTGTCGACGGGCCTGATTCTCACGGTCATTGTCGTCGCCATCTTCGTGATCGCGCTGATCGTCTTCGTCGAGCGCGCCCAGCGCCGTCTGCTGATCCAGTATCCGAAGCGCCAGGTCGGCAACCGCATGTTCCAGGGCGATACCTCGCATCTGCCGCTGAAGCTGAATACCTCAGGCGTCATTCCGGCGATCTTTGCCTCGTCGCTGCTGCTGCTGCCGGCGACCGCCGCAGGCTTCACCAATTCGACGGCGCTGCCCTCCTGGGCGACCGCGGTCGTGGCGGCGCTTGGCCATGGTCAGCCGCTTTATATGGTGCTTTACGGTGCCCTGATCGCCTTCTTCGCCTTCTTCTATACGGCCATCGTCTTCAATCCGAAGGAAACGGCCGACAATCTGAAGAAGCATGGCGGCTTCATTCCCGGCATTCGCCCTGGCGAACGCACGGCCGAGTACATCGATTACGTCCTGACGCGAATCACGCTGATCGGTGCGATCTATCTCGTCTTCGTCTGTATCCTCCCGGAAATTCTGGTCTCGCAGACCGGAGTACCGTTATCCCTTGGTGGTACGTCGCTTTTGATTGTTGTCAGTGTGACGCTTGATACTGTAGCACAGATACAGGGGCATCTGATTGCTCAACAGTACGAAGGACTGATCAAGAAATCCAAGCTGCGTGGAGGGAAGAGGGGACGATGAGACTGATTCTGTTAGGGCCGCCGGGTGCGGGTAAGGGGACCCAGGCCCAGCGCATCGTGGAGAAGTTCGCAATTCCGCAGCTCTCCACCGGCGATATGCTGCGTGCAGCCGTTTCGGCTGGCACGGAAGTGGGCAAGCGCGCCAAGGCGGTGATGGATGCGGGCAAGCTTGTGTCCGACGATATCGTCATCGCCATTGTTTCGGAGCGAATCGACCAGCCGGATTGTGCCAAGGGGTTCATCCTCGATGGTTTTCCGCGCACGCTGGTCCAGGCCGATGCGACGGACGCCATGTTGAAGGCCAAGGGTCTCGATCTCTCCAAGGTCGTCGAGATCCGGGTTGACGACGAGGTTCTGGCCGACCGCGTTTCTGGTCGTTACACCTGTGCCAATTGCGGCGCCGGTTATCACGATACGAATCTGAAGCCGAAGCAAGAAGGTGTGTGCGACCGTTGTGGTTCGACTCACTTCAAGCGCCGGCCTGACGATAATCGCGAGACAGTCGTCACGCGCCTGCAGTCCTACTACAAGGAAACGTCGCCGCTGATCGGCTACTACCATGCCAAGGGCAAGCTTGCCTCTGTGGATGGCATGGCCGATATCGACCGGGTGACGACCGATATTGAAAAGATTCTTGAATCCGCCTGAGGCGGGCTAAGAAACTTGGGCGGGGCGGTTGCTTTTTTTAAGCGATTCCGCTAAACACCGCGCCAACTCGCGATAATAGATGCGGTCGGCGCGGATTTCATAAGGGCATTTTTGTAAATGCCCTTGGGGAAATCCGGGTTCGATCGTTTCTTGTTGTGAACCCGAAGATAAGAACTGGCGGCCCACCGGTCGCTGCGTAACAAAATCCCTCTTGTCGGATGACAACAGGCACGCAAGGAGAACAGACGTGGCACGTATCGCTGGCGTCAACATCCCGACGGCAAAGCGCGTAGTCATCGCGCTGACCTACATTCACGGGATCGGCCCGAAATTCGCGCAGGAAATCATGGAGAAGACTGGTCTTCCCCTCGACAAGCGCGTTCATCAGCTCACCGACGCTGAGATCCTCTCGATCCGCGAAACCATCGACCGCGATTACCAGGTCGAAGGTGACCTGCGTCGCGAGACCTCGATGAACATCAAGCGCCTGATGGACCTTGGCTGCTACCGCGGCCTGCGCCATCGTCGCGGCCTGCCGGTTCGCGGTCAGCGCACGCACACCAACGCCCGTACCCGCAAGGGTCCGGCAAAGGCGATTGCTGGTAAGAAGAAGTAATTCCGGCGTCAAAACCGGATGCGGGAGGCTGGCGATTTTCGCTGGCCTCCTTTTTGAATTGGTGAAGAGCGTTACGCCTTTCACCGGTGTAGCCGCTGGTACTACGGCGGTGAAGAGATCCAGAAAGGTATTGCAATGGCAAAAGAAGCCGCACGCGTTCGTCGTCGCGAACGTAAAAACATCACGTCGGGCGTTGCTCACGTCAACTCGACGTTCAACAACACGATGATCACGATCACGGACGCTCAGGGCAACGCAATTGCCTGGTCGTCGGCTGGCGCCAAGGGCTTCAAGGGCTCGCGCAAGTC
>CAMFHE010000119.1 GCA_945952045.1 uncultured Rhizobium sp.
TCTTCGAGACGCTCCTTGGTGACCCAGCCCATCTTGACGAGGTCGGTCAGCGGAACGCCGGCAACCGTCGAGTAACGGGCGAGCGGCACCATGGTGTCGCCATGGCCGCCGAGAACGAAGGCGGTGACGTCCTGGACCGAAACGTTGAATTCCTGCGAGAGGAACAGGCGGAAGCGGGCCGAGTCGAGCACGCCGGCCATGCCGACGACCATGTTCTTCGGCAGGCCGGAGAACTTCTGCAGCGCCCAGACCATGGCGTCGAGCGGGTTGGTGATGCAGATCACGAAGGCGTTCGGGGCATACTTCTTGATGCCGGCGCCGACCTGTTCCATGACCTTGAGGTTGATGCCGAGCAGATCGTCGCGGCTCATGCCCGGCTTGCGGGCGACGCCGGCGGTGACGATGCAGACATCGGCGCCTTCGATGGCGGCGTAGTCGCTGGCACCGGTCAGATTGGCATTGAAGCCCTCGACGGGCGACGACTGGGCGATGTCCAGGCCCTTACCCTGGGGAATGCCGTCGGCAATGTCGAACAGGACGATATCGCCGAGTTCCTTGAGGCCGGCGAGATGCGCCAGCGTGCCGCCAATCATTCCCGATCCGATAAGTGCGATCTTTTTGCGCGCCATTGAAGTGCTTCCTTTGCGGTCAAAATCCCAAGGCCGGCCTCCACAGAACGCCGCCCATTGTGGCCAACCGCAATACGACGAAAGCCGCAAGATGGCAACGAGTTATTTTCGCGTCATATATTTCAATCGGTTATATCAAAATATCTTACGTGAACGTAAGAATTTCAGACGCAAAAACGTCACATTTCCGTTAACGCTTCGTCATGTCGGCGCTGATAATCGCCGCTGCGCATTTCAAACAGGCGCGAGATGGTCCGGTCGAATTCAAAGCCTTCGGTGCCACGCCGCTCGGTGAGCAGGTCTTCCGGCATGGCCGCCGCCGAGGCGATGAGCCGGGCGCCCTGATCGTAGAGCGCATCGACCAGAATGATGAAGCGCTTCGTCTCGTTGCGCTTTTCCGGGCCGAGACGCGGAATGTGATCGAGGAAGATGACGTCGAAACGCTCGACGATCGCCAGATAGTCGGCAGCCCCCAGCGGCGCTTCGCACAGCTCGGCAAAGGTGAAGCGCGCCGCCCGTCCCGCCGCGCGGCGCACGGCGATGCTGCGGCCCATACGGTCGATTTCGGCCGCCTCCTGGCGATGGCCTTCGCAGGCCGCCTTCCAGGCGCGATCCATGGCCGCGTCGGTCTCGGCATTGATCGGCGTCAGATAGACCGGCAGGGCGTCGAGCTTTTCCATGCGGTAATCGGTCGGCGAATCCAGGCTGATAACGTCGACATGCGCTTTGAGCATGCCGACGAAAGGCAGGAACAGGCCACGATTGAGGCCGTCCCGATAGAGGTTGTCCGGCTCGACATTGGAGGTCGCGACCAGCACGCAGCCGCGCTTGAACAATTCCCCGAACAAGCGCGCCAGGATCATCGCGTCGGCAATGTCGGTGACGGTGAATTCGTCGAAGCACAGCAGTTCGGCCTCGGCAAAGAGCGCGGCGGCCACCGGCGGCACCGGATCGGCTTCCTTGGTTTCGCCGGCCTTCAGCTTCTGGCGATGGGCGTGGATGCGCCCATGCACATCGGCCATGAATTCGTGAAAATGGGCGCGCCGCTTGCGAGACATCGGCGCCATGTCGAAAAACATGTCCATCAGCATGGTCTTGCCGCGGCCGACGCTGCCGTGAACGTAAAGGCCGCGCACCGGCATTTCACGCTTCTTGCGGCCGAACAGCCAGCCGAGCGCGCTGGATTTGGCAGCGGCGGGACTGTCGGCGAGCGCGAGGAGGATCCTGTCCAGCCGCGTGGCGACGGCCAATTGCGCCGTATCCGCCTGCAGCTCCCCTGATTGCGCCAGGGCATTGAGCTTCGAGACGAGGCTCCGCGACGGATCGAATGCGGCAGTCATGAAATGGAGGTCCGATCTGGAGCATGTCCGCGACCAGCATAGAACGGCTGTCCGGAAATGCGGTAAGACAGTCAGTCACGTCGGCCGTCTGAAAGCGGGCTGTCGTTTTCCCGCGCCGTCAGCCGATCAATGCAAAAGGCCGGCGCGAAGCCGGCCAGTCAGGGCGATCAGCGGCTGAGGCTGACGGGCTGGCCGCCGGTCAGCGTGCCGTCGAAGCGGGAATCGGCGGTCTTGTAGAGATTGCCGATGACCGTGCCGGAGCGGTCCTTGATGGCAACCTGCTTGCCGCTGACTTCCCAGGAGCCCATCGAGGTCAGGACGCCGGAGCAGCCGCGCGTGCCGCCACGCGAACCGCCACCGAGATTGGTCAGCGTCAGGAACATGTCGCAGCTGGCGCCGGCATTGGAAACCTTCCAGTTGCCGACCATGGATTCCTTCTTCACGTCGAGCGCGGCAGCCGCCATCTGGTCGTTGCCAGCAGCGGCAGTCGGCGCCGTGGGCGCGGTCGGGAACTGTGCGGAATTGACATTGGCGCTGGCGCTGGCCGTCGGGTCGGGCAAGGCGCTGGATTGGACGCCGGAAACCGGCTGCGCCGCGAGAGGCGCCGGCTGGCTCGGGCGGCTCGCCGTCGGGCCGAGATCGCTATAGGTCGTGCGCTGGCACCCGGCAAGCGCAAGCGCGATACCCAGAGTTGCGGCGGCAAATTTCAACTGCATCATGACACTCCCGATACGTGCGCGTTCGGCCCGTCCTATTGCGCAATCAAGGCGGAAATACCGTAGGACGGAATGGTTAATCAACCCTTGTCATACGTTGCCTTGCCTGGCACGCCGGCCATTGGCGGTTGAGGTAATCTGCAATCTCAAATTTTCAACACGCGATGACGGCGCAATCGGCGGTCCAGGACCCTTCCGCGCCATTGTCCGCCACGACGTTGCACGGCGGACACAGCGGGCAGGCGGAAGATGGCCCGGCGGGTTTACACCCGCCGTTCCACCATCATCTTCTTGATTTCGGCAATCGCCTTGGCCGGGTTCAGCCCCTTCGGGCAGGCCTGGGCGCAGTTCATGATCGTGTGGCAGCGATACAGACGGAAGGGATCTTCCAGATTGTCCAGACGCTCGCCGGTCGCCTCATCGCGGCTGTCGATCAGCCAGCGATAGGCCTGCAGCAGAACCGCCGGACCGAGATAACGGTCGCCGTTCCACCAATAGCTCGGACAGGAGGTCGAGCAGCAGGCGCACAGAATGCATTCGTAGAGGCCGTCGAGCTTGAGGCGATCCTCATGGCTCTGCTTCCACTCCTTGGCCGGCGTCGGCGAAACCGTCTTCAGCCAGGGCTCGATCGAGCGGTGCTGGGCGTAGAAGTTGGTCAGGTCAGGCACCAGGTCCTTGACGACCGGCATATGCGGCAAGGGATAGACCTTCACCGCGCCGTTGATCTCGTCCATGCCCTTGGTGCAGGCCAGCGTATTCGTCCCGTCGATGTTCATGGCGCAGGAGCCGCAAATGCCTTCGCGGCACGAGCGGCGCAGCGTCAGCGTCGGGTCGATCTTGTTCTTGATGTAGAGCAGCGCATCGAGCACCATCGGGCCGCAATCGTCGACATCGATCGTATAGGTGTCGATGCGCGGATTCTGGCCGTCGTCCGGGTTCCAGCGATAGATGCGGAATTCGCGGGTCTTGGTGGCGCCGGCGGGCTTCGGCCACACCTTGCCTTCGGTCATCTGCGAGTTCTTGGGGAGAGCGAGTTCAACCATGTCTTTATCCTCGGCTCAATAGACGCGTGCCTTGGGCGCGATCTTCTTGGGATCGATGCCTTCAGCGATCAGTTCGGTGTGAACGGGACGGTAGTCGAGCTTGACGTCGCCATCCGCATTGACCCAGGCGAGCGTATGCTTGCGCCAGTTCTCGTCGTCGCGCCCGGCGAAGGGGCCGCTGGTGTAGTCCTCGCGGGCATGTGAGCCGCGGCTTTCCTTGCGCGCCTCGGCGCCGTAGACCGTGGTGATGGCGTTGGCCATCAGGTTTTCGAGTTCGAGCGTCTCGACGAGGTCGGAGTTCCAGACCATCGAACGGTCGGTGACCTTGACGTCGGGCAGTTCCTTCCAGATCGCCGACAGGCGCTTGCAACCGCTTTCAAGCGATTCCTGGGTGCGGAACACGGCGGCGTCGTCCTGCATGGCGCGCTGCATCTTGTCGCGCAGCACGGCGGTCGGCGCCGCGCCATTGGCATGGCGCAACCGGTCGAAGCGTTCCATGATCTTGTCGCAGGCCGCAGTGTCGAGCGCCGGGATCGGCGCAGCGCGGTCGATGACCTGGCCGGCGCGGATGGCGGCGGCGCGGCCGAAGACCACAAGGTCGATCAGCGAGTTGGAGCCGAGGCGATTTGCGCCGTGCACCGAGGCGCAGCCGGCTTCGCCGACCGCCATCAGGCCGGGCGCGATGCGCTCGGGGTTCTGGCTGTCGGCATTCAGCACTTCGCCCCACAGATTGGTGGGAACACCGCCCATGTTGTAATGCACGGTCGGCAGGACCGGGATCGGCTCGCGGGTAACATCGACGCCGGCAAAAATCTTCGCCGATTCCGAAATGCCCGGAAGGCGTTCATGCAGCACGGCCGGATCGAGATGGTCGAGATGCAGGAAGATGTGGTCCTTGTTCCTGCCGACGCCACGGCCCTCGCGGATTTCCATGGTCATGCAGCGCGAGACGACGTCGCGCGAGGCCAGATCCTTGGCCGACGGCGCATAGCGCTCCATGAAGCGCTCACCTTCTGAGTTGACGAGATAGCCGCCTTCGCCGCGCGCGCCTTCGGTGATCAGACAGCCGGCGCCGTAGATACCGGTCGGATGGAACTGCACGAATTCCATGTCCTGAAGCGGCAGGCCGGCGCGCGCGATCATGCCGCCGCCGTCGCCGGTGCAGGTATGGGCCGAGGTGGCGGAGAAATAGGCGCGACCGTAACCGCCGGTCGCCAGCACCACCATCTTGGCGGAGAAGCGGTGGATGGTGCCGTCATCGAGGTTCCAGGCGACGACGCCGGTGCAGCGGCCATCGGCCGACATGATCAGGTCGAGCGCGAAATACTCGATGAAAAATTCCGCATTGTTGCGCAGCGACTGGCCGTAAAGCGTGTGCAGGATGGCATGGCCGGTACGGTCGGCGGCGGCGCAGGTGCGCTGCACCGGCGGACCCTCGCCGTAATTCTGCATGTGGCCGCCGAAGGGGCGCTGGTAGATCTTGCCTTCCTCGTTGC
>CAMFHE010000120.1 GCA_945952045.1 uncultured Rhizobium sp.
TGAGGTAGTTCGAGAAGACGCGCTTGATCGAGGCGATGTTGTCCTCGATCGTATCGACGGTCATCAACTGGCGGGCATCGTCCTTGAAGGAGGGGTCGCCGACCATGCCGGTGCCGCCGCCCATCAGCGAGATCGGCCTGTGGCCGGTCTGCTGCATCCAGTGCAGCATCATGATCTGGATCAGGCCGCCGGCATGCAGGCTGGGCGCCGTCGGGTCGAAGCCGATATAGGCCGTCACGGTCTCCTTGGCGAACAGATCGTCCAGACCGGTTTCATCCGAAATCTGGTGGATAAAGCCGCGCTCATCAAGGGTGTGAAGGAAATCGGATTTGAACTTCGACATGGCCTGTCTCTCTTTGCACGCTCAAGCGTATCGTTTTCGACATTTGAAAATCGCCGCGCTTTAGCATTGTTTTTTGAAAAGTGCATCCGTTTCGGCCATGAATGTTTCGGGGTGATTCCAGAAAACCGGGCAGGGGCGGACGCGTGGACAGGCTTTACACGGCAATCGGATTGATGAGCGGCACGTCGATGGACGGCATCGACGTCGCGCTGTTGCGAACGGATGGCGACCGCATAGTCGAGCGCGGCCCCTTTCTCGGCATTCCCTATCCGCCCTCCTTCCGACAGCGCCTGAAACAGGCGCTCGACATCGCCAAGCCAATGACAGATCGCGATGCACGTCCCGGCGATCTCGCCGATATCGAACGTGAATTGACGCTGCGTCATGCGGATGCCGTAGCGGAATTCCTGTCCCGCAACGGGCTGGCGGCCGGCGACATCGACTTGATCGGCTTTCACGGCCAGACGGTACTGCACCGCCCGGATCAGGCGTTGACGGTGCAGATCGGCGACGGCCCGCTGCTTGCCGAAAAAACCGGTATCAACGTGGTCTACGACATGCGCGCCGAGGACATGCGCCATGGTGGGCAGGGCGCGCCCTTGGTGCCTGCCTATCATGCGGCCTTGGCGGATGGACTGGTGGAAACGGACCAGACCGTTTGCTTCGTCAATATCGGCGGTATTTCCAACCTGACCGCGATTGGCCCTGAAGGCACGATTCTGGCCTATGACAGTGGGCCGGGCAACACGCTGATCGACCAGTGGGTCGAGACGCAGGCAGGCATTCCCTTCGATCAGGGCGGCATGATCGCTTCCGAGGGCCGGGTGGTCGATTCACTTGCCGCCCGCTATCTCGACAGTCCCTTCTTCACGGCAAGCGTGCGCCGCTCGCTCGACCGCAACGATTTCAGCCCGCCGGAACCGCATGAGGCGGAGCTTTCGGATGGCGCGCGCACGCTTGCCCATGTCGCCGCTGCCGCCATCCTCAAATCGGCGGGGCATCTGCCGACGAGCCCGAGCCTGTTCGTCATCTGCGGCGGCGGGCGGCTCAACCGCACGATCATGGCGGATCTGGCCGAGCTTGCCGGCCGGCAAGGTGGCAGGGTCGTCTCGGCGGAGGAGGCGGGATTTGACGGCGATGCGATGGAGGCGGAGGCCTGGGCCTATCTGGCGGTGCGCTCGCGGCGCGGCCTACCGCTCACCTTTCCCGGTACCACAGGCGTTAAGGCGCCGGTTTCAGGCGGGGCTTTTGCCCCGGCCAAGGAAAAGCGCACCGCCTGACGGCGATGCGCGATATCTAAATCAGCGAATGCGCTTGGCAGCCGGCTCGGGCGTCAGTTCGCCGGCAAGGCGGCGCTCGAGATAATCCTCGCACTCGCCCATCAGCGTGTCGACCTGGCCGTTGAAGAAGTGGTTGGCAGACGGCACCACCTTATGCGTGATGAGAATGCCCTTCTGGGTCTTGAGCTTCTCGACCAGATTGTTGACGTCCTTCTCCGGCGCCACCTTGTCGTTGTCGCCATTGATGATCAGGCCGGACGACGGGCAGGGCGCGAGGAAGGAGAAGTCATAGGTGTTCGGCTGCGGTGCGACCGAGATGAAACCTTCGATTTCCGGCCGACGCATCAGAAGCTGCATACCGATCCAGGCGCCGAAGGAATAACCGGCAACCCAACAGCTCTTGGAATCGGGATGCAGGCTCTGCACCCAGTCCAGCGCCGAGGCCGCATCCGACAATTCGCCGGCGCCATGGTCGAATTCACCCTGGCTGCGGCCGATGGAGCGGAAATTGAAGCGCAGCGTCGTAAAACCGCGCTTCTGAAACATGTAGAAGAGCTGGTAGACGATCTGATTGTTCATCGTGCCGCCGAACTGCGGATGCGGATGAAGGATCAGGGCAATGGGGGCGCTCTTTTCCTTGGACGGCTGGTAGCGGCCTTCGAGGCGGCCCGCAGGACCGTTGAAAATGACTTCAGGCATCTTTACTCCGAGTTCGCAATCGCTAAGGGCTCAAAAACGCATTCGCCGGCTTGGCCTGACTTGACGGGAACCGTCAAGTTTTCTAGAACACAGTTTAGAACCATTCGAAACTTAGGTGTTCATCACACGATGTGAAGGTGTCATAAGGCAAGCGGCTCGGAAATTTCAAGAAAAATGAGACCGGGCAAGACGATGACGCCGACGACGGACGATGGAATGAGCCATATGCGCACATATCTGGACTGGAATGCCACGGCGCCGCTGCACCCAGCCGCCCGCGATGCCTTCCTGCGTGCGCTCGACTTGACCGGCAATCCGTCCTCCGTGCATGGCGAGGGCCGCGCAGCCAAGGCGGCGATGGAAAACGCCCGCCGTCAGGTTGCCGCGCTGTTTGGCGCCGAATCCAGCCATGTGACCTTCACCAGCGGCGCGACGGAAGCAGCCAATCTGGTGCTGACCCCGGATTTCCGCATGGGCCGCACGCCGCTCGCCATCGGCCATCTCTATGTTTCGGCCATCGAGCATCCCGCCGTGCGCGAGGGCGGGCGATTCGCCAAGACCCAGGTCAGTGAAATCCCGGTGACGACGGACGGCATCGTCGATCTCGACGCGCTTTCGGCAGCCCTTGCCGCACATGATGTCGGTACCGGCCTGCCGATGGTCGCGATCATGCTCGCCAACAACGAGACCGGCATCGTACAGCCGATTGCCGAGGCGGCACGCATCGTCCGCGCCAAGGGTGGCATCCTGGTGGTCGATGCCGTACAGGCTGCTGCCCGCCTCGATATCGACATCACCGCACTCGATGTGGATTTCCTGATCATTTCCTCCCACAAGATCGGCGGCCCGCGCGGCGTCGGCGCGCTCGTTTCGCGTGGCGAAATCCTGATGCCGAAGCCGCTGATCCATGGCGGCGGCCAGGAGAAGGGCCATCGCTCCGGCACGGAAAACCTCGCGGCGATCATCGGCTTCGGCGCGGCAGCGCAGGTTGCGCGTAACGACATGGCCGAGCGCCGCGCCGCCATCGGCGCGCTACGCGACCGGCTGGAAGCGGGCATGCGCGCTGCGGCAGGCGATGTCGTCATCCATGGCGCCGATATCCAGCGCATCTGCAATACCGTTTTCTTCACCCTGCCGGGGTTGAAGGCGGAGACCGGGCAGATCGCTTTCGATCTCGAAGGCGTGGCGCTGTCGGCGGGTGCTGCCTGCTCCTCCGGCAAGGTCGGAGAGAGCCATGTGCTGACGGCGATGGGCCGCGATCCGCGTCTCGGCGCACTGCGCATTTCGCTGGGACCGGCGACGACGCAAGGCGATATCGACCATGCGCTTGCCGCCTTCACGAAAATCGCCGGGCGGCGCAAACCGGCCGGACAGGCCGCGTAAGACGGCCAAAAAGTTGCGGAAACACAAGATTCCGCTTGCCAAGAGGTGTGAAAACGCGCCTCTGGCGCCTACATGAGGGCGGAGATTTCCGCCACAGATTTAAGAAACGCCGGTCCCTTGATACCGGCGCGAATGGAGAAGACAATGCCTGCTGTACAGGAAACGGTTGAGCAGGTCCGCCAGATCGACGTGGACCAGTACAAATACGGCTTCGAGACCGAAATCGAGGTGGACAAGGCCCCGAAAGGCCTTTCGGAAGACATTATCCGCTTCATTTCCGAAAAGAAGCAGGAGCCCGAATGGATGCTCGAATGGCGTCTGGAGGCCTATCGCCGCTGGCTGACGCTGGAAGAGCCGACCTGGGCGCGCGTCTCCTACCCGAAGATCGATTTCAACGACATCCACTACTATGCTGCGCCGAAGAATATCACCGGCCCGAAGTCGCTGGACGAGGTCGATCCCGAGATTCTGAAGGTCTATGAAAAGCTCGGCATCCCCCTGCGTGAGCAGGAGCTCCTTGCCGGCGTCCAGACCCCGAAGATCGCCGTCGACGCCGTTTTCGACTCTGTCTCCGTCGTCACCACCTTCAAGGAAGAGCTGAAGAAGGCTGGCGTGATTTTCATGTCGATCTCCGAAGCCATCCGCGAATATCCGGAGCTGGTGCAGAAATATCTCGGCTCCGTCGTGCCGACGACCGACAATTATTACGCGACGCTGAACTCGGCGGTCTTCACCGACGGCTCCTTCGTCTACGTGCCCAAGGGCGTGCGTTGCCCGATGGAACTGTCGACCTATTTCCGCATCAACGAAAAGAACACCGGCCAGTTCGAGCGCACGCTGATCATCGCCGATGAAGGCGCCTACGTCTCTTATCTCGAGGGATGCACCGCGCCGCAGCGCGACGAGAACCAGCTTCACGCCGCCGTCGTCGAACTGGTGGCGATGGACGACGCCGAAATCAAGTATTCCACCGTCCAGAACTGGTATCCCGGCGACAAGCAGGGCAAGGGCGGCATCTACAACTTTGTGACCAAGCGCGGCGATTGCCGTGGTGCGAACTCGAAGATCTCGTGGACGCAGGTGGAAACCGGTTCGGCCATCACCTGGAAATACCCGTCCTGCATCCTGCGCGGCGACAATTCGCGCGGCGAGTTCTATTCGATCGCGGTCTCGAACGGCCACCAGCAGATCGACAGCGGCACCAAGATGATCCATCTCGGCAAGAACACGTCGAGCCGCATCATCTCCA
>CAMFHE010000121.1 GCA_945952045.1 uncultured Rhizobium sp.
TGTCGGCATGGAAAAAACCGTCGCGCAGCGTATGGCGCAGGAAGGACTGGATCAGTCGGTCGGCCAGGAGATCGAGATCGTGTCCGGCCGCCAGCAGCGCCTCGACATTCGACATCTTGATGCCGTCGATCCATTCCATGGTGATGACGTCGCGGCCGGTGCGTTCCCAGTCCACCTTCGGGACCCGGAAGCCGGGATCGTCCTTGGTGTTTTCGGCAATTTCCGAAAGCGCGGCGGCTTCCAGCCGCAGATCCATCTCCACCTTGGTGGTCTGTTCCAGCGTGCGCGTCACCTCGACGGGCCGCAGACGGCGCGCAGACGGCATCAGCCGTTCCTGCAGATGCGCGACGAGATACATCGCCTGCAGATCATGGGCAAAGCGCTGGCGCACGCCGGGGCGCACCACCTTGATCGCCACCTTCTTCGGCCCAGAGGGCGTCGTCACTTCGCCCGGATGCACCTGCGCGATCGAGGCGGCGGCGATGGGATCGTCGAAGCGGCTATAGAGTTCTTCTATGGGACGGCCGAGCGAGCCCTGCACCGAGGCCTTGGCCGACGAGACCGGGAAGAAATCCATCTGGTCCTGCAATTGCGCCAGATCGTCGGCGAATTCCGTGCCGACGACGTCGGGCCGGGTGGCGAGGAACTGGCCCATCTTGACATAGGATGGCCCGAGCCGCGCCACGGCGCGCGCCAGCCGGTCGGAGCGATCGCCCGAGGCGCGCCTGCGGGCAAACAGCCCGAGCACCGATTTGGCCATGGCCGCGCCCGGCGGCAGGCCTTCGGAGGGCAGCGCCTCGACCACGCCTTCGCGCACCAGAACCCAGCCGACGCGGGCAAGCTGGAAATAAGCTCCAAGCGTGCTCATGCGGTTCAGAGTTTCCAGCCGGAATGCAGCGCGGCGATGCCGCCGGTATAATTGGTGAAGCTGACGCGCGAAAAGCCGGCGTCACGGATCATGGCGGCGAAATCCGGCTGGTTGGGGAACTTGCGGATCGATTCGACCAGATATTGATAAGGCTCGGCGTCGCCGGTGATCATCTTGCCGAATTGCGGGATCGCCTTGAACGACCATTCGTCATAGATGCGGTCGAGCAGGGGCATGTCGACCTCGGAAAATTCCAGCACCAGCAGCCGCCCGCCACGCTTGAGCACACGATAGGCTTCGCTCAGCGCCACGTCGATGCGCGGCACGTTGCGAATGCCGAAGGCGATCGTATAGGCGTCGAAAGTGCCGGCTTCGAACGGCAGTTCCTCTGCATTGGCCTCGACGAAGGTCAGATTGTCGGAAAGCTTGCGCTTGGCGGCGCGCTCGGCGCCGACAGCGAGCATCGATCCGTTGATGTCGAGCACGGTCGCATGCGCCTGCCTGCCAGAAGCCTCGACGATGCGGAACGCGATGTCGCCGGTGCCGCCGGCAACGTCAAGCACCTTGTAATCGGGATCCTTGCGCGGATTGAGCGCCGCGATCATCGCATCCTTCCAGGCACGGTGCAGCCCGGCCGACATCACGTCGTTCATGATGTCGTAGCGCTTGGCGACCTTGTGGAAGACCTCGTTGACCATGCCCTGCTTTTCGCCCTCCGCGACCTCGCGGAAACCATAGGAGGTCGACATGCCTCCTTCGGCGGTGGTGCGGCTATCGGCCATGGGGTCACTCCATCGACTGCGGACAGGAAATCCTTGGAAAACCGCCGTTTCCGACCTATCTGCGACAGGAACGGGGCGACGTCGGCTCCGGCGCCGGTCTATATCGCACATTCCCGGCGCTTGAAACAGGAAGTTGGACACCGATGCCCGAATTGCCAGAGGTGGAGACAGTTCGTCGCGGCCTATCGCCTGCCATGGAAGGCGCACGTATCGCGCGGCTGGAATTGCGCCGGCCGGACCTGCGTTTTCCCTTCCCCGAAAATTTCGCGGCAAAAGTCGAGGGCAGAACGATCTCGGCCCTGTCGCGCCGCGCCAAATATCTGCTGATCGAGCTGGACGACGGCGCAATCATCGTCGCCCATCTCGGCATGTCCGGCTCCTTTCGCATTGAAGAGGGACGGGGAGAGGCCGAAACGCCCGGCGATTTCCACCATCCGCGCAGCAAGGATGAAAAGCACGACCATGTCGTCTTCCATCTCGACGGCGCCTCGGGCCGCGTGCGTGTCATCTATAACGACCCGCGCCGCTTCGGTTTCCTGCAACTGACGGCGCGCGCCGAACTCGACCGCTATCCCGGCCTTGCCGGCCTCGGACCGGAGCCGACCGGCAACAGCCTCGATGCCGGGCATCTGGCCGGACGTTTCGCCAGGAAGAGCCAGCCGCTGAAAAGCGCGCTGCTGGACCAGCGCAACATTGCCGGGCTCGGCAATATCTATGTCTGCGAGGCGCTGTGGCGCGCCCATATCGATCCGCGTCGCGCCGCCGGCAGCATCGTGCTGGGTGACGGCAAACCGTCCGCCGAGCTGGTTTTGCTGAACGAGGCGATCCGGGCGGTGATATCGGATGCGATCGCCGCCGGTGGTTCCTCGCTGCGCGACCATATCCAGACGGATGGTTCCCTTGGCTATTTCCAGCATTCCTTCTCGGTCTACGACCGTGAGGGGAGCGCCTGCGCCACGCCCGGCTGCGCCGGTCACGTCGAGCGCATCGTGCAGGCGGGGCGCTCGACTTTCTTCTGCGCTGCCTGCCAGCATTAACCGGGAAGGCCGAGCGATTGAAAAGGAATCGAAATCCGGGAAAATGCGCGTTGACGCCGCCCGGCATTCGCGTTATATGCCCGGCCACAGTTCGGAAAGCTTATGACGGTTTTCCAAAAATGCTCCCGCATGGCTGAAACGATAGGTCGCAACGACCGGGCGGCAATGGCGGAGTTTGGTTCGAATTCGAAGAGAGGCATCTATGGCCAATACAACTTCGGCGAAGAAGGCGACCCGCAAGATCGCTCGCCGCACCGAGATCAACAAGTCGCGCCGCTCGCGGGTCCGCAACTTCATCCGCAAGGTCGAGGAAGCCATCGCTTCCGGCGACGCAGCCCAGGCTCAGGCCGCTCTTCAGGCTGCTCAGCCGGAACTGCAGCGCGCCGCGACCAAGGGCGTCTTGCACCGCAACACTGCATCGCGCAAGGTCTCGCGTCTGGCGAACCGCGTGAAGGCTCTGAACGCCTGATAAAAGCCGAAATTTGACGGTTATGAGAAGCCCGGCCATTGGCCGGGCTTTTCGGATTCTGGATATTTGTCTGGCTGCCCTTGAGCGAATGCGCATCTCGAAGATGTCAATGGGGTGACAAGATGGTGACAGAAAAACGTGTTTTATTACAATGGGTTATTGGAGGTCTTTCCTCCTTTGTCAGACTCCTGTCATGCCGTTGACCCCCCTTGACGAGTCAAGGACTTTTTTATTTTTTTTGTTTTCAGGCCCCTCGGAATACCGGCTTTTTTGAATCTCCTTGATTCAAAAGCGATTCTTTATGACAGGCTTCGTGACGGTCAAAATGTGCCTCCGGAGTCAATGGCCCTGTCATCTTTTCGCGATAAATTCATCATTGATCTTGCCATTTGATCCTGACTAAATGCCCTCCAACAGGGGATGCGGACACCACCTTTCCAGAACGGCGACGAGTTTACGCCTGACCGGCGAAGGCCTGGTATTGTCTCCTGCTGCGGTTCGGTTCCGTTCCGTATTTTCAAAGATCGGTAGACATGCCCATGCGGAGGAGTTCCTGATTCCGCTAACGGCTTGTTGCGCCCTTGGGTTGAGTTGGCGAAGCGGGCCTTGCGGGACCGTATCCGGCAACGGGGAGTAGGGCAGGAGAGGACAAGAGGTTCGATCGCCAGAGACGAGGATGGGGATCGGATGACGCGGCTTCGGTCGCAAGCGAAACCGGATGAACCGATTTCGTGGAGACGGGCTTCGCATGTTGCGGCTCCCGGCGCTCCGAAGCCTGAGCTGTTCCGGCCGCTTTGCGTCGGGACATGACAGAACAAGAATAGTGACCGGGCGATGATCGCAATCGCCCGACGAGACTCTGGAAGGCGGCGAAATGCAAATGAATATGATGGCGACCGATGCCCTGCAAAACGGGGACATGGCATCGGAGGCGTTCGGCGCTGCTTGCGACTCTGCGAATGAAAGGCGGGACATGAAGCCGGACGCATTGTTTGAAAGATTCAGCGCACGTTTGAAGGCCCAGGTAGGGCAGGATGTCTATGCGAGCTGGTTTGCTCGTCTCAAGCTCCATTCGGTATCGAAGAGTGTCGTGCGCCTGACGGTGCCGACCACCTTCCTGAAATCCTGGATCAACAACCGGTATATCGACCTGATCACCGGCATCTTCCAGGCGGAAGACGCCGAGATTCTCAAGGTCGAGATCCTCGTGCGCACCGCGACACGCAGTGTCCGCCCGGCCTCCGCCGAAGACACGACGTCGGCCGCCGAGCCGTCCGCTACCCAGGCGGCGCCCGTGCGTCGCAGCGCCCCGCAATCCGTCGGCCAGGTCGTTTCGGCCAGCGTGCCGCAGCGTCCGCAGGCGCCGGTCAGCAGCAACAGCCCGCTGTTCGGCTCGCCGCTGGATTCCCGCTACACCTTCGATACCTTCGTCGAAGGCTCGTCGAACCGCGTGGCGCTCGCCGCTGCCAAGACCATCGCCGAAGCCGGTCCGGGTGCGGTGCGTTTCAACCCGCTTTTCATCCACTCGACCGTGGGCCTTGGCAAGACGCATCTGTTGCAGGCGGTTGCCAATGCCGCGATCCAGAGCCAGCGCACGCCGCGCGTCGTCTATTTGACGGCCGAATATTTCATGTGGCGCTTCGCCACCGCCATCCGCGACAATGACGCGCTGACGCTGAAGGATTCGCTGCGCAATATCGACCTCTTGATCATCGACGACATGCAGTTCCTGCAGGGCAAGATGATCCAGCACGAGTTCTG
>CAMFHE010000122.1 GCA_945952045.1 uncultured Rhizobium sp.
GCGAGTACCAGCACCTGAAGCTGGCGCGTCTACCAATTCCGCCATCTGGGCGACGAGGAGCGATGTACGGGTTGGGCCGGGGTAAGTCAACAGGGTTTTTGAAGTTTTTGTTTCAAACCCCGAAAAAACTTCAGGCAGTCTTGTCCGACCACGACAAAATAAGGCCAAGCCCCTGTTTCAGAAGCTCTTTCGCTGCTTCCGGCGTCTCGGCTTCCACATAGCAACGCATCTCCGGCGCATTGCCGGAAGGGCGAAAATGAATGATTCGACCATCCCGAAGTGCGATTCGCAGGCCGTCGATATCGCTCTTGCTCGAAACCTCGCCCACAGGGGCAAGGAAGGCAGCGAGATTGGCGTCCGAGGCGCGCAAATGCGCCATCAGGGCCGCACTTTTTTCGACGGCGAAGTTCTCCAGGCGGTCGGCATCGGCAAACGGCAGGCGATGGCTGCTGGCGATGGCGGAGAGCGGTTTTTTGGCCTGAGCCGCAACTGAAAGGACGGCGAGCACCGGCAGCACACTGTCGCGCGTCGGCAGCAGATCGAGCGTCCTGCCGTTGACCTCGAAAGCCGATGCGGTCAGCAGGCCACCATTGGCCTCGAAACCCATGACCTTCGTCCGTCCCTCCGCCAGCGCTTCGTTCATGCCGGCGATGACGAAGGGCGATCCGACCTTGGTGCGGATGACCGAATAGCCGCCAGCCTTTTCCAGCCCGGAATTGGAGGTCACGGGCGTCACCGCGACGCCCGCATCGAGGAAGACCGACGTCATCAGGCCGAGCAGGTCGCCGCGCAGCGGCATGCCGGTTTCGTCCGCCAGAAGCGGCCGGTCGCCGTCGCCATCGGCGGAGACGATGGCGTCGAGCTTATGCTCGGCTGCCCAGCCTTTCAGAAGCCGGACAGTTTCGGGAGAAACAGCTTCGGTATCGACCGGGATGAAGCTTTCGGAGCGGCCAAGCGGCAGAACCTCCGCGCCATAATGAGAGAGCACGTCGACGAACAGGTCGCGGGCGACGGTGCTGTGCTGATAGACGCCGATTCGGAGGCCGGCAAGCGCGTTGGCCGGCAGCACCGCGCGATTGCGATCGCTGAACAGCTGCATGACGGCAACGGCCGCATCCTCGCCGCGGCCGGGCGTGGCGTCGATTGCTGCGCTGTCGTTGGACAGGGCTGCGGCCTTTGCGCTGATCGCCACCTCATCCTGCTTGTCGATTTCGCCGTCCGGGCGATAGAATTTGATGCCGTTGCGGTCGGCGGGAATGTGCGAGCCGGTGATCATGATCGCGGCCGCCTTGCGGTTCATGGCATAAAGCGCCAGCGCCGGCGTCGGCACCGCGCCGCAATCGACAGGCGTGAAACCGGCCCGCGCCAAAGCCCCGAAACAGGTGGCGGCGACCTCCGGGCTCGAATCGCGAAAATCGCGGCCAACGAAGATCGGATCGCCGGTCCGCGCGCGGCCGCTTTCCAGAAGCACCTGGGCAAAGGCGGTGACATAAAGCGCCGTAGCCTTGCCCTTCAGATCGACGGAAAGGCCACGCAGGCCGCTGGTACCGAATTTCAGGCTCACGGAAGACTCCCAATATGCGTTGTGCTGGATGTGCCGCAAGGTGCGGCGGTCTTGCTGAACCGCCGCACCGTGCAATGCCTGCACTATTATATGGGAATTCCGCCGTTGTCGCTGCCGGGAAATCAGCTTTCCAGGTTGACGCGGTCGGTATGGCCGAGATCGCGGTCAGGCTCGATGATGTCGCGCACCCGCTGCTTCAGCTCCTTGGGGCCGGGAAAGCCGCCATCGCGCTTGCGCTCCCAGATCAGCTCGTCATTGACGCGGATTTCGAAATTGCCGCCGGTGCCGGGCAGCAGCGCCACTTCGCCAAGCGCGTCTGAGAATGTGGAGAGCAGCTCCTGCGCCATCCAGCCGGCGCGCAGCAGCCAGTTGCATTGGGTGCAGTAGAGAATGGTGATGCGCGGCTTGTCGGTCATGACGAGGTCTCCGGTTTGCGGTCTTCGCATGCTTTAGGCCGCTCAGCCGATCAGGACAACTCTGGCTCACGGAAATTTCAACTGAAATACTCATGTTTTGATCGGCGCGCGGATTGCCATTCCGGCAACAACTGGCAGATCTGCCGCCATCCAGTTTTCTCACCCTTTTATCAAGGAAAAGACATGACCGAACCCCGCCTGATCATCCCTGCGCTTGGGGGCCTCTATGCCCGCCTGAACCTGCCGATGGAAACGCTGTTGCGGCTGACCGCCGGCGTTCTCCTTGCCGTTCACGGCTATGGCAAGATCACCAATCCCTTCGGCGCCGTCGACATGGTTCAGGGGCTCGGCTTCTATCCCGGCGTCTTCTGGTCGCCGCTGCTGTCGGCCACCGAATTCTTCGGCGGTATCTTCCTGGCCCTCGGTTTCTTGACGCGGCCGGCGGCATTCGCCACCTCGATCATTCTCCTGGTCACGATCTATGCCCATGGCTTGGCCTGGGGCGATGGCTTCATGACGGTCGAAAAGTCGATCCTCTGGGTCGCGATCACGCTCTATTTCGCCGTGCGCGGCGCCAATAGCTGGTCGGTCGATGCCAAGATCGGCCGGCAGTTCTGACGAGCCTGCCCCCTTGAACCTTGAGCCGGGACATGGTCTTGTCCCGGCTTGAAGCATGAACGGGAGTGCGGCAATGCGCGTGGCAGTGGTTGAAAATACGCTTGTATCGAGTCTCGGCCAGGTCGGCGTGGCGCTGGCGGAAGCCGGCGCGGATCTCACGGTCTTTCAACCCTGGAATGGCGGAGACCTGCCGCAAAGTCCTAACGATTTCGATGGGCTCGTCGTGCTCGGCGGCGAACAGAGCGCCATCGACGACCATACCCATCCCTATCTGCCGCAACTGGCCGACATCATGCGTGACTTCGGCAATGCCGGCAAGGCGGTGCTCGGCATCTGCCTCGGCAGCCAGATCCTGGCGCGCGGCTATGGCGGTGAAAACCTGCTCGGAAAGACGCCGGAATTTGGCTGGCATGACGTCGCGCTGACGCCGGAAGGTGCGGCCGATCCGGTGCTGGCAGCCGCAGAGCAGGATTTTTCGATTTTCCAGTGGCACAGCGATACTTTCACCCTGCCGCCTGAAGCCGTGCATCTGGCTGCCAGCCCGGCGGCCTCCGCCCAGGCATTTCGCATCGGCCGCGCCGCCTATGGCACCCAGTTCCATTTCGAAGCCAGCCGCGACGTGGTCGAGGAATGGCGCGAAAAATTCCCCGACATGATGGAAGGCTCCCGGCCCGGCTGGCTGGATGAACATCGCGGTCTCGCAAATGTCCATGGCCCCGCTGCCGACGCCACAGGCCTTGCGCTTGCCCGCGCCTGGGTCCGGCAGATCGAGGTCGCGGAGCGCGCCGATACGGCTCAGGCCGAACGGCTGGCCGGCGAATAACAAACCGGCGACCGACAAAAAAGCCGCCCGACGGGATCGGGCGGCTTTTTTCGTAGAGTATCAGGCGTTTCAGGCACGCAGCGTGCCGCCGGTCGTCTTGGTGACGTTGCCGACGATTTTTGCCGTCAGCGCGTCGAAATCCTCGTCCGTGAGGGTCTTTTCGACCGGCTGGATGACCACTTCGATGGCAATCGACTTCTTGTCGGGCCCAAGCGATGCGCCCTCGAAGACGTCGAAGACATTGACGGCGGCGATCAGCTTGCGGTCGGCGCTGGCGGCTGCCTTGAGGATCGTCCCGGCTTCCACCGTGCGGTCGACGACGAAGGCGAAGTCGCGCTTGACCGCCTGCAGCGCCGAAAGGTCGAGCGCCGGCTTGGTGCGGGTGGCCTTGCGCTTCGGCTCCTGCATGGCGTCGAGATAGACCTCGAAGCCGCAGAGCGCGCCTGTCACGTCGAGGGTTTCGAGCGCCTTGGGATGGAACTCGCCGAAGGTGCCGAGCACGATCTTCGGCCCCATCTTGATCGTGCCGGAACGGCCGGGATGATACCAGCCGGGCGCGCCGCGCTCGATCTGGACATTGGCCATCGGCACGCCGCAGGCTTCGATCACCGCCAACGCATCCGCCTTGGCGTCGAAGACGTCGACCGGCTTGCCGCCGCCGCGCGTGGCGTTCGACCACAACCGGCCGGCGCCGTTCAACGAGGCGGTGCCGCGGCGGATGCCGCCGGCGACGCGCCGCTGTGCCTCGGGCGTATCGCCCTCATAGGTGCCGGAGACTTCGAAGATCGCGACATCGCCATAACCCTTGTCGGCATTGCGCTGTGCGGCCGAGAGCAGGCCCGGCAGCAGCGAAGGGCGCATGTCCGACATGTCGGCGGCAATCGGATTGGCGAGCTTCAGCGATGGCTGGCCGCCGCCGAAGAGCTTGGCATGGGCTTCCGGAATGAAGGACCAGGTGACGGCTTCCAGCATGCCGCGGCCGGCCAGCGCCCGCTTGGCGGTGCGGGTGCGGATCTGCAGCGTCGTCAGGATCTTGCCGTTGACCGAAGACAGCTTTTCCAAGGGCGTCGGACGGATGTTGTCAACGCCGTGGATACGCAGCACTTCCTCGACCAGATCGGCCTTGCCGTCGACATCCGGTCGCCAGGAGGGCACGCCGACCGACAGCGTCTCGCCTTCGCCGTCAACGGCAAAGCCGAGGCGGGTCAGGATGTCGGCGCTCTCCGCCCGGTAGATATCGAGGCCGGTGAGGCGCTTGACCTCGGAAATCGGGAACGGGACGATCTTCGCCTCATAGCCATTGTAACCGACGACATCGGCCTTGGCGGCGGTGCCGCCGCAGAGTTCGAGGACCAGCTCGGTGGTGCGGTCCAGACCCGGCGCCATATATTCCGGATCGACGCCGCGCTCGAAGCGGTAGCGCGCATCGGTGATGATGCCGA
>CAMFHE010000123.1 GCA_945952045.1 uncultured Rhizobium sp.
TGTCCATATAGACGAACCATTGCGGCGTGTTGCGGAAGATCACCGGCTTCTTGGAACGCCAGCTATGCGGATAGGTGTGCTTCAGGCGACCGCGCGCAAACAGGTTGTTGGCGGCGATCAACGCCTCGATGACGCGCTTGTTGGCATCGCCCTTCTTGCCGTTGTCGTCGATGACGCGGGCCGCACCGCCTTCCGCTTCCGGGCCGAAGCCGGGGGCGTCAGAGGTGTAGAAACCGGCATCGTCGACCGTGAACGGGATTTTCGACGAAATGCCGCGCGCTTCAAGCGCCCGGGCATGATGCATCCAGGCGTCAAAGTCTTCGCGGCCGTGGCTGGGTGCCGTATGCACGAAACCCGTACCAGCATCGTCGGTGACGTGATCGCCATCGAGCAGCGGCACCTTGAAATCGTAACCGAGGCCGGCGAGCGGATGGGCGCAGACGAGCGCGGCCAGTTCATCGGCCGTGATGTCGCGCGCGAGCGACAGCGTCACCTTGGCCTTGGAAGCGCAATCCTCGGCCAACTTCTTGGCGAAGATCAGCTTTTCGCCGGGTTGCGGACCGAAATCGTTCTCGGCGGTGGCGACCTCGTAGAGGCCGTAACCGAAACGCGACGAGAAGGAGATGGCGCGGTTGCCGGGGATGGTCCAGGGCGTGGTCGTCCAGATGACGACGCAGGCGCCGGCGAGATCGGCGGCACCTTCCGTCACCGGGAACTTCACCCAGATCATGTCGGATTCGTAGTCCTGATACTCGACTTCCGCCTCGGCAAGCGCCGTGCGCTCGACCACCGACCACATGATCGGCTTGGAGCCGCGATAGAGTTGGCCGGACTTGGCGATCTTCAACAATTCGCCGGCGATGCGCGCCTCGGCATGGAAGTTCATCGTCGTATAGGGATTGTCGAAGTCGCCCTCGATGCCCAGGCGCTTGAACTCCTCCGACTGGATCTTGATCCAGCCGGCCGCGAATTCACGGCATTCGCGGCGGAATTCGTTGATCGGCACCTCGTCCTTGTTCTTGCCCTTCTCGCGATACTTTTCCTCGATCTTCCACTCGATCGGCAGGCCGTGGCAGTCCCAGCCGGGAACGTAATTGGCATCGCGGCCGCGCATCTGGAACGAGCGGGTGATGACGTCCTTGAGAATCTTGTTCAGCGCGTGGCCGATATGGATATTGCCGTTTGCATAGGGCGGGCCGTCATGCAGCACGAATTTTTCGCGGCCAGCGGCGGAGGCGCGCAGCTGCTTGTAAAGGCCCATCTTCTGCCAGCGGGCAACCGTTTCCGGCTCCTTCTGCGGCAGGCCGGCGCGCATCGGAAAGTCGGTTTGCGGAAGGTAGAGGGTCGAGGAATAGTCGTTCTTGTCAGCGGTCTCGGTCATGATCTGCCATCGGGCACCCGATCAGGGCGCGTAAAAGTGTGTCTGGAAATCGAAAAGCGTCAGTCGCGCCGGCCATGTGGGCCAAACGCTGAAAACCCGGACCTCCGGCCTCGCTCAGAGTGCGCGGAGGGCCGGGCCAATAATTCGAGACGGGGTCATCAACCGGAATTGGGCCATGGTGGCGGTTGTTTAGGCGGTTTTCCGCCAAAAGGAAAGAGGCGGCCGCGAAGTTTGTCGCGGCGCACCATCGGCGGAAAACGCCTCAGAAAGCGATCTTTTCGTCCAGAATTCCCAGCGGGCGCACGCCCGCCAGAAGCGCCCTCGCCTCTTCCTCGTCCTTGCGGATTTGCGCGACCAGAGGCTCGAGGCCGTCGAACTTAAGCTCATCGCGCAGATGGCCGAAGAAGGAGACCGAACAGACCTGCCCATAGAGATCGCCGGAGAAGTCGAACAGATAGGTTTCGAGCAGCGGCGCGCCATTGTCGATAACCGTCGGGCGATAGCCGAAGGAGGCGACGCCGTCATGGATAGCGCCGTTTTCGAGCCGGAAACGCACGGCGTATATGCCGGGGCGCAGGGTCACCTCACCGGGCAGCGACATGTTGGCCGTGGGATAGCCGAGCGTGCGACCAAGCTGCTGGCCCTTGATGACCTCGGCGGAGACGGTATAGCGATAGCCGAGCTGGCCGGAGGCTTCCGCCACGCCGCCTTCGGTCAGCAGCGTGCGAATGCGGCTCGACGAGACGACATTGGCATTTTCATCGCGGAAGGCATCGACCAGCGTCACGCCGAAACCGTTTTTCGCCCCGGCAGCCATCAGGAAGGCCGGACCGCCCTCGCGGCCGTGTCCGAAATGGAAATCGAAGCCGGTGACGACATCCGAGACGCCGATCCAGTCCATCAGGATGGTGGAGATGAAATCTTCCGCCGAGCGCTGCGAAAAGTCCGGCGTGAACGGGTATTCGATGACGGACTGGAAGCCCAGCGCTTCCAGCAGCCGTGCCTTCAGCGGCGCCGGCGTCAGGCGAAAGACCGGCGTCTGCGGCTTGAAGACCGTGCGCGGATGCGGCTCGAAGGTCAGCACCAGCGCCGGCTTTTCGCGGGCCGCCGCCAGTTCCAGCGCACGCGCCAGAACCGCCTGATGGCCGCGATGCACGCCATCGAAATTGCCGATGGCGACGACGCCGTCGCGCAGCCGGTCCGGCAAAGCTTCCTTGGTTTCATTGCGATGGAAAACGGTCATCGGACGGTCCTGCCAGAATAAGTCTCACGCCAGCCTGTGCATCCACCAGCGCGGCGCGACGCTGTGGCGCGCCAGGAAGAGGTCGAGCGCATCGGGATCGGTGCCCTCCCCTTCAGCCGGCGCATAGTCGGCGGCGTGGATGCCGCCGCTGATATACAGCAGATCGAGGTTTTGGGCGACGGCGCCGCGCACATCGGTCGGCAGGCCGTCGCCGATGGCGAGCACTCGCTCCTGGGCAAAGGCGCCGCGGATCGTTTCGGCGGCGGCAAGGCTTGCGGCGTAGATCGGCGGATGCGGCTTGCCGGCCACCAGCGTGCGCCCGCCCATGCGCTTGTACATTTCCGCCAGCGCGCCGGCGCAATAGATCATGCGCGTGCCGCGCTCGACGATCAGATCGGGATTGGCGCAGATCATCGTCAGATCGCGGGCGCGCAGGGCTTCCAGCCGTTCGCGATACTGTTCGGGCGTCTCGACCTCGTCGTCGAAAAGGCCGGTGCAGACGATGACTTCGGCCGCATCCATGTCGACCGAGGTGACCGGCAGGCCCTCGACCAGCGCCCAGTCGCGCTCCGGGCCGATGAGATAGACGTTCTTCGGCCCCTGCGCCTCGATCAGCTTGCGGGTGACGTCGCCGGAACTGACGATGGCGTCAAACGTGCCGTCGGGCACGCCGATGCCGGCGAACTGGCGCACGACGCCTTGCGACCGGCGCGGGGAATTGGTGATCAGCACGACCGTGAGGCCCGCCTCGCGCGCCGCCTTCAGCGCCGCGCAGGCGTCGAGAAAGGCGGTCTCGCCATTGTGAACCACACCCCAGACATCGCAGAGAATGACGTCGTACAATCCGACGATATCCCGCAAACCTTCGATACGTTCGGCCATCAAGCATAGTCCCGGCATGTTTCTCCAACGCAATTTTCGGGCGCAAAACCGCCGTGCCGTTTTGCCGAAATTACCTGGAATCCTGTGGTCACATTGCAAACCGCAGCCTTCAAGGCAAGAAGATTTACCGCATTTGCGCAAAAGATCGATGGTCACAAGCCGGCGTCGGCAGGACGGCCCGCCGGAACCGCCATCATGAATTTTTTACGAAGCGCCGCTTGCGCCGCACTCTTAACTATTTTTTCTGAAATTTTTTCGAAGGGCCGTTCTTGACTCGCTCCGGGGGCGTCCTTACCTAGGTGGCTGCTAGCACTCGCAAACGAAGAGTGCTAACAACCTTTCAGACGGGCCCATCATCGGTTCGTTCAGTCATTTGATCGAGGGATTAGACAATGACAGACATCAACTTCCGCCCGCTGCACGACCGCGTCGTCGTTCGCCGCGTCGAATCCGAAGCCAAGACCAAGGGCGGCATCATCATTCCGGACACCGCCAAGGAAAAGCCGCAGGAAGGCGAAATCGTCGCCGTCGGCACCGGCACACGTGACGACAAGGGCGCACTCGTCGCTCTCGACGTCAAGGCTGGCGACCGCGTTCTGTTCGGCAAGTGGTCGGGCACCGAAGTCAAGCTCAACGGCGAAGACCTTCTGATCATGAAGGAAGCCGACATCATGGGCATTATCGGCTGATCGCCGGTCATTCTCCTTTTCTCAATTCGCTGATACCTCTTCAGGAGTTTTCACAATGGCAGCCAAAGAAGTCAAATTCGGCCGCACCGCGCGCGAAAAGATGCTGCGCGGCGTCGATATCCTCGCCGATGCCGTCAAGGTAACGCTCGGTCCGAAGGGCCGCAACGTCGTGATCGACAAGTCCTTCGGCGCACCGCGCATCACCAAGGACGGCGTTTCGGTCGCCAAGGAAATCGAACTGGAAGACAAGTTCGAGAACATGGGCGCCCAGCTCGTTCGCGAAGTCGCTTCCAAGACCAACGACATCGCCGGTGACGGCACCACGACCGCCACGGTTCTCGCCCAGGCCATCGTTCGCGAAGGCGCCAAGGCCGTTGCCGCCGGCATGAACCCGATGGACCTGA
>CAMFHE010000124.1 GCA_945952045.1 uncultured Rhizobium sp.
GGGGATAGCTCTGCGACTGGCTGCGCGGGCGGGTGTGGCGACGCCGCGGCACGAGCTCGTCGATGTCGCCGGCAAGAGGGTGATGCTGTCACGCCGGTTCGATCGCGATGGCGCAGTGCGTGTACCATTTCTTTCCGCGATGGCGATGATGGGCGCCAGGGATGGTGAGCGTGGCAGCTATCCCGAGATCGTCGATGCTCTTGCCGAACATGGCGCGCAGGGGAAAGCCGATGCCCAGGCGCTCTATCGTCGCGTTGTCTTCAATGTCCTGATTTCCAATGTGGACGATCACCTGCGCAATCATGGCTTCCTTTGGCTTGGGAGGGCCGGCTGGTCTCTGTCGCCGGCCTATGATCTCAATCCGGTTCCGGCTGACATCAAGGCGCGCGTGCTGACGACGAATATCAATCTTGATGAGGGAACGTGTTCGCTCGATCTGTTGGAGGAGGCGTCGGGATATTTCGCGCTGAGGCTTGCAGAGGCTCGCGCTGTCATCAAGGATGTTGCGACCGTCACGGCTACCTGGCGCGAGACCGCCAAGGCAGTTGGCGCGCGTTCTGCCGAAATCAACCGGATGGCCAGCGCTTTCGAGCACGATGATCTGACGCGCGCGTTGGCTCTTTGAGGCCAGTCAGTTGAGAAGGCTGGCTGGGTTGTTCCCTAAAGTCCGGATGATGCCGCGCTGGTATTGCTTTCCTGCCGCTTCGACCAACTGAACGGCGAGACGTGTTTGAGCAACTCGTCAGGAATATTGGGGGCAGAACAAGGTCTGTTCAAAATCCTGCGCTAAGCTCGAACGGACCCTGAACATCACGCGGCGCGGAGGATTTTTCTGGCAAGTCGCAAGGGCCTGAAGCCTTCGGACATCTGCTGCTCGGTGTCCCATGAATAGATGCCGGTGAGATTTATGTGCTCCCAACTGAGGGGCGAGACGTGTTTCAGCAACTCGTCGGGGATATTTCGGCCTTGCTGGCGCAGATGAGCCGTTGCCCGGCTGAGGTAGACGGTGTTCCAATGGACGATGGCGCTGACCACCAGGTTGAGACCGGAAGCTCGGAAGGCCTGGCTGTCAAAGGAGCGATCACGGATCTCGCCGCGCTCATGGAAAAAGACGGCGCGTTTGAGCTTGTGAGCGGCCTCGCCCTTGTTGAGCCCGGCCTGGCAACGCCGACGCAGTGCCGGGCTGGAATACCACTCGATCATGAACAGGGTGCGCTCGATGCGGCCGAGTTCGCGCAACGCTTTGGCGAGATCGCTGGATTTCGACGATGCGGAGAACTTCTTGAGGATCGCCGACGGCGCGACGGTGCGCGTCGTGATCGACGCGGCAAGGCGCAGGAGTTCGTCCCAATGGTCCATGATGAGGGCGGTGTTGATCGGCACGCCGATATGATTTGCCAGCGCCGGATAGATATCGGCCTTCTCGAAGGTGTGCAGTTTCCGGTCCTTGATATTGCGAAGGCGCGGCGCGAAGCGCTTGCCGATCAGGCAGAACAGCGCAAAAACATGATCGCTGGCGCCGCCGGTATCGGTGAACAGCTCTTCGATCTCCAGAACCGTGTCGTGGTCGAACAGGCCGTCGAGCACATAGACGGCCTCGCTTTCGGTCGGGCTGATCGGCAGGATGCTGTAATAGCCGTATTGGTCGGAAAGCCCGCTGTAGAACTTCGAGCCCGGCTCGCTGCCATAATGCAGGTTGATGTCGCTGCGCCTTGCGGCCCGGTCACTGGCGCGGAAGAATTGCCCATCGGATGAGGCTGTCGTTCCGTCGCCCCAAATTTGCGCATGCGGATGGCGGGTATGGGCATCGGTGACGCAGGCCTGCGCGGCCCGATAGGTTTCGGAGCGGGCATGGAAGCTGCGCATCCAGCCGATCTGGTGGGCGCTGATCCCCTTCGACGCCCCAGCCATGCGTTTCGGGCCGAGATTCGTGCCATCGGCAAGCACTCCGGCCAGCATGGCGGCGATGTTTTGCGGCGCATCTCCCGTCCGGACATGAGTGAACTGGTCGGCAAACCCGGTCCACTCATGCACTTCCCGCAGGAGATCGGGCACCTCGACCAGAGGATACATCTCCGTGATTTCGGCATTGATGGCTTCCGCCGCGGCGGGAGCATCGCTGGTATGCGGCGTCACGATCAGCGTGCCGTTTTCCATCCTGACGCCATCGAGCTTGCCGAAACGGGCGCGCCAGGCCAGCCGTTTGAGGTTGACGTCCATCATCTCCCGGACGTCCGCGAGCCAGGCAGCGCAGTCGGTCTGGACACCGAGGCCAAGCTGATCTTGCCCCCTCAGGGCGACAAAGGTTGGCTTCGGCATGAGATCTTCGTCTATCGGCCGGAATGACCGGCTGCCCTCGACCCACACATCGCGCGAATGCAGCCGGTCCCGTAAATGAGCGAAGGTGGCGATTTCATAAAGCCGCCGATCCGGCTTGCCATCCTCGAAGACCAGTTTCCTTTCGTTCGCACCCAGATGGCCGACCGGCACGCGATCCGGCAGAACACGGCGTCCCTCCACATAAAGCATTTTCAGGGTCGCGACCGCCGCAAGCAGCGGATCGTGCCGACGGCGCGAGCGGAACGTGAATGCCTGAAGGAAAGCGCCGGCAAACTTGCGGATGTTTCCATGTTGCTCGGCCGCCAGCACCAGCGGCGAAGCGTTGGCGCTCTCCACCATCGCCTCGAGACCGGGCTTGATCTGCAGCAGCCGATGCCAGCCGACTTGCCGGTTTACCGTCTCGATCGCATCTTCATCGGCATCATTGGCGGCCTGCAAGGCAACGATCGTGTCGAGGAACAGTCGCAGCGCCTTGGACGTTTCCATGCGGGCGTTCATGTGACGCTGCTTTCTCCGGTTGTTCGCCTGGGAGAACAGCCGGCCCATCAGCTTGATGAACATGGTCATTGCATCGTCGGTGAGCTTCTGGCCGAGCTTGATAATCTGCACCACGATCGTCGCACGCCGGCGGCTGGCGCCAAATTCGCCGGCGAGCCAGGCCGGTGCTGCATCACCTTCCCGGACCATCTGGTCCCATCGTCCGGAGGGGATGCGGGCCTGTAAGCGTGGATCGATCCCGAGCGAACGCAGGAACATGATACGCTCCGTCAAACCGACCAAATTCCCCGCTCCCGGTGCATCGGGCGCGGAACGCAGCCAGTGAAAGCGCGTCTGACCTATTGCAGGATCAACGTCCAGCAGGGCATCGAGGGCTTCGAGCTTGTCCGGATCGAGATCCGAGATCAGCGCGGCCTCGGCACGGCGGCGGGCGATTGCGCGCGCTGCCAACCCCATGCGCTCGATCATGGTCACCACCGGCAGCAGAACCCGGCGCTCCCGATACATGGTGATGATTGCGTTTGCGATCACCGCTCCCTTGTCGGTCGTTGAAGCTGTTTCGATAGCTGCCAGGAGCGCCGCGCGTCGATCCTCGCCTGTCGGGCTTCTCATTTCGAGATAGCCCAACAGGCGCGCGACGTGGTTCATGCGTGTTTCTTCGCGGCGAGCATACAATTCGAATGACGCCGGGTCGGCTCCGACTTGCTCAGCAACATGGTTGAGCATCGGCATGGGAAGGGCTTCGTTGGCAATAAGCGCACGGCCGGGATAACGCATCAGGCAGAGCTGCAGCGCAAATCCCAGCCGGTTATGCTCGCGACGGCGAACCTCGATTTCGAGTCGATCTGCCGGGGACAGGGAATAATGACGGATCAGACTGTCTTCGTCAGTTGGAATACCGACAAGCTCTTGTCGATCATGAGGCTTGAGAAGCGTCCGCCGGGCCACCGTTCTTACTCCTTACAATATGCGCTGGTGGCCAAACCTCTGTCCGGAAACGGACGTTTGCGTACAGGGGTAAAACACCCTGTCCACAAATTATCTTGACAAATTTATGAACAGAGGCGATATTTTGGACAGCCTATTCGGACAAAATTGCCCTCATGCCACGCACCTTCGCCTATGTCCGCGTCTCCACGACCGGCCAGACGACCGAGAACCAGATTCAGGAAATCGAAGCCGCCGGCTTCCAGGTCGAACCGCGCCGGATCGTCACCGAGACGGTTTCCGGCAGCACCGCCATCGCGCAACGCCGCGGCTTTTCCCGACTCATGGACAAGCTGGAATCCGGCGACATTCTGATCGTGACAAAGCTCGACCGCCTGGGACGTGATGCGATCGACGTCAGCACCACCGTCAGAACACTGGCCGAAATGGGCGTGAGGGTCTATTGCCTCGCGCTCGGCGGCGCCGACCTCACCGGCTCGGCCGGCACCATGACCATGAATGTGCTCAATGCCGTCGCCCAATTCGAGCGGGATTTGCTGATCGAGCGGACGCAATCCGGTCTCAAGCGCGCCAAGTCGGAAGGCAAGACCCTCGGCCGACCCTTCACGCTCAGCGATGAACAGAAGCAGGGTGTCCGCAACGATCTCGCGACGGGCATGAGCGTTTCGGCGATAGCAAGGAAATTCGCGACCAGCCGGCAGACCATTATGCGGGTTCGAGACGAGGGGTCACGGTCCGTTCGACCTTAGCGCAGGATTTTGAACAGACCTTGTTCCGACCCCAA
>CAMFHE010000125.1 GCA_945952045.1 uncultured Rhizobium sp.
CCGCTGCCGAGCTATGCCCGCGTCACCAATGTCGAGAACGGCTCGTCGATCGTCGTACGCGTCAACGATCGTGGCCCTTTCCATCCTGGTCGCCTGATCGATGTCTCCAGCAAGACGGCCGACATGCTCGATCTCAAGCACAGCGGCACCGGCAAGGTGCGGGTGCAATATGTCGGGCGCGCCCGCATGGACGGCCATGACATGCCTTACCTGATGGCGTCCTACGTGCCCAAGGGCGCGCGCATGCCGCGCTTTGCGCCGGAAGGCCAGATCGCGACCGGAGTCATGGTCGCCTCCAACCAGTCGATGCGCGACCAGGTGCGCAGCATGGATGGCGACAGCGGTAGCGCAATCCAGACCAGCCTTGCCGGTAACACGCCAAGTGGCAACTATGAGCCGCAGGCCGTTGCCCCGACGCCCAAGCCGGAGCCGGCTGCGTTTGCCGCCTTCGATCAGGCGTCGATCATGCTGCCCGAGATTGGCCCGATCCCGATGGAGCGGCCGCAATATAACTTCAAGACCGGCGCATCCTATGCCGCCGCGTACGCTGAGGAACCGACGGTCACCGTCAATCTTGCCTTCGATGCCGTAATGGCCCGCAATGATGGCCTGACCAGCGAGTCTATCCTGAAATCCGTGGAGCGCCGGCAGGGCCGGGCGACCGCCCGTTAACAGCAAAGCACGGTCGTGATGCTTGGCACCCGGCCCGGCATGTTCTAAATCGGAACACGGTGTGAAGACGGGAAGAGCGAATGCGGCGGATTGTTCAGGTTCTGATTGTCAGTCTGGTTCCCGCCTGGGCATTTGCAGCTTCGGTAACGCCGGCCGGTTTTGAGACCAAGGCGAAGCAGATCTACATGATCGAGGCATCGACCGGCACGGTGCTGATCTCCAAGGATGAGAACGAACCGGTTTCCCCCGCCTCGCTCGCCAAGCTGATGACCATGGAGGTCGTGTTCGACGCCCTGAAGAAGGGCGAGATCGCTCCAACCACCGCCTATCCCGTGACGGAACATGCCTGGCGCACCGGCGGCGCGCCTTCGCGCACCTCGACGATGTTCGCGGCGCTGAAATCCAGTGTGCCGGTTCTGGATCTGGTGCAGGGCGTGACCGTGCAGCTTGCCAATGATGCCTGCATCATCCTGGCCGAGGGCATGAGCGGATCGGAGGCTGCCTTCGCGCAGCGCATGAGCAAGCGGGCCGAGGAACTTGGCCTGACGATGAGCAAATTCTCCAACCCCACCGGCCTGCCGGACCCCGGCAATCGCAGCAGCATGCATGATCTGGTGACGCTCGCAAAACATTTGCAGGGCGAATACCCCGACTATTACGGCTATTACGCGCAGCCGGAATATGAGTGGAACAAGATCAAGCAGCGCAACAAGAACCCGCTGGTGACGGCCAATATCGGCGTCGACGGGCTGGCGACCGGTTTTGCGGATGGCGAGGGTTTTTCCGTTGTGCTGTCGGCGATGCGTGACGGCAAGCGCATCTTCCTGGCCATGGGCGGGCTGCAGAGCGACAAGGAGCGGTTCGAGGAAGCGCGCCGGGTTGTCGACTGGGCGATGACCTCGTTTGCCAGCCGCACCCTTTTCAAGCAGGGCGAGGTCATCGGTGCGATCAGTGTCTATGGCGGCGCCAGCTCCAGCGTCGATCTGGCGGCCAAGGAGCCGGTCGATGTCTTTCTGCCGGTCAACAATCCCGAGCGGCTGGCCGCGCGTATCGTCTATCGCTGGCCGCTGGTTGCGCCCGTCGAGGCCGACAGGCAGGTCGGCTCGCTGAAGATCTCGGTCGGCGAAAAGGTGCTGCGCGAGGTGCCGCTCTATACCGTCAAGGCGGTCGAGCGCGGGACGCTTGCCAGCCGCGCGCTCGATGCGGCCATGGAGCTGATGTTCTTCTGGCTATAATTTCGACATGCGTCCTCTATATCCTTGATGAAATCGATAGCGATGCGGTTTCACCGGGTTTTGAGTTGCGGTAAACAGGTCGTTGCGATCTTGTGATCGAAAGCATTCGGGACAGTGGCTTTGACGGAAACATCCGGACTATTCGTGACATTCGAGGGCGGCGAGGGGGCCGGGAAATCCACCCAGATTCGCCTTCTCGCCGAGGCGCTGCGGCGTCGCGGTCACGAAGTTCTTGTGACCCGCGAGCCCGGCGGCTCGCCCGGTGCGGAGGCCGTGCGCCATGTCCTTCTCTCCGGTGCCGCCGAAGAATTCGGTACGCGCATGGAGGCCATCCTGTTTGCCGCGGCGCGTGCCGATCACGTCGAGGAAGTCATCCGCCCGGCGCTGGCCAAGGGCATGATCGTGCTCTGCGACCGCTTCATGGATTCTTCGCGCGTCTACCAGGGCGTCACCGGCAATCTCGATGCCGATTTCATCGAGGCGTTGGTGCGCGTGGCGATCAACGGAACAGTGCCGGATCGCACCGTCATCCTCGACATCCCCGCGGACGTCGGTCTTGCCCGTGCCAAGCGACGGGGCGAGGGGCAATCGACCGCGCCGGATCGTTTTGAGCGTGAAAAGACCGAAACCCACGAGAAGCGTCGCGAGGCCTTTATCGACATCGCCGCCGCCGAGCCGGAGCGGTGCGTGGTGATCGATGCCCTGCAAGCGCAGGAGGACATCGCCGCGCAGATCCTCGATTGCGTCGAGCCGCTGCTGGAGCGCGTCCCGGCCGACCGACATGCGGAGACGGAAGCCGCGCAATGACCGACATCACCCCCGGCCTGCTCGACGGCGCCATCGCGCCGTCCGAAAACACCCGCCTTTTCGGCCATGCGGCCTCCGAAGCCTTCCTGGCCCATGCCTATCGTTCCGGCAAGGTGCATCACGCCATCCTGATCGAGGGGCCGGAGGGCATCGGCAAGGCGACGCTCGCCTTCCGCTTCGCCAATCATATCCTTTCCCATCCCGATCCGGCGACGGCGCCGGAAACAATCGCCGATCCCGATCCGGTCTCGCCGGTTAGCCGCCAGATCGCCTCCGGCGCATCGCACAATCTGCTGCACCTGTCGCGACCGGTCGATGAGAAAACGGGCCGGGTGAAGCAGGCGATTACCGTCGACGAGGTGCGCCGGGCCGGCAAATTCTTCTCCCAGACCTCGGGCACCGGCAACTGGCGCATCGTCATCGTCGATCCCGCCGACGATCTCAACCGCAGCGCAGCCAATGCCATCCTGAAAATATTGGAGGAGCCGCCGAAGCGGTCGCTGTTCCTCGTTCTCTCGCATGCGCCGGGCAAGCTGCTGCCGACGATTCGCTCCCGGTGCCTGCCGCTGAAGCTGGAGGCGCTGGACGATGCCGCCATGCGCGCCGCGCTTGGCCATCTTGGCATGGACGCCAAGGACGGGCTCCTTGCCGCCGCGCGCGGCAGTGTTTCGCAGGCGCTGAAGCTGGTGAACTATGGCGGCATGGACATCATCGCCGCCTTCGATGCCGTACTGTCGGCGCAAGGGCCGGCTGCGCGCAAGGCGATGCACAAGCTGGCGGACGTTCTTTCAGGCCGTGACAGCGAGACGATCTATGCCTTTTTCCTCTCCCATATCGGCGAGCACATCACCGACCGGGCGAGGGGTGCGGCCCTTGCCGGCGACCTGAATACCGCCGACCGCCTCGCCCGCCTGTCGGCCAGCCTGGGCGAGCGCGTCGCCATCTCGCTCGGCTACAATCTCGACCGCAAGCAGACGGTGCTGTCAATCCTCGAAGACATGACGGCCTGACCATCCTTCACCGAAACTTGTTGTTTCGCTTGCGGCGGACATGGGTTAAAGCAGCGGTGATATAATAAACAGCCAAGAAGCCCGATCATGACGACCAAGACGCCCTTCTACATCACGACCGCGATTTCCTATCCGAACGGCAAGCCGCATATCGGCCATGCCTACGA
>CAMFHE010000126.1 GCA_945952045.1 uncultured Rhizobium sp.
CGCGGATCTTCACGTTGTAGTCGACCACGCGCTTGACCGGGACTAGAATTTTCATATCCGCTTTCCTTCGCTACTCATTCGGGCAGACCCGCGACGCAAAGGCATCACGGGTCGCACCATCCTTAGAGATCCTTGGCCAGACGCAGGCCGTCATAGATCGCCGCATGGGTGTTGCGTGCCGCAACCGCATCGCCGATGCGGTACAGCCGGTAGCTTCCGGCCGGATTGTGATCCACGGTCTGAGGCGCACCCGCCAGCAATTCGTCGTAAGAGACTTCGCCGAGGTTCTTCGAACCCGGCTTCAGCTCGAAATACAATTCGTCGAGCGGGATTGTACCATGATTGACGACGATCTGGTCGACCGTTCTCTGCTTGGCGACGCCACCGTAATCGCTGCCGACATGGGCAATCAGCTGGTTGCCGCTCTTCTCCGCCGCTTCAAGGCGATAGGTGACCGTGAAGGTGGCATCGAGCTTCTGCAACGAGCGCATATAGGGCACCAGGTTCATGGCCATGACCTCAGGCGCGAAAGCGCGGTCCGGGGTCATGATCTCGACCTTGCCGCCGGCCTTGGCGATAAACTCGGCCGCCTGCAGGCCGGCATGGTCGCCGGCATCGTCGAAGATCAGGACATTGGCGCCGGGCTTCACATCGCCTGAAATGATATCCCACGAGGAAACGACCAGCTCGTTGCCCTTGGTCAGTACATCGGTATGCGGCACACCGCCGGTGGCGATGATCACGACATCCGGCTTTTCGGCGTGGATCGTTTCGGCTTCCGCCCAGGTGTTGAAATGGAAGGTGACGCCGAGCTTCTCGCACTGCGCCATGCGCCATTCGATGATGCTGATCATCTCGCGGCGGCGTTCGCTCTGCGCGGTCAGGCGAATCTGACCGCCCGGATTGCTGGCGGCTTCGAAGACGACAACCTCATGGCCACGCTCGGCCGAGACACGCGCGGCTTCGAGACCGGCAGGGCCCGCACCGACGATGACGATCTTCTTGCGCGCATCCGCCTTCGGAATGTCGTGCGGCATGGTCTCTTCGCGACCGGTCGCGGCATTGTGGATGCAGAAGGCGAGACCGCCCTGATAAATGCGGTCGAGACAGTAATTGGCACCGACGCAGGGACGGATATCGTCTTCGCGCTTCTCGATGATCTTGCGCAGGATATGCGGGTCCGTCATGTGGGCGCGCGTCATGCCGACCATGTCGACCTTGCCGGACGCAATCGCATGACGCGCCGTGGCGACGTCCTGGATCTTGGCGGCATGAAAGGTCGGGAATCGGGTCGCGGCGCGAATTTCGCCGGCAAAATCCAGATGCGGCGCGCTCGCCATGCCCTGGATCGGGATAACGTCGGTCAGGCCCGGATCGGTGTCGATATGGCCGCGAATGACGTTGAGATAGTCGATGAGACCGCTTTCCTTGAGGCGGCGGGAAATCTCAAGGCCTTCGGCCTTGCCCGTGCCGCCGGGAAGACATTCGTCGGCCGTGTAGCGCACGCCCAGAATGAAATCGTCGCCGACGCGCTCGCGCATTGCCTTGAAGACATCAAGACAGAAACGCATGCGGTTGTCGAGCGAACCACCATAGGGGCCGTCTAGCTCATTTGTCAAAGGCGAGGTGAACTGATCGATGAGGTGGCCATAGGCCTCCAGCTCGACGCCGTCCATGCCGCCAGCCTTCATGCGCTCGGCCGCATCGGCAAAATCCTTGATGATGCGCGCGATATCCCAGTCTTCCAGCTTCTTCGGGAAGGCGCGGTGGGCGGCTTCGCGATGATGCGAGGGCGCGACGACGGGCAGCCAGTCTCCCTTGTCCCAGCGGGTGCGGCGACCGAGATGGGTGAGCTGGATCATGATCGCAGCGCCCTGCTCGTGCACCGCGTCGGTCATCTCGCGAACCCACGGAACGATCTCGTCCTTGTAGGCCAGCAGGTTGTTGAAAACCGGCGGACTGTCCTTCGAAACGGCCGCCGAGCCGGCCGTCATCGTCATGGCGACGCCGCCCTTGGCCCGCTCGACAGTATAGGCGCGATAACGCCCCTTCGGCATGCCGTCCTCGGGATAGGCGGGCTCATGCGAGGTAACGATAATACGGTTGCGAAGGGTCAGGTGCTTCAGTTGATACGGTTGAAGCAGGGGGTCGTTCGACATGCGACGGGCTCCGGTTTATGGAATTCGGGCGCAACGCTATTCGGGAATGTACACATATGTCAATAATCAAAAACAGGTGAGTTCACAATATCGACACCCATGTACATTTCTGTTGCCAGGGGGCGGCGTATTTGTTAGGAGGCATTCATGGAACAGGCGACGAGTGACAGCGGCTGGCGTGGCTCACAGGAGGGATGGCTCGAGGCTGCCTACGACTCCCTGCTGGAATCGGGTGTGGAGTCGGTCAAGATCCTGCCTCTTGCCAAGCGGCTCAATCTGTCGCGCACGAGTTTCTACTGGTTCTTCAAGGACCGGGACGAATTGTTGGAAGCACTGCTTTCCCGCTGGCGGGAGAAAAATACCGGCAACATCATCAAGCAGTCGGAAGCCTATGCGGAATCGCTCGCCGAAGCGATGCTGAACGTTTTCGACTGCTGGCTGAACAAGGAGCTTTTCGATTCCCAGTTCGAGTTCGCGGTGCGCAGCTGGGCGTTGCAGTCGCCCGATATCCTCGACGAGGTCCAGCGGGCCGACCAGATGCGAATGGAAGCGCTGTCGCGCATGTATATGCGCTTCGGCTACAAGGAAGGGGCCGCCGATGTAAGGGCGCGGACCACTTACCTCGTGCAGATCGGATACATCTCCATGCAGTCGAACGAGGACATCGCGCTGCGCATGGAGCGCATACCGGAATACATCGCGATCTATACCGGCCAGGTGCCTCAGCAAAAGGAGCTCGACCGCTTCTTCGCCCGGCACGGTTACAAGCCTGATGAGGAGAAGCACAAGGGATGAACGGTCCGTTGAAGGTTGGCATCGTCGGTGGAGCCGGTTGGCTCGGCGGGGCTATTGCGCAAGCGATGCTGGACGCAGGTATCGTTCAACCCGGACATCTCTCGCTCTCCTATCGCAGCAAACGCCCCGAGTGTTTTCCGGAAAGCGTCTGGAAGACAGACAACCAGGCGCTTGCAGACCGCTCCGACGTCGTCATCCTGTCCGTACGCCCTGACGATTGGAAGGACTTGACCATCGATGTGAACGGCAAACTCGTCGTTTCGGTGATGGCCGGCATCCGCCTCGAGGCACTTTGCGCGCGCCACAATACGCCGCGCGCGGTGCGGACGCTGCCCAACGCCGCAGCAGAAGTGCGCAAATCCTATACGCCCTGGATCGCCACACCGGATGTCACTGATGCCGACCGGGCTGTCGTTCGCGCCGTCTTCGACGCCTGCGGCCTGCAGGACGAAGTGGCCAGTGAAACCGAAATCGATTACCTCACGGGTCTGACGGGCTCGGGCCCGGCCTTTCCGGCGCTTCTCGCCGAGGCCATGATGAAGCATGCCGTGGCAAGCGGCCTCGACCGCGACGTTGCCCGTCGCGCCGTCAATACGATCATCGTCGGCGCTGGCCGCCTGCTCGAACGGCGTGACGACTGTCCCACCGATACCGTCAATACCTTCCTCGACTATCGCGGCACGACAGCGGCTGCGATTGAGGATATGCGCGCCGCCGGCTTCGACGCCGCGGTGGCGCGCGGACTTGCGGCTGCCTTCACGAAATCGGTGCGTATGGGAGAGCCGTCCTGA
>CAMFHE010000127.1 GCA_945952045.1 uncultured Rhizobium sp.
GGGTTGCCGTGGGCGAGCCAGGTTTCGGGCAGTTCCACCTGCCAGCCATCCGCCATCTGCTGGCGGAACAGGCCGTGCATGTAGCGGATGCCGTAGCCATAGGCTGGAATGTCGACGGTCGCCATCGATTCCATGAAGCAGGCGGCGAGGCGACCGAGGCCGCCATTGCCGAGTGCCGCATCCGGCTCCAGCCCGGCGATGACGTCGATATCGACGCCGAGCGAGGCGAGCGCGTCGCGAATCTCGTTCATCAGACCGAGATTGTTGACGGCGTCGCGCATCAGCCGGCCGATGAGGAATTCCAGGGATAGATAATAGACGCGCTTGGCGTTGGTCTTGTAGACCTGCTTCGTGGAGGCCATCCACCGGTCGATGACGCGGTCGCGGATGACGAGGATCGCGGCGGTCAGCCAGTCATGCGGCTTGGCGACCTGTGCGTCCTTGCCGATGCGGTATGTCAGCCGCTCGATGATTTCCTCCGCCAGCACGCTTGGTTCGGAGCTGCGCGGGGAGGGGTAGGGAATGTCTGCTTTCGAAACATTGTTCATCGTCTGGCTCTGAGCTATTTCTACCTGCGTTGTTCCGTCCGGGCCGGGTTGGGACACGAGTATAGCCGTAGAACCGGCCGCCTGAAGCACAACTTCGATAGTTTATGCATTCTTGCGAAACAGTTGCAACCGACATTTAATCGAATTAAAAAATAGATCGAATGACGCGAAAATGCGCCGAAAGGATTTGATTCTGATCGGTTTTTCCGCTCTGATCCCGTGCGCTGCGAAACATGCGAAAACCGCCCCGTCGATATGACGGGACGGCTGTGTTTCATTGCTGGGCAAGCGGCTGTCGCGGGCGTTTGGCCTCAGTTCGTCAGGCGCGTGGTGCGCTCGGCCGCCTTCTTGCCGATCGTCTTGAAGGCATCGACCAGCTCGGCCATGCTTTCGGCGGCGAAATAATTGGCATTCGTGCCGGCGCAGGTCTTCAGGAGCGTCTGGCCACGCGTCGGCGCCATGAAAGCGACGGTATAGATGGTGATCTTGTCGGCGCGCGCCTTGTCGCAGATCGCCAGCGTCTTGGTATCGTCATTGGTGTAGTTGTTGTCGCCATCCGTCATGAAGACGATGAATTTCTGCGGCGTGAGGCCTGTCTTGTCGCTATGTTCCTTGTTTTCCTTGGCGTCGATCAGGCTGCTATAGGCCTTTTGCATGGCGTCGGTGGATGCGGTGCCGCCATCGGCGACCAGCGCGTTGACATAGGTTTGCGCCGCCGTCGTGCCCCAATCGAGCGCCGAGGGCGATTGCGCCGAAAGATTATAGGACACTGCGCCGAGCCGGCTGTATTCCGATGTCGGATCGGCGGCGATCAGCTGGGCCGACAATGTCGCCACCGCCGTCTTCAGCGCCGAGATCTTGGAAATATAGCAGGGGCTCGACGCCTTGAGATTGGGATATTTCGACCAGTTGCTCTCGGTATAGTTCGGGCAGGAGGTTTTCGACGTATCCTTGGAGCCGGTAATCCAGGCCATGGAGCCGGACTTGTCGAGCACGAGATACATCGAAAGGGCGTTCATCGTCGCCGTCTGGCTGGTCGTCTTGCTGGAGGCGACGATCTCGGGATCGTTCACGCCGAGCACCTTGGTGAAGCCGGTCAGCCCGAGCTTGTAATGGGCCTCGATGCTGACGGTGAATTTCTTGCCGTTGCCGGCGACCGGGGTTTGCGTGATCAGCACTGTCGGAGCGGCGCTGAACGGAGCGTCCGGATTGTCGTCGCTCTTGGCGGCGTCATTGCCGGTGCTTCCCGTCGCCGCCATCTGGCCCCGCAGGAAGCTGATGGCCAGCGCGCGGGCCTGCTGCTCGGTGAAGCCCTTCTCGGCAAGCGCGGTCGCCGCCGCCAGCGAGGCGGAATCAGCGGCGTTCTGAACCCGGCTTCGTTCATGCGACATGCGCAGGTAATCGACGGAGACGCCGGCGATGCCGAGCAAGACCGGCAGAAGGAGCGCGGTGATGGCGGCGAAGTTGCCCCCCTTGTCGGCAAGCAGGCGCACGAGGTGTGAACGATACGCGGTCATTTAACTTCTCGCGGTTGCAACGATGCCCAAGATTTAGCGTCCACTCCCTTTCGCAGCCGTTTACCGCATCGCTCGCATTTGAATGATCGGGCGATTTTGCGACACTTTTTGCGTGAGCGCACAATCCGTCCGGAGTGAAACGAGGATCGATTGGATTATGCTTCAATCAGAACTGCTTAAAGCGCCGGGGCGGGATGAGCGTGGCGGTTTGGCAACCTCTCAGGCCTGGACGGGAACGACATCCACAGCTTGCAGGGTCTGGTGGCGGCCGTAGCTCTTGAGCACGCCGATCACGGGGGCGACGTCGGAATAGTCGCGGCCGTAGCCGACGACGATATGGTCGGTGCCGGCGGGAATATCGTTGGTGGGGTCGAATTCGACCCAGCCCGCAAGGCCGCCGCACCAGATGCGCACCCAGGCGTGCATGGCGTCGGCCCCTTCCAGCCGCTCTTTGCCGGGCGGCGGAATGGTGCGCAGATAGCCGCTGACATAGCCGGCGGGAATGCCGAGGCTGCGCAGCGCCGTGATCATCACATGGCTAAAATCCTGGCAGACGCCGCGCTTGAGGGCAAAGGCGCGCGCTGGCGTCGTATCCACCGTCGTCGCCTTGGGATCGTAGGCGAAGTCGCGGTGGATGCGGGCGCACATGGCGCGCGCGATTTCCAGCACGGTGCGGGTCTTCAGCTCCATCTCGCGGGCATAGGCGGCAATCGCCGGCTCTTCCGGCAGCCGGGGGCTCGCCCCGAGAAAATGATGCGGGGATTCCGCGCCCAGCGACCAGCAATTGCCAAGCTCGTCCGGCAGTTTGTCGAGGGTCGGCGAAAAATCGGCGCGCACGGTCACGGGATCGACCTGCACCCGCGCCTTCATGCGGATATCCAGCCGCTCGTGCGGCGCGCGGATCAGAATGGAGGCGGCCGGATGCTGGAAGAAATCGGTGAATGCCGTGCGTTCTTCCGGCTGCGGCTCGACGGTCAGGGCGCCGGCGATCAGCCGCTGCCGGTCGGGGATCGACAGCGGCACGACGCGAACGATGTGGCGCGCGTTCGAGGCGAGGCTGTCGTAGAGATAACCCATATGCAGCGACAGGTCGTAAAGCATCGCCGCCTCAGCCGAGATAGGTTTGCGCCAGAAGATTGGAGAGGTGCTCCAGCTCCAGTTCCAGCTTGTGATAAGCCTCCGCCGACAGCGCTTCCGGCGTCATCACCGCAAGGCCCGAATGCAGGCGCATCGCCTCGCGATAGAAGGGCGACATCTGGCCGTTGACGAGCGCGTTCGGCAATTGCTCCACCTCGTTGTGGATTTCGTTGAGCTGGAAAAGGATCGAACGCGGATTGAGCGGATCGAGCGCCAGAAGGTCGGTGATCGTCAGCCGCGTGGTCGAAACGCTGTAGCGGCGACGATGGGTCATGACGTTGTCGCCGATCTCCAAGAGCATGTCGAGGGCACCGTCCGGCGCCTCCGGCCCGGACATATGGCCGAGCAGCCGGGTCATGTGCAGGCCGCGCTCGAGATAGCGGCCGATCGACAGGAAGCGCCAGCCGGTGAAGCGATACATGTTTTCGTGCACGAGACCGGCAAAGCCGGCAAGCTTGCGCAAAAG
>CAMFHE010000128.1 GCA_945952045.1 uncultured Rhizobium sp.
CTGGCGCTGAATGCCGGCGTGGAAGCCGCCCGTGCCGGCGAAGCCGGCAAGGGTTTTGCCGTCGTTGCCCAGGAAGTGCGCGAACTTGCCCAGCGTTCGGCCCAGGCCGCCAAGGAGATCAAGAGCCTGATCACCTCCTCCGGCGGGCAGGTCAAGCATGGCGTCGGCCTGGTCGGGGAGACCGGCGAGGCGCTGCGCAGCATCGTCGCGGAGGTGCAGGAAATCGACCGCAACGTGCAGGCCATCGTCCAGTCGGCGCGCGAGCAGTCGGTCGGACTTCAGGAAATCAACACCGCCGTCAACCAGATGGATCAGGGCACGCAGCGCAACGCCTCGATGGTCGAGGAAACCAATGCCGCCTCGCATACGCTGGTGTCGGAAGTCAGCGCGCTCTCGGCCCGGCTGGCGCAGTTCAATCTCGGCGGCACCCGCACGGCCGCGACGCGCCTGCAAGGCAATGGTGGGCCAACGCGTTACGCGGCAATCGTTTCGAGCGCGGCGCCTCCACGGCCGGCGACCGCGCGTGAACCCGCAGGCAGGCCGCAAAGCGCATCCGCCCATGCGCGACCCGTCTCTTCGCCGGCCCATGCCCTGACCGGCAAGCTGACAGCAGCCTTCGGCACCGCCCCACCCAGCTCAGATGCAAGCTGGGAGGAATTTTGAGCTCGGAATTCAGCCGATGATTTTGGCGCAGGCCGGCCGCCTCGAACAGTTCCGCGGCCGGTCCGTCGAACGGATTTGCCTCCCGTTCGGCCCATTTTGACCTTTTCGCATGCTGCAGGAAAATCGATCCATGATAGAGATCGTTTCCGATAAACATGTCGCGCGTCATCAGGAGAACGCCGGATGCAACGCGCGCAGGGAAAATCCGGGAGGTCTGCATGCATGTAATGACACTGTTGAAGTCCGAGATGTTCGATGTTTCGATCGATCAGCAAAAGGCGTCCATCGCCGATCTTTTCCCGGATTGGAATGCACATGATCGCTTCGGCCTCGTCATCGACGAGACATTCGGCGGCATCGGGGCAACGCATCTGCTGCAGGCGGCCATGACCGCCTATTATGATGTGAAGCCCTCCCGGCGCACGAGCCTGACCGTCTATCCCGAAATCTACGCCTTCCATATCGGCCGCGGATACGGCGCGCATGCGCATTACGATTTCTGGCCGGCGCGGCGCGAGGTCATCCTCAAGACGACCGATCACCGCGAAGTGCTCGACGCGATCAACGACCGCGGCATCACACGTCTTGCCATTCCGGACCGTCCGATGCGCGACGTCGAACATCGCCCGAAAGAAGAGGATGCCGCCTTCGACCGCATCGCCTCCGCCTTCGTCTACGACGCCTCGGGAAGAACGCAAGGTGCGGATATCGCCATATCGGGCCTCGACAAGCGCACCGAATACAATCCGTCGCAGACCCTGCGTCCGCTTTCGGAATTGCGGGTCAATCGTATTTCGTCCGTTACAGGCCGTCCGGTCAAGGAGGCCGACGACGCCTTTCTGCATTGGCTCATCGAACGAGAGCCGGATGTTACGGATGAAGACCGCGCCGAAGGCAAGGCACGTCGCGCCGCCCTCAAGACCGGCGACCTCGCCACCGAAACCTATCGCCGGGTGAGTGTTGCCGAGGCGCTGAAGCGTCTGGCATCGGCGGGCCTTGGCTCTATCTGATTATTGAATATCCCGGCGCGTTTGATCGCGCCGGGATATTTCATCGATCAACCCATGCGCTCGGACTTGTAGGAGCCCGGGCTTGCCGGGAAAACGACCGTGCGGTTGCCGTTGATGAAGGTGCGCTGGTGGATATGGGCGTGGATCGCCCGCGCCAGCACCTGGCTTTCGACGTCTCGGCCGATCGAGACGTAATCGTCTGCCGATTGCGCATGGGTGATGCGGGCGACGTCCTGCTCGATGATCGGACCTTCGTCGAGATCGGCGGTGACGTAATGCGCCGTCGCGCCGATCAGTTTTACGCCGCGCTCGAAGGCCTGCTTGTAGGGGTTCGCACCCTTGAAGCTCGGCAGGAAGGAGTGGTGAATGTTGATGATGCGGCCGGACATCTTCTTGCACAGCGCATCCGACAGGATCTGCATGTAGCGGGCAAGAACCACGAGTTCGGCGCCGGTATCCTCGACGACCTGCAACAATTGCGCTTCCGCCTGCGGCTTGTTCTCCTTCGTCACCTTGATGTGGTGGAAGGGAATATCGTGGTTCACCACCACCTTCTGATAGGTCAGGTGGTTGGAGATGACGCCGACGATGTCGATCGGAAGCGCGCCGATCTGCCAGCGATACAGAAGATCGTTAAGGCAGTGGCCGAAGTTGGAGACCATCAGCAGGACCTTGGTCCGCTTGTCGCCCTGATGGAAGTCGTAGTCCATCGCGAATTTTTCGGCGATGCCGGTGAAGCCGTCGCGAATCTCCGCCTCCTGCGCTCCGGTTTCCGAGCGGAACCCGACGCGCATGAAGAAACGGCCGGTTTCCAGATCGTCGAACTGGGAGCTGTCGATAATGTTGCAGCCCTTGTCGGCAAGATAGCTGGAGATGGCGGCGACAATGCCTCTTGTCGACGGGCAGGAAACGGTGAGGACGAGATTGTTCGTGGTCACGAAATGGCTCCAGGGATTGAAAGACAGCGGCCGGCTTTTATGCCGTCCACGGATTTGGCTGGGAGGCGACACTAGGCGTCGCATCGGATTATTTCGATAAAGCCGATCGTCGCAGGCAATCGCGCGCCGGCGTCATGCGAGACGACCAGGTTCAGTATTGCGGCGGCGTGATGATCCAGACCACCTTGGTCGGCTCGTCTCCGGGATTGGCGCAGCGATGCACCTCGGTGCTCTTGAACGAAAAACTATCCCCCGCATTGAGACGGAAATGCTGGCCGGCCACCCACAGATCGAGCGTGCCGCTGATGACGAGACCGGCCTCCACGCCTTCATGGCTGTAGTCGCCGCTGTCTGCGCCGACGTCGATGGTGCTCATCAGCATTTCGAGCGGACCGCTAAGGTTCGGAGAAAGCAGTTCTTCCTGAATTCCCAGCTGCGTGAAGGTCAGCTTGCGCCGGTTGTTGGCGCGAACGATGATGTCCTTCTCGTCGGCGGGAATATCGCTGGCGTGAAAGAACCAGTTGATCTGCACGCCAAGGGTCGTGCTGATCTTTTTCAGCACCCCGATCGGCAGTTTCGACTGGTTGCGCTCGATCTGACTCAGATAACCAACGGAAATGCCTGCGGCGTCGGCCACGTCTTGCAGCGTCAGCCCCTTCGCCTTGCGAAGCTCCCTGATCTGTGCGCCAATGACATCCTCGTTTTGATGATCTTCACTGGCCCATCCCTCGGCATTCTGCACGGTGCGTGGCGGCATGGTCATTCCTTCTTCGACACGGGAATGATTACCGTTGCAGGCAATTCGAGACAACCGACATCTTTGCGCCCCTTGCATATCGAGCATGATAGGCAGACGATAAATCCGCGTCCATGAAAAATCAACTTCATATTTTCACACTTGAATAATCCATTTTCTGTGCGTAAAAGATTGCCACTGGTTTTGTTCGCCTGAGGAGGCGACGCCAATTATCCGCATTTCCAGCATCGGAGCCTGATCATGAAAATTCTAGTCCCGGTCAAGCGCGTGGTCGACTACAACGTGAAGATCCGC
>CAMFHE010000129.1 GCA_945952045.1 uncultured Rhizobium sp.
CGCTATAACGGCAACATCCTCGTCAACGCCTTTGCCGCCGGTCTCGCCAAGTCGGATGCCATCTTCTATTCCAAGGCCGAGGGCGTTGGCCTGCCGGTCGTTTATCTCGGCGCCAAGACCGGCCGCGATGGCGTCGGCGGCGCGACGATGGCGTCTGCCGAATTCGACGAGTCGATTGAGGAGAAGCGCCCGACGGTTCAGGTCGGCGACCCCTTCACCGAAAAGTGCCTGCTGGAAGCCTGCCTCGAACTGATGAAGACCGGCGCGGTCATCGCCATTCAGGATATGGGCGCGGCCGGCCTCACCTGCTCGGCCGTTGAAATGGGCGCCAAGGGCGACCTCGGCATCGAGCTGCTGCTCGACAAGGTGCCGGTGCGCGAAGAGCGCATGACGGCCTATGAAATGATGCTCTCGGAAAGCCAGGAGCGTATGCTCATGGTTCTCGAGCCCGCCAAGGAAGAAGAAGCCAAGGCAATCTTCGTCAAGTGGGGCCTCGACTTCGCAATCGTCGGCAAGACCACCGACGACCGGCGTTTCCGCGTCATCCACCAGGGCGAGGAAGTCGCCAACCTGCCGATCAAGGAACTGGGTGACGAGGCGCCGGAATACGACCGCCCGTGGACCCCGGCCAAAGTCCCTGCCCCGCTGGCCGTGGACGATATTCCGCAGGCCGACGTTGCCGATGCGCTGCTCAGCCTCATCGGCTCGGCCAATAACTCCTCGCGCCGCTGGGTTTACGAGCAATACGATACGCTGATTCAGGGCAATTCGCTGCAATTGCCGGGTGGCGATGCCGGCGTCGTGCGCGTCGAAGGCCATGCCAAGAAGGCGCTGGCCTTCTCCTCGGACGTCACGCCGCGCTATGTCGAGGCCGACGCCTTCGAAGGCGGCAAGCAGGCGGTCGCCGAATGCTGGCGCAATATCACTGCGACTGGCGCCCTGCCGCTCGCTGCGACCGACAATCTGAATTTCGGCAATCCGGAACGCCCGGATACGATGAGCCAGTTCGTCCATGCCATCAAGGGCATCGGCGAGGCCTGCACGGCGCTCGATTTCCCGATCGTCTCGGGCAACGTCTCGCTCTACAACGAGACCAACGGCCAGGCGATCCTGCCGACCCCGACCATTGCCGGCGTCGGTCTGATCAAGGATTGGGCCAAGATGGCGCGCATCCGTTTTGCCGAACAGGGCCAGGCGATCCTGCTTGCCGGCGCGCCGGCAAGCTGGGGCACGCATCTGGCGCAGTCGGTCTATATGCGCGACATTCACGGCCGCACGGATGGCCCGCCGCCGTCGGTCGATCTGGCGCATGAAAAGAAAGTCGGCGATTTCGTGCGCGGCCTGATCCAGGACGGTCTGGCGACTGCCGTTCACGATTGCTCCACCGGGGGTCTGGCGCTCGCCGTTGCCGAAATGGCGATTGCATCCGGAATCGGCGCGCATCTGAACCAGATCGCCGATCAGGATCCGATCCCTGTCTTCTACGGCGAGGATCAGGGCCGCTATGTCGTCACCGTCAAGGAAAGCAACCTTTCCAAGGTTCAGGAACTCGCCGAAGCGGCGGATGTCTTCTGCCCGTGGATCGGCCGCACCGGTGGATCGTGGGTAACTCTGGGTGCAGCGCGTCCCGTTTCAATTGAGCAATTGCGCTCTGCCCATGAATCATGGTTCCCTGACTTTATGGATGGCGACGGTTCTCGGGCCGCTGCCGAATAAGTGAAGGAGCACGTCCCATGCCGATGAAACCCGGAGACATCGAAGACCTCATCAAGGCCGGTATTCCCGGCGCGAAGGTCGTTATCAGGGATCTTGCCGGCGACGGGGACCACTATGCGGCGGAAGTCGTAGCGGATGCCTTCCGCGGCAAGACGCGGGTGCAGCAGCATCAGATGGTCTACAATGCCCTGGAAGGTAAGATGGGCGGCGTGCTGCACGCACTCGCCCTCCAGACCAGCGCGCCGGACTGACCGGCGCCTTCCTTCGATATTCAAGCCCGGCGCACAATTCGCCGGGCTTTTCTGTATCTGCATGAATTTTAAAGTCATTTTCTATTGACGGAGCTTTCCATGCGTTGCCTGCCGCTTATCTCCGGCCTTGTCGTCCTGCTCGCCGCAGCGTCGTTCAGCGCGCCTGCCTCGGCGGCCAGCGCCAAATGCCATTCCAACCGTTTTTTCACCGTTGCGGAAAAGGAATATGACGACGATGCCGGGGCGCAATTTGCCGTGCGGGCGGTGACCGATCAAAAGACTGCCAAGAACTGCCATTTCACGCCGACGAAGAAGGATTTCGTCATCGGCCGGCCGGGCGATCCGCTGTGGTTCGGGGCACTGGATGGAAAATGGCTGATCCTGACCCGCTCGACCGGACCGCAGGGCGATCTCGTCGTCTACGACCTGACGAGCCGCAAGGCGGTGCTGGACGTGCCGTCGGATGCGTATGAGATCAAAAAGGGCGAGCTTTCCTTCTGGCAGCGGACCGGAGAGGCGACTGCCGCCACCTGCCCGGAATTCGCCGAGCATCAGGCAAACGGCATGGGGTCTGCGATAACGCAGCTTAAAGTCATGAATCTGCAAAGCGGCAAGCTGACCGACAAGGGGCAGCAGCGCTGCGAGGCGACGCAATAAAGCGTTCGAGAATGCGGGAAATGCCGCGGCTTGCATCAACAATTCCAGCCTGACCGGCTGGAATTCCCCTGACGTCATTGCTATTTAAGGCAATGCATCAAACAGCGGTCCTTGAAGCCGCGCGTGAAAGGAACAGGCCCATGAGCGGCATCAACGAATTCATCGACAACGAAGTGAAGACCAACGACGTCGTGCTCTTCATGAAGGGCACGCCGCAGTTCCCGCAGTGTGGTTTCTCCGGTCAGGTCGTGCAGATCCTCGACTACCTCGGCGTCGACTATAAGGGCGTAAACGTTCTGGCCGATCAGGAAATCCGCCAGGGCATCAAGGATTATTCCAACTGGCCGACCATTCCGCAGCTTTACGT
>CAMFHE010000130.1 GCA_945952045.1 uncultured Rhizobium sp.
CCGTCTCATGCAGGCCAAGTGATTAAGGGAAAACCACCTGCAATCTCGGACAGGAGTTCCGGATTTCTCCGGAAATCTCCGGCCCCGAAAGGCCGGAAATTCTAAAATCCAGGCGAGTGGGCCCGGAAAACTTGATAAATCAGGCGGTAACCGTGGACGGCTCGACCTTGACGCCCGGGCCCATCGTCGACGAGATGGCAACGCGCTTCAGGTAGTTGCCCTTGGCGCCAGCCGGCTTCGCCTTGATGACGGCGTCGGCGAATGCCTTGATGTTCTCTTCGAGAGCCTTAGCATCGAACGAGGCCTTGCCGATACCAGCATGGATGATACCAGCCTTTTCGACGCGGAACTCGACGGCGCCGCCCTTGGAAGCCTTGACGGCACCCGTGACGTCCATCGTCACCGTACCGACCTTCGGGTTCGGCATCATGCCACGCGGGCCGAGAACCTTACCGAGGCGGCCGACGAGCGGCATCATGTCCGGGGTCGCGATGCAGCGATCGAAGTCGATCTTGCCGCCCTGGACGATTTCGAGCAGGTCTTCGGCGCCGACGATGTCTGCACCGGCGGCCTTGGCTTCGTCAGCCTTGGCGCCACGAGCGAAGACGGCGACGCGAACGTCACGGCCCGTGCCGTTCGGCAGGTTGACAACGCCACGAACCATCTGGTCAGCGTGACGCGGGTCGACGCCGAGGTTCATGGCGATCTCGACGGTTTCGTCGAACTTGGCGGTCGCACGCTCCTTGACGAGGGCGATGGCGTCCGAAAGGCCGACCAGCTTGGTGGGGTCGATGCCTTCGCGGATCTTCTGAATGCGCTTTGCGAGCTTTGCCATGTTATGCCACCACTTCCAGACCCATGGCGCGGGCAGAGCCCTCGATCATGGCCATTGCGCCTTCGATATCGGCGGCGTTCAGATCCTTCATCTTCGCTTCAGCGATAGACTTGATCTGAGCCTTGGTGAGCTTGGCAGCAGCAGCGCCCTTGCCCGGAGTCTTCGAGCCGGACTGGATCTTCGCTTCCTTCTTGAGGAAGTAGCTGACCGGCGGCTGCTTCATCGCGAAGGTGAAGGACTTGTCCTGGTAGTAGGTGATGACGACCGGGATCGGCATACCCTTTTCCATTTCCTGCGTGGCGGCGTTGAACGCCTTGCAGAATTCCATGATGTTGATGCCGCGCTGACCAAGTGCAGGACCGATCGGCGGGGACGGATTGGCCGACCCAGCCTTTACCTGCAGCTTGAGCTGGCCCATGACTTTCTTAGCCATAACTCTCTGCCTTTCTTAAGAGACCGGATACCCGGTCGATAATGCCGGACATCTGCCCGGCGGCTGCGGTTGCGTGGTTCGGTTGCTTGGCGGCCGGCCAAAGCCGCCTCACCTTCCACGCGGATGCGGACGTTTCCGTCCGCGATCGCTCAGACCTTTTCGACCTGAGCGTATTCCAGTTCGACGGGCGTGGCGCGGCCGAAGATCGACACTTCGACCTTGAGGCGCGAACGCTCTTCATCGACATCCTGAACGGTGCCATTGAACGAAGCGAACGGACCGTCGGAAACGCGAACCTGCTCGCCGATCTCGAAGGAGATCGTCGACTTCGGACGCTCGACGCCTTCCTGGACCTGACCCAGGATGCGATCGGCCTCAGAATCCGGGATCGGAACCGGCTTGTTGTCGGAACCGAGGAAGCCGGTCACGCGCGGCGTGTTCTTGATCAGATGGTAGGCTTCGTCCGTCAGGTCCGCACGGACCATGACATAGCCCGGGAAGAACTTGCGCTCGGAATCGACCTTGCGGCCACGGCGCACCTCGACCACCTTTTCAGTCGGAACGAGAATCTTTTCGAAGAGATGCTCAAGGCCCTTCTGGCGAACCTTCTCCTCGATCGACTCCGCGACCTTCTTTTCAAAATTCGAATATGCGTGGACGATATACCAGCGCGCCGCCATTGCCTGTCTCCACCCGTATTATCTGCTGATGTTCAGCACGAGGCTCAAAAGCCAGCCCATCAACTGATCCGCGGCGAAGAAGAACAACGCGGCGAAAATAACCATGACCAGCACCATGGCGGTCGAGATCATCGTCTCGCGGCGCGACGGCCACGTGACCTTGGACGTCTCCGTCCGGACCTGCCGGAGAAACGTAACTGGGTTGGTTTTCGATGCCATTGACTACCCACGCAATTACGGCGCGTAAAGCTGGATGAATCAGCCCCACGCACCGCGTGTCTGTTTGAACCTTACATAAACATCGTGAATCCGATTCTCAAGTCCGAATTCGACATTTACGGCCTTAGATGTTTTGCCAAACCAGGTCGGCTGCATGAAACTGCGCCGGATAGTATGGAATGGCAGGGGCAGAGGGGCTCGAACCCCCGACCTGCGGTTTTGGAGACCGCCGCTCTACCAACTGAGCTATACCCCTTCATTTCAGCTTCCGGCGCCGGTTCGCTTTCGCGCTGCACCGTCGGCATGGCGCTCCTTTACGGCGGCTTGACCGGCTTGGCAAGCCTGTTTTTTCATTTTCTCATCTGGATGGTCAAATTTCCGGGGAAACGCCCCGCCCACCCGGAGAAAACCGGCAAGGCCATGTTTTCACGCCGCGATTTGAAATGTCGGACTGAGCGCTTCAAATGCAAAAAGCCCCGCCGTAACCGGCAGGGCTTTCCGATTAATATCGACTATCGGTTACTCGATAATCGAGGTAACGATGCCGGCGCCGCCTGTAAATCGCGCTTGCGCGCCATTTGCAGATTTCACTTGCCGTCGGCAAGCTGACGCC